>NZ_JASHCL010000001.1:0-868845 GCF_047464155.1 Streptococcus infantis
TCTGGTATTATCTAGATAAAGAGGGTGTCATGTTAACAGGCTTCCAAGAAATCGATGGTTCTCGTTATTATCTAAATGCAAGCGGAGCTATGCAGACAGGTTGGAAATGGCTCGATAACCATTATTACTACTTCGTAAGCAGTGGTGCGATGAAGACAGGTTGGCTCAAAGATAAGGACATCTGGTATTATCTAGATAAAGAGGGTGTCATGTTAACAGGCTTCCAAGAAATCGATGGTTCTCGTTATTATCTAAATGCAAGCGGAGCTATGCAGACAGGTTGGAAATGGCTCGATAACCATTATTATTACTTCGCAAGTAGCGGCACTATGAAGACGGGTTGGTTCAAAGATAAAGGTCTTTGGTACTACCTCAATCCAGAGGAAGGTGTCATGTTAACAGGTCTTCAAGATATTAATGGAGCCGGCTATTATCTCAATGCAAGTGGTGCCATGGAAACTGGTTGGAAACAACTGAATGGTAACTGGTATTATTTCCAAACAAATGGTTCTCTCTTGAGAAATGGTACAACACCTGATGGCTATAAGGTTAATCGAGATGGAATTTGGACGACTGCTACAACCGAGGAAACAACTCAGGAACAAACGGTAGCAAATAGTCAGGGGAATATTTTCGAAACAACAGAAGTAAAGAAAACTCAACAAACAGAAAGCTCATCTGTTACGTCTGAGGAAAATAATCAATCCACTGAACCTAAGACACAAACGAGCCAAGAAAAGAACTAAGTTTCTAACTGATTTTTAATTAAATTTTTCTGCAATAAAAAGACCAATAAAGCTTAAGCTTTATTGGTCTTTTGTTAACTTCGTTTGATTTTAGCGCGAACTAAATCTAGTGCATAGTGAAGGGTTTTATCCTTAATCACAAAGAGAGCGAAAGCGTAATAGATAGCACAACCGGCGATTGTAGATACCACCATACTGAGCATAGCCATATTCACTGTGTATGAATGAACTTGGAAGAGAATTTTACAGATATAGTAAATTGGGATAAAGCCTAATGACACAATTGTGTAGCGAGCTAATGTTCCAAAGATTTCTTTCAAATCCAAGAGTTTATGTTTCTGAATAAATCGGATTTCAAGTAGAACTACGATTGCTTCGGCAATAATCGTTGTCCCGATGTAGTAGGCAGGAGTATAGATGTTGTTGAAAAGGAGTAGAAAGTTTAGGATGACATTGACACCGCCACCGATAAAGTATAAAGCTGTCAAACGATTTTCGTGGTCATTGATAAAGATAATCTGTTTTCCAAGGATTAATTCAATAGCCCAAATAATGGTTCGAAAGGCAAAGACGCTTGTTACAATTCCCGCTTCTATGTACTTTTCAGAAGAGTAGATAACAGTCGCATAAGTTCCTAAAACCATAATCCCGATACTAGTCGGAATCATGAGGAAGAAAAAGAGAGATGCACCTTGATTGACCAGATACTTGTATGAAGTGTAATCTTTTTTTCCTAAATAGTAACCAAGTCGAGGTATGCTGACATTGATAGCTCCACTCAGGACACTAGCAATCAGCATAACAATACTCGAGGCAATAGTGTAGTAGGAGATGTAATTCTCATCAGGTCCTTTGGTAATGAACATACGGTCCAGCAAGGTGTAAAGCATATTGGCATTTGCAAGGAGTAGCATGGTCAGAAGAGGCTTAGATGCTTTGATGAGTTCAATGACTTGAATCTTGACAAAGGAAACCTCTCGTTTAATCCATAGGAAGCTGAGTAGATAGTTGATAATAGTTGTCGCACTCATGATTGTAGCATAGGGAACAATATCATCAGGAGTCTTAACGAAAGCAAAGATAGCAATCAACATTCCAATACGAATAACTAGTGTTTTATAAAGGATAAATGAATAGTTCTCATAGGCTTCATTCATCCACTCGATATTTAGGAATTGGAAAAGAGCTTGGATTCCAAGGATATAATAAAGTATTTTTAGATTGACAATACTAGTATCGAAATAAATAAAGAGGAAATAGATAGCTGTTGTTACAACAGAAGTAATGAGCGAAATATAGAACAACTTAGAAAAGACATAATTAATCTTATTTTTGTCATCCTTTACTTTACTAATTGCTCGAATCCCATAATTGTAAATCCCAAAGGCAGCTAGTGGAATGACAAAGCTCGCCCAGGTGTTAGCTGTATTAAAATAACCATAATTTGATTTACTAAGTATCCGTGTTAGATAGGGGTTAGTAATCAAGGGAAAAACGATATTTAAAATATTGACCAGCAAGCTAGCCAAAGCGTTAACTTTTATATTTTTCATGAAACTTTCTTTCTTACATTCTAAAATAGATACTAGTATTATATCACATTCCAACGCCATTCTTTTGATAAAATCATTTAAATCTTGTATAATAGATAGAACTGAAAGTATGAGGTTACGAACTATGAAAATGAAACAAATCAGTGATACCACACTAAAAATCACGATGTCTTTAGAAGATTTGATGGATCGTGGAATGGAAATCGCAGACTTTCTCGTTCCACAGGAAAAAACAGAAGAGTTTTTCTATGCTATTTTGGATGAGCTAGAAATGCCAGACAGTTTTTTGGATACAGGAATGCTTAGCTTCCGAGTGACACCGAAGCCTGATAAGGTTGATGTCTTTGTGACGAAATCTAAGATTGACCAAAATTTGGATTTTGAGGATTTGGCAGACCTTCCTGATATGGATGAACTAGCAAAAATGTCTCCAGATGAATTTTTAAAAACCTTGGAGAAAACCATGGCAGAAAAAAACAAAGAGGATATTGAAGCCATTCAATCTTTAGAACAGGTTGAAAAAGAAGAGGAAGCGACAATTGATGAAATTGCTGAGGTGGATGAAGGGAAAAGGGAACCTTATATCTACTACATCTTACGCTTTGATGACTTAACTAGTTTGGTTTCTTTTGCTAAAACCGTTGATTACCAAATGGAGACTTCAGAACTCTACAAAATGAATGACCAATACTATCTAACAGTCTTGGTTGATGTAGAGGATCATCCGAGTCTTTATCCAGCTTGGTTATTAGCTCGTATGCGTGAATTTGCAGATGATAGTGATATCAGCCGTTCAGTTCTACAAGAATATGGTCAAGTCATCATCAACCATGATGCTGTACAAGGACTCAAAAAAGTTTGAAGTATTTGAAAAAAGACAGAGAAATAGAATTCTCTGTCTTTTTCGTTTTAGATTTGGATTTGGATTTGCTTAGTCTTAGACTATACGATAATTTTTGTAAACTCAATTGAGGTGCTATAGATAAATACTTTCTATCACGTCACTTAGCTTGCTAAAATGATGAAAAAACGATATCATAGAAAGAAATAAGCGAGGTAAAGTATGGACCAAGGATATTTACAAAAAGAGGTAGAGGAAATCCTAGAAGATGTGCTAACAAAGGCTTCTCTCCATGAGGGGGCTCTCTTTGTTTTGGGCTTATCGTCCAGTGAGGTGATAGGAGGACATATTGGGAAAGCTTCTAGTCAAGAAATTGGAGAATTAATTGTTCAAAAAATCTTAGAAATCTTGTCATCAAGAGGTATCCATCTAGCAGTTCAGGGATGTGAACATGTCAACCGGGCCTTGGTAGTAGAACGAGAGGTTGCTATCAAAAACAATCTCGAGATTGTTAGTGTCCTACCGACTTTGCATGCTGGAGGTTCTGGTCAATTGGCGGCCTTTCGCTATATGAAAGACCCAGTTGAGGTCGAATTTATCAAAGCTGATGCAGGCCTTGATATTGGAGATACGGCTATTGGGATGCATATCAAGCATGTTCAAGTACCTATACGTCCAGTTCTAAAAACAATCGGCCATGCCCACGTAACTGCGCTCGCTAGTCGTCCAAAACTGATTGGAGGGGCGCGTGCTCAATACCCACAAGATGCTATTAGGAAATCGTAAAATGGAAAAGAAACAAGTTGAAAAGGTTATAAAATATTCTATTAGAAAGTTCTCTGTTGGAGTGGGTTCTGCTATCATCGGGGCCTTGCTTTTTGGTGCTAATAACCTCTTGCTTGATCAAGTAGCAGCTAATGAAGTTTGTGAGCCAAATCAGGTACACTATCGCTATTTGGCAGAGCAAGAGCTGACAGAAGCTGAAAAAGCCCTTATTCATAGAGAGCTTCCGTCGAATTTAGAACAAGATGATATTGTTTATCTTGTTTATAGAAAAAAAGAAGTTGGAAGCCAGCAGTTACCAAGTACTGGAACTAAAGAATTAGCGCTAGCGGGGCTCGGTTTTGCAACTGCTTCTTTAGCGGTCCTCTTAATATCTAAGAAATATCGCAATAAGGTAGTTGGAATCCTACTGATTGGTGCCCTTGGAGGTAGTTACTTTATTCCTCTTACTGCTAAGGCTTTTGAAAATCAGGTCCTACAATCTTATAATCAGACACTCTCTTCATGTAGTAAAGAAGATTTAGCGAATGGAGTTATTCAAATTGATGGGTATGACTACATTGGGTACTTCAAAGAAGCAGACTTGAAAGTCTCTATCCCAGATAATACTCATGATGAAAAATTGACTACAGGTCAAGTAACACAAGAAGAAACTCATGAAGGTGAGCCTCTTGTTCAACCGAATCAACCCGCTCAAACCGAGGAAACTACAGCTAAAGGAACTCAAGAAGAAGGCCATGTAGGCGAATCTCCAATCCAACCTGAACTTCCAGAATATACAGGCGAAGTGACAGCCAAGGGTACCCAAGAGGAAGGTCATGTAGGCGAATCTCCAATCCAACCTGAACTTCCAGAATATACAGGCGAAGTGACAGCTAAGGGCACTCAAGAGGAAGGTCATGTAGGCGAATCTCCAATCCAACCTGAACTTCCAGAATATACAGGCGAAGTGACAGCTAAGGGCACTCGAGAAGAAGGTCATGTGGGTGAATCTCTCATTCAACCGAGCTTGCCAGAATACAATGTGACAGAGTCAACTGTGACGGAAACAGAAACTGTTACAATTCCATATTCTACAGAATACCTATCGGATTCTAATCGTTATACAGACGAAGAAAGTGTTGTTCAAAAGGGTGAAGCTGGTAGTCAACTCATACATCGTGTCTATAAAACTGTAGATGGGGAGAAAGTTGGCGAAGCTATCACCACTAGTACGGAAGTTGTTAAAGCTCCTGTAGCTGAAAAAATTAGCCGAGGCACAAAAGCAATTGAAGGTCAAGAGGAAGAAGTTTCTTTCGAAGAAATTCCTTATAAGACGATAGTTGAAGAAGACTCTGATCATCTGAAGGGAACAGAAACGGTTGCTCAAGTAGGTAAGAATGGTAAGAAGAAAATTACCAAAGTCTACAAGACTATCAAGGGTGTGAGAACTGCAGATGCCCCTACTGTTTCAGAAGAAGTTCTTGAACAGGCACAAGACCACATTATCAAAACAGGTACTAAGGAATTAGAAAAACCTACTCTGACATTAACTAAAGTTGATACAGAAGAATTGAGTCGCAGTGCAAAAGCAACTTATAACCTTAAGAAACCAGATGGTGTGACGATTAAGTCTATTCAAGCAGTATTGAAAAAAGGCGATCAAGTTATTAAGACCTTTAGTCTTTCAGAGTCAAATCTTGCGACAGCTTTAGCTGATTTAGATTATTACAAGGATTATACACTTGCGACGACCATGGTGTATGATCGTGGCAATGGTGACGAGGAAGAAGTTCTTAAGGAAGAACCATTGAGAATCGACCTTAAAAAAGTTGAAGTCAAAAATATTAAGGAAACAAGCTTAATCAGTGTAGATGACCAAGGAAATGAGACCGATAGTAGTCTCTTGTCCGAGAAACCATCGAATGTTAAGCCTTACTACTTAAAAGTTACCACTTACGATAACAAGGTTACGAAACTAGCTGTTGATAAAATCGAAGAAGTTACTGTAGATGGAAATAAACTTTACAAAGTAACTGCTAAAGCACCAGATTTGATTCAACGTACTGCAGAGAATCGTTTCACTGAAGAGTATATACACTATTTACCTAAACCTAAAGCTCATGAAGGTGATGTTTACTACGACTTTAATGAACTTGTAAAAGCTATGCAAGCTAATCCGACTGGTACATTCAAGCTTGGTAGCAATATGAATGCTAATAATGTACCAGCTGCTGGCAAATCTTATGTAACCAATGCCTTTAAAGGTTCGTTGGGAAGTACTGAAGGTAATAAATTTGCTATTCATAATATCACTAAACCATTATTTGGAAACATTGAAGGTGGTTCAGTTAAGGATCTCATACTAGAAAATGTCAACATTGATATGTCCGGAGTTGATCGAGTAGCTCCAATTGCTAATGTCATCAAAAACAATGCGACTATCGAAAATGTCAAAGTAACAGGAAGTGTTGTCGGTAATAATGATGTAGCTGGTATTATCAATAAAATTGATGGTAGTGGAAAAGTAAGTAATGTCGCCTTTATCGGTAAACTTCACGCTGCTGGTAGTAGAGGAGGTTATTTAGCTGGTGTTCTTGGTGAAAACTGGAAGGGTATCGTTGAAAAAGCCTACGTTGATGCTGAAATTACTGGTAATAAAGCAAAAGCTGCAGGTTTAGTTTATTCATCTCAAAATGGTGCTAACAACTACACGGTCGGTAAAGAAGGTGTCCTTAGAAATTCAGTTGCTAAAGGTTCTATCGAACTGAAAGAAGCTGTTCAATCTGGTGGATTGCTGGGTACCAACTGGGCCTTGGGTACTATTGAAGACAACATCACTATGATGAAAGTCAAAACAGGTGAGATGGTATTTGGTCACTCAGATATTGATGCTGACGATTACTTCACCTATTCAAGAACCAAACGTAATTATAGTGTTGATGGCGTGAGTGAAGGTAAGAAATCCTTTAACAATTCACGTAAAATTCCAAGTATCTCACTGGCAGAAGCTGAGCAGAAAATTGAAGCGATGGGAATCACTGCTGATAAATTTACCAGCAGCAAACCTATTGAAGACAAGCTTAATAATAGTCTTAACAAAGACGATCAATACAAAGCAATTGATAGTTATGATGCGACTCGGGAGCTAGCTTACCGTAATATCGCAAAACTTCAACCTTTCTATAATAAAGAGTGGATTGTCGACCAAGGTAATAAACTTGCTGCAGGAAGTCCTCTCCTAACTAAAGAAGTATTGTCTGTCACTGCCATGAGGGGCAATACCTTTGTGACGGAATTAGCTGATGCTGATCATATTATGATCCACTATGCAGATAAGACAAAAGATGTCTTCAGCATTACGCCGAAAGACTCTAAAGTCAAACAAGTGAAAGAGTATGGTATTGCAGAACTTGGTGAAGTTGTTTACACTCCAAACATGGTTGACAAAGACCGTAGTGATCTCATCAATACTATTGTTGAAAAATTGAGTCCTGTAGAATTGCAATCTGATCCAATCTATACACACCTTGGTAGAACTGGTCCAAACAAAGTTAATGCGATTAAGAACCTTTATCTTGAAGAAACCTTCAAAGAAGTTAAGGATAATCTTACTAAATTTGTGAAACAGTTGGTTGAAAATGAGGATCATCAATTAAACACAGATGAAGCTGCTAAACGTGCTTTGATTAAGAAAATTGATGACAACAAGGCAGCGCTTCTCCTTGGCCTTTCTTACCTTAACCGTTATTACGGGGTGAAGTTTGATGATTTCAATATCAAGCAACTCATGTTGTTCAAGCCAGACTTCTATGGTAAGAACGTCAATGTATTAGACCGTTTGATTGAAATTGGTTCAAAAGAAGACTATGTAAAAGGAACTCGCACACATGATGCCTTCCGTGAAGTAGTTACTAAACATACTCTATCAGGCAATTTAAATGACTTCCTCAAATATAACATGGAACTCTTCACAAAAGATACAGACTTGAATGATTGGTTTATAAAAGCAACTAAAGATAATGTCTATATCGTGGAACCAAAAACAACAAATCCTGATTTTGCAAATAAGAAACATCGAGCATACGAAGGCTTAAATAACGATGTGCACGGCAAGATGATCTTACCACTCTTGAACTTAAAAGATGCTCACATGTTCTTGATTTCAACATACAACACCATGGCCTATAGTTCATTTGAAAAATATGGTAAGAACACTGAAGCAGAGCGTAATGCCTTCAAAGCTGAAATTGACAAGGTTGCGAAAGGTCAACAGAATTACCTGGATTTCTGGTCACGTCTATCTTTAGATAAAGTCCGTAATCAACTCTTGAAGAGTAATAACATGGTTCCAACACCTGTACTTGATAACCAAAACTATAAAGGTATCAGTACCGACCGTTATGGTCATACAAATGGTGGTAAAGATGTGGCACCTATCCGTGAATTGTATGGTCCGACCGACCGTTACCATGCGACTGATTGGCGTATGGGAGCTGTGGCTCGCGTTTATGCGAATCCATATAAGGATGATTCTGTCTTCTTTATGGTGACGGACATGATTAGTGATTTTGGGGTGTCTGCCTTTACTCATGAAACAACTCACGTAAATGACCGAATGGTTTACCTAGGTGGCTCAAGACACCGTGAAGGAACAGATCTTGAAGCATTTGCTCAAGGAATGTTACAAACTCCGTCAGTATCAAATCCAAATGGTGAGTACAAAGCCCTAGGTCTCAACATGGCTTATGAACGTCCAAATGATGGAAATCAATGGTATAACACTAATCCAAATGACCTTAAATCACGTGACGAAATTGATCGTTACATGAAGGGCTATAATGATACGCTCATGCTTCTGGATTATCTTGAAGGAGAAGCTGTCCTCAATAAAGCAAATCAAGATTTAAACAACGCTTGGTTCAAGAAAGTAGACAAACAATACCGAGGAAATAACACCAAGAATCAATTCGATAAGGTGCGACCTTTGAGTGATGAGGAAAAGGCTATTCCATTACGTACAGTAGATGACCTAGTAACTAACAACTTCATGACCAACCGTGGCCCAGGTAACAGGGTTTATAATCCATCTGACTTTGATTCTGCTTATGTCACGGTTCCAATGATGTCTGGTATCTACGGTGGGAATACTAGTGAAGGTGCTCCTGGAGCTATGTCCTTCAAACACAATACTTTCAGAATCTGGGGTTACTATGGCTACGAAAAAGGCTTCCTAAACTATGCTTCTAACATGCTAAAAGCTGAATCTAAGAAAGCTGGTAAAGAGACCCTAGGTGACGATTTCATCATCAACAAGATTTCTGAAGGAAAATTCAACAATCTTGAAGATTGGAAGAAAGCTTACTTCAATGAAGTTGTGACAAGTGCCAAACATGGAATTCAATCTATTGAAATTGATGGTACAACGTATAACTCTTATGAGGACTTGAAACAAGCATTTGCTGCTGCTGTTGAAAAAGATAAGGTAAGCTTGAAGAATGGTTCTGTTAAATTTGACAATACTGTCACTTTGAAAGAAAAACTCTTTAAGAAACTTCTTCAACAAACAGATAGCTTTAAAACTTCTATCTTTAAATAATCAATTGACTCTCATCTGCTAAGCAGGTGAGAGTTTTTTGGTTCCCAAGGGTTTTAAGAATTTTCCAAACAGATTCCAAGTATTTTTAGCAAGGTAGGTATATAATAGAACTACAAAGTGAATATCTATATTCATATGACAAAAAAGAAGGTGATGAAGATGAAAACATGGAAGCAACTGTATTGGTCTGCACTAGTCTGTTTTGTCTATCGGCTTGTAAAAATCAGACAACAAGCGAAACTGACAAGCAAAATGCAGACAAACAAGCGCAAGTTAGCTCTCAAACTGTAAAAAAAGGAGAAGCAGTTACAGATTTTGAACTCACGGGAGTTGATGGGAAAAACTACCGTCTATCTGATTATAAGGGTAAAAAGGTCTATCTCAAATTTTGGGCATCTTGGTGTTCTATCTGTCTAGCCAGCCTTCCTGATACAGATGAACTTGCAAAAGAAGCAAGTGATGACTATGTCATCTTGACAGTGGTTTCTCCTGGTCAAAAAGGAGAGCAGTCAGAAGAAGCCTTTAAAAAATGGTATCAGGGTTTGGACTATAAAGATTTACCAGTATTGCTAGACCCTTCGGGACAACTTTTAGCGAGTTACGGAGTTCGTTCTTATCCGACTCAGGCTTTTATCGATAAAGAAGGCAAACTAGTCAAGACCCAGCCAGGTTTTATGGACAAAGAAACTATTTTACAGACGCTAAAAAGCATAGATTAGAGGCTCATCATGAATGATAAATTAAAAATAATTGTATTCATTGGAATCATCATTTTTCTTATTTTAGGAGTTTTATTTCTTTGGGAAAAAAGAAGCGCTAGCTACACTGATACCTCTCAAATTGAGAAGGCAGCAGTTAGTCAAGGACAAAAGGCCAAGAAAAAAACTGATTCAAGTAAAGATGCTGACTTACATGATATCTATCTAGCGGGAGGTTGTTTCTGGGGAGTAGAAGAGTATTTTTCACGAGTATCAGGTGTGACAGATGCTGTTTCTGGCTATGCAAATGGTAGAGGAGAAACAACCCAGTATGAATTGATCGGCCAAACGGGGCATGCTGAGACTGTTCATGTGACCTATGATGCCAATCAAATCTCTTTAAAAGAAATTTTGCTCCATTATTTCCGCATTATCAATCCAATCAGTAAGAATAAGCAGGGAAATGATGTGGGGACTCAGTACAGAACAGGAGTTTACTATACAGATGAGAAAGATTTAGAAGTCATCAATCAATTCTTTGATCAAGTTTCTAAGAAGTATGACCAGCCTCTAGCGGTTGAAAAGGAAGCCTTAAGAAACTTTATTGTGGCTGAGGACTACCACCAAGATTATCTCCAGAAAAACCCTAATGGATATTGTCATATCAATGTCAATCAAGCAGCCTATCCTGTCATTGATTCTAGTAAGTATCCAAAACCAAGTGACGATGAATTGAAAAAACTCCTCTCTCCTGAAGAGTATGCAGTGACTCAAAATAGTCAAACCGAACGGGCCTTTTCAAATCGTTACTGGGATAAGTTTGAAGCAGGTATTTATGTGGATGTAGCAACTGGAGAACCTCTCTTTTCTTCGAAAGATAAATTTGAATCGGGCTGTGGTTGGCCTAGTTTTACCCAGCCTATCAGTCCAGATGTTGCTACCTATAAGGAAGACAAGTCTTATAATATGGTCAGAACAGAAGTCAGAAGTAGAACAGGGGATTCTCACCTAGGACATGTCTTTACAGATGGACCTCAGGACAAGGGAGGGCTTCGCTATTGTATCAATAGTCTGTCCATTCGCTTTATTCCTAAAGATCAAATGGAAGAAAAGGGTTATGGTTATTTGTTGGATTATGTTGAGTAAATTTTTTCAATCATATCAGAAAAAAAGTCGGATCTCCTGTTGGGGTCTGGCTTTTATGGTATACTTAGGATATGCATAGAAAAACAGTGATTGATTTTAGGGTTTTGGGTGAGAGATACACCTTTACCCAGCCTATTAAAGAGTTAAAAACCAGAGATTTAGCAGAAGTGACAGACTTGCTAGCACAAGTAGAAAGCTACCAAGAACAGGGCTATTATGTGGTGGGTTATGTCAGCTATGAGGCTGCACCTGCTTTTGAGAAGAAGTTAGCGGTTCACGAGGGTCCCTTGTTAGGAGAGTATTTGCTTTACTTCACTGTTCATAACAGTGTTGAAACATCTAACATTCCTCTGACTTATGAGGAGGTGGAGTTGCCATCAAACTGGCAGGAAGTAACATCTGCGGAGGACTATGAAAAGGCAATTGAACAGATTCACCATCATTTAAGACAAGGGGATACTTATCAGGTCAATTATACTGTCCAACTCAAGCAGGAGTTGTCTGCCAATCCTTTTGCTATCTACAATCGTATGGTGGTGGAGCAGGAAGCAGGATACAATGCTTACATAGAGCATGACGACATGGCAGTTATTTCCATGAGTCCAGAACTCTTTTTTGAGCAAAATGGTCGTGAGTTGACGACTCGCCCTATGAAGGGAACAACTAAACGGGGTCTGAACGACCATGATGACTTGAAAGAGGCCGCTTGGTTGGAGCAGGATCCCAAAAATCGTTCAGAAAACATGATGATAGTGGACCTCTTGCGCAATGACATGAATCATATTTCTGAGGTTGGTAGTGAGCATGTGGAGTGTTTATGCCAAGTGGAGCAGTATTCTACAGTGTGGCAGATGACTTCGACTATCAAGAGTCAGTTGAGAACTGATGTTGACCTAGTTGAGATCTTCCGTTCACTCTTTCCATGTGGTTCTATTACAGGAGCTCCCAAGATAGCGACTATGGAAATTATCAAGAACCTCGAGCCCCAACCAAGAGGAGTTTACTGTGGAACTGTTGGACTCTTACTTCCCAATGGACGACGGATTTTCAACGTAGCTATTCGAACCATTCAACTGCATGGAGGGCAAGCCATCTATGGAGTCGGTGGAGGCATCACTTGGGATAGTACTTGGGAAGCAGAATACCGTGAAGTCCAGCAAAAAGCAGCGGTTCTTTACCGAAAACAACCTCGTTTTCAGCTGATTACGACAGGGAAAATCAGCCAGAAAAAATTGCTTTTTGAAAAGCAACATCTAGAAAGATTGCAAAAGGCTAGTCGTTATTTTGCCTTTCCATTTGACCAAGAAGTTTTGAGACAAAAAATAGAGAAGGAGTACCAGTCTTGTGATATCCGTCAAGATTATCGGATACGAATCAGTCTCAGCAAATCTGGAGAGATTGAAATTGAACGACAAGTATTGACACCACTTAACTCTAGTTTTTGTCAGGCTAAACTTTGTCTGCAAGAAGCTGATTTGGAGCAGGCCTTTACCTACTTTAAGACGACATACCGACCACATTTGACAATGGGAAATCAGGAAATCATCTATCACACTGCTGATGGAAAATTGCTTGAAACCTCTATTGGGAATCTGGTCTTAAAAATGGATGGTAAGCTCTATACTCCACCTAGTCAGCTAGCCCTGTTACCAGGGATTTATCGTCAACACTTGCTTGAAAATGGGCAAGTAGAAGAGAAGGTCTTAACTTTATCAGATTTGAAAGAAGCAGAAGTTATTTATGCCTGCAATGCGGTTAGGGGCTTGTATGAATTGTCAGTAAAGGAGAACTAATTGAAACTCATATTTTTACACGGTTTGGGACAGTCAGCAGATAGTTGGAAAGAAGTTCAGGATTTGCTGGCAGATTATCCCTCTGAAGCACTGGACTTATTTCCTTCAGGAGTTGGGACCTACCAAGAAGCCAAAGAGCGCATTTATCAGCACTTATCAGAGGAGACAGAACCTTTTGTCCTAGTCGGTTTGTCTTTAGGGGCTGCACTTGCATTAGAATTGTCAAGTTACGATCTGCCAAATCTTCAGGCCTTGGTTTTATCAGGTTGTCCATTGAAATTAGCGGGAAACATCCCTTTTTATATTCAATCTCTGATATTTAAACTACTCCCAAAAAGGATATTTGAGAAGCAGGGAGCAGACAAATCGCTTTTAGTTGGAGTATCTGAAGAATTAAAAACACTTGATTTAAGAGAGATTGCAAAAAATTGTTCATATCCAACTTTGTTAATCTGTGGTAGTCAGGATAAGCCTAATCTAAAGTCTATGAAAGGTCTGCAACAACTGATTCCAAATTCTCAGTTTCAGATTATTCCTGATGGACCTCATGTTCTGAATAGGGCTAAACCAAAAGAGTTTGCAGAAATAACTAGAAGTTTTCTTGAATTGCTGAAATAAGTTTGATAAAATAATATGGAAGTTGATATTATCATAAAGGAGAAAAAGATGAGTCAAAAGATTATTGGGATTGACCTTGGTGGGACATCTATCAAGTTTGCTATTTTAACGCTAGAAGGAGAAATCCAAGAAAAATGGTCTATCAAGACTAACATTTTGGATGAAGGAAGCCATATCGTAGACGATATGATTGAATCGATTCAACACCGTTTGGGCTTACTTGGATTATCTGCTGAAGATTTTCGTGGAATTGGTATGGGTTCACCTGGTGTGGTTGACCGTGAAAAAGGAACTGTTATCGGTGCCTATAACCTCAACTGGAAAACTCTTCAACCAATCAAAGAAAAAATGGAAGCAGCCTTGGAAATTCCATTCTTTATCGACAACGATGCCAACGTAGCTGCTCTTGGTGAACGTTGGATGGGTGCTGGTGAAAACCAACCAGACGTTGTCTTTATGACACTTGGTACAGGTGTTGGTGGCGGTATCGTGGCAGAAGGTAAATTGCTGCACGGTGTTGCAGGTGCTGCAGGTGAACTTGGACACATCACAGTTGACTTTGACCAACCAATCGCATGTACTTGTGGTAAAAAAGGCTGTCTTGAGACAGTAGCTTCAGCAACAGGTATTGTCAACTTGACTCGTCGTTATGCAGATGAGTATGAAGGTGATGCAGAGTTGAAACGCTTGATTGACGACGGTGAAGAAGTAACTGCTAAAACTGTCTTTGACTTGGCAAAAGAAGGGGATGATCTTGCCTTGATCGTTTACCGTAACTTCTCACGTTACTTGGGTATTGCATGTGCCAACATCGGTTCTATCCTAAACCCATCAACTATCGTTATCGGTGGAGGGGTATCAGCTGCAGGAGACTTCCTTCTTCAAGGCGTGCAAAAGGTTTACGATGAAAATACCTTCCCACAAGTTCGCACAACAACTAAGCTAGCTCTTGCAACTTTAGGAAATGATGCTGGAGTTATCGGAGCAGCATCTCTTGTATTGCAATAAGAAATAAAAAGGAGAAAATCACTTTCTTGAAGCGAGTGATTTTCCTCCTTTCTTTTTTTATGCTATACTAGTTAAGAATAAACGTTGAGGAGAGAGTAAATGACAAAAGCAGATAAGATTTTTAAAGAAAACATTGAACGAATTCTCAATGAAGGTGTCTTTTCAGAACAAGCTCGTCCCAAGTATAAGGATGGAACAGTGGCTAATTCCAAGTACATCACAGGTGCTTTTGCAGAGTATGATTTATCCAAGGGTGAATTTCCAATCACGACCTTGCGTCCTATCGCTATCAAATCGGCTATTAAAGAAGTGCTTTGGATTTACCAAGATCAATCAAATAGCCTAGAAGTTCTCAATGACAAGTACAATGTTCACTACTGGAATGATTGGGAAGTGGGAGACACTGGTACTATTGGGGAGCGTTATGGGGCTGTGGTTAAGAAGCACGACATCATCAATAAAATTCTCAAACAGCTGGAAGCCAATCCTTGGAATCGTCGCAATATCATCTCACTTTGGGATTACCAAGCTTTTGAGGAAACAGATGGCCTTCTTCCTTGTGCCTTTCAAACCATGTTTGATGTCCGTCGTGTAGATGGGGAAATCTATTTGGATGCAACCTTGACTCAACGCTCTAACGATATGCTTGTCGCTCATCACATCAATGCTATGCAGTATGTGGCGCTTCAAATGATGATTGCTAAACACTTTGGTTGGAAGGTTGGGAAATTTTTCTACTTTATCAATAACCTTCATATCTACGATAATCAATTTGAACAAGCGGAGGAATTGCTTCGCCGTGAACCTTCAAATTGCCAACCACGTTTGGTCTTAAATGTACCAGATAAGACCAACTTCTTTGATATTAAAGCAGAAGATTTTGAGTTGGTTGATTATGATCCAGTAAAGCCGCAGTTGAAGTTTGACCTAGCTATTTAAGAACATAAAAAGAAGTTGGAAAAACCAACTTCTTTTTTGTTTATTAACGTGATACGCGACGGCGAGCTGCTTTTTTACGGTTTTCTTCGATGAAAGCTGCTTTTTGTTCTTCTGGTTCAATCACTTTCTTTTTGAATGCGTATACTGCACCTGCAACAGCAGCAACAGTTCCTGCAACACCTGTTACGAGACCTTTAGCAAATCCTTTAGCCATGAGTCTTCCTCCTTTTATTTATAAATCAGACGGAAATAGCTCAAGATATAGCATTTTTCTGCCTGTCCATTTTGTGATATAATAATAGTAACGAAAAAATGGGAATTTTTCAAGGAAAAACGATGAAAACAAAAATAATTGTGATTGTTGGTCCAACAGCTGTTGGAAAGACTGCACTTGCCATTGAAGTTGCTCAGCGATTTAACGGCGAAGTAGTTAGTGGAGATAGCCAACAAGTCTACCGAGGCCTAGATATTGGGACTGCCAAGGCTAGTCCAGAGGAGCAGGCAACTGTCCCTCATCATTTAATCGATGTGAGAGATGTAACCGAGTCTTACTCGGCTTTTGATTTTGTTTCAGAAGCTAAGGTAGCCATTGAGGACATTCAAAGTCGTGGGAAACTTGCTATTATTGCTGGTGGGACAGGACTTTATATCCAAAGTCTGCTAGAAGGATATCATTTAGGTGGAGAGACACCACATGAGGATATTTTAGCCTATCGCGCTAGTCTAGAGCCTTTTTCGGATGAGGAGTTAGCCCATTTGGTGGATCAAGCAGGCCTTGAAATTCCCCAGTTTAACCGTCGTCGTGCCATGCGTGCCTTGGAAATTGCCCATTTTGCTCAAGATTTGGAAAATCAAGAGACTTTATATGAGCCACTGATTATTTGCTTGGATGATGAGCGCAGTCAATTGTATGAACGGATTAACCATCGTGTGGATTTGATGTTTGAAGCTGGATTATTGGATGAAGCCAAGTGGTTGTTTGAGCATTATCCAGATGTGCAGGCTGCTAAAGGTATTGGCTACAAGGAACTATTTCCTTATTTTCGAGGGGAGCAAAGTTTGGAGGAGGCTAGCGAGAGTCTCAAACAGGCGACACGCCGTTTTGCCAAGCGTCAGCTAACCTGGTTCCGTAATCGCATGCAGGTCACCTTTTATCAGATAGGAGAATCTGGTGTGAAAGACCGTATTTTAAACCAGATTGAGGAGTTTTTAAATGATTGAAACGGAAAAAAAAGAGGAGCGAGTCCTACTGATTGGTGTTGAACTCCAAGGCATGGATAATTTTGACCTCTCCATGGAAGAACTGGCTAGTTTGGCCAAGACGGCTGGAGCAGTTGTAGTGGATAGCTACAGACAAAAACGTGAAAAGTATGATTCTAAGACCTTCGTCGGTTCTGGTAAGTTAGAAGAAATAGCTCAAATGGTGGACGCAGAGGAAATCACGACTGTCATCGTCAACAACCGTCTGACTCCTCGACAAAATGTCAATTTAGAGGAAGTTCTAGGGGTCAAGGTCATTGACCGGATGCAGTTGATTTTGGATATTTTTGCCATGCGAGCTCGCAGTCATGAAGGGAAGCTCCAAGTTCATCTGGCACAGCTTAAATACCTCCTACCTCGTCTAGTTGGTCAGGGGATTATGCTCAGCCGTCAGGCAGGGGGTATTGGTTCCCGTGGACCTGGTGAAAGTCAGCTGGAGCTTAACCGTCGAAGCGTTCGCAACCAGATTACAGATATCGAGCGTCAGCTCAAGGTGGTTGAGAAAAATCGAGCGACAGTTCGAGAAAAACGATTGGAGTCAAGCACCTTTAAGATTGGTTTGATTGGTTACACCAATGCTGGGAAGTCAACTATTATGAACACTTTGACCAGCAAGACCCAGTATGAAGCAGATGAGCTTTTTGCAACTCTAGATGCAACAACTAAAAGCATCCATCTGGGGGGCAATCTTCAGGTGACTTTAACTGATACCGTTGGATTTATTCAAGATCTGCCGACAGAGTTGGTATCTAGTTTCAAGTCGACCTTGGAAGAAAGCAAGCATGTAGACCTCTTGGTCCATGTTATTGATGCCAGCAATCCTTATCACGAGGAACATGAAAAAACAGTTCTGTCTATCATGAAAGATTTGGATATGGAGGATATTCCTCGCCTGACCCTTTATAATAAAGCGGATTTAGTAGAGAATTTCACACCAACTCAAACCCCATATGCATTGATTTCTGCCAAGTCTGCGGATAGTCGCGAACAGTTGCAAGCTTTATTGCTGGATAAGATTAAGGAAATTTTTGAACCCTTTACTCTGCGCGTGTCTTTTTCTAAGTCTTATAAGATTCATGATTTGGAAAGTGTTGCGATTCTAGAAGAGCGTGACTACCAAGATGACTGTGAGGTCATCACTGGCTACATTGCAGATAGAAACAAATGGAGATTAGAGGAATTTTATGACTGATATCAAAACATTAGCTCTCAAGTATGGTGGCTATACAAGTCTAGACAAGGTCTATCTGGACCAACTTTTAGCTGGTAGGTCTGAAGAGGAGCAACTAGCTCTCATTACACCTCCACCTAGCGTAGTGAATGCCTACTTTGCCGAGCTCTACCAGAAAAAGAGCCCAGAGGCTGCGACCGATTATTTTGCAGAAGTCAGCCAAGAACTGAACCTCTACAATGCTGAGCCAAGTTTTACCATAGAGAATAAGCCTTTTATTCGCCTTAACCTATCTGGTAAATCCTTTGGATTTTGCTACGAGAGTGAAGGACTGGGAAGGGTTTTCTCAGAGAACGAGGAAGCAATTACGGATGAGTTACTTTTTGAGATTGCGCAAATTTTTCCCCATCAGCTAGTTTTTGAGGAGTCTGGGAAAATTTACATGAAGGCAATCGGAGAAGAGGAAGTAGTCAGCCTGGAAAATCTCACAGCTTTGACAGATTTGGAAAATTTAGCAGATGGAAGAAAGCGACTTAAGGGATATAGCCAAGAGGATTTACTGCAAGAAGCTAGAGCTTTTTCTGGTAAGCTTTATTATCGCTCGGAAAACCGTACCGCTATGTTATATATTGATTAATTAGAAAGTATCGAATGGATATTCAATTTTTAGGAACGGGGGCTGGTCAGCCCTCTAAAGCCCGCAACGTTTCAAGCCTTGCCCTGAAACTCTTGGACGAGATTAACGAAGTTTGGCTCTTTGACTGTGGAGAAGGAACGCAAAATCGCATTCTGGAAACTACGATTCGACCACGGAAGGTCAGCAAAATTTTTATCACTCACTTGCATGGAGACCATATCTTTGGTTTACCTGGATTTCTTTCTAGCCGTGCCTTTCAAGCAAATGAAGAGCAGACAGATTTAGAAATCTATGGTCCCCAAGGCATTAAGTCTTTCGTCTTGACCAGCCTTCGTGTGTCAGGCTCTCGTTTGCCTTACCGTATTCATTTCCATGAGTTTGACCAAGATTCTCTAGGGAAAATTCTCGAAACAGATAAATTCACGGTGTATGCGGAAGAGTTGGATCACACTATTTTCTGTGTGGGCTACCGTGTCATGCAAAAAGACCTAGAAGGCACTCTGGATGCTGAGAAGCTCAAGGCTGCTGGTGTACCTTTTGGACCACTCTTTGGAAAAATCAAAAACGGTCAGGATGTTGTCCTAGAAGACGGCACCGAGATCAAGGCAGCAGACTATATCTCAGCACCGCGACCTGGTAAGATTATCACCATTTTAGGTGATACTAGAAAGACCAATGCCAGTGTGCGTCTAGCTGTCAATGCAGATGTTCTTGTCCATGAATCAACTTATGGCAAGGGTGATGAGAAGATTGCCCACAATCACGGTCACTCAACAAATATGCAAGCTGCGCAGGTTGCAACAGAAGCAGGAGCCAAACGACTCTTGCTCAACCATATCAGTGCACGCTTCCTCTCAAAAGACATTAGCCAGCTTAAGAAAGATGCGGCAACAATTTTTGAAAATGTCCATGTAGTTAAAGATTTGGAAGAAGTGGAAATCTAGAAGATTGAGAAAGGAAAAGTATGCGTACTGTTCTCATAACAGGAGCTAGCGGAGGTCTAGCCCAAGAAATGGTCAAACTCTTACCAGATGACCAACTCATCTTACTCGGCAGAAATAAGGAAAAACTAGTTCAGCTATACGGGAATCATCCACATGCAGAATTGGTCGAGATGGATATTACCGATGCTCAAGCCCTAGAAGGCCTAGTAGCCGAGCTCTATCAGCGTTATGGCAAGATTGATGTCTTGATTAACAACGCTGGCTACGGGATCTTTGAAGATTTTGACAAGATTTCTGATCAAGATATT
This sequence comes from Streptococcus infantis, assembly GCF_047464155.1. GTDB lineage: Bacteria > Bacillota > Bacilli > Lactobacillales > Streptococcaceae > Streptococcus > Streptococcus infantis_U. Next base: position 20,024 of record NZ_JASHCL010000001.1, read on the forward strand.
CATCAGATGTTTGAGGTTAACACCTTTGCTTTAATGAATCTGTCTCGTTTGGTTGGAGTTCGTATGAAGGAGACACGAAAAGGCCATATCATCAATATCGTTAGTATGGCAGGATTGATAGCGACTGGCAAGTCCAGTCTTTACTCAGCGACTAAGTTTGCGGCCATCGGTTTTTCAAATGCTTTGCGTCTTGAACTCATGCCCCATGGTGTTTATGTGACGACGGTTAATCCTGGACCTATCCGTACAGGATTTTTTGACCAGGCAGACCCAGATGGGACCTACCTCAAATCGGTCGACCGCTTCCTACTCGAGCCAGATGCAGTAGCTAAAAAAATTGTTAAGACCATAGGAAAAAACAAACGCGAGCTCAATCTCCCAGCCTTGCTAAATTTAGCCCATAAGTTTTATATTCTCTTTCCCAAGTTAGCAGATAAATTGGCTGGAGAGACCTTTAATTATAAGTGATGAAGCTGTTCCCTTGAGGAATGGTTTTTTTCTATAACTTTGGGCGACTATTCATCAAAAATAATCCCTGAAAATACTGGTAGTTTTCCCTTATTAGATAGCTTTGAGGTATAATAGAGATAAGAAAGTTCATTAGAAAAATGAAGTCCCAAACCAGCTAACTTACCCTAGATAATGACCTATATATAGTCGGAGGTCGACAATGGAATTATTGACAATTGACCAAATCATTTCCCTTACCCAAGAAGAAACACAAGGACTGGACCCTGAGATAAGAGAAGGGATTGTCCTGAATAAAACAGATTTGCCAGTGTCTGAACTGGATCGTTTGAAAAGCCAACTTCAAATCCAAGATTTGAATCCGATTTTTAGGAAGTATATTCTGGCCTATAACTGGGGGCAGATAGGTTTTTTAAGTTACCAATTTGGATATGGGGACGGCACTAGTCTTACTTGGCTGATCATTCGCAATTTGGAATACTATGATTACTCAACTCTACAAGAAAGCAGCTTGATCATCATTGCAAATGGAGATCCCTACACTATTTTGCTGGATTATCAATCTGGGGCGGTCTATGCTGTTGATGCAGAGATGACCTATGATGAAAAAATATGGCTGGCACCAGATTTTCTAGCATTTGTTAGAGCCATGGGAACGGCTCAATCTGCAGTTTGGAAGGGTTGTGAAAGTGACTTCATCCACTTGATGACTAGAATAGGCCATGCGTCCAGTTTGATATTCTGGCAGAGTCTGGTCGGATTTTATGATTGAAAATAGAAGGAGCAGGTCATGGAATTTATAGTAGCTGAGGAGGGAATTCCTCAAAATATTGGATGTCAGGGAACCTTGATTGCCTATTATGGCAGTGAGATAGAATTTCATTATGAAACCGTGCCACCCCACGGGGATGAGATTTTTTCTGCCAAGTTGCCTTTGTTAGAACTTGAACTGCCCTTTTGGATCTATGGGAGAAATCTCATATTTTTAGACGCTTACTATCTTTTAGCTGAAACTGTTAAGAAAGGAACGTGGGATCCGATAACCAGTATACTCATCAACATTCATATGGGGAAATACGCCAGCCTAGACCACTGGTACAATAATATATCTATTGAGCAAGACGGTCTTGAGTTGAAAAATGATTATGATGGACAAGTCCTGAATTTGAAAACTGTTGACAATCTTCATTGGCTTGCCCTAGATGATGTATCAGAAGAAAGGAACTAAAGATGGCAAAGAAAAGAGTTACATTACCAAAAGAGTTTAATGATTTAATGGATGAAGGAAATATTGAAGCCCTTAAAGCAGTCTATAATCGTTGTGAATTAACCGCACATGATGGAAGATTTAGCTTATGTACACCACTTCATATGGGAGGAGTCCCGGATGAATTGGTTATTTGGCTTATCGAACAAGGCTTAGATATCAATATCCCTGATTATTATGGAGCGACTCCTTTATACCGTCAAGCAATCTTGGGGAGAGATACAGTAAAACTCTTGTGTGAATTGGGGGCAGACATTGAAAAGCCCAATAACTATGGCGATACCCCTCTACATATGGCAGCTGAATTTTTTCATCCTAGAACAGTCAAATTTTTAATTGACAAGGGAGCAAATGTCAATGCTAAAAATGATATGGGAAGAACCCCACTAGCTTCAGTCTTGATGGTTTGTCGGGGGATCTATATTGCCCAAACTGCTGAAATCGCATCTATGCTTCTGGATGCTGGTGCTAAGAAAACCTCTAAAATGAAGGAAAGAGTTGAGCAAATCGGCAAGGATTTTGAGTTTCATAGAGAAGGAATCAATCCCGACTATCTAGAAGCAGCAGATCAGGGTCTAGAAAAACTTTATGCTTTGTTTGATGTTAAGCCAGTCGCCAAACGAATAACCCATGATGGCAGTGAACCAATCTTGGTCAAAGAAGGAATTTGGGAGGAGCAATATGAGGAACTATGGTCCTTCTTGATTCCTTCAAGTGGAGCAGCCAAAACTGTTCAGGGGGAAGTTATCCGTATACCAGGCAGAGTTCGAGATGAACTGGATCGCAATGGTGGGGCAAACTGGGACAGGGATTACCGCAAGATGCTACAGGCTATGCCTCACTACCTGTCTTTAGGAAGCTCTCTTTCAGATCAAGAATTGGAAGAAATCAAGCAAGTCATTGCGCAAATCCATAGCAAAGAGAATGATGATGAAGCCAGTCTAGACCGTCTCTGCCAATTGGCTCTTGCTTGGATTAAGCAAAATCCTAACCCAATTGACCTAAAAGAACCAAGTTATAATCGGTAAAAAGAATAAGAGTTTGACAATGATTACATTAAAAAATATTGGAGAATTTAAATCGGTTCCACAACTTGTTAAGGACATCATAGAGGGAGACACCTTGGCCTTAGACCAATATCTTGCAAGTGGTTGGGATATTGACCAAGAAATAGAAATCAGCAAGTATACCTCTCTAAGCCCAATTGATTTATCCTTGATTACAGGAAATTTTGACTCCCTAAAATGGCTAGTGGAAAAGGGGGCTAATTTAAATGTAAAAAATAACCCTTCATTTTTGTTGGCTGTCAGGTATTGTGATGGTACGTTCATCAAGTATCTTATGGAACATGGAGCAAAGATTCATAGTGTAAATGCTGTAAAGTCGGAAGCCTTTCAAGAAGCCTTATTTGGAAATAAGTTTGATAATCTAGCTATTATCCATGCATTAGGACATAGTGTCGAAAAATATGGCGGAAAAGCATTTAGGAGAGCCGTTGCAGATAGAAATTATCAGGTGCTAGATTTTTTTATTAAAAATGGAGTTGATATAAACTATAATGCCTCCGACTCGGTTTATCCCTTTAAGCCAACGCCTCTCTGTGTAGCTGCAAGATATGTTGACCTAGATATGTGTAAATACCTTGTAGAGCACGGGGCGGACGTGACTCTCACTGAAAAAGATGGTATGAGACCTTATAGTATCGCTATCGAAAAGGGGGATCAAGAGATGGCAGAATACTTTCAAAAACTAGAGCCAGTAGAATTTCATAATTTACGCAATAAATTGGATGAACTAAAACCATTTAAACTGCCTCGGGAACTTACCGATTTTCTTATGAGTCAAGACTTATATTTTGAACTTACTAACTGTGATTTTAAGTGGATAGAGTTTTTCCCTCTCATGCAAACAATTCCCTTAAAAAAAGGTCGTAAAAAATTTCTCCGTATTTCACGGTCAACCGGAGATTATACTCATATCTATATCATTTGGCATCCAAAGACAAATAAAGTAGCTTTTTACGATGAGGAACACGAAACTATAAGTGATATTTGTAGCTTTAAAGAATTTATCTGCAATATGTCTAGACACTTACAAGAAATTCTTGAAGGTTAAGAGAAATCAAAAAGGGGGGCTCTTATGCAACTAATTGACAAAGTTAAAAAAATAGAAACTTATATTTGTGAGTATTTTGAAGACTGGGATTTGGATGATCCTGCGGAAGAGGAATACCCGGCTGATTATCAAAAAAATTCTGGTGCTTCCGAGGAAGAGCTTCAAGCTTTTGAGGAAAGACTTGGTATTCGTCTACCTAGTGACTTCAAAGAGCTTTATAGCTACAAAAATGGGAGTAAATACTTCTCTATTTTACCTTGTGTGATTGACCAGAGAGAGCTGACTTTTTCTCTCATGAGTCTACAGGAAATTGAGGCATGTAAAAAGTACTTTCAAAATAGAGATGCTCTGTTAACAGAATTTCCCGACTATTTTTCTAGTCAAGACCTAGAAAACATGCATGATAGTAGAATTAAGTCTTATCTTTTTAATAAAAAATGGCTTCCTTTTGCTCAGTATTGTGACTCTTGTTATCTTATGCTGGATTTTGATCCAGACCAGGAGGGTCAGGAAGGACAGGTTATTTGCTACATCCATGATCCTGACCAGGTGATCTATGCGGCTAAAAGCCTTACAAATCTGATTGAAGGGATAATGGATGAGATCGTATGAACGGACAAATGTATCAAATAGCCTGTATCGTAGCAGCCGCTAGGAAGGCTTTAAAAAGTGGCAAAGAAATATGCTATAAGCCTGAAAAATATACAAATAAGTTGAGCTTTCAAATTTTGCCGTCAGAAAATGGGGAAGCTACAGAACTTTCTGTATCTGATTGGTTTGAAAACCTTAAGGAAAAAGGTTTGAAGGACTTAAAATTATTTTGTCCTATTTCAGTTGAAGACAGAGGTATTTTAGGATTTTCCAATACAACACAGAGTTCAATTCTCTGTTTTTATAAAGATGGGAAGGCAAGTTATTTCCTACCAAATTGGGACGTTGCTTCCCCAGGCAAGGGCTGGGATGTTACCTATACCGAGTATGAATGGGAAAGGCCTTTTCAAGACCTTCCCCACTATGAAAATAATATGGAAGAATTTAAGGACATATTGACTCGTATAGAAAATCTAGCAAGTAAAATTGAATGTGAGAACTTTGCAAAAGTCTTTCACTCTGCCAGAAACTTTTTGCTAGACCCAGAATCTGGTAAAGGACTGGCAGAACCTCAAATTCCACCGCAACATCTAAGCATATTTAGAGCTGCAAGTGCAGCGGATGTTTTTGGAGCAATGGGCTCCTGGAATGATGAACCTGGCTGGCTTGCACAAGATAAAGGACTGGGTCAAGTATACGATGAACTTTCGGATCAGTTGCTCAGAAATATTCGATTAGCCATTCTATTTGCCATCAATGACTGGTGATTGTTTATACTCTTCAAAAATCAAATTCAAACCACGTCAGCTTCGCCTTGCCGTATTCGAGTACAGCCTTTGGCTAGCTTCCTAGTTTGCTCTTTGATGTTCATTGAGTATTAGGAGGAAGAAAATGGGGAAGTTAAAGTTAAGCCTATTGAACAAATGGGAACTAGACAAGGACTACAATAGTGTTTTCAATTCTGTCATGTTACATGATGGTAGAGCCTTTGTATTGACCAGTGAGAAGGAAGCTTTTAATCGCTACTGTCTGCTAGAAGTGTCTCCTTTGGGAGTCAAGGAGATAGATGCTTGGGCTTGTAACCATGTTTGGGAGGAAGAGCCTCTACTCTATACAGATGGACAAAATATTGGCATCATCAAGGCTGGCAAGGAAATAGTCTATTATACTGGTGATTTTTCTCATCCAGGAATCATTGCCATAAAGGATTCGCAAAGTATACTTCCTAAAAAGGCACAAGAGAGATATTTTCAAATAGTATCAGATAGCGACCAGATACCCGTGTGTTTTGAAGATCAAGTTTATACAAATCAGGCAAGAAACTTTGCCCTTTTAGAATTTGATAGAGAGAACAAGCAGGCGAAGTGGACCACTTATTCGCATATTGATAAAAAAGCTTTAAACTACCACGACACGAACTCTGATGCTTGTCCTAAAATCGATAGTCTGAAATATTGGCAGCAAGAGCTTTATGCCTTTAGCTCTGGAGAAAGTCAAACCTCTGTCAATAAATGGGGCATGGACTATTATGCCCTAGTTAAAATCTCTAGTGATGGTCGTATTATCGAAAAGTTATTAGAATCTGAACATTTAAAGGCTTTAGGCAAAAAAGCTGGTGTCAATGGAATTTTTACGGATTCGCCTTATCTTATCCTGAGCCCCCTATTTAAAAATGATGACTGGAAGGGCAAGCAAAAGCTATTTTCTCTGGCAACAAGAGAATTGTGCGATATAGCCTTGCCTAGAGGAATGAGTAAACACAAGGTTCAAAATATAACAGACAACTTTTGTTTAACCTTCCTGTACGACAGAGGATTAAAAGAACTTGCTCTTTGTCAGATTGACTAGGCTGTGAGGCTGAGTTTGGGAGCTTTTTATTGATAGGTGCTGAAATTTCTTGATTAGTCTACAGTATCTAATTTGAGCTGTTTTCTTGTGAAACTTGACCCAGTATTGCAATTTAACTTGTAAAATAGTATACTAGAAATATCGTTTATGAAAACGTTTGCGTTTTTATTGATTATAGGAGACAAGACATGGAATTAACAGCCATTTATCATAGACCAGAATCAGAGTATGCTTATCTTTACAAAGAAGGTCAGCTACATATCCGAATCAGAACCAAGAAAGATGATGTCCAGCAGGTCATTTTACATTATGGAGATCCCTTTATCTTCATCGAGGATAAGTATGAAGCCAAGAAAGAAATGACTAAAGTAACCTCGGATGCTTTATTTGATTATTGGCAGGTCACGGTCTCCGTTGATTTTGCACGCATTCAATATCTCTTTGAGCTCCTTGATAAAGAAGGTCAAGGTGTTTATTACGGTGATAAGGGATGTGTAGAATATACTCAGGAAAACTTGGATGCTGAAGGTAATGGTTTCAAGCTTCCTTACATTCACGAAATCGATGGTTGTCAGGTTCCAAGTTGGGTTTCAAATACTGTTTGGTATCAGATTTTTCCAGAACGCTTTGCTAATGGAAATCCAAACCTAACTCCAGATGGAGCTCGAGAGTGGGATGCAGAGATTGCACCTGAAAGAGATGACTTTTTTGGTGGAGACTTGCAAGGGATTATCGATCATCTAGACTATCTAAAAGATTTGGGAATCACTGGGCTTTATCTCTGTCCGATTTTTGAAGCTACGACCAACCACAAATATGATACGACGGATTATTTTGAAATTGACCGTCACTTTGGAGACAAGGAAGTCTTTCGTAATCTAGTCGATGAAGCTCATAAACGTGACATCAAGATTATGCTAGATGCGGTGTTTAATCATATCGGTTATCAGTCGGCTCAGTGGCAAGATGTTCTGAAGAATGGAGAAAAGTCAGCTTATAAGGATTGGTTCCATATTCAAGAATTTCCAATTACTGAGGATAAGCTTAAGAAGGCCAGAGAATTACCTTATCATACCTTTGCCTTTGCTAGCTATATGCCTAAGTTAAATACAGCCAACCCGGAAGTTAAAGAATTTCTTTTAAGTGTTGCGACCTATTGGATTGAGAATTTTGATATTGATGCTTGGCGCTTGGACGTTGCCAATGAAATTGACCACCAGTTCTGGAGAGATTTCAGAAAGGCAGTTCTGGCTAAAAAACCTGATTTGTATATTTTAGGTGAAATCTGGCATACGTCTCAGCCTTGGCTAAAAGGGGATGAGTTCCATGCTGTCATGAACTACCCTCTTTCTGAAAGTATCAAGGACTATTTCTTGCGTCAGACTAAAAAGACGGAGCAGTTCATTTCAGAAATCAATAGCCAGTCTATGTACTACAAGCAACAAATCTCGGAAGTGATGTTTAACCTTTTAGATTCTCATGATACAGAGCGGATCCTCACGACCGCTAAAGGAAATATCCAGCATGTCAAAGCTGCTCTCGCCTTCCTCTATCTTCAAAAAGGGGCTCCTTGTATCTATTATGGAACAGAGCTGGCACTTAAAGGTGGACCAGATCCCGATTGCCGTCGTGTCATGCCATGGGATCGTGTTTCTGGGGACAATGATATGCTGAATTTCATGAAGAAATTAATCAAGGTCCGTAAGGAAATTTCAAGCATTATTCAATATGGAATCAATAAGCTAGAAGAAGTGAAACCAGATATTCTTTCCTTGAAGTGGAGCCACGAAGGAAAAGAAGTTCAGGCTATCTTTAATCAGTCTAAGGAAAATTTTGTCTTGGATAGATATTCAGTTGATTTAGCGAGTCATTGTCAGGTTAAGGAAGGACAACAAATCATCTTACCAGATGGATTTGTAGTCTATATTTCTGAGTAAAAAAGGATTAAAATAATGGCACTCAAGGAAGTTTATGATTATTTTCGTCACTATGATAAGGACACTTATCAAGTTGTCGCTTGCATGGGCAATGAACCATCGGAAGAAGATGTTCAGGATTTTGAAACTCAATATGGCATTCGTCTTCCAGAAGATTTCAGAGAATTCACCATGTCAGCTCTGGGAGGTCTCTTTATGGAAGTCAGGGAAGAGCTATGGCCAAGAGCCAAGGCTTACGATGTAGCCCCTTTTTGGACCTTCTGCCGAGGTATTAAGGTTTTTGGAATTGCAAATGGCATCCCAGATTTCTTAGATATTCGAATTAAAACCAAGGAATTACACGCTCTGGGCTTTGAGGATTATATTCCATTTCTGTCTGTCATCGGGGATGGAGATGTAATTTTCTGCTTTGATAAGGACAATCACATAGTAGCTTTGGATTGGTATAACAGTGGAGAAACGGCAGAGCTTAATTGTGATTTTTCGGGACTTTTACTCCAGCAAATTGCAGAGCTAGAAGAACGTAAAAATGAAATGCTAAACATGTTAAAAGAAGAATAGTCAGTAATCGAAGGTAAATTCAGAATAGTTTTTCAGTAACAGCTGTTTCTATAAGTGAAACAGCTGTTTTAATGTATTTTTCTAAATGTACATTCAGATTTTCAAAGTTTTCTACAAATTATAGAAAAAAGAATCAAAAGTATGATTTTTATAGAGATTCTATTGATGTTTCCTATATTATTTTATAGAATAGAAGTAATAAATACAACAAAAGTAAAGCGCTTTTGACAAAAATGGAAGCGGTTACTTAATAAGGAGAACCCTATGGGAAAAGATCATTGGAATCGTAAAAGTGTCTATAGCATCCGTAAATTCACGGTCGGGACATGCTCAGTGCTTATCGGGACATGCTCAGTCTTATTTGGAGCAAGTGTAGCTAGTGCAACCCCAGTTTCAGCTGATGAAACTCCAATTGCAGTTGCTACAGAAAAAGTGGAGAAAGAAACTCCTAAAGAGGAGGCTGTAGATTCAAAAGCTTTTGAACAACCTGTAACAACAGAAACTGTTACCAGTGAAGCAGTAGAAACTAATCATGAAGTAGATAAAAAAGAGGAAGCCCCAACTACTGAGACTACTCCTGAGAAAAAAGAAATCTCTGATGTAGAAAAGCAAGCTCCAGCTGTGACTCAGGATCAATCTGCTCAAACAGAAAAACCAGAGCTCAAACCTGCAACTAATGATGAGGTAAAACAGTTGATTGAGGATAGAAAAGTAGAATTCAATCAAAACTGGCATTTCAAGCTCAATGCCAATGCTAAAGATGCGGTCAAGCCAGATGCCAATGTTTCTAGTTGGAAGAAATTAGACCTTCCTCATGACTGGAGTATCTACAATGACTTTGACCATGACTCACCTGCCCAAAACGAAGGTGGCCAACTCAATGGTGGTGATGCTTGGTACCGTAAGACCTTTAAACTCGATGAAGAAGACCTCAATAAGAATGTTCGTATCACATTTGATGGGGTTTACATGGATTCTCAGGTTTATGTAAATGGACAGCTAGTTGGTCACTATCCAAATGGTTACAACCAATTCTCATATGACATCACTGACTATCTCCATAAAGACGGTCGCGAAAATGTCGTAGCAGTGCATGCCATTAATAAACAACCAAGTAGCCGTTGGTACTCAGGAAGTGGAATTTACCGTGATGTTACTCTTCAAGTCACAGATAAGGTCCATACTGAGAAAAATGGAACAACTATCTTAACACCAGACCTTGAAAAACAACAGAACGGCAAGGTTGATACTCATGTAACCAGTAAGATTGTCAATACTGATGATAAAGATCATGAAATTCTTGCTGAATACCAAATTATCGAACGTAATGGTCAAGCTGTAACTGAGCTAGTACGTACAGCTAGTCAAGTATTGAAAGCTCATCAATCAGCTAGCTTGAATGCTATTTTGCAAGTTGATAAGCCAAAACTTTGGACAGTACATAGCGACCAACCAGCTCTTTACGAATTGGTGACTCGTGTCTATCGTGATGGTCAATTGGTCGATGCTAAGAAAGATTTGTTTGGTTACCGTTATTACAATTGGACACCAAATGAAGGCTTCTCTTTGAATGGTGAACGCATTAAATTCCATGGGGTTTCTCTTCACCATGACCACGGGGCTCTAGGTGCTGAAGAAAACTATAAGGCTGAATACCGTCGTCTGAAACAAATGAAGGATATGGGTGTCAACTCTATCCGTACAACTCACAACCCAGCTAGTGAGCAAACTTTACAGATCGCCGCAGAGCTTGGTTTGTTGGTCCAAGAAGAAGCCTTCGATACTTGGTACGGTGGTAAGAAACAGTATGACTACGGTCGCTTCTTTGATAAAGATGCTACTCACCCAGATGCTAAGAAAGGTGAAAAATGGTCTGATTTTGACCTTCGTACCATGGTTGAACGAGGAAAGAACAACCCTGCTATCGTTATGTGGTCTATCGGTAATGAAATCGGTGAAGCAGACGGGAAACCTCGTTCTTTAGCAACTGTTAAACGCTTGGTTCAAGTTATTAAGGCTGTTGATAAGACACGCTATGTCACTATGGGAGCAGATAAGTTCCGCTTTGGTGATGGTAGTGGTGACCATGAAAAGATTGCCAATGAACTTGACGCGGTTGGATTTAACTATTCAGAAGATAACTACAAGAAACTTCGTGCGAAACATCCAAATTGGTTGATTTACGGATCTGAAACGTCTTCAGCTACTCGTACACGTGGAAGTTATTTCCGCCCAGAACGTGAATTGGTACATAGCAATCAAGCTTACCGTCATTATGAGCAATCAGACTACGGTAACGACCGTGTTGGTTGGGGTAAAACAGCTACTGCTTCTTGGACTTTTGACCGTGACAATGCTGGCTATGCAGGTCAGTTCATCTGGACAGGTACTGACTATATAGGTGAACCTACTCCATGGCACAACCAAAACCAAACTCCAGTTAAGAGTTCTTACTTTGGTATCGTAGATACAGCTGGTATTCCAAAGAATGATTACTACTTGTACCAAAGCCAATGGGTTTCTGCTCAGAAGAAACCAATGGTTCACTTGCTTCCTCACTGGAACTGGGAAAATCCTACTCTAAAAGCGAATGTAGCGGATGCAGATGGTAAGATTCCAGTACGTGCCTATTCTAACGCTGCAAGTGTAGAACTATACTTGAATGGTGAAACTCTAGGCAAGAAGACATTTACTAAAAAACAAACAAGCGATGGCCGTACTTACCAAGAAGGTGCTAATGCGAATGAGCTCTACCTTGAATGGAAGGTTGCTTTTGAACCAGGTACATTAGAAGCAGTAGCTCGTGATGAAGCTGGAAATATTATTGCTCGTGATAAGATTGTGACTGCTGGCGAACCTGCAGGGGTTCGTTTGGTCAAAGAAGAAAATGCTATCGCAGCTGACGGAAAAGACCTCACTTATATCTACTACGAAATTGTTGACAGTAAAGGTAACGTAGTTCCTACAGCCAATAACCTTGTTCGCTTCCAGTTGCATGGACAAGGTCAGATTGTCGGTGTAGACAACGGAGAACAAGCTAGTCGTGAACGTTACAAAGAACAAGCAGACGGTTCATGGATTCGCAAAGCCTTTAATGGTAAGGGTGTTGTGATTGTCAAATCAACTGAGCAAGCAGGTAAATTCACCTTGACTGCTCACTCTGATTTCTTGAAATCTGGTCAAACAACTATCTTCACAGGTAAGAAAGACCAAGAGGAAAAGACTGTTTTAGGTACAGAGGTGCCTAAAGTACGTACAGTAATCGGTCAAGCAGCGAAAATGCCTTCAAAAGTAGGATTTATCTACAGTGATGGCAGCCGTGCAAAACTTCCAGTAGAATGGTCAGCAGTTGATGTCAACCAACCTGGTATTTTTACTGTTAAAGGTGTGGCAGATGGTCGCGATGTAGAAGCGCGTGTTGAAGTCTTGGCACTCGAAACAGAATTACCTGTAGTTAAGAGAATTGCACCAACTACAGATCTAAGTAAAGTTGACAAATCTGTTACCTATGTGTTGTCAGATGGTACTGTAGGAAGCTATGACGTTGATAAGTGGGAAGTTGCAGCTGAAGATCAAGCTAAACTAGCTATCCCAGGTTCTCGCATTCAAGTTAAAGGAATTTCAGGTGATGATGAAATCGCTGCTACATTCGTAGTTGCCGAAGGTCAAGCTGCTGGTCCAGTAGTACCGACTGTAACAGTAGCAGACAAAGCTGTAGAAGGTCTCTCAACTGACCATCCAGTTCTATACCATAAACTTGCTTATGGAACTGCTTTACCTGAAGTCAAAGCTTTAGCTGAAAATGCTCAAGTAACAGTTATTCAAGCTAACGAAGCAAATGGTATGCGTGCAAGCATTTATATTCAACCAAATGATGGTGGAGCTGTTCAAACATATGCTATCCAATTCTTACAAGAAGCTCCGCAGATTGAACGTTTGAGCCTAGAAGTTGAAAATGCAGATGCTCTGAAAGAAGACCAAACAGTTGGTATCAAGGTATTTGCTCACTATCAAGATGGTACTCAGGCAGTCTTGAAAGCCGATAAGGTGACCTTCTCAACTACAGGTGAAGGAGACGTAGCTGTTCGTAAAGGCATGCTTGAATTGCACAAACCTGGTCAAGTAACTCTGAAAGCTCAATTTGAAGGAGCTGAAGGTCAGATTGACTTGAACATTCAGGCAAATACTGAAAATAAAGTTGTCAAAGCCATTCGTCCAGTTAGCGTCGTGACAGGTTTGAACCAAGAACCAAGTCTCCCTGATACTGTAACCGTAGAGTACGATAAAGGATTTCCAAAAGTTCACAAGGTGACTTGGCAAGCAGTTGCTAAGGAAGACCTTGCTAAATACCACAGCTTTGATGTTCTAGGTAAAGTAGAAGGAATTGAAAACGAAGCTCATGCTAAAGTTTCTGTAGAAGGTATCATTGCAGTCGAAGAAGTGACTACAACAACTCCAGTTTCAGAAGCTCCTCAATTACCAGAAAGTGTTCGTACTTACCACTCAAACGGCCAAGTATCTTCAGCTAAAGTGACTTGGGATGCTATTGACCCAAGTCAATATGCAAATGAAGGTAGCTTTACAGTGACAGGGCATGTCGAAGGGACTCAGTTACCAACAAAACTTCATGTTCGTGTGTCTGATCAGACAGAAACTGGTGCTAACATTTCTGACCAATGGACAGGTTCAGAGTTGCCACTTGCCTTTGCTTCAGACTCAAATCCAAGTGACTCAGTAGCAAATGTTAATGATAAACTAATCTCATACAACAACCAACCAGCTAACCGTTGGACAAACTGGAACCGTACAAGTGAAGCGTCAGTAGGTATTCTCTTTGGTGATTCGGGTATCCTATCTAAACGTTCGGTTGACAACCTCAATGTTGCCTTCCACGAAGATCACGGTGTTGGTGCACCTAAGTCTTATGTCATCGAATACTATGTAGGTAAAGATGTTCCAACAGTGCCTAAGAACCCAAGCTTTGTAGCTAGTGAAGACCACGTCTTTAACGATGACAATAATTGGAAACAAGTGACAAATCTTAAAGCTCCAGATCAAGTGAGAGCTGGAGAAATGACTCACTTTAGCTTTGATAAAGTCAATACCTATGCGGTTCGTATCCGTATGGTTAGACCAGATGGTAAATGGGGCACTTCTATTACAGAAATTCAAATCTTCTCTAAACAAGTAGCTGCAGCTAAGAAAGCTCAAGCGCAAATTCAAGTAGATGGAAAAGATTTGCCAAACTTTAACCCAGGCTTGACTGACTACTATCTAGAAGCAAGCCAAGGAAAAGCTCCAACTGTAACAGCAAGTGTCACTGAAAATGGTATTGCAACAGTTGTACCAAGCGTAGGTGAAGGAGATCCAGTTCGTGTTGTTGTCAAGGCTGAAAACGGAGATATCCTAGGTGAATATCGTCTACACTTCACAAATGATAAAGATTTGCTCGCAAGTAAACCTGTTGCTGTTGCCAAATCCTCTCGCTTGGTTGCTAAAGGACAAACGCTTGAGTTACCAGCAAAAGTTCCTGTCTACTTCACAGGAAAATCTAACTATGAAGTGAAAGACTTGGCTGTTGATTGGGAAGCAGTCCCAGCTGAAAATCTAGCAACTGCAGGTGAATTTAAAGTTCATGGTCGCGTTTTAGGTACTGATTTAACTGCTGAAGTAGCAGTACGTGTGACTGATAAACTCGGTGAAAACCTATCAGACAACCCAGACTTCGATGACGATAGCAACCGTTCATTTGCTTCTGCAACCAATGATATTGATCTAAATTCTCATGACCGTGTGGACTATGTTAACGATGGTTCTGATGATGAAACCCGTCGTTGGACCAACTGGTCTCCAACTCCATCTGATAATCCAGAAGTTTCAGTAGGGGTTATCTTTAGAGAAGCTGGTAAGATTGTTGAACGTACAGTTGCTGAAGGAAGCATTCGATTCTTCTCAGACGGTGGAACAGATGCACCTTCTAAACTAATCTTAGAGCGCTATGTGGGACCAGAATTTGCCTCACCAGAATACTACTCTAACTACCAACCATACGATCCAGAACATCCATTCAACACTCCTTCTAACTGGGAGAAAGTTGAATACCGTGCGGATCAAGATATTCAAGCGGGAACCGATATCCATGTAACCTTTGCTCCAGTCAAAGCTAAGGCAATGAGATGGCGCATGGAAAGAAAAGCAGATACCAAGGGTGTAGCTATTACAGAAATGGCCTTCATCGCTCCAAGTGAAGAACCTAAGGATAGTACAGCTGCAAAACTTCTTGTGAATGGTAAAGAGATTGCTGACTTCTCTGAAGATCGTGTGGATTACCAAGTAACCTACAGTGGAAATCGTCCTCAAGTAACAGTAGAAACTGGCGAAAACGTAGCAGCAACTATTGTTGATAGTGGTGATGATAAACTTCCAGTCTTGATTCATCTTGTTTCAGAAAGTGGTAAACATATTAAGGAATACCGCATTCAATTGACTAAGGCAGATGCTGAAAGCGCTAAGACAGAACCAGCTGTACACGAAGTTCCAGAGTTCATAGGTGGTGTGAATGGAGAAGAACCAGCTATACATGAAGTTCCAGAGTTCACAGGCGGCGTGAATGGAGTTGAAGCAGCAGTTCACGAAATTCCAGAATACACTGGAGGCGTGAATGGAGTTGAAGCAGCAGTTCACGAAATTCCAGAATACACTGGAGGCGTGAATGGAGTTGAAGCAGCAGTTCATGAAGTACCAGAACATACTTTAGGAGCGAATGTAGTCGAACCAGCAGTTCACGAAGTTCCAGAATACACTGGTGGTGTGAATGCAGTCGAAGCAGCGGTTAACGATGTGCCAGAGTACAAAGGTGGTGCCAATGCAGTCTTTGCAGCAGTTCACGAAGTTTCAGAATATACTGGTGGCGTGAACGCAGCCGAAGCAGCTGTCAATGAAGTACCAGAGTACAAAGATGAGCAGTCGATTGTAGCCCTCGCTATGTCACAAGATAAGACTTATCAGGCGCCTGCAAGCCGTCAACATATTCTCCCTGAAACAGGTACTAAGGAAAATGCAACCCTTGCAACAGCAGGTGTTGTGGGAGCGCTTCTTGGACTCTTTGCAATGGGAAAGAAGAAAGACGAAGAATAAAATAATCTGACAGTATTTAGATTATAGAGATTGGACAAGAAAACAATCTCAACTATAAAAAGTGGACAAACTAGTTTCAAGAAACAGAACTAGATCTTGTCCGCTTTTTTATGTTTTATATTTAGGGATTAACTTTCTTTCTATTATTAAAAGAGTTATAATAAGGGTGAAATAAGGGGGAGGAAAGGAGGAAATAAGATGTCCTATATTGAAATGAAACATAGCTATAAGAGGTATCATACTGGAGAAACAGAAATCGTAGCCAATCGTGATGTTAACTTCGAGATTGAAAAGGGAGAACTGGTCATTATCCTTGGTTCATCTGGAGCAGGGAAGTCAACAGTCTTAAATATTCTTGGTGGTATGGATACAAACGATGAAGGACAAGTCTGGATAGACGGAACCAATATCTCGAATTTTACTTCCCATCAGAGAACCAACTATCGTAGGGATGATGTTGGTTTCGTCTTTCAATTTTATAACTTGGTTTCTAACTTGACTGCCAAAGAAAATGTCGAGTTGGCATCAGAAATTGTATCAGATGCCTTAGATCCTGAGCAGGTTCTCAAGGATGTAGGTTTAGGCAATCGTCTCAATAACTTTCCAGCCCAGTTGTCAGGTGGTGAGCAACAACGGGTATCTATTGCTCGAGCTGTGGCTAAAAATCCTAAAATTCTCCTTTGTGATGAACCAACGGGAGCTTTGGACTACCAGACTGGTAAGCAGGTTCTAAAGATTCTTCAAGATATGTCACGTAAGAAGGGGGCTACCGTTATCATTGTGACCCACAATGCCTCGCTAGCTCCTATAGCTGATCGGGTGATTCAAATGCATGATGCTGGTGTCAAGAGTGTTGTCCTCAATCCTCAACCACAGGATATTGATGATTTGGAGTACTAAGATGAAAAGAAAGACATATTGGAAAGACCTGCTCCAGTCTTTCACAGGTTCAAAGGGACGCTTTTTATCCATCCTAACTCTGATGATGTTGGGATCTTTGGCTGTGGTTGGTCTTAAAGTAGCCAGTCCCAATATGGAGCGAACAGCTTGGGCTTATCTGAAAGATACTAATGCGGCAGATATGACCATCATGGGAGATTATGGTCTAGATCAGACAGACCAGGAAGAATTGCAAACTCTATCAGGAGCAGATGTTGAATTTGGTTATATGACGGATTTGACATTAGAGGATAGTGAAGATGCCGTACGAATTTTTTCAAATACTGAAAAGATTTCAAAATTTCAAGTAACCCAAGGTCGTTTGCCTGAAAAAGAAGATGAACTGGCCTTGGCGGACTTTTGGAAAGATCGCTATCAGATTGGACAAGTCATTCATTTGAACCAAAAGAATGGTAGCAATTCTCAATTGAAGCGGTATAGTTATACCATTACAGGCTTTGTTCACTCTCCAGATATTTTCTCAAAAACGGATATGGGGAGTGCAGGCAGTGGTAATGGGAACTTATCAGTCTATGGTGTTGTAACAAAAGATAACTTTAAGAGCTCTGTTTACACGATTGCCCGCCTTCGTTTTACTAGTCTAACAGATGTCAATCCTTTTTCTAGTGATTACGAAAAGAAACTCGAGGAAGAAGAGGAGACTCTAAAGGAACTAGTTGCTGATAATGGTCGAGCCCGGCTGAAGAAAATAAAAGAAGATTCTCAGGAGAAATTGGATGTTGGGAAGAAAAAACTAGATGAAGCGGAAACCAACTTGACAGCTGGCAAGAAACGTCTACAAGAAACCGAGACTCAGCTTCAAGGTCAAGAGTCACAGTTAAGCCAACTTCCAGAACCGCAAAAGAGCCAAGTTTCGAGCCAGATAGACCAAGCTAAAGAACAGCTAAAACAAGAAAAAGAAAAAGCAAGCCAAGCTGAAACAGATCTTACTAAGGAAAAGGCTAAGTGGCAGACCAGTCAGGATGAGGTCAATGCTCTAACAGAGCCAACCTATCATGTCTACAATCGAAAAAGCTCTCCTACTGGTCAAGGTTATCTGATGTATAGTAACTCAGCCATGAGTATTCGTGCCGTGGGAAATATCTTTCCAGTTGTTCTCTACGCAGTGGCAGCCATGGTTACCTTTACCACTATGACTCGATTTGTAGATGAGGAAAGAACCAATGCAGGGATTTTCAAAGCTCTAGGCTACCATAGCAAGGACATCATCGCTAAGTTTGTGATTTATGGTCTGGTTGCTGGTACTATTGGAACCCTTCTAGGGATTCTGAATGGCCATTATGTCTTAGCACCTACAATCTCACATATCATTACTGGCCGAATGATTGTTGGTGAGAGTCAGCAATATTTCTACTGGACCTATAGTTGCTTGGCTCTGGGGCTAAGCTTAGTAGCAAGCGTCCTACCAGCCTACCTTGTATCTCGTAGAGAATTGCATGAAGAAGCAGCGCAATTATTATTACCTAAGCCTCCAGTCAAGGGTTCTAAAATTCTCTTAGAACGCATCACATTTATCTGGTCACGTTTGAGCTTTACTCAAAAGGTTACTGCTCGTAATATCTTTCGTTATAAGCAGCGTATGTTAATGACCATTTTTGGGGTTGGAGGTTCAGTTGCCCTCCTCTTTGCAGGACTTGGGATTCAATCCTCTGTGGTTGGCGTGGCCGACAGGCAGTTTAAGGACCTGCAACAATATCAGATGGTTCTCTCTGTAAATACTAGAGCTTCAGATACTGATAAGGACAAGTTAGAAGAAAAACTGAAAAGCGATGGAGTTAAAGATTTTCGTTTGATTTTTTCTAAGCAGATTGAAGAGAAGTATCCGAGCAAGGCTGGAATTCAGACAGTGACCATCATGGTAACAGATAAGGATGACCTGGCTCCATTTGTCCGTTTAGAAAAAAATGGGGAAAAACTTGACTTATCTAACGGAGTTGTCTTGACAGAAAAATTAGCTCAGTTGGCAGGAGTTTCCGTTGGTGAAAACTTTACAATAGATGGAAAAACCTTTAAAGTAGGTGGCATCACGGAGCATTATGTAGGCCATTTTGTTTATATGAATCAGGAGACCTATGAGAAAATTTATGGTCAAACTCCTAAGATGAATACCTATCTAGTCCAACTCAAGGATAAAAGTGAAGGCAATACTGAAAGAGTTGCAAGAGAATTTATGGAGCAGGCAGCTGTCAATGGTGTCGTTCAAAATACTTCAACCATTCAGCTATTTGAAAGTTTTGCCAGTTCCCTTAACCAAACCATGGCAATTTTGGTTCTGGTATCGGTACTTCTAGCAGTTGTGATTCTCTATAATCTGACCAATATCAATGTTGCTGAACGAATTCGTGAACTCTCAACCATAAAGGTCCTTGGTTTTCACAATAAAGAAGTGACCCTTTATATCTATCGGGAGACCATCATACTGTCACTGGTTGGAATGATTGTAGGTTTGGTCTCAGGCTTTTATCTCCATCAATTTCTAATTCAGATGATTGCACCGGGCACCTTCCGTTTTCAACCACAGGTCGGTTGGGAAGTGTATCTAATCCCAGTTTTAGCTGTTGGTACCATCTTGACCATACTCGGTTTTTTTGTCAATCACTATCTCCGAAAGGTCGATATGCTAGAAGCCCTCAAGTCGGTAGAATAGGTTTTTTATAACAAAAAACAAATAAGAAAGCCCTTTGTGGCTTTTTTATTTTCATAAAAATGGTAAAATAGTAAGAGTAGAAATGGAGTTCTAGATATGAAACGAATTGATCAATTTAAAAATAAGAAAGTATTAGTCCTAGGATTAGCCAAATCTGGTGAGTCTGCGGCACGTCTCTTGGACAAGCTAGGTGCCATTGTGACGGTTAATGATGGTAAACCTTTTGAGGAAAATCCAGCAGCTCAGAGCCTTTTAGAAGAGGGGATTAAGGTTGTCACAGGTGGACATCCATTGGAATTGTTGGACGAAGATTTTGCCTTGATGGTAAAAAATCCAGGAATCCCTTATAGCAATCCAATGATTGAAAAAGCACTGGAAAAAGGTATTCCAGTCTTGACTGAAGTTGAGTTAGCTTACTTGATTTCAGAAGCACCAATCGTCGGTATTACTGGTTCAAATGGGAAGACAACGACGACAACCATGATTGAAGAAGTTCTGACTGCGGCTGGGCAAAATGGCCTCTTATCAGGGAACATCGGTTATCCTGCTAGTCAAGTGGCCCAAACTGCGACAGATAAGGATACCCTTGTCATGGAACTTTCTTCTTTCCAATTAATGGGAATCCAGGAATTCCATCCTGAAATTGCTGTTATCACAAACCTGATGCCAACACATATTGACTATCACGGTTCTTTTGAAGCTTATGTTGAAGCTAAGTGGAATATCCAAAGCAATATGACAGCAGCTGATTACCTAGTATTGAACTTTAATCAGGAATTAGCCAAAGAACTTGCGGCAAAGACAAATGCGACTGTAGTACCATTTTCAACACTTGAAAAGGTTGACGGAGCTTATCTTGAAGATGGTCTTCTCTACTTCCGTGGTGAAAAAGTCATGGCAGCTGATGAAGTCGGTGTTCCAGGTAGCCACAATGTGGAAAATGCTCTTGCAACTATTGCTGTTGCTAAACTGCGTGGTGTTGACAATGAAACCATCAAGGAAACATTGTCAGCCTTTGGTGGTGTGAAACACCGTCTCCAATTTGTAGACGAGATCAAGGGTGTGAAATTCTACAATGATAGTAAGTCAACCAATATCTTAGCAACTCAAAAAGCCTTGTCTGGATTTGACAATAGCAAGGTTATCTTGATTGCTGGTGGGTTGGACCGTGGCAATGAGTTTGACGAATTGGTTCCTGATATTACTGGACTTAAGAAAATGGTCATCCTTGGTCAATCTGCAGAACGTGTCAAACGTGCAGCGGATAAGGCTGGTGTGGCTTATGTCGACGCAACTGATATTGCAGATGCAACCCGCAAGGCTTATGAACTTGCAGAAGAAGGAGATGTGGTTCTCCTCAGTCCTGCTAATGCAAGCTGGGATATGTATGCTAACTTTGAAGTACGTGGAGATCTTTTCATCGACACTGTAGCGGAGTTAAAGGGATAATATGAAAAAAATAGTATTTACAGGTGGGGGAACGGTTGGACACGTTACCCTCAACCTTTTGTTAATGCCTAAGTTCATCGAAGATGGCTGGGAAGTCCACTATATTGGTGATAAAAACGGGATTGAGCATCATGAAATCCTCAAGTCGGGTTTAGATGTCACCTTCCATTCGATTGCAACGGGGAAATTACGTCGATATTTCTCATGGCAAAATATGGTTGACGTCTTTAAGGTTGCTTTTGGAATTCTTCAATCGCTCTTTATCATGCTTCGAGTTCGTCCACAAGCCCTCTTTTCTAAGGGTGGATTTGTATCTGTTCCGCCTGTTATCGCAGCGCGAGTATGCAGAGTACCAGTCTTCATCCACGAGTCTGACCTCACCATGGGCTTGGCCAATAAAATTGCCTATAAGTTTGCGACTAAGATGTACTCTACTTTTGAGCAAGCATCTAGTCTCACTAAGGTAGAGCACGTTGGAGCCGTGACCAAGGTTTCTGGCCCAGTTATGGAAGAACCTGAAGAAATGGTGGATATCCGAACTTCTTTCAACGACAAGCTACCAACTCTTCTTTTCGTCGGTGGTTCTGCTGGGGCGAGAGTCTTTAACCAACTAGTTACAGACCACAAGGAAGAACTGACTAGTCGCTATAATATCATCAACCTGACAGGAGATGCTAGTTTAAATGAACTAAGTTCAAACCTCTACCGTGTTGACTATGCGACGGAACTCTATCAACCACTCATGAATCTGGCTGATGTGGTCATCACTCGTGGTGGTGCCAATACTATTTTTGAACTTCTTGCTATGGCTAAATTGCACGTCATTGTGCCACTAGGTCGTGAAGCTAGCCGTGGAGATCAGATTGAAAATGCAGCCTATTTTGTGAAGAAAGGCTATGCTGAGGAGTTGCAAGAGAGTGACTTGACCTTGTCTACTTTGGAAGAAAAAGTAAATCAACTTTTGACCAACAAAGAGATCTATCAAAACACGATGAAGAATTCTCATGAATTAAAATCTGTGGCAGATTTTTATGAGCTACTAAAAAAAGATTTATCATAAGGAAAATTGATGTCAAAGGATAAAAAGAATCAGGACACTCAAGGCAAGGAATTGTCAGAGTGGCAAAAACGAAATCAAGAATATCTTCAAAAAAAGGCTGAAGAAGAAGCAAAACGAGCTGCGGAAGAAGCTCGTGAAAAAGAAGAACAAGCAGCAAAGTCTGCTTCTGAAAATACTCAAGAATTGTCAGAATGGCAGAAACAAAACCAAGAGTATTTGAGTAAAAAAACGGAAGAGGAATCTGTAAGTTCTGATGAAGTAGACCAAGAATCCGAAAAATCTGAAGAGAAGGATTCGGATACTAGCGATGAGACTTCAAATGAAGAGAAAGATTCGGAGAAAATTTCACAAGAAGACGCTAAGAGTCAGGATCAAGTAGAGAAAGAAAAAGTTGACGAAAAGGTTAAGAAACAGAAAAAGGTAAAAACCAAGAGTAAACCTCCAAAACCGGCCGTTCCTTCTATACATATCTGGCGAGCAGTTACTATCCTCGTTCCTAGCTTTCTAATCTTATTCTTATCTATTTATCTTCTGAGCCCTCTGGCTACAATGAAACATATTGAGGTTATGGGTAACGTTCAGACAAGTGCAGACCAAGTTAGAGAAGCGTCTGGCATTCGTGACAGTGACTATACGATCAGCTTACTCTTAAATAAAGATAAGCATGCGGAAATGGTTAAATCAAATCACTGGATCGAATCGGCAAAGATAGTTTATCAATTCCCAGTTCACTTCACCATTGAAGTGAAGGAATTTGGGATTGTAGCCTACTCTGTTTCTGGTGATAGTTATTATCCAATCTTATCAAGCGGAAGTATTGAATCAACTGCCGTTAGTTCTGACAACTTACCTGAGAAATACATATCTGTTTTGTTTAACGATGAGGAACAGATAAAAACATTGATTTCTCAGCTAAATGAAGTTAGTCCAGAAATTAAGCAAGAGATTGAGAAGATTGAACTTGCACCAAGTAAGGTAACAAGTGACCTTCTAAAGATTACCATGTATGATACAGACGAGATTTTGGTGCCATTATCAGAACTAGGGAAGAAATTACCTTACTATAGTAAGATAAAACCACAGTTGACAGTTCCTAGTGGTATTGACATGGAAGTCGGTATCTATAGCTATAGTCTAGTGGATAAGGCTCTGGATGACGAAAGAGTCAAAGCCAAAGAAGAGGAAAAGAAGAAGCAGGAAGAAGAGAAGAAAAAACAAGCTGAGCAAGGAAATCAAGATCAAACAACACAGACGACTCAAACAACACAGAGTCACTAAGTTTCAGATGATTTGTTCAGTTACTTGTTTTTACTTGACAAGTATTGCTTTAAATAATAGAATAGTAAAAAACCTTTAAAGCAGTCCAGAGAGGCAGCTAAGGTTAGACGGTGAAAGGGTGAATTCTACCCATTTTTCGTGGAACCTTGCTGTAGGCAGGTTCCTTTTTTCATGCTCTCTCGCTGACAAAGGTAAAAGGAGAAAAGTATGCGCGAATCTCGTCCGGTTATTGCTCTTGATTTTCCAAGCTTTGACGCAGTCAAGAAGTTTTTAGCACAATTTCCAGCAGAAGAGAGCCTCTATCTAAAGGTAGGTATGGAGCTCTATTACGCCACAGGTCCGGAGATTGTTTCTTATTTGAAAGACTTAGGTCACAGTGTCTTTCTGGATCTCAAACTTCATGATATTCCCAATACGGTTAAGTCAGCCATGAAGGTTTTGTCTCATCTGGGTGTTGACATGACCAATGTTCATGCCGCAGGTGGTGTAGAGATGATGAAGGCTGCGCGTGAAGGTCTTGGGAAAGAAGCCAAATTGATTGCTGTTACCCAGTTGACTTCAACTTCTGAAGAACAGATGAGAGACTTTCAAAATATTCAAACCAGTCTTCAAGAATCGGTTATTCACTATGCCAAGAAAACTGCTGAAGCGGGATTAGATGGTGTGGTTTGTTCAGCTCAAGAAGTAAAACTCATCAAAGAAGCTACCAGTCCAGAATTTATTTGCCTGACACCAGGTATTCGACCAGCAGGGGCTGCAGTTGGAGATCAAAAACGAGTGATGACACCTGCAGATGCTTATCATATTGGTAGTGACTACATCGTTGTCGGTCGCCCAATCACTCAAGCCACTGATCCAGTAGTAGCTTATCATGCTATCAAGGATGAATGGACACAAGACTGGAAATAAGAATAAAGTATAAAATACAAAGGAGAATCCCATGACACTTGCTAAAGACATTGCTAGCCATCTATTGAAAATTCAAGCTGTTTACCTCAAACCAGAAGAGCCTTTCACTTGGGCATCAGGTATCAAGTCACCGATTTATACGGATAATCGTGTAACACTTGCCTACCCAGAGACACGTACCTTGATTGAGAATGGTTTTGTAGAAGCCATCAAGTCAGAATTCCCAGAGGTAGAAGTGATTGCAGGAACAGCGACTGCAGGTATCCCACACGGTGCCATCATCGCTGATAAGATGAACCTGCCATTTGCTTATATCCGTAGCAAACCAAAAGACCATGGTGCTGGAAACCAAATCGAAGGTCGTGTAGCCCAAGGTCAAAAGATGGTCGTTGTGGAAGATTTGATTTCAACTGGTGGTTCGGTTCTTGAGGCTGTAGCAGCTGCTAAACGTGAAGGTGCAGATGTTCTTGGTGTTGTTGCTATTTTCAGCTATCAATTACCAAAAGCAGATAAGAACTTTGCGGATGCTGGTGTCAAACTGGTGACTCTTTCAAACTACAGTGAGCTCATTCACCTAGCCCAAGAAGAAGGCTACATCACACCAGAAGGACTTGCTCTCCTCAAACGCTTTAAAGAAGACCAAGAAAATTGGCTAGGATAAATTTTAAGTGAAATGATTTAACCGATGTTTAACATCGGTTTTTTTAATTGACAAATGTAGATTTTAAGAGTATACTGATAATTGTAATTGACAAATGTAGATTTAGGAGGAATAACAATGCAGATTTCGGATGCAGAATGGCAGGTCATGAAGATTATCTGGATGCAGGGAGAACAGACTAGTACTGATCTCATAAAAGTATTAGAGAAAAGGTTCAGTTGGTCCAAATCCACGATCCAGACACTCTTGGCTCGTTTGGTGGAGAAAGAATGTTTGACTCGGGAAAAACAGGGCAAGTCCTTTGTCTATTCGGCCCTTTTAACGCTAGATGATAGTAGGGGCTTAATGGTTCAGGATATCAAAGACAAGCTTTGTTCTCGAAGAATAAAGCTCTTGCTAGCTGATTTGATTGAAGAATGTGACTTTACCCTAGCTGACTTGGAAGGTTTGGAAGAAGTGATTTCAAAGAAAAAAGCAAGTGCTGTAACAGAAGTAAGATGTAATTGTATGTAAAGGAGACGCTATGTTAAATCTATTTGTATCTATTGTTGTTTTAGGAATGATTGCTTTTATCCTCTTTTGGTTTTTCAAAAAACCGCAAGAAGATGCTAAGAGAGCCCAACAAAAGAATGGCTATCAAGAAATTCGAGTGGAGGTCATGGGAGGATATACTCCAGAAACCATTATCCTCAAAAAATCGCAACCTGCTCGCATTATTTTTGATCGAAAAGATCCTTCACCTTGCTTGGACCAAATCGTATTTCCAGACTTTGGTGTGCATGCAGACCTACCTATGGGAGACCAATATGTGGTTGAAATCACTCCTCAAGAAGCGGGAGAATATGGTTTCTCTTGTGGAATGAACATGATGCACGGTAAGATGATTGTAGAATAGGAGAATGATATGACTGAAATTGTAAAAGCAAGTCTTGAAAATGGTGTTCAAAAAATCCGTATCACGGCAGACAAAGGCTACCATCCAGCCCATATTCAACTACAAAAAGGAATTCCTGCTGAGATTACCTTTCACCGTGTGACACCATCAAACTGTTATAAAGAAATTCTCTTCGAAGAAGAAGGAATTCTAGAGCCAATCGCTCAAGATGAGGAAAAAATCATTCGTTTTACACCTCAAGACTTGGGTGAACATGAATTTTCATGTGGCATGAAGATGCAAAAGGGGACCTACACCGTTGTTGAAAAAACTAAAAAGTCTCTCAGTCTTTTACAGCGTTTTTGGATTACTAGTATCTTTACTGTGCCTCTTGTGATTCTCATGATTGGGATGTCTACAGGAGGAATTAGTCACCAAGTCATGCGTTGGGGCACCTTTTTAGCCACAACACCCATTATGCTGGTAGCTGGAGTTCCATATATCAGAAGCGCCTGGGCTAGTTTTAAAAAGCACAATTCCAACATGGATACCTTGGTTGCTCTGGGAACCCTAGTGGCCTATTTCTATAGCTTAGTTGCCCTCTTCACTGGTCTGCCCGTTTACTTTGAAAGTGCTGCATTTATCCTCTTCTTCATTCTTTTGGGAGCAGTTTTTGAGGAAAAAATGCGAAAAAATACTTCGCAGGCAGTCGAAAAATTATTAGACCTACAAGCAAAAACAGCAGAGGTTTTGCGTGATGATGTTTATGTTCAAATACCTCTAGAACAAGTCAAAGTTGGGGATCTCATTCGCGTTCGACCAGGTGAAAAAATAGCTGTTGATGGGATTGTCTTAGAAGGTGAAACCAGCATCGATGAATCAATGGTGACTGGAGAAAGTATTCCAGTCGATAAATCAGTTGGAGATGCTGTCATTGGTTCAACCATCAATAATAGTGGTACGATCATCTTTAGAGCTGAAAAAGTTGGTTCTGAGACTATGTTGGCTCAGATTGTGGACTTTGTGAAAAAAGCGCAAACCAGTCGTGCTCCTATTCAAGATTTGACAGACAAGATTTCTGGGATTTTTGTACCAGCAGTTGTCATTTTAGGACTTCTTACTTTTTGGGTCTGGTTTGTTTTACTTGGAGATAGCTTTGTGACTTCACTTCTCTACGGAGTTGCTGTTTTGATAATTGCCTGTCCTTGTGCACTAGGACTCGCGACACCGACAGCACTCATGGTTGGAACAGGACGAAGTGCCAAGATGGGGATTCTTCTCAAAAATGGTACAGTTTTACAGGAAATCCAAAAAGTCCAAACCATTGTTTTTGATAAGACTGGAACCTTGACCGAAGGGAAGCCAGTAGTGACAGATGTTATTGGTGATGAAAGAGAAGTGCTAAGTTTGGCTGCTTCACTGGAAGATGTATCTCAACACCCGCTAGCTCAAGCTATTGTTAATCGTACATCTGAACTAGGAATTAGCCTTTACCCAGTGGAAAACTTCCAAGCCTTGCATGGAAAAGGTGTGACTGGGATTATTAATGGTAAACAAGTCTTGCTGGGGAATGCCAAACTCTTAGATGATCTTGCTATTCCACATGATTATCAAGAACGATTTGATTTGCTTGAGAAAGAAGCAAAAACAGTTGTCTTCCTATCCGTAGATGGTCAGTTAAAAGGCTTAATTGCCTTGCAAGATGTCCCTAAGGAAAATGCCAAAGAAGCTATTGCCAAATTGAAAAAACGTGGCCTTAGAACGGTCATGCTTACTGGAGATAATGCTGGAGTAGCCCATGCGATTGCAGAGCAAATTGGGATAGAAGAAGTGATTGCAAATGTCTTGCCAGAGGAAAAGGCACATGAAATTCACAAGCTTCAAAAGAATGGCAAATTGGCCTTTGTTGGAGATGGTATCAATGATGCGCCGGCCCTCAGTGTAGCGGATGTCGGAATTGCCATGGGCTCTGGGACAGATATTGCCATTGAATCAGCAGATCTTGTCCTTACAACCAATAATTTACTAGGATTGGCACGTGCTTTTGATATGAGTAAGAAGACCTTTAATCGTATTCTACTCAATCTTTTCTGGGCTTCTATCTATAACCTCATTGGTATTCCGATTGCAGCAGGAGTGTTTTCTGTTCTTGGTTTGGTACTCAATCCAGAACTTGCAGGATTAGCCATGGCCTTTAGTTCAGTCTCTGTTCTAATCAGCTCTCTTATGCTTAATTTTACTAAAGTCGATTAATACTCTTCGAAAATCAAATTCAAACCACGTCAGCTTCACCTTGCCGTACTCAAGTACAGCCTGCGGCTAGCTTCCTAGTTTGCTCTTTGATTTTCATTGAGTATAAAAAGGCGGTTTTAACCGCTTTTTTGCTATTCTAAAACAGATTTTCAAAACGTTTTCAATCTGTACTGTAATAGAGAATGGAGTTTTGTGAGCACATTCTTATGAATCTGAAATCAAATGTGATAAATTAGGATTGTAAATTTACTGAATCGTTTTCAAAAAAAATATAAAAGCGCTTTTATCTTTTATCAAATTAACTTTAAGGAGAGTTATCATTATGACTCAAGGGAAAATCACTGCATCTGCAGCAATGCTTAACGTATTGAAAACATGGGGCGTAGACACAATCTACGGTATCCCATCAGGAACACTCAGCTCACTTATGGACGCTTTGGCTGAAGACAAAGATATCCGTTTCTTGCAAGTTCGCCACGAAGAAACAGGTGCTCTTGCAGCGGTTATGCAGGCTAAATTTGGCGGATCTATCGGTGTTGCAGTTGGTTCAGGTGGACCTGGTGCAACTCACTTGATCAACGGTGTTTACGATGCAGCTATGGATAACACTCCATTCCTTGCTATCCTTGGATCACGTCCAGTTAACGAATTGAACATGGATGCCTTCCAAGAATTGAACCAAAACCCAATGTACAACGGTATCGCTGTTTACAACAAACGTGTAGCTTACGCAGAGCAATTGCCAAAAGTGATTGACGAAGCTTGCCGTGCTGCCGTTTCTAAAAAAGGTCCAGCTGTCGTTGAAATTCCAGTAAACTTTGGTTTCCAAGAAATCGACGAAAACTCATACTACGGTTCAGGTTCATACGAGCGCTCATTCATCGCTCCTGCTTTGAACGAAGTTGAAATCGACAAAGCTGTTGAAATCTTGAACAATGCTGAACGTCCAGTGATCTACGCTGGTTACGGTGGTGTTAAAGCTGGTGAAGTGATCACTGAATTGTCACGTAAAATCAAAGCACCAATCATCACAACTGGTAAAAACTTTGAAGCTTTCGAATGGAACTATGAAGGTTTGACAGGTTCTGCTTACCGTGTTGGTTGGAAACCAGCCAACGAAGTGGTCTTTGAAGCAGACACAGTTCTTTTCCTTGGTTCAAACTTCCCATTTGCTGAAGTTTACGAAGCATTCAAGAACACTGAAAAATTCATCCAAGTGGATATCGACCCATACAAACTTGGTAAACGTCATGCCCTAGACGCTTCAATCCTTGGTGATGCAGGTCAAGCAGCGAAAGCGATTCTTGACAAAGTGAATCCAGTTGAATCTACTCCATGGTGGCGTGCAAACGTTAAGAATAACCAAAACTGGCGTGATTACATGAACAAACTCGAAGGTAAAACTGAGGGTGAATTGCAATTGTATCAAGTTTACAATGCAATCAACAAACATGCTGATCAAGACGCTATCTATTCAATCGACGTAGGTGACACTACTCAGACATCTACTCGTCACCTTCACATGACACCTAAGAACATGTGGCGTACATCTCCACTTTTTGCGACAATGGGTATTGCCCTTCCTGGTGGTATCGCTGCTAAGAAAGACAATCCAGATCGCCAAGTATGGAACATCATGGGTGACGGTGCATTCAACATGTGCTACCCAGACGTTATCACAAACGTTCAATACGACCTTCCAGTTATCAACGTTGTCTTCTCAAATGGTAAATATGCCTTCATCAAGGACAAATACGAAGACACAAACAAACACTTGTTTGGTTGTGACTTCCCTAATGCTGACTATGCGAAAATCGCTGAAGCTCAAGGAGCTATTGGATTTACAGTTGACCGTATCGAAGACATCGACGCAGTCGTTGCTGAAGCTGTTAAATTGAACAAAGAAGGTAAAACTGTTGTTATCGATGCTCACATCACTCCACATCGTCCACTTCCAGTAGAAGTACTTGAGTTGGATCCAAAACAACACTCAGAAGAAGCTATTAAAGCCTTCAAAGAAAAATACGAAGCAGAAGAACTCGTACCATTCCGCCTCTTCTTGGAAGAAGAAGGATTGCAATCACGCGCAATCAAATAATTCCTCTCGTCGAAAAACAGAGACAAATTTGTAGACTTCTTTATTAGGTTACTGCCGACGATTCCATCACTGAAACCATAAATTTCAATGATGGAATCTAGTGTGGAGTCTAGAAAAAGTCCCAAAGGATTTTTCGTAGTTTGATGAGCAAAGATTTGCTATCAAACTTGGTTCCACCTTGTTTATTCTTTGATTTTCTTAGAGAGAAACTTAAAAGATCGGAGCAATCCGGTCTTTTTCTGGAGGATAGTAAATGAATTTAAATCAATTAGATATTATCGTTTCAAATGTTCCCCAAGTTTGTGCGGAACTTGAGCTTATCTTGGATAAAAAGGCAGACTATGTTGATGATAGTTTTGCTCAGTTTACGATTGGCAGTCACTGCCTCATGTTATCACAAAATCATTTGATACCTTTGGAAAATTTTCAGTCAGGAATCATTCTACACATTGAAGTTGAAGATTTGGAACAGAATCAAAAGCGTGTGAAAGAATTAGGGATTGAGATTTTACATGGGCCAGTTGTAACTGATTGGGGAACCGAATCCCTGCTAGTAAGTGGCCCTGCTGGTCTAGTCATTGATTTTTATCGTATGAAATAGGATGCTTAGTCATTTGAAGTTAACCATAATGATTCTTAAAAAAGAATGTGCGCATATGAACTATTAAAAGATCGGAGTCATCCGGTCTTTTTCTTTTATGTCTTTTCTGTTAAAATAGATTCATTAGGATATTTTAAGGAGAAAATGATGCCAACTACTTTCTTTCTATTATTTGGCTTAATGAGTTTAGGCTTTGCTGCCTTCACCTATTTCATGTTCGACATATTTATCTTTAGTAATTTCAGAAATGCCAAGAGATGTACGGAAAAAACCGAAGGAGTTATTATTAGATACTCTTATGCTCTTTATAACGGGATAAGCCTCCCTGTGGTTGAGTATACTGTTGACGGGAACCAATACAAGGTTGTAGGTCCCAAATTTCTTATGGCTATTTCAAATATAATCAGTACTCCCTTGGGTTCGATCGTATCTGATGTCAAAATGGATAATTTTGAAGATGGGGAAATTCCTCAGGTTTTAAGATACAAGATTTATAGGAACAGTTTCATCTCTTTAACAAAATCACCTTTAATGGAACGATTTCCAATTGGAGGAAAGGTAACTGTTTATTACGATCCTAAAAAACCAAAACATTCCTACGTAGAAAGACCTTTAAAACCAGGTCGTTATGCATGGTTGACTAAATGTGCTGTCTATCTCCTTGTTTTTATGATGATTGCCTTGGCATTCTTTATCGTGTTCATTCTTCCAAATCTTGTCAATTAAAGTCCTTCGATATAATAA
The DNA here is from genome assembly GCF_047464155.1 of Streptococcus infantis. Lineage (GTDB taxonomy): Bacteria > Bacillota > Bacilli > Lactobacillales > Streptococcaceae > Streptococcus > Streptococcus infantis_U. The sequence goes on from NZ_JASHCL010000001.1 coordinate 51,482, forward strand.
GAAGTCTATATCGTTACTATTTTTATAAAATCTTCTCCCTACTTTATAAGATAAGAAAAAGAGTTCAATTAGGACTCTTTTTTTGCTATAATGAGGGTGAAAAATTAGACAGGAGATGTAACATGTCAGAACCATTATTTTTAAATTCCGTAATGCAAGAAAAAATCTGGGGTGGTACTAAACTTCGTGATGAGTTTGGCTACGACATTCCAAGCGAAAAGATTGGTGAGTATTGGGCAATATCAGCTCACCCAAATGGTGTTTCTAAGATAGCTAATGGCCGTTTTGAGGGAACAGACCTAGCTACTTTGTATGCGGAACACCGTGAGTTATTTGGCAACCGTCCAGAGCCAGTATTTCCACTCTTAACTAAAATCCTCGATGCCAATGACTGGCTCAGTGTTCAAGTTCACCCAGACGATGCTTATGGACTAGAGCATGAAGGCGAACTTGGAAAGACAGAGTGCTGGTATATTATCGCAGCAGATGAAGGTTCAGAGATTATCTATGGTCACAATGCTAAGTCTAAAGAAGAACTCCGTCAGCAAATCGAGGATAAGGACTGGGATTCCTTGCTTACCAAAGTCCCGGTTAAGGCTGGAGATTTCTTCTATGTACCAAGTGGGACTATGCACGCCATCGGTGCAGGTATCTTAATCCTTGAAACGCAACAGTCTAGTGATACCACCTACCGAGTTTATGACTTTGACCGTAAGGATGATAATGGCAATTTGCGCGAGCTTCATCTTGAAAAATCTATCGATGTTTTGAACATTGGTGAGCCTGCAAATAGCCGTCCTGTGACTGTTAAAGCAGATGATTTGCGTTCAACTCTTCTTGTATCTAATGATTTTTTTGCAGTTTACAAGTGGGAAATCACAGGAAAAGTTGACTTTGAAAAAACAGCTGACTATAGCTTGTTGAGTGTCTTGGCAGGTCAAGGGAAACTGACTGTTGACGATAAGGAATATCCAATCCAAAAAGGTAGCCACTTTATCTTACCAAGTGATGTTGAAGCTTGGACGATAGAGGGACAAGATTTGGAATTGATTGTTAGTCATCCATAAAAAGAAAAGACTTGAGAGATATTCTCAAGTCCTTTTTTGTATTTACATAAATTGGGTGATAAAGACCACGATGATGATAATTGGAATGATGAAACGAAGAAGGAAGAGCCAGACTTGGGGAAGTATTTATCTTCAAGGTTTTTAAGAATAAGTCATGGTTTCTAGGAAAGACTATCTTATATAGATAAAGATGAAATTTCAAATAAGCAAAAATAGATGGAGATAGCTCCGTCTATTTACTACTATTATTTTAGTTGGTAGGACCAGTTGTCTCCTTCTTTGTAGTGAAAGAACTCACTTAGATCTTCTTCAAGAAAAACACGAAGCATATCAGACATATCCTCAGTAGCTAGTTTAAGATGAGATAGATTTTCAAAATCCTCGCACCAGACATTTCCTTCATCTGAAGACTGGAGTTCGCCAGTAAAGTGTTCTGTTTTGTATAAGAGGACGACATAACGAAAATCGGCATCATACCAGTCTTTGATACCACAGAGTTGAGGTTTGGAAATGGTCAGACCAGTTTCTTCTTTCACTTCACGAATGACGGCATCGACAAAGGATTCACCACGTTCAACATGCCCACCAGGAAAAGTAATGCCAGGCCAGTCAGGATTAACTCGGTCTTGAACTAGAACCTTGTCTCCGTTTTGAATCATACACATGTTAACAAATTCGACTGATTCTCTTCTGTTCATAGGCTTCTCCTTCGTATTTCTTAATCATAATGTAGACTTCCTGCCACCCATCCGGTACAGAGGGCAGAAGTGATGTTAAAGCCACCTGTGTGGGCATTAATATCCAGTACCTCGCCAGCAAAGTGAAGTCCAGGAACCAGTTTGCTTTCCAGAGTTTTAGGATTAATTTCCTTGAGACTAACGCCACCTTTGGTCACAAAGGATTTAGCCAATGACATCTTTCCAGTCACAGGAATCTTGAGGGACTTGATAGACTGGATAAGTTGGTCTCGTTCTTTTTCAGTTAGCTGTTTGACTTTTTCAGGGTAGCCTTGCACCAAGAATTCTGCCAAGCGTTCTGGCAATAACGATTTCAAGGCATTTTTCAAGGATTTTTCACGATTTTCTTCTAGAAAGTTAACTAAGTCACTTTCAGAAAGTTGTGGCAAGACATCTAAAGAGAGGATTTCACCACCCTTGACAAAGCTTGACATACGTAGAGCAGCAGGACCTGACAAACCAAAGTGGGTAAATAGTAGGTCATGAGTAATGACATGCTTGCCATAGCTTAGAGTCACATCGTCTAGTGAGATTCCCTGCAAAGCCTTGTGTGGAAAATCTGTCAGCAAAGGACTCTCGGCCGCTTCAAGTTCGGTAATGGTATGTTTAAAGTGACGAGCGATCTCATGGCCAAAACCAGTCGAACCAGTGGAAGGATAGGACTTCCCACCTGTTGTGACAATGAGTTTATCACAAGTGAAAGTCTGGTCTGCTGACTTGAGGACAAACTGGTCGTCTATCTTTTTAACAGAAACAATCTCTGTTTGAGTCATAACTTGTCCGCCCAATTCCGAGATTTTCTTTTCTAAAGCTTCGATAATAGTCCGAGATTTGTCGCTAGCAGGAAAGACACGCCCGTGATCCTCTACCTTTAGTTTGACACCATTTTCCGTAAAAAAGTTGATAATATCATGGTTATCAAACTGGGAGAAGACGCTGTATAGAAAGCGCCCATTTCCAGGAATGCCAGCTAGTAGGTCATCTAGAGTTCCGTTGTTAGTGACGTTACAGCGCCCTCCACCAGTACCAGCTAATTTTTTTCCGAGTTTCCGATTTTTTTCGATAAGGAGAGTTTTCTGCCCATAAAAGCTACTGGAAATCGTAGCCATCATTCCAGCAGGACCACCTCCGATGACAATAGTATCAAAATGTTTCATAAAAGTATTGTACCATAAAAAAACAAGAGATGATAAGTCATCCCTTGTTTGATTGATTAGCCAATTTCATATCCCATAAGAAGTCCACCCTCTTCTGCATAAAAACTACAAAGACCAGAAGTAGGGAGAATTTTAATTTCAGCTTGCGGGTACTTTTCTCGCAAGAGCTCTGAGAGCTGCTGGCAGAATTTTTCATTACTGCGGTGAGCCATGATGATACGACCACCAGCATAGCCGGCTTTAATCAACTCATCATAAGCAGCTTGGAGGGATTTCTTAGCACCACGGGCTTTTTGGAGGAGTTCCAAGGTTCCGGTTTCACTAGCTTCCCCGACCATACGAATATTGAGGAGCCCGACAACTGTACCAATAAGCTTACTCAAGCGGCCGTTTTTAACCAGGTTATCAACTTTAGCAAGAACGAACAACAACTTCGTTTTTTCTTGATAAGTAGTAATAACTTCAACCACTTCTTCAAAAGAAAGACCTTGGTCAATCAAGTCATTGATTTTCTCAACAATTAAGTCTACCTCTCCACCAGCAGACAAACTATCAATAACGTGAATCTGAGTGTCAGGGTGGTCTTCGAGATAAATGTTTTTAGCTAATTGCGCGCTATTGTGGCTACCAGAGAGAGTTCCTGTGATGGTCACTACAAAAATATGTTTGGCACCTTCAAATGCTCGTAAATAATCATCAGGACTAGGGCAAGCTGATTTAGAAGCTTCAGAAGTCGCATACATAGTTTCCATCATCTGATCAATATCCAGATTGGCATCATCGACAAAGACCTGGTCCGCTACTTGAATCGTTAATGGGACACTGACAAATTCAGTATCAAAAGCAGGATTTGCCAGTTGACGATAATCACAACCAGAGTCAGCTACAATCTTCCAAGTCATAGAAATTCTCCATCTTTATCACTTATACATTGACAAAGGTTCTGTCTTTTTTTACAATTATATCATGAAAGCCCTTGAAACAAAAGTAGTACCTCTCTGTTGTCACAAGTAGAAAGAAATTGTTATGTCTGAACGAAAAATATCTGAAAAATCGCTTGAAAACCTTAGAAAATCAAATCAAGAATCTAATTTGCTAACCAGAGAAGCGATTGAAACAGCTCTTTTGCAACTCTTGGAGAAAAAGGAGTTGGCTAAGATTAGCATTTCTGAGTTAGTCAAGCGTGCTGGCGTTTCTCGTGCAGCTTTTTATCGAAACTATGATTCAAAAGAAGAAATTTTAGAAAGTGTCTTTAAACGAAGCGTCCATAATATCATGGAGCAACTAAGCCATTACGATGTCAAGACGGAACTCTATCTAGTTTGGGTTCACCTCTTTAGAGAAGCTAAGAAAGAAGCCAAGGTTATTCAGCTTGCCCTGGACTATCACCTGGAAAAAATCTTTGTTCAAGCTATGCAGGAATTTTTGGAAAAATATTATGGAAAATCAAAGGGTGTTAGCAGTTATATGCATTCTTTTTGGAGTTCTGCTATCGTATCGGTTTTGCTAAAATGGATCAAGGATGGGATGAAGATACCTGCTGAAAAAATTGCAGATTTACGCTTGCCATTTTTCAAAAAATAAGTTAAGAGGAGAAAAACTATGACAGAAAAAAGACTAGCTTGGGATGAGTATTTCGCTGCTCAAGCTCTATTGATTGCCAATCGTTCAACCTGTAAGCGTGCCAAAGTAGGAGCCGTTTTAGTTAAGGATAACAAGGTTGTTTCAACAGGCTATAATGGCTCTGTATCAGGAACAGAACATTGTATTGACCACGATTGTCTGGTGATTGAAGGTCACTGTGTCCGCACTCTTCATGCAGAGGTAAATGCTATTTTACAAGGGGCAGAGCGTGGCGTTCCAAAGGGTTTTACAGCCTACGTTACTCATTTTCCATGCCTTAACTGTACCAAGCAACTGTTGCAGGTGGGATGTGAACGTGTTGTTTATATCAATCAATACCGTATGGATGACTATGCCCAGCATCTTTATCATGAAAAAGGAACGGAGTTGACTCATTTACCACTTGAAACAGTGCAAGCAGCTCTCCAAGAAGCTCACCTGATCTAGAATTTGTAAAAAAATAAATGGTTTAAAAAGCTTTTTAAGCCATTTTTTGATATAATAAGAAGAATAAATTGAAAGAAGGAATTCTGAAAATGGGAAAACTTGAAGTTATTAATCATCCACTGATTCAACACAAATTGTCAATCTTGCGTCGCACTGACACTTCTACAAAAGCTTTTCGTGAGTTAGTTAACGAGATTGCAATGTTGATGGGATATGAAGTACTTCGTGATCTTCCGCTTGAAGACGTTGAAATCGAAACACCTATCACAAAAACAGTTCAAAAACAATTGGCTGGTAAAAAATTAGCGATTGTTCCAATCTTACGTGCAGGTATTGGTATGGTTGATGGACTATTGAGTTTGGTTCCAGCGGCCAAAGTTGGGCACATTGGTATGTACCGTGACGAGGAAACCCTTCAACCAGTAGAATACTTAGTAAAATTACCTGAAGATATTGACCAACGTCAAATTTTTGTAGTTGACCCTATGCTTGCAACAGGTGGATCAGCGATTTTGGCTGTTGACTCCCTCAAAAAACGTGGAGCTTCAAACATCAAGTTTGTCTGCCTTGTATCAGCTCCAGAAGGTGTGAAGGCACTTCAAGCAGCTCACCCTGATGTAGAAATCTTTACAGCAGCTTTGGATGAACGCTTGAACGAACATGGTTACATCGTTCCAGGTCTTGGAGACGCTGGAGACCGCTTGTTCGGTACGAAATAAGATTCTAAGCATACACTAAAACTGTTCATTGGTTTTAGTCTCGAAAGGAGGTTGAATTTTTGTGTCTGTCTTTAGAATGGAGCAAAAATTTGACCTTTTTTGACCAAAAAGATATAATAATCCTGTATCGAGTCGTTTGACTAAGAAATATTGCAATCAGAAGGAGAAAAGAATGATTCCTGTAGTTATTGAACAAACAAGTCGTGGAGAACGTTCATATGACATTTACTCACGTCTTTTAAAAGATCGTATAATCATGTTGACTGGACCAGTCGAAGACAATATGGCAAACTCAGTCATCGCCCAATTGCTCTTCTTGGATGCCCAAGATAGTACAAAAGATATTTACCTTTATGTAAATACACCAGGTGGGTCTGTATCAGCTGGTTTGGCAATCGTTGATACCATGAACTTTATCAAGGCAGATGTCCAAACTATCGTTATGGGGATGGCAGCTTCAATGGGAACAATTATTGCCTCAAGTGGAGCAAAAGGCAAACGTTTCATGCTTCCAAATGCAGAGTACATGATTCACCAACCAATGGGTGGTACAGGTGGTGGTACTCAGCAGACTGATATGGCCATCGCTGCTGAACACTTGCTTAAAACTCGTAAGACTTTAGAGCAAATCCTTGCAGATAATTCTGGCAAGTCAGTTGAGCAAATCCATAAAGATGCTGAACGTGATTACTGGATGAGCGCTCAAGAAACTCTTGAATACGGTTTTATTGACGAAATTATGGCTAATAATTCTTTGAATTAAACTACTAAAGCAAGCTCGACTGAGCTTGTTTTTTTTGATATAATAGAAGGAAGATTGTTAGAAGGAAGTTGAATTATGTTTCAAAAAGAGAATCGGTCTGGTCTGATTATCTATTTATACTATAATCGCGATGCTAAAAAACTCGCAAATTATGGTGATATTTGTTACCACTCAAAAAAACATCGTTACCTACAACTTTATGTCCCAACAGAAGAAGTGGAAGAGCTGGTAAATCGTTTAGGAAAAGAGAAATTTATCAAAAAAGTGAGAGTTTGTCATATCCAAGAATTGGAAACTCCTTTCGTAGGGAACCTATATAAAACTAGCGAAAACGTTATCATTTAAAAAAGTGAGAGAAACTTGTTGACAATTTTCTGATAATTCGGTATATTCTTAACATGTAATTTAAATTGAACATTAAAAGGAGATAAACATGAAGAAAAAATTTGCATTGTCACTCGTAGCTCTTGCAAGTACAGCACTCTTAGCAGCTTGTGGGGAAGTGAAGTCAGGAGCTTCAAACACAACTGGTAACCCAATTGATGAAAAAGTTGTAAAAATTGGTTTCAACTTCGAAGAGACTGGAGCAGTAGCTGCTTACGGTACATCTGAACAAAAGGGTGCTCAACTTGCAGTTGATCAAATCAATGCTGCTGGTGGTGTTGATGGAAAACAAATCGAAGTTGTAGATAAAGATAACAAATCTGAAACTGCTGAAGCGGCTTCAGTTTCTACAAACCTTGTTACTCAATCAAAAGTAGCAGCTATCGTAGGGCCTGCGACTTCTGGAGCAACTGCTGCTGCAGTGGCAAACGCTACTCAAGCTGGTGTGCCATTAATCTCGCCAAGTGCTACTCAAGATGGTTTGACAAAAGGACAAGACTTCCTATTTATTGGAACATTCCAAGATAGTTTCCAAGGAAAAATCATCTCAAACTACGTTTCAAACAAATTGAACGCTAAGAAAGTTGTTTTGTATACTGATAACTCAAGTGACTATGCTAAAGGTGTTGCAAAAGCTTTCCGTGATTCATTCTCAGGTGAAATCGTAGCTGATGAAACATTTGTATCAGGAGATACTGACTTCCAAGCAGCTCTTACAAAAATCAAAGATAAAGAATTTGATGCAATCGTATTACCAGGTTACTACACTGAAGCAGGTAAAATTGTAAACCAAGCTCGTGGTATGGGTATTGACAAACCAATCATCGGTGGTGATGGATTTAATGGTGAAGAGTTTGTTCAACAAGCAACAGCAGAACGCGCATCAAACATTTACTTCATCTCTGGTTTCTCATCAACAGTTGATGTGTCAGATAAGGCGAAAGCTTTCCTTGAAGCATACCGTGCGAAATACAATGAAGAGCCTTCAACTTTTGCAGCTCTTGCATATGACTCAGTTTACCTTGTAGCAAATGCAGCAAAAGGTGCAAAAACTTCAGTTGATATCAAGAACAATCTTGCTAAAACACAAAACTTCGAAGGTGTTACAGGTCAAACAAGCTTTGATGCAGATCACAACACTGTGAAAACAGCCTTCATGATGACCATGAATAATGGTAAAGTAGAAGCGGCAGAAGTCGTAAAACCTTAATCTTATAGATATCGTAAATGGGGAATGAGCTTTTACTCACTCCCTGTTTCGGTATTTATAAAGGGATTATTTTTTTAGAAAAATCCTAAAAATAAAACTTAGAAAGAGTGAACCATATGCTTCAACAACTTGTCAATGGTTTGATCCTAGGGAGTGTTTATGCGCTACTAGCCCTGGGTTATACCATGGTTTATGGAATTATCAAGCTTATTAACTTTGCCCATGGTGATATCTATATGATGGGTGCTTTCATGGGTTATTTCTTGATTAATGCCCTCCATTTAAATTTCTTTTTAGCCTTAATTTTGTCCATGATTGGCTCAGCTATTCTCGGTGTTATCATCGAGTTTCTAGCCTACCGTCCACTCCGACATTCAACTCGTATCTCTGTATTGATTACTGCTATTGGGGTATCCTTCTTGCTTGAGTATGGAATGGTCTATCTAGTAGGTGCCAATACACGTGCCTTCCCTCAAGCAATCCAAACAGTTCGTTATGACTTGGGTCCAATCAGTCTAACAAATATTCAATTGTTGATTTTGACAGTTTCGATTGTCTTGATGATTCTTTTGCAACTCATCGTGCAAAAAACAAAAATGGGGAAGGCCATGCGTGCCGTATCTGTAGATAGTGATGCAGCTCAGTTGATGGGGATCAACGTAAACCGTACAATCAGTTTCACCTTTGCCTTAGGATCAGCTCTGGCTGGTGCAGCAGGTGTCTTGATTGCCCTTTATTACAACTCTCTCGAACCATTGATGGGAATGACTCCAGGTATTAAATCTTTCGTTGCTGCCGTTCTTGGTGGTATCGGTATCATACCTGGTGCAGCTCTTGGAGGTTTTGTAATTGGTCTATTGGAAACTTTTGCAATCGCTTTTGGATTGTCAGATTTCCGTGATGCCATCGTGTATGGAATCTTGCTCTTAATCTTGATTGTTCGTCCAGCTGGTATCCTTGGTAAGAATGTGAAAGAGAAGGTGTAAACAATGAAAGTAAATGTAAAAGCTAATATTCTCTGGATATTCCTTTTGTTGCTTGGATATGGTATGATTAGCCTCTTAGTTTCACTTGGTATTTTAAACCTTTTCCATATTCAAATTCTGGAGCAAATCGGTATCAACATTATTCTTGCAGTAGGACTTAACCTAATCGTTGGTTTCTCTGGCCAATTTTCACTTGGACATGCTGGATTTATGGCTATCGGTGCTTATGCTGCAGCTATTATCGGTTCAAAATCTCCAACTTATGGTGCCTTCTTTGGAGCTATGTTGCTCGGCGCCATCATTGCTGGTTTGGTTGCCCTCATCGTAGGAATTCCTACCCTCCGTTTGAAGGGAGACTATCTTGCAGTTGCGACACTTGGGGTTGCTGAGATTATTCGTATCTTAATTGTCAATGGCGGTAATCTTACAAATGGAGCTGCAGGTATTTTAGGGATTCCAAGCTTCACTAACTGGCAAATGGTATATATCTTTGCCGTGATTACAACTATTTTAACACTGAACTTTTTACGTAGTCCAATCGGTCGTTTAACCTTGTCTGTTCGTGAAGATGAAATTGCGGCTGAGTCAGTAGGGGTCAATACAACAAAAATCAAAATTATTGCTTTTGTATTTGGAGCTATGACTGCAAGTATTGCAGGATCACTCCAAGCAGGATTTGTCGGTTCAGTTGTACCAAAAGATTATAGTTTTATCAACTCTATCAACGTTTTGATCATCGTTGTATTTGGTGGTTTGGGATCAATCACAGGATCAATTGTTGCGGCCATTGTTCTTGGTATTTTGAATATGTTACTCCAAGACGTTGCTAGCGTTCGTATGATTATCTATGCTTTGGCTTTGGTACTTGTTATGATTTTCAGACCAGGTGGACTCCTTGGTACATGGGAATTGAGCCTATCACGTCTCTTTAAAAAAGGTAAGAAGGAGGGACAAAACTAATGGCATTACTTGAAGTAAAAAACTTAACCAAACATTTTGGTGGTTTGACGGCTGTTGGAGATGTAACTCTCGAATTGAATGAAAGTGAACTTGTTGGCTTGATTGGACCGAATGGAGCGGGCAAAACAACTCTTTTCAACTTGCTGACAGGAGTTTATGAACCGAGTGAAGGAACTGTTACTTTGGATGGACACTTACTAAATGGGAAGCAACCTTATAAAATCGCATCCCTTGGTTTAGGGCGTACCTTCCAAAATATTCGTCTTTTTAAAGACCTGACAGTTTTGGACAATGTTCTCATCGCATTTAGCAATCATCATAAACAACATGTATTTGCTAGTTTCTTGCGCTTGCCAGCTTTCTATAAGAATGAAGAAGAATTGAAAGCCAAAGCTTTAGAATTACTAAAAATCTTTGATTTAGATGGTGATGCTGAAACTTTAGCTAAAAACTTAGCTTATGGTCAACAACGTCGTTTGGAGATTGTTCGTGCTCTTGCCACAGAACCTAAAATTCTTTTCTTGGATGAGCCTGCAGCGGGAATGAATCCACAAGAAACGGCAGAATTGACTGAGTTGATTCGTCGTATCAAAGATGAATTCAATATTACTATCATGCTGATTGAACATGATATGAACTTGGTCATGGAGGTCACAGAGCGTATCTATGTTCTTGAGTATGGTCGTTTGATTGCTCATGGAACACCAGATGAAATTAAGAACAACAAACGCGTTATCGAAGCTTATCTTGGAGGTGAAGCCTAATGTCTATGTTAAAAGTTGAAAACCTCTCAGTACACTACGGTATGATTCAAGCTGTACGTGATGTAAGCTTTGAAGTCAATGAAGGAGAAGTTGTTTCTCTAATCGGTGCTAACGGTGCAGGTAAAACAACCATCCTTCGTACTCTATCAGGACTTGTTCGTCCAAGTTCTGGTAAAATTGAATTTTTGGGACAAGAAATCCAAAAGATGCCTGCACAAAAAATTGTGGCATCAGGACTTTCTCAAGTACCAGAAGGACGTCACGTCTTCCCTGGTTTGACAGTTATGGAAAACTTGGAGATGGGAGCCTTTCTTAAGAAGAACCGTGAAGAGAACCAAGCAAATTTGAAGAAAGTCTTTTCACGTTTTCCACGTTTGGAAGAACGTAAAAACCAGGATGCAGCAACCCTATCTGGAGGTGAACAACAGATGCTTGCCATGGGACGTGCGCTTATGTCAACTCCTAAACTTCTTCTATTAGATGAACCATCAATGGGGCTTGCTCCGATTTTTATCCAAGAAATTTTTGATATCATCCAAGATATTCAAAAACAAGGAACAACCGTTCTCTTAATTGAGCAAAATGCTAATAAAGCACTAGCCATCGCTGACCGAGGATATGTTCTTGAAACAGGAAAGATTGTCCTATCAGGAACAGGAAAAGAACTCGCAGCATCAGATGAAGTCAGAAAAGCATATCTAGGTGGCTAAAACAATCCAGTGGATTGTTTTAGTCGGAAGATAAAGATTGCGCTAGCAATCCACATTAGTCCGGGGGACCTTTTTAGTCGGCGGATAGAGATTGCTTGGCAATCATCAAATCCAGTGGATTGTTTTAGTCGAAAGATAAAGATTGCGCCAGCAATCCACATTAGTCCAGAAGACCTTTTTAGTCGGCGGATAGAGATTGCGGCAGCAATCATACAATCTACATAAGTATAAAATCAAGGGCTCTAAGTTGAGCTCTTTTTCGTAAAGTCCTTCAGATTTTTCTGAATCTTGAAAAAGAAATGAGAGCGTTTGATAGCTTTCCGTAAAAAGTGTATAATAAAACTATAAACATAAAGGAGATTTCCTATGGCAGTTAAAGATTTTATGACACGCAAGGTCGTTTATATCAGTCCTGATACAACTGTTGCACACGCAGCAGATTTGATGCGCGAACAAGGCTTGCACCGTCTCCCTGTTATTGAGAATGATAAATTAGTAGGCTTGGTAACAGAAGGTACAATCGCTGAAGCTAGTCCTTCAAAAGCGACTAGTCTTTCAATCTTCGAGATGAATTATCTGCTTAATAAGACAAAAGTAAAAGACGTCATGATTCGAGATGTTGTTACTGTCTCAGGCTATGCAAGTTTAGAAGATGCAACCTATCTCATGCTCAAAAATAAGATTGGTATCTTACCAGTTGTTGATAATGGTCAATTGTATGGCGTTATAACAGATCGAGATGTATTCGGAGCCTTTCTTGAAATTGCTGGTTATGGTGAAGAGGGAATCCGTGTTCGTTTTATCACAGAAAATGAAGTTGGGGTACTCGGTAAGATTGTTTCTTTAATCGTTGAGGAAAATCTTAATATTTCTCATACTGTTAATATTCCACGTAAAGATGGTAAGATTGTTATCGAAGTCCAAATTGAGGGAACGGTTGATCTTAGTTCCTTGAAGAAGAAATTTGAAGAAGAGAATATTTTCGTAGATGAAATTACCAAAACTGCAGCAAAAAAACTCTAAAAAATAAACTATCATTGTTTTATACTTGCGAAAAAAATTTTTTTCTAGTATAATAGTTTATTGTGAGCAAACCTCACTTACCCCATGCAAAGACTTGGGGTCATTAGACCAAAAGGAGGAACATATCAATGGCTAAATACGAAATTCTTTATATCATTCGTCCAAACATTGAAGAAGAAGCGAAAAACGCTTTGGTAGCACGTTTTGACTCTATCTTGACTGACAATGGTGCAACTGTTGTTGAATCAAAAGATTGGGAAAAACGTCGTCTTGCATACGAAATCCAAGATTTCCGTGAAGGACTTTACCACATCGTTAACGTTGAAGCAAACGATGACGCAGCTCTTAAAGAGTTTGACCGTCTTTCAAAAATCAACGCTGACATTCTTCGTCACATGATCGTCAAACTTGACGCGTAAGAAGGTAGATTATGATTAACAATGTTGTACTTGTAGGGCGTATGGTACGTGACGCTGAGTTGCGTTATACCCCATCGAATGTAGCAGTTGCGACTTTTACTCTTGCAGTAAACCGTACATTCAAGAGTCAAAATGGTGAACGTGAGGCTGATTTTATCAATGTCGTAATGTGGCGCCAACAGGCTGAAAACCTTGCTAACTGGGCTAAAAAAGGCTCACTTATCGGGGTTACAGGTCGTATCCAGACTCGTAGTTACGATAACCAGCAAGGACAACGTGTCTACGTGACTGAAGTCGTAGCTGAAAATTTCCAAATGTTGGAAAGCCGTAGCGTGCGTGAAGGTCAAACTGGTGGAGGTCATTCTGCACCAAGTTCAAATTATTCAGCACCTACACAATCAGTACCTGACTTTTCACGAGATGAAAATCCATTCGGAGCAACAAATCCTTTGGATATCTCAGATGATGATTTACCATTCTAATGGACAATTAATACTATAAAGGAGAAAAAACATGGCTCAACAACGTCGTGGCGGATTCAAACGCCGTAAAAAAGTTGATTACATCGCAGCAAACAAAATTGAATATGTTGATTACAAAGATACTGAGCTTCTTAGCCGTTTCGTTTCAGAACGTGGGAAAATCCTTCCACGTCGTGTAACTGGAACTTCAGCTAAAAACCAACGTAAAGTAACAACAGCTATCAAACGCGCTCGCGTAATGGCTTTGATGCCTTTCGTAAACGAAGATTAAAGAAAAGACCCTTACGGGTCTTTTTTTCGGTCCAGTGGACCTCTTTTTTTGTTCAGGCGTGTCTTTTATCAGACTTTTACAGGACTCCCTGTTGACCTAGTAAGATTCTTTTGTCTTACTAGGTTTTTTCTTTTAATCTTTATTATCGTGCTATAATGGTAGGAGAAAGCTATAAAGGAGAAGCTTATGAAGACGACATGTTCAATTAGAAAAATGCAAGAATCTGACATAAAATATCTATCTCGAGGATTTATCAGACAAGGTTGGCCAAGTAGAGAGGAGGTTTTAACTCGATACTTTGAGGAGCAAGAAAGTGGGGAGAGAGAGGTCTTAGTTGCAGAGGTTGAGGGTGCTGTAGCGGGCTACATTACCATTTTGCCCTCTGCTAAACATGGTCCTTTTGCAGAAGTCTATCCAGAATTATCAGATTTTAATGTATTTGAGCCTTTTCGAAATCAAGGAGTTGGGAGTCAACTGCTAGAAGAAGCAGAAAAACGAGTCGAGCTTGTTTCGATCAAGGTAAGTCTAGGCGTAGGCTTGCACTCAGGATATGGACCCGCCCAAAGATTGTACATCAAACGAGGCTATATTCCAGATGGGACGGGTGTTTGGTATAGAAATCAACCCTTGGAAATGAACGCTACTAGTCAAAACAATGATGATTTAGTTTTGTACTTGTCTAAGGAATTCGAATAAGAGGTAGCAAATTTCTTTGAAGATAGGGGAATTCTCTACTTTATGGTATAATGGAAAGAGTGAATTGAAGGAGGTATTATAATGGATGCCAAGTTAAGATACAAGGCTAAGAAGATTAAGATTATCTTTTTTGATATAGATGATACTTTACGAAATTCAAAGACAGGTTTTGTTCCAAGTACTATTCCAAGGGTTTTTAAACAATTACGTGAAAAAGGAATCTTGACAGGAATTGCGACTGGTAGAGGCATTTTCGGTGTGGTACCAGAGATTAAAGCCCTCAATCCTGATTTCTTTGTAACCTTGAATGGTGCCTATATTGAGGATAAAAAGGGCAATGTCATTTATAGTAACAAAATTGCTAAGGATAAGGTAGAAGAGTATATTGCTTGGACCAAGGAAGTTGGGATTGATTACGGTTTGGTGGGAAGTCATGCTGCTAAACTATCAAGGCGAACAGAGATGATTAGCCAGGCAATTGACCCGATTTATCCTAATTTAGAGGTGGACCGTGATTTTTATCAAAATGAAGATATTTATCAGATGTGGACCTTTGAGGAGCAGGGAGATGACTTGACTTTGCCTGACAGTTTAGCATCGACTTTGCGTATGGTACGCTGGCATGAACATTCATCAGATGTTGTGCCGATTTCCGGTTCAAAGGCAGCTGGGGTTGCAAAAGTTGTGGACCAATTAGGTTTAAAACCTGAAAACGTTATGGTTTTTGGGGACGGTCTTAACGATTTAGAACTCTTTGATTATGCAGGCATTAGTGTTGCTATGGGAATTTCTCATGATAAAATCAAAGAAAAAGCAGATTATATTACAAAAACATTAGAAGAAGATGGCATCTTTGATGCCTTAGAAGGATTTGGTATGGTAGAAAAAGAATTGCATTTCCCACAAGTAGACATTGAAACAGTAGAAGGTCCTATCGCGACCATTAAGACCAATCACGGAGACTTGCGTATTAAGCTCTTCCCTGAACATGCTCCTAAAACAGTAGCCAACTTTATTGCTCTGTCAAAAGATGGATACTATGACGGTGTGATTTTCCACCGTATTATTAAAGATTTTATGATTCAAGGTGGAGATCCAACTGGTACTGGTATGGGTGGTGAGTCAATCTATGGAGAATCTTTTGAGGATGAGTTTTCAGAAGAACTTTACAATGTCCGTGGAGCCCTTTCTATGGCTAATGCTGGGCCAAATACAAATGGTAGCCAGTTCTTTATCGTGCAGAATCAACACTTGCCATATTCTAAGAAAGAAATTGCTCGTGGTGGTTGGCCAGAACCAATTGCGGAAATTTATGCTGAACAAGGTGGAACTCCTCACCTAGACCGTCGTCACACTGTATTCGGTCAACTTGCGGATGAAGCTTCTTATGAAGTTCTTGATGCAATTGCAGGTGTCGAAACAGGTGCAATGGACAAGCCAGTTGAAGACGTAGTCATTGAAACTATTGAAATTGAGGACTAAAATGAAAATCGGTGATAAGCTAAATGGCCGTATTACTGGGATTCAGCCCTATGGAGCTTTTGTTGAGTTAGAAACAGGAGTGACTGGACTGATCCATATTTCAGAGATTCGGACAGGATTTATCGAAAATATTTACGAGGTTTTAAAGATCGGTGATGAAGTCCAGGTGCAGGTGGTAGATTTTGATGAATATACAGGGAAGGCTAGCCTTTCCATTCGTACCTTGGAAGAAGAAAAACATCAACTTCCTAGACGGAGACGGTTTTCGAATGATCGCATCAAACATGGATTCGCGCCACTTGGCCGCATGATGCCTGTTTGGACTCGAGAAGCCTTGGAGCATTTAAAGAAAAACAGTAATTGATATCCCTCAAAACATTGTGATGTTATTATATTTTGTTATAATAGAAGTATGGACGAAGAACAATTATTAAAATCAGGAGAGCGCATTAATCAACTCTTCTCTACAGATATCAAGATTATTCAAAATAGAGAGGTTTTCAGCTATTCGGTGGATAGTGTACTTTTGTCACGCTTTCCTCGTTTTCCTAAAAATGGGTTAATTGTGGATTTTTGTGCGGGCAATGGAGCTGTTGGACTTTTTGCCAGTAGTCGTACCAAAGCTAAAATTCTATCTGTAGAAATTCAGGAACGTCTCGCTGATATGGCTGAACGGTCAGTGCGTTTAAACGGCTTGGAAGAGCAGATGCAGGTTATTTGTGATGATTTGAAGAACATGCCTAGCTACATTCAGGGGAGCAAGGTTGATTTGATTTTATGTAATCCGCCTTATTTTAAGGTAGATCCAAATTCTAATCTAAATGAAAGCGAGCATTACCTTTTAGCTCGGCATGAAATTACGACCAATCTTAAGGAAATCTGTCGTAGTGCTCAGAGTATTCTCAAATCAAATGGGCGTCTAGCCATGGTTCATCGTCCTGATCGTTTGTTAGATATTTTAGAAACCCTTCAACAACACAATTTAGCTCCAAAGCGGCTGCAATTTGTCTACCCTAAACGGGAAAAGGAAGCCAATATGCTTTTGATTGAGGCTATCAAAGACGGCTCCACTAGTGGCTTTAAGGTTTTACCACCACTCATTGTTCATAATAGTGATGGTTCCTACACACCAGAAATTCAAGAGATTTATTATGGATCATAAGGCTTATATGTATGTAGTTGAGTGTCGTGATGGTTCTTACTATACAGGCTATACAACAGATGTGAAGAAACGAGTTGCTGTCCACAATAGTGGCAAAGGAGCCAAATATACACGAGCTCGATTACCGGTAAAACTCATCTATGCTCAAGGTTTCGATAGTAAAGAAGAAGCCATGTCGGCTGAAGCCCTTCTCAAACGTAAGAAGAGAGCGCAAAAAGAAAGATTTTTATCTGAAAACCAAGAAAAAAATTTACTCAGTCATTTTGAAGAGTAGGGGGAGTCCTTTGACTCCTCTTACTTTTGTCAAAAATTGAAAAAAATGCTACAATAAGGAG
Organism: Streptococcus infantis; assembly: GCF_047464155.1. Taxonomy (GTDB): domain Bacteria; phylum Bacillota; class Bacilli; order Lactobacillales; family Streptococcaceae; genus Streptococcus; species Streptococcus infantis_U. The sequence goes on from NZ_JASHCL010000001.1 coordinate 68,879, forward strand.
AATAAAGAAACGAGGTATTATCATGTCTAAGATTCTAGTATTTGGTCACCAAAACCCAGATTCAGATGCTATTGGTTCATCAGTAGCCTTTGCTTATCTTGCAAAAGAAGCTTATGGTTTGGATACAGAAGCAGTAGCTCTTGGTACTCCAAATGAAGAAACAGCTTTCGTATTGGACTATTTTGGTGTGGAAGCACCACGCGTGATCACATCAGTTAAAGCAGAAGGTGCAGAGCAAGTCATCTTAACGGACCACAATGAATTCCAACAATCAGTATCAGATATCGCTGAAGTAGAAGTTTATGGTGTTGTGGACCACCACCGTGTGGCTAACTTTGAAACGGCGAGCCCACTTTATATGCGCTTGGAGCCAGTTGGATCAGCATCTTCTATCGTATACCGCATGTTCAAAGAACATGGTGTAGCAGTGCCAAAAGAAATCGCAGGTTTGATGCTTTCAGGTTTGATTTCAGATACCCTTCTTTTGAAATCTCCAACTACCCACCCATCTGATAAAGTGATTGCACCTGAATTGGCTGAATTGGCTGGTGTTAACTTGGAAGAATACGGTCTTGCAATGCTCAAGGCTGGTACAAACTTAGCAAGCAAATCAGCAGAAGAATTAATTGACATCGATGCCAAGACTTTTGAATTGAACGGAAACAATGTTCGTGTGGCTCAAGTGAACACAGTTGATATTGCGGAAGTCTTGGAACGCCAAGCTGAAATTGAAGCAGCTATCCAAGCAGCAAACGCAGCTAACGGTTACTCTGACTTTGTTTTGATGATTACAGACATCGTCAACTCAAACTCAGAAATTTTGGCCCTTGGTGCTAACATGGACAAAGTTGAAGCAGCTTTCAACTTCAAACTTGAAAACAACCACGCTTTCCTTCCAGGTGCTGTTTCACGTAAGAAACAAGTGGTACCACAATTGACTGAAAGCTTTAATGCATAATCATAGATGGGAAAGCCCATTGTTAAAAAGGAGTTTCGGCTCCTTTTTTGCTAGGAGAGAAGTATGTTGGAAAATGGCGATTTGATTTTTGTAAAGGACCTGTCAGATATGGGGCAGGCCATCCAGGAATCTACTGGTAACTACAGTCACGTGGCTATCTTTTTGGACGGACAGGTCTATCATGCTACGGTGGAAGGTGGCGTCATTGCCCAATTCCCTGAAGATTTCTTTGAAGCTGAGAAAGTCTATGACCTTTATCGCTATGCGAAGATTGATTGCCCAGAGGTTAAAAAGCAGGCAGAGAGCCTTTTGGGTTCGCCTTACAATGCTTCCTTTTACCCAGATGGAGATGGTTTCTATTGTTCCCAGTTCATTGCTAAACTACTTCCTATTTTTGAGACCATTCCGATGAAGTTTGGAGATGATACACAGGAAATCAGTGATTTCTGGAGTGAATATTATAGAGAACTAGGGCTAGCTGTACCTTTGAATCAGCCTGGTACTAACCCTAGTCAATTAGCGGCATCTCCACTTTTAGTTTTTAAAGAAAGGAATCTTCATGATTCAGATTTTTAATCCATCTCGTTTGACACGACAACCATTCTTTAGAGATTTGGTTGACTATCTTGATCAGCATGATGATGTTATTCTACGTGAAATCAAGGCTCAGTTTCCAGGGGTTGCAGTTGACAAGTACTTGGAGGAATACATTAAAGCTGGTTTCATCCTTCGAGAAAACAAACGCTATTCTCTCAATCTCCCATTTCTAGAATCTACAGATTCTCTTGAACTAGACCAAGAAGTCTTTGTGAGGGATGATAGTCCTGTTTATCAAGAAATCCTGGAGAAAGATTTTCAGACTGAATTGCACAATCAAACCAATGCAGCTATCCTAGAAGAGTATACAGATTTTGCTAGGGAGCAGATGACCTTGTCTAATTACTTTTATAAGGTTAAGCACCATTATCCGCTGACAGAAGATCAGCAGAAACTCTATACTGTTTTGGGGGATGTCAATCCTGAGTATGCCCTTAAGTATATGACAACCTTTTTGCTTAAATTTCTCAAAAAAGACCAGCTTATACAGAAACGCCGTGATATCTTTGTTGATAGTCTAATCTTATTAGGTTACATCGTTCAAAATGAAGATGGGAAATATGAGTTGGCTGTAGAATTTGATAAGGAAAGACTCATCTTTATAAAATAATAGAAGAAGACTAGGAAATTTCCTAGCCTTCTTTTTATTTATTATAGATAACGTTCTGCAACAGCAGCATCCCCTGGATAGTCTTCTTTCTTACCTTGAATGATTTGGTAGCAATCAGCTCCTTTACCAGCGATAATCACAGCGTCCAGTTCTTGACTTGTAACAGACATCGCAGTCTTGATGGCTTGCTCGCGATCGACAATTTTTTCAACAGGATGGTTGATATAACTACTGATTTCATCTGCAATGGCCAGTGGATCTTCATAGTTTGGATCATCAGCTGTTAGAAAAACTTGAATTTCAGGATGTTGATCGAGGAGAAGTCCAAAGTCCTTACGACGGCTTTCTCCCTTGTTTCCAGTTGAACCAAGTACTAAAGCAATCTTTCCAGTTTGATGAGTTTCAACGACAGAAATAAGTTTTTTAAGACTGTCACCATTGTGGGCGTAGTCAATGAAAACTTTTGCACCATTTTTCTGAGTGAGAACTTCCATACGACCAGGTACGCGAGTAGTCGCAATCCCTTTTTTGATGGCTTCAAGACTAGCACCTAAACGAAGGCAAGCAAGTCCAGCAGCGACTGCATTTTCTTGGTTGAAGTGCCCAATCAACTGAATATCATAATCTCCAGCTAATTTACCAGTAGCTGAGAAGCTAAAGGCTTTAGAGTTTTCAATTTGATTACTTGATTGGCTACCGTAGAAGTCATGGTCTTGGTTCTCAACTTGTTCTTTCAGAACAGAGAAGTGATCCATATCGCTATTAATGACAACTGCTCGACTATTTTTCATCAAGAGACGTTTGTGATAGAAATAATCTTCAAAGGTCGGATGCTCAATAGGACCAATATGGTCAGGACTAATGTTGAGGAAGACACCAACATCAAAAGTGAGGCCGTAGACTCGCTTCACCAAGTAGGCTTGACTAGAAACTTCCATAATAAGGTGGCTTCTTCCATTCTTAACAGCCTGGGCCATCATATCAAAGAGGTCGATGCTTTCAGGTGTTGTCAGAGCAGACTTGAAGAAAGTTTTTCCGTCCAAAGTCGTATTCATAGTTGATAACATAGCTGGATGATGTTTTTGATTTAGGATGTTATAGGCAAAGTAAGCTGCCGTAGTTTTTCCTTTAGTACCAGTGAAAGCAAGAAGTTTTAGTTTTTCCTGCGGGTTACCATAAAATTCCATGGCAATCAAACTCATAGCCTTTTTAATATCGCTAACGACAATAACAGGAATGCCTACTTCGTAGTCCTGCTCGGCTACATACCAACCGAGTCCTTGTTCTATTGCTGAAAGAAGAAATTCCTTCTTGAAAGCAGCTCCCTTAACAAAAAAGAGGCTATTATCTTTTGCTTTTCGACTATCGTAGCAGATGCTATCAAAAGTTACATCATTAAAATGATAGTGGTAATGTCCTTGGTCGATAATCTCACGGAAGAGATCGTCTTTCTTTAAAATATCTAATACGGTTTCAATCTTTATCATACTTTCTATTGTAAACTGAAAGTCTGAATTTTACAAGTAACAAGGAAAAGTTTATAATGGAAGATAAGGAACATTTCCTAGTTATTAAAAATGAATGAGGAAGTTATGTCTAACGAAAATAATCATCAGCAGGCCCAGATGTTACGCGGGACTGCCTGGCTTACAGCTAGTAACTTTATCAGTCGCTTGCTCGGGGCTATTTACATTATCCCTTGGTATATTTGGATGGGAACATATGCTGCAACGGCTAACGGTCTCTTTACCATGGGGTATAATATCTACGCCTGGTTCTTGTTGATTTCGACAGCAGGTATTCCAGTTGCAGTTGCTAAGCAGGTCGCTAAATACAATACCATGCATGAGGAAGAGCATAGTTTTGCCCTGATTCGGAGCTTCTTAGGCTTTATGACTGTATTGGGTCTTGCCTTTGCTTTGGTTTTATATCTCTTTGCGCCTTGGTTGGCAGATCTTTCCGGTGTAGGGAAGGACTTGATTCCCATTATGCAAAGTCTAGCTTGGGCGGTCTTGATTTTCCCATCTATGAGTGTTATCCGTGGATTTTTCCAAGGAATGAGTAATCTCAAGCCTTATGCAATGAGTCAAATTGCGGAGCAAGTTATCCGTGTTATTTGGATGCTCTTAGCAACCTTTATCATCATGAAACTTGGTTCAAGAGATTATCTATCGGCGGTTACCCAATCTACCTTTGCGGCTTTTGTGGGAATGGTAGCTAGCTTCGCTGTCTTACTTTATTTCCTTTACAAGGAAGGTATGCTTCAAAAAGTATTTGAAACTCGAGATAAGATTGATAGTAAGAGTCTACTGGTTGATACGATTAAGGAAGCTATTCCTTTTATTATAACAGGTTCAGCTATTCAACTTTTCCAAATCTTGGACCAAATGACCTTCATTAATAGCATGAAGTGGTTTACCAACTACAGTAATGAAGATTTGGTTGTCATGTTTTCTTATTTCTCTGCCAATCCTAATAAAATCACCATGATTTTGATTTCCGTAGGAGTATCAATCGGTAGCGTTGGTTTGCCCCTCTTGACCGAGAACTATGTCAAGGGTGATTTACCAGCAGCTTCTCGGTTGGTGCAAGATAGTATTACTATGCTCTTCTTATTCCTACTACCTGCAACGGTTGGAGTAGTCATGGTAGGGGAACCCCTCTATACAGTCTTTTACGGTAAACCTGATAGTTTGGCTTTGGGCTTGTTTGTCTTTGCAGTCTTGCAGTCAACAATTCTAGGTTTGTACATGGTCTTGTCTCCAATGCTTCAGGCTATGTTCCGTAACCGTAAGGCAGTTTTATATTTTGTCTATGGTTCACTTGCTAAGATCGTTTTACAACTACCATCAATAGCGATTTTCCACAGTTATGGACCATTAATTTCAACGACCATCGGTCTCATTATCCCAATTGTTTTAATGTACCGTGAAATCTGTCAGATTACTGGTGCTCGCCATAAGATTATCTTGAAGAGAACAATTTTAGTCACAATTTTGACTTTAGTGATGTTCATCCTAGTTGGATTCTTGCAGTGGATTCTTGGATTTGTTTTCCATCCAACTGGACGTTTCTGGAGTTTTATCTATGTCGCCTTTATTGCTGTAATCGGCGGTGGCCTCTACGGAATCATGAGTCTTTATACTCGACTCTTGGATAAGGTTATTGGAAAGGCAAAAGCTGACCAGTTGAGAGCACGATTAAAATTATCATAATGCTTTATAAATAAAACGAACAGTTTGAACTTTTAAAGAAAAAAAGTTTAGATTGTTCTTTTTTTCTTTAAAAAATATAAAAAAATATAAAAAATGTAGAAAAATGTAAATTTTTAACACATAAATGCTTGACTAAAAAAAACTTTAACTGTATAATGATACAAATATTTAAATTTGGAGGTTCTGGAGATGAAAAAGTCTAAGGCAAAATATCTGACGTTGGCAGGCGTCGTCTTAAGTGCTGGTTTACTATTGACTGCTTGTGGTAGTTCAGCTAGTTCTACAAAGACTTACAATTATGTATACAGTAACGATCCTTCTAGTCTTAACTATCTAGTAGAAAACCGTGCAACAACAGGTGATGTTGTCACAAACTTGGTAGATGGCTTGATGGAAAATGACCAATATGGGAACTACATTCCTTCATTGGCAGAAGATTGGTCTGTTTCCCAAGATGGTTTGACTTATACATACAAACTTCGTAAGGACGCCAAATGGTACACAGCAGATGGTGAAGAGTATGCGCCTGTAACAGCACAAGATTTTGTGACAGGTTTGAAATATGCTGCAGATAAAAATTCAGAAGCCTTGTATTTAGTGCAAGATTCTGTTGCTGGTTTGGCAGACTATGTTAGCGGAAAAACTAAAGACTTTTCAACAGTTGGAGTAAAAGCTATTGACGACCAGACTGTTCAATATACTTTGACTCAACCAGAACCTTATTGGAATTCAAAAACAACTGCAACTATTCTGTTCCCAGTAAATGCGGACTTTTTGAACTCAAAAGGGGATGATTTTGGTAAGGTGGATCCAGCAAATATCTTGTATAATGGTCCATTCATCCTAAAATCATTCACATCTAAATCTGTACTTGAATACAAGAAAAATCCAAACTATTGGGATGCAAAAAATGTATTTGTAGATGATGTCAAGTTGACATACTATGATGGAAGCGACCAAGATGCGCTTGTTCGTAACTTTAGTGAAGGTGTCTATAGTTTTGCCCGTCTCTATCCAAATAGTTCAAGTTTTGCAGGTGTGCAAGAGAAATACAAGGATAATATTATCTACAGTATGCAAACTGCGACTTCTTTCTACTTTAACTTTAACTTAGATAGAAAATCTTATAACCACACATCAAAAACGACAGACGCTGAAAAGACAGCTCAACAAGAAGCAGTTTTAAACAAATCATTCCGTCAAGCCATTAACTTTGCCTATGACCGTACAGCTTATGGAGCTCAGTCACAAGGGGAAGAGGGAGCAACAAAGATTATCAGAAACTTGCTCGTTCCACCTTCATTTGTAACTCTTGATGGTAAAGATTTTGGGGATGTCGTCGCTTCTAAGATGGTTAACTACGGCCAAGTATGGCAAAATGTGAACTTTGCGGATGCACAAGATGCCTATTATAATGCTGATAAGGCCAAAGAAGCTTTTGCACAAGCCAAGAAAGAATTGGAAGCTAAAGGCGTACAATTCCCTATTCATCTAGACTTGCCAGTAGACCAATCATATAAGAAGGGTGTCCAAGAGGCAAGTTCCTTCAAACAATCTATCGAGTCCGTCTTGGGTGCAGATAATGTCGTCATCGATATTCAAATGCTGACTACAGAAGAAATGGATGGCATTGGTTATCTTGCTAACACAGCTGCCCAAAAAGATTATGACCTCTACAATGGTGGTTGGAGCCCTGACTACCAGGACCCATCAACTTATCTTGATACACTTAACCTAACAAATGGTGGTTCATTGCAAAACCTTGGCTTAGAACCTGGTGAAAGTAATGCTAAAGCAACTGCGGTTGGCTTGGATGCCTACACTAAGATGCTAGAAGAAGCCAATGCTGAACAAGATTTGATCAAACGTTATGACAAATACGCTGAAGCACAAGCTTGGTTGGTGGATAGCTCTCTCACACTTCCAAACGTATCTCTTGGTGGAACACCAGGAATCAGAAAAACAGTTCCATTCTCTGCTGCTTTCTCTCAAGCGGGTAACAAGGGTGTTGAATCATATAAATACGTTAAGTTGCAAGATAAGGTTGTCACAACGGCTGAGTATGAAGAAGCTAGACAAAAATGGCTGAAAGAAAAAGAAGAATCTAATAAAAAAGCCCAAGAAGAATTAGCAAAACACGTTAAATAATCAGTCTATTCAACAGGAAAAACGATAGTTTCTCAGGAAGCTATCGTTTTTGTATAGTTTGAAACTATAACTAGCTCTTGAAAACAAGAAAACGAAGGATCCAAAATAAGTGGTACAATAGTTACTATAGATTTGGAGGTAAAGTATGAGCAAATCATTTCATATCAACACAATTTTAGCCCAAGCAGGGATCAAGTCTGATGAAGCAACAGGTGCTTTGGTAACACCAATTCACTTTTCAACGACTTATCAGCACCCAGAATTTGGTCAATCAACGGGATTTGACTATACCCGCACAAAAAATCCAACTCGTAGCAAGGCAGAGGAAGTCTTGGCAGCTATTGAATCAGCCAAGTATGCTTTAGCGACTAGTTCAGGTATGTCTGCGATTGTGTTGGCCTTTAGTGTCTTTCCAGTAGGAAGTAAGGTTTTGGCTGTCCGTGACCTTTACGGTGGTTCTTTCCGCTGGTTCAATCAAGTGGAACAGGAAGGTCGCTTCCATTTTACCTATGCAAACACAGAAGAAGAGTTGATTGCTGAGCTAGAAAAGGATGTGGATGTACTCTATATTGAAACACCAACCAACCCTTTGATGTTGGAATTTGATATTGAAAAATTGTCAACATTAGCTCATGCTAAGGGTGCTAAAGTTGTCGTGGACAATACCTTCTACAGTCCAATCTATCAACGTCCAATTGAATACGGGGCAGATATAGTCCTTCATTCAGCGACAAAATACCTTGCAGGACATAATGATGTTCTAGCTGGTGTAGTTGTGACAGATAGTGCTGATTTATACGAAAAACTCTTTTACAATCTCAACACGACAGGGGCTGTTTTATCACCATTTGATAGTTATCAATTGATTCGTGGGCTTAAAACTTTGTCACTTCGTATGGAGCGCTCAACAGCCAATGCTCAAGAAATCGTAGCCTTTCTAGAACAATCGCCTGCTGTCAAAGAAGTCTTGTATACAGGACGTGGGGGGATGATTTCATTTAAAGTAGCAGATGAGAAGCGTATTCCTCATATCTTAAATACCTTGAAAGTATTCTCTTTTGCTGAAAGTTTAGGTGGGGTTGAAAGTCTGATTACATACCCAACTACTCAAACCCATGCTGACATTCCTGCAAAGGTTCGTCATTCTTATGGTCTAACAGACGATCTCTTGCGCTTGTCTATTGGTATTGAGGATGTTAGAGATTTGATTGAAGACTTGCGTCAAGCCTTGGAAGGATGATAAAACTATGGGAAAATATGATTTTACGACCTTGCCCAATCGTTTTGGACATCATACCTACAAATGGAAAGAAGCAGAGAATGACCGAGAAGTATTGCCAGCCTGGATTGCTGATATGGACTTTGAAGTGTTACCTGAGATTCGTCAGACTGTTCATGACTACGCTGAGCAATTAGTCTATGGCTATACCTATGCTAGTGATGGGTTGATTGAAGCTGTTCAAAACTGGGAGGAAAAACATCATGGATATCGCTTTGATAAGGATGCTCTAGTCTTTATCGAAGGAGTAGTACCTGCCATTTCAACAGCCATTCAAGCTTTCACCAAGGAAGGTGAAGCAGTCCTCATTAACACACCGGTTTATCCTCCTTTTGCTCGCAGTATTAAGCTCAATAATCGTAGACTAATCACCAACTCTCTAGTAGAAAAAGACGGACTTTTTGAAATTGACTTTGATCAATTGGAGAAAGATTTTGTCGAAGAGGAAGTGAAACTCTATGTTCTCTGCAATCCTCATAATCCTGGTGGACGTGTTTGGGAGAAGGAAGTCTTAGAGAAGATTGGACAACTGTGTCAAAAACATGGAGTCTTGCTAGTTTCAGATGAGATTCACCAAGACTTGGCCTTGTTTGGACATAAACACCAGTCATTCAACACGGTAAATAAAGACTTCAAAGAATTTTCACTGATTTTAAGTAGTGCTACCAAAACTTTCAATATTGCAGGAACCAAGAATTCCTACGCTATTATCGAAAATCCTAAGTTGAGACTTGCTTTCCAAAAACGCCAGCTTGCGAATAATCAACATGAAATTTCAGGATTAGGATACTTAGCAACAGAAGCTGCCTATCGCTATGGTGAAGATTGGTTGACAGAACTCAAAGAACTAATCGAGAAGCACATTAATTATGTAGTCGATTTGTTTGGTAAAGAAACTAAAATCAAGGTCATGAAACCTCAAGGGACCTATCTTATTTGGCTTGATTTTTCAGCCTATGATATTAGCGATGAAGAACTAAGAAAACTCTTGAGAGACGAAGCCAAGGTTATCCTGAATAGGGGCTTGGACTTTGGTGAGGAAGGAGCCCTTCACGCTCGCTTGAATGTAGCCATGCCGACATCTGTGTTGGAAGAAGTTTGCCAACGAATCATTGCCACTTTTTCAAATCATTAAAAACTAGCCTTTTAGGAGAAAAGTCTTCCTAGAAGGCTATTTTCATAGGCAGAAATATGGTATAATTAAGAGATAAAGTAAAGGGGACACTATGGCTAAATTGATTCCAGGAAAGCTTCGAATGGAGGGAGTAGAACTCTACGAAACTGGTCAGATTGAAATCATCAAAGAACAAGACCATCGCATCTATGCGCGTGTAGCGGATGAAGAAATTCGCTATAGTTTGGATGACGATTTGATTTTTTGTGGCTGTGATTTTTTCAAAAAAAGAGGCTACTGTGTTCATTTGGCAGCACTGGAATATTACTTTAAAAATGATCAGCTAGGACAGGAAATCTTGCTCAATCTGGAGGCTAATCAGGAAGAGAAAGAGACTGTTGAGACACAAGTAACTTTCGGAGGAAAATTCTTGAAGTCTATCCAAGTACCTAGTCAGTCTGACCTCTATCAGCTTTCTGCTCAAGGACAGGTGGAAGCAGGAACTAATCGTATTATCTGGACCTTAAGAATTGGTCTTTCTAAGCAAGAAAAGTTTTATGTGATTAGGGATATCCCTCTTTTCTTAAAAGTCATAGAGTTTTCCAAACCTTACATGATAGGGAAGCATTATGAGTCTTCATTAAAACTTGAACAATTTGATAAAGCCAGTCAAGAAGTCTTTAATTTCTTATTAGGTTTGGTTGAAGAGAAGATTGACTACAATATTTTTTTTCCAAATCAAGGACGACATCTCTATTTCCCTAAAACCTTTTTTGAGCAGGGGGCTAGTCTACTGATGGGCTTAGATGCCTTTCAGTTTGACCACCAACTTTCGAGTTATCATCATCTTCTCTTCCAAGACTTTGATGGCCAAACAGGTTTATTTTCATTTAGAATTGAAGAAAAATCCAACTATTTTGAAATGGAAATTTTCGAACAGGCAGGGCTTAATTTCTTTTACAGAGGACAAGTATTATTCTCCAAGGGGAATTTTTTCCTGATGTCGAAAAAACAGGCTAGTTTATTAGATGCTCTTAGAAAAGTTCCTTTAGATCATAGTGGTAGGAAGATTTTACAGTTTGATACTAGTGATCGTGATCTCTTAGCTTCGACCTTGTCCCAGTTTAAAGAGCTTGGAAAAGTAGAGGCTCCTGAGTCGCTTCAAATTCAATCTTTCCGCCCGTCTTTCTACATGGAACGAGAAGAGGACGGATCTATTCGTTTAGATATGCAGTTCCAATATGAAACTTGCTTAGTAACTACTCGAAATGAACTAGAGAATCTCCCTTTTGCAAGTGATATTCAACTAGAAAAACAGATTTTTCAGTTGGCTTTATCTGCTGGATTTGAAGCAGATTTTCGTTCATGGCGTCAGAGTTTGAAATCCGAAGCAGTCCATACGTTCTTTCAGGAAGTATTACCAGCCTTTGAAGCACTAGGAGAATTAAAGATTTCTGAGAGCTTGCAAAATCTTTATCAGGTTCAGAAACCTCAAATTCATATCTCATCCAAGGGGAGTCTTTTAGAAATTCAATTTGATTTTCAAGATATAGATCAAGAAGAAATCAATCGAGTGATGAAAGCGCTAGTTGAGAAGCAGGATTATTACATCAGCTCTTCGAATCAGGTTTACTATTTCGATGATCAGACCAAGCGTATCCGTCAGGATTTAGAAGAATTAGGGATAGAGGACCTACAGGATGGAGCTTTTCGAGCTCGTAAATCCCTAGCTTATACCCTATCTCATCTATTTAAGGATCAGGATCAAATTTCTTTCACCGAAGAATTTCGCAATCTGGCCCATGATTTGACGCATCCAGAAGATTTTCCGATGAAAGAGCTGAATATCCAAGCAGAACTTAGAGACTATCAGAAAAAGGGAATTCAGTGGCTTCAGATGCTTCACCATTATGGCTTTGGTGGGATTTTAGCAGATGATATGGGACTTGGGAAGACCTTGCAAACCATCGCCTTTTTAAGTAGTCAGGTTCAAGCAGATACTAGTGTCCTAATCCTTGCTCCGTCTGGCTTAATCTATAACTGGGCTGATGAATTTCAAAAGTTTGCTCCAAATTTGGATGTCGCGGTTGTGCATGGCTTAAAATCTCATCGAGAGTCAATTTTGGCAGAAAATCATCAGATTTATGTGACAAGCTATGCTACTTTCCGTCAAGATAGTGAAATTTATCGAGACCTATCTTTTGATTTTCTTTTTCTAGATGAAGCTCAAGTGATGAAAAATGCACAAACGAAGATTGCTCAAAGTTTACGACGATTTGTGGTTCCATCTGTCTTTGCACTATCAGGAACACCGATTGAAAATAACCTTGGCGAATTGTGGTCTATCTTTCAGATTGTATTGCCAGGACTTTTGCCAGCAAAAAAAGACTTTATGAAATTGCCTGCTGAGAGAGTGGCACAGTTTATCAAACCATTTGTCATGCGTCGAAAAAAAGAGGATGTTCTTACAGAGCTACCTGATTTGATAGAAGTTGTTTATAAGAATGAACTGGAAGACCAGCAAAAGGTCATCTATCTAGCTCAACTTCAACAAATGCAAGAGCGTTTGGGTCAGGTGACCGATGCAGAATTTCAACGAAATCGAGTTGAAATTCTAACAGGACTCATGCGTCTTCGTCAGATTTGTGATACTCCAGCCCTATTTATGGAGGATTATAAGGGAGATAGCGGGAAACTTGATAGTTTACGAGATCTACTGAGTCAAATTGCTGAAGGAAATCATCGTGTACTCATCTTCTCCCAATTTAGGGGGATGCTTGACCGCATCGAAGAGGAGTTGCCACAACTTGGCTTAACTTCCTTTAAGATTACAGGTTCAACTCCTTCACAGGAACGCCAAGAAATGACCAAGGCTTTTAACCAAGGTGAGCGCGATGTGTTTTTGATTTCTCTAAAAGCTGGTGGAGTTGGTCTCAATCTTACTGGTGCAGACACAGTTATTCTGGTAGACTTATGGTGGAATCCGGCGGTTGAATCGCAGGCTATTGGCAGGGCCCACCGTATGGGACAAGAACAAGCTGTTGAGGTTTATCGTCTGGTAACTAGAGGTACAATCGAGGAGAAAATTCAAGAGTTGCAGGAACAGAAAAGAAATCTGGTCTCTGAAGTCTTGGACGGAACAGAGTCTCGTGGAAGTCTCACACTTAGTGAAATTCAAGAAATATTAGGAATTTCTGAAGCCAAGACTTGAAAAATCAAGACTTTACGTTATAATGGAGTATTGAAAGGGAATAAAAATGAAACAAGTACGATTTCCAATAGTGTCAGATGATGAGATCATACTGACAGAGATGCCATTTATGGATTTATATGATGAGTCGGATCTCATCAGTAATATCAAGGGAGACTACAAGGACAAAAACTACTTGGAATGGTCACCAATTACTACCGAAAAAAAGTCACCGGTTCAAGCATCAGATAAGCTACCTAAAAAGAAGGAAAAATCCTATGCTGAACTTGCTCGTGAAGAAGCAAGAGCTGATCTAAAACGGAAACGTTCAGCAAAATATTTGACTCAAGATGTTAGTTTTACGAAACGTTATAAACCTTCAAATAATTTAGTAAGACAGGCAAATCAGCCAACAGCTCCTTTCCAAAAGGAAAATCCTGGGGAGCTTACTAAATATAGTGACAAACTCAAACAAAGCCATTATATTTTGGCTGAAATAGCTCCACAGATGCAACAAACAAGTAAAGAAGAGCATCTGGAACCAAAGAAAAATAATTATGATTTTCTAAAGAAAAGCCAGATTTATAACAAAAAAGAAAATCAATCAGAAAAAGAACGTAAAATTGCTCAAGAGTTGAACTTGACAAATATGACAGAGTAAAGGGGAAAAAGATGGCAAAAACCTATCATTTTATCGGAATTAAAGGATCAGGGATGAGTGCCTTGGCCTTGATGTTGCACCAAATGGGGCATAAGGTCCAAGGATCTGACGTTGAGAAATATTACTTTACACAACGTGGATTGGAGCAAGCAGGTATCAAAATTTTGCCTTTTGATGAAAACAATCTTCAAGGGGATTTAGAAATCATCGCTGGGAATGCCTTTCGTCCAGATAACAATGTTGAAATTGCCTATGCAGACAAGAATGGTCTAAGCTATAAACGTTATCATGAATTTCTTGGCAGCTTTATGCGTGACTTTATCAGCATGGGAGTTGCTGGTGCACACGGTAAGACTTCAACAACCGGGATGCTTTCTCATGTATTGTCACACATTACTGATACTAGCTATCTAATTGGTGATGGTACAGGTCGTGGTTCTGAAAATGCCAAGTATTTTGTCTTTGAATCAGATGAGTACGAACGCCATTTCATGCCATATCATCCAGAATACTCTATCATTACCAACATCGACTTTGACCATCCAGACTATTTCACAAGTTTAGAGGATGTCTTCAATGCCTTTAATGATTATGCGAAACAAATCACCAAAGGTTTGTTTGTCTATGGTGAAGATGCTGAGTTGCGTAAGATTACGTCTGATGCTCCAATTTACTATTATGGTTTTGAAGCAGAAAACAATGATTTTGTAGCTAGTGACTTGCTTCGTTCTACTACAGGTTCAACTTTCACAGTTCACTTCCGTGGTCAAGAGTTGGGTCAATTCCACATTCCAACTTTTGGTCGCCACAACATCATGAATGCAACAGCTGTGATTGGTTTGCTTTATACTGCTGGTTTTGACTTGAATTTAGTGCGTGAACACTTGAAAACTTTTGGAGGAGTGAAACGTCGCTTTACAGAAAAGATTGTCAATGATACTGTTATCATCGATGATTTTGCGCATCACCCAACTGAAATTATCGCAACTCTAGATGCTGCACGTCAAAAATACCCAAGCAAGGAAATCGTTGCTATTTTCCAACCACATACCTTTACTCGTACAATTGCTTTGTTGGATGATTTTGCGCAAGCCTTGAACCAGGCTGATGCAGTTTACTTAGCAAAAATCTATGGTTCTGCTCGTGAAGTTGACCATGGTGATGTTAAGGTTGAGGATTTAGCAGCCAAGATTGATAAAAAACATCAAGTTATCACTGTTGAAAATGTGTCCCCTCTCTTAGACCACGACAATGCTGTTTATGTCTTTATGGGAGCAGGTGATATTCAGTCATATGAATACTCATTTGAACGTCTCTTGTCAAATTTGACAAGTAATGTTCAGTAAGGAACAAAATGGAATTTCCAATTAAAATTCGAGAAGCCATGCAATCAGATATGGAACAAATTTGCTTGATTTCTGATTGCACAGCAGGTTCTCGAGAAATAACAAATAGAAAAATGATGGAAGAACGTATCCGCAGTCATGCGGATACGTTTCTCTTAGCTAGTCTTGATGATATGGTGATTGCTTATATCTTAGGAATAGATCTTGCTAATTCCTCACTAAGTAGATGGATAGAAGAGGTGGCAAATGTTGAACTTATCAGTGATAGAAATTTTGTGATTGCTGGTTTATCTGTTCATCCGGATTATCAGAGGCAAGGATTTGGAACCTTGTTGCTAGCAGCCTTCAAACAAGTTGTTCTTCAACAAAATAGTCCCGGTATTTATCTTCTTTGTGAGGATGAATTGCTGGCCTATTTTGAAATGAATGGATTTGTGGAACAAGGGATTATAGAAGGAGAAAGGAGCAGTGAATTTGCCTTTCTCATGCGATGGCAAAATCCCTATTATCAGGAGGAACTATGATTATTCGACAAGCTAGACTTAGTGATTTAGACCGTATTTTAGAGATTGAATTAGAGAATTTCTCAATTGAAGAAGCCATACCTCGATCTGTTTTTGAAGCTCACTTAAAAGAGATTAAGACTAGTTTTTTAGTGGCTGAAAAAGATGGAGAGATACTCGGTTATATTGAAGGACCAGTAGTCCCTCATCGCTATTTGCAGGACCAATCCTTTACAGAAGAAATAGAAGATCACAGTCATCAAGAAGGTGGGTATATATCTGTGACATGTCTGTCTGTTGCAAAGAAAGCTCAATCCTTGGGGCTGGGAAGAAAACTCTTAACTGCCTTAAAGGAAGTAGCTCTCAAGCATGAACGTGAGGGAATAAATCTGACCTGCCATGACTACCTGATTGATTACTATGAGAAGCATGGTTTTGTCAATGAAGGCAAGTCTAAATCCCAATTTGCGGGAGAAGAATGGTATAATATGGTCTGGGAAAATAGGAATTAGCGACTAGAAAGGCTTCCAAGGTTGCTTTTCTCTGGTTTTTAAGATATAATATTAAGGATTATCAACAAGGAGGTAAATACCTTTGAGCGAAAATTCAAATGAAGAAAAGTTGAGCTTTAAAGAGCAGATCTTGCGAGACTTAGAACGATTAAAGAAAGAGGAAAGTTTAACAGAACAAACAGATGACCTCTTTTCAAATTTGATGAATTCTTCTGATACAAAAACAGAAGAACGAGTAATAACTCCAGAAGAAGAGCTGATTGCTAATTCTGTTTCAACCGTTGAACAATTGATTGAGAATGCACCTGCTGTTCCTCCTCGTCCAGATCTTAAAGAGGAAGTTGCGGAGGAAGCTGTGGAAGAAGCATCAGTTGACTTATCTCAATCAATCTCAGATAAAGATGAAATTAATTCAATACCGACTAAGGTTTCAGTTTCCTACCGTACTCATGAAAAATCACATGAAGATAAAGGAACTGTAGGTTTTGCCACTAATCAGGAAGAATTAACAGCTGGAAATGCTAATCAGAAAAATACTGAGGTAGATGAACTTCCTAAAAGAAGTCGTAGGGAGTCTGCGAAACCAGTCAAGAAAAAGAAAAAATCCCGCTTGAAAGGATTTTTAGTCACAGTATTGCTATTGCTGATTCTACTTGGTGCTGGTGGTTTCTTTGGACTTCGTTATGCTGAATCAGCCTTGCAACCAGTGGATCCAAGTTCTAAACAATATATGACTGTTCAGATTCCAGATGGATCTAATGCTCAAGAAATTGGTTCAACGTTGGAAAAATCTGGTGTCATTAAAAACGGTTTAGTCTTTACACTTTATGTTAAGTATAAAAACTATAATGAATTAAAATCTGGTTATTATAATCTTCAAAAGAGTATGAGCGTTGAAGATGTCATTAAAGAGTTGCAAAAAGGTGGTACACCTGAACCTCAAGAGGTTACACTTGCAAGCTTGACTATTCCAGAGGGATATACTTTAGAGCAAATTGCTCAAACTGTTGGTCAACTTCAAGGTAACTTTAAGGAACCTTTGACAGCGGAAGCATTTTTGGCTAAAGTTCAAGATGAGAACTTTATTGCTCAAGAGGTAACCAAATATCCAAATCTTCTTGAAAGCTTACCTACAAAAGATAGTGGTGTTCGTTACCGTTTAGAAGGTTATCTTTTCCCTGCAACTTATACGATTAAAGAAAACACAACTGTTGAAAGTTTAATTGATGAAATGCTAGCTGCTATGGATAAAAATCTATCTAGTCACTATGCTACAATCAAAGAAAAGAACTTAACAGTAAATGAGCTCCTAACAATTGCCTCTCTTGTTGAGAAAGAAGGAGCAAAAACAGAGGATCGCAAGCTGATTGCTGGTGTATTTTATAATCGTTTGAACCTGGGTATGCCACTTCAAAGTAATATCGCTATCCTTTACGCAGAAGGTAAACTTGGTCAAAATATCAGTCTTGCTGATGATGCAGCTATTGATACTTCTATCGATTCACCGTACAATGATTATACAAAAGTAGGTCTTATGCCTGGGCCAGTTGATAGCCCTAGCTTGGATGCTATCGAATCAAGTATCAATCAGACAAAGAGTGACTATCTCTACTTTGTAGCCAATGTTCAAGATGGTAAAGTTTACTATGCAACAACGTTGGAAGAACATGATCGTAATGTTCAAGAACATATCAATAGTAAACTAAACCAATCAAATAGCACAAACTAAAATTATGTGGTTTTCCACATAATTTTGCTTTAAAGCATATATTTATTAATTCAATTAAAAGAAAGTTGAGAAAAATGGTAGAAAAAACTTATCCAATGACCTTGGAAGAAAAGGAAAAACTTGAAAAAGAATTAGAAGAATTGAAACTAGTACGTCGTCCAGAAGTTGTAGAACGTATCAAGATTGCTCGTTCATATGGTGATTTGTCAGAAAACAGTGAGTATGAAGCAGCTAAGGACGAGCAAGCCTTCGTTGAGGGACAAATCTCAAGTCTAGAGACTAAGATTCGTTATGCAGAAATCGTTAACAGCGATGCTGTTGCAAAAAATGAAGTTGCTATCGGAAAAACTGTAACAATCCAAGAAGTTGGAGAAGACGAAAAGGAAGTATACATTATCGTTGGTTCGGCTGGAGCAGATGCCTTTGCAGGAAAAGTATCAAATGAAAGCCCAATTGGTCAAGCATTGATTGGTAAGAAAAAAGGTGATGTTGTTACAATCGAAACACCTGCTGGAAGCTATGATGTTAAAATCTTAAAAGTTGAAAAAACCGTTTAATAGGAAAAAGGAAGGAGTAGATTTAGGGAAAGCGTTTCCTATTACTCCTTTTCTTAATTCTAAAAAATAAGGAGACTATATGAATTCAGAAAAAAAGCACAAAAAGAAAAGTAAAATGGAGCGTGGCTTAACCAATCGCCATGTTCAGGTTATGGCCATTGCCGGAACGATTGGTACGGGATTATTTCTTGGAGCTGGTCGGTCTATCAGTTTAACTGGACCTTCGATTGTCTTGGTCTATATGATTACAGGTGGCTTCATGTATCTCATGATGCGTGCTATCGGGGAAATGTTGTACCAGGACCCAGAGCAACACACCTTTATCAATTTTATTACTCGCTATCTTGGAAAGGGCTGGGGCTATTTCTCGGTTTGGTCTTATTGGTTATCAGTAGTCTTTATTGGTATGGCTGAAATTACAGCTATTGCTCACTATGTTCAGTTTTGGTTTCCATCTTGGCCATCTTGGTTAATTCAGGTTGTATTCCTAACAATTTTGGGCTTGGTCAATCTGATTGCTGTTAAAATCTTTGGTGAGGTAGAATTTTGGTTTGCCATGATTAAAATTGTGGCTATTCTCGCCATGATCGCGACAGGGATTTTTCTAGTCTTGACTGGCTTTGAAACTCCATATGGTTCAGCAAGTCTCGCCAATATTAGTGAGCAGTTCTCCCTTTTCCCAAATGGAGGGATGAACTTTGTCATGGCCTTTCAAATGGTTTTCTTTGCTTACTTGATGATTGAGTTTATCGGTGTTACAACATCTGAAACTAAGGATCCTAGAAAAGTCTTGCCTAAGGCTGTTAAGGAAATTCCTTTGCGAATTATCTTTTTCTATGGTGGAGCTCTTTTAGCTATTATGTCTATTATTCCTTGGCGTGAGCTTTCAGCAGCGGATTCACCATTTGTAACGGTATTTGAACTTGTTGGCCTTAAGTGGGCAGCGGCCTTGATTAACTTTGTTGTCTTGACTTCAGCAGCGTCAGCATTGAATTCAACCCTTTACTCAACAGGTCGTCACTTGTATCAGATTGCCCATGATTCACCTAATCGTTTCTTGAAAGCTATTAAGGCAGATACACTCTCACGCCACAACGTTCCTCAGAATGCAATCATTGCTTCTGCCGTATTGATTGGTTTTGCTGCCTTCATCAATGTTCTTCCTGGAGTATCAGATGCCTTTGCTTTGATTACAGCTTCTTCATCAGGTGTTTATATCGCTATCTACATCTTGATCATGGTAGCCCATCTCAAATATCGTAAGTCTAAAGACTTTATGGCAGATGGCTATCTCATGCCTCAGTATCGCTTGCTAAATCCTCTGACTATGCTATTCTTTATCTTTGTATTTGGAACACTCTTCTTACAAGAGTCAACTGTAATGGGAGCTAGAGGTTCAGCTATCTGGATTATCGCTTTTGGTATTTATAGCCAATGGAAGTTTAGAAAATA
Source organism: Streptococcus infantis (assembly GCF_047464155.1). Classification (GTDB taxonomy): domain Bacteria; phylum Bacillota; class Bacilli; order Lactobacillales; family Streptococcaceae; genus Streptococcus; species Streptococcus infantis_U. The sequence continues at coordinate 88,750 of NZ_JASHCL010000001.1, forward strand.
AGTCAGAAGCTCATCAACTTAGGTTGGTGAGTTTTTTTAGTTTGACAGTTCTTTAAAATAGGAATATAATCAAGGCGTTAGTTGTCTTCGAGGAGGTTTGGATGCACATTCGATTGGAGAATACAGAGTCTCAGAAAGCGCAAAAAATCGGAGAGTTGGTTCGCTCTTATAATCGTTCCAAAAGGGAAGCTGCTGAAAGCGAGCCACTTAATCTGTATATCGAAGATGAACATGGTCGACTCCTGGCTGGCTTAGTAGCAGAGACTTTCGGAAATTGGCTTGAAATCGAGTATTTATTTGTGAAAGAGGAGTTGCGAGGACAAGGAATTGGCTCCCAACTATTGCAGCAAGCAGAAAGTGAAGCTAAGAAGAGAAACTGTCGCTTTGCTTTTGTAAATACTTATCAGTTTCAAGCGCCTGCCTTTTATCAGAAGTATGGCTACAAGGAAGTTTTTACTTTGAAAGACTATCCCTATACTGGACAAAGGCACTATTATCAAAAAGATTTGTAAGCACAGAACTCTCTATCATGTAAGTGGTAGAGTTTTTTTGTTAAAAAAATCGTACAAATTGACAGATATATATTGCATAATGTAAATTATATGATATAATGAAGTTGAAAAAAGAAGCGCGACTTTTAAAATTAAGGAGGAGGTTACAAGTGGCTAAGAATTTAAAATTAAAACTAGCTCGAGTAGAGCTTGATATGACACAAGGTGACTTGGCAGAAGCTGTAGGTGTCACTCGACAGACTATCGGCTTGATAGAAGCTGGAAAGTATAATCCCTCGCTTTCGCTTTGCCAGTCTATTTGCAGATGCTTAGGAAAAACTTTAGATCAATTATTTTGGGAGGAAGAAGATGAAAAATAGATTTTATTATTACCAATTATTAGACGAAAGAGAAGAGCAACAACTTCATAAAGCTGGTGCAGAGAGTTTTTATATTTCTATCGGATTATTGTTTCTAGCTTATTTCATATCAGTGTTAGCACCAAGCCTTTTTAATTCTAGCATGCTTCTCGCTATTATTATCATAGGGAATTTTTACTTTATCAATCGTGCTAGAAGTCTAGGTGTGACTTACTATAGTCGTTTTCATTTTACAATTTTAGGTTGCCTATTATTAACTCTAGTGATTACAGCTACCTTGATGCTACAGAACTACCAGTTCAATATCGAAATTTATCAGCACAACCCTCTACATCTTAAATACATTTTTGCTTGGGTATTTACCTATGTCTTTTATCTCCCTTGGGTATTTATTGGAAACTTAGGATTAAAAAGTTATGGTGAATGGGCTCAGAAAAAGTATGAAAAAGATATGGATAAGCTCGAGAGCATGGAATAGCTTGTTAGCTTTTTATCAATATTGAGAAAATGTGTTATAATAGTACTAATTTATGAGAAAAGAAGAAACATTTTCATCTTTTTACAAATAGGGAAGAAGGACAGTATATGTACCCAGATGATAGTTTAACTTTGCACACTGATTTGTATCAAATTAACATGATGCAAGTTTACTTCGACCAAGGCATTCATAACAAGAAAGCAGTTTTTGAAGTTTATTTCCGCCAACAACCTTTCAAAAACGGTTATGCTGTATTTGCAGGTTTGGAACGAATTGTGAAATACCTTGAAAACCTGCGCTTTTCTGAGAGCGATATTGCTTATTTGGAATCACTTGGTTATCATGGCGCCTTCTTGGAATATCTCCGTAATCTCAAGATGGAATTGACTGTACGTTCTGCTCAAGAAGGGGACTTGGTATTTGCCAATGAACCGATTGTTCAAGTGGAGGGACCTTTGGCTCAGTGCCAATTAGTGGAAACAGCACTCTTGAACATCGTCAACTTTCAAACCTTGATTGCGACTAAGGCTGCTCGTATTCGTTCAGTCATTGAAGATGAGCCTTTGATGGAGTTCGGTACACGTCGTGCTCAAGAAATGGATGCAGCTATCTGGGGAACTCGTGCCGCTGTTATTGGTGGTGCCAATGGAACTAGTAATGTACGCGCAGGGAAGCTCTTTGGTATTCCGGTTTTAGGGACTCATGCCCATGCTTTAGTACAAGTTTATGGAAATGATTATCAGGCTTTCAAGGCTTATGCCTCAACGCACAAAAACTGTGTCTTTCTAGTAGATACATACGATACTCTTCGCATCGGTGTTCCAGCAGCGATTCAGGTTGCGCGTGAACTTGGTGACAAGATTAATTTCCTTGGTGTCCGCATTGACTCAGGAGATATTGCCTATATTTCTAAAAAGGTTCGTCAGCAACTGGACGAGGCAGGATTTACGGATGCTAAGATCTATGCATCCAATGATCTTGATGAAAATACCATTCTTAACCTCAAGATGCAAAAAGCTAAGATTGACGTCTGGGGTGTAGGTACTAAACTCATCACTGCTTATGACCAACCAGCACTTGGAGCAGTTTACAAAGTTGTTGCTATTGAAGACGAGAATGGTCATATGCGCAATACCATTAAACTTTCAAATAATGCAGAGAAAGTTTCAACACCAGGTAAGAAACAAGTTTGGCGCATCACCAGTCGTGAAAAAGGTAAGTCAGAAGGCGATTACATTACCTATGATGGTGTCGATGTTGCTAGCATGACTGAAATCAAGATGTTCCATCCAACCTATACTTACATCAAGAAGACTGTTCGTAATTTTGATGCTGTTCCTCTCTTGGTTGACATTTTCAAGGAAGGTAAGCTGGTCTATGATTTACCAAGTCTACCTGAAATTCAAGCCTATGCTCGTAAGGAATTTGATAAGCTCTGGGATGAATACAAACGCGTACTGAACCCACAACATTATCCTGTGGACTTGGCTCGTGACGTATGGCAAGACAAGATGGACTTGATTGATAAGATGCGTAAGGAAGCTCTAGGCGAAGGAGAAGAAGAATGAGTTTGCAAGAGACCATTATCCAGCAACTAGGTGTAAAACCAGTGATTGATGCCAAGGAAGAAATCCGTCGTTCGCTTGACTTTTTAAAACGATATTTAAAGAAGCATCCCTTCTTAAAAACGTTTGTATTAGGCATTTCTGGAGGTCAAGACTCGACCTTAGCAGGACGTCTTGCCCAACTAGCTATGGAAGAAATGCGAGCAGAAACAGGCGATGATAGTTATAGATTTATCGCAGTTCGTTTGCCTTATGGAGTGCAAGCTGATGAAGCAGATGCTCAAAAAGCCCTAGCTTTTATCCAGCCAGATATCAGCCTGGTAGTGAATATCAAGGAATCTGCTGATGCTATGGCTGTAGCTGTTGAAGCAACAGGGAGTGCAGTTTCCGATTTTAATAAAGGAAATATCAAGGCTCGTAGCCGTATGATTGCCCAATATGCCCTTGCAGGTGCTCATAGCGGAGCTGTTATCGGGACAGACCATGCTGCGGAAAATATCACAGGTTTCTTTACTAAGTTTGGTGACGGTGGTGCAGATATTCTCCCACTTTATCGCCTCAATAAACGCCAAGGAAAACAACTTTTGAAAGAGCTTGGAGCTGATCCAGCCCTCTATGAAAAAGTTCCAACAGCAGATTTGGAAGAAGAAAAACCAGGCATTGCAGACGAAGTAGCCTTGGGAGTCACTTACAATGAAATTGATGATTACCTCGAAGGTAAACAAGTAAACCCAGAAGCTCAAGCAACCATTGAAAAATGGTGGTACAAAGGGCAACACAAACGCCACCTACCAATCACAGTGTTTGATACGTTTTGGGAGTAAAAAGGTCCGGGGGCCCTTTTTCACTTTATAACTTGAAATAGGAGACTGAGATAGGTCAATGTAAGTTTGAAGCCATCCATAAAATAGAAAGAGAGTTACCATTATGAAAGCACTAGGTACACAAACTATTGAGACAGAACGTTTGATACTGAGGAGATTTGTAGAAGATGATGCTCAAGCAATGTTTGATAATTGGGCTTCATGCTCAGAAAATCTAACCTATGTGACTTGGGATCCTCATCCAAATGTTTATTTTACAAAGAACTCAATTAGAACTTGGGTAGCATCCTATGACAATCCTAACTATTACAAATGGGCCATTTGTCTCAAAGAAAATCCAGACTATGTCATTGGAGATATTAGTCTGGTCAGTATGGATGAAGAAAAATCTAGCTGTGAAATTGGCTATATCTTAGGGATGGACTATTGGGGACGAGGAATCATGACAGAAGCCTTGAAGGCTATTTTATCATACTGTTTGGATGAGATTGGTTTTGACCAGGTAGATGCTTGCTATGCAAGTTTAAATCCTGCCTCTGGTTGTGTTATGGAAAAGGCGGGTATGACTTTTTGGAAGACGATTCCAAATGCAGTTGAACGAAAAGGTTATATTGCTGATAAAATTTATTATCAAATCAAAAAATAAGATGGAAAAGTTTAGCTTTTCCATCTTATTTTTTATAAAATACTTTTTAATCAAAATAAAGCAAATCTTTGCTGGTACTTGTAAAGAGGTCAAAGCCATCTTTGGTCACAACACCACAGTCTTCGATACGAACTCCGACTTTACCAGGGATGTAGATACCAGGTTCAACAGAGAAGCACATACCCTCTTCAATAACCATGCCGTTTCCTTCCATGATTGAAGGGAATTCGTGGACATCCATTCCGATACCGTGACCGAGACGGTGGTTAAAGTACTCACCATATCCAGCTTTTTCGATCACTTCACGAGCTGCACGATCGACCTCATGAGCTGTCACACCAGGTTTGATAAAGTCAAGGGCAGCTTGTTGAGCTTCAAGAGTCAAGTTGTAAATATCTTTCTTGAATTGGTCAGGTTTACCGACAGCAACTGTACGAGTCATATCTGATGCATAACCATTCACCATCACACCGAGGTCAAAGAGGAGAAGGGCATTGTTTTCAACCTTGTTAGCTCCAGGGATACCATGCGGATTTGCAGCGTTATCTCCTGTCAAGACCATAGTATCAAAGCTCATTTCATAGCCTTCGCGTTTCATGGCAAAATCGATTTGCGCAATGATATCAGTTTCCGTATTATCAAGAGAGATATTGTCAAAACCAACTTTAACAGACTTGTCAGCATAGACACCCGCTACCATCATCTTTTGCACTTCGTCAGCTGACTTAATCAAGCGCATACGTTGGATTAGTGGAGTCAAGTTTTCAAATTCAGCAGTTTCAAAGACAGTTTTCAAACCGTGATATTTAGTCAAAATAAGGTTATCAAACTCAACTGCGACACGTTTGAAATCAAGCTGTGGCAAGGCATTTTGGATTTTCTTCCATGGGTTTTCAGAGTCCACGTAGCCAACTACTGGGAAAGAGACAGTGCTAGTTGCACGTTCAACCTCAAGTGCTGGAACAAAGAGAAGTGGTTCCTGATCTGCAAGAACAAAAAGGAACATTTGACGTTCGTGTGGATCACTGTAAAAACCAGTGAGATAATTGATAGTGACGGGGTCAGATACGACAGCGACGTCTAGTTTTTCTGTTTCAAGATATGTTAGGATTTGTTGTAATTTAGACATAAGCTACCTTCTTTCTACCCCTCTATTTTGGCAAAAAATAGGAGAAAAAGCAAGGGAGAAGGAGAAAAGAATACAAAAAAATTCCAAGAAAGCTAGGCTCCTTGGAATTAGAATTTTAAGTAAAGTCAGCCTTGCTCTTAACATCGCCGTATTCTTCAGCAACTTCTTGGCTAAGGATATCCTCATAAGCTGGAAGGACGATGTCCTGACCATATTTTTTCTTAAGAGCAGTAGTGACCAAGCGATAGGCTAGGTTGGCGTTACGAGATAAGATAGGCCCGTGGAAATAAGAACCAAAGACATTTTTATAGTGAACACCTTCTCCGACCTTTTCTTCGTTGTTGCCATTTCCATAGACAACCTGCCCCAATGGTTTTTGGTCATCTGAGAGGAAGGTACGGCCTTGGTGGTTCTCAAAACCATAGTAGGTTTCATCAAATTCTTCGTTATGAATTTTAATATCACCGATAAAGCGGTTGTTAGTTTGATTGAGAGTGTAGTGTCCCATGACACCTAGACCTTCGATACGTCTTCCAGAAGCTTCGATATAATACTGGCCTAATAGTTGGAAGCCACCGCAGATAGCAAGGACAACACCATCATTTTGGATAAAGTTATCGATGTTTTCTTTTTTAGCAGGCAAATCACCAGCAATGATACTTTGTTCAAAGTCTTGGCCACCACCGAAAAAGGCGATATCGTAATGATTTTCATCAAAATCATCATGAAGTGAAACGATGTCAACTGTTACATGGGCCCCAAGTTTTTCAGCTACGTACTTGAGCATGAGGATATTCCCATTATCTCCGTAGGTATTCATGAGGTTACCATAGAGGTGGGCGATATTTAGCTGGTAAGGATAGTTACCGTCTTTTGAGGAAAGTGAAGTATAAACCATTAGTTCATCTCCTTTCTAACAAGTTGACGATTGGCTAGTAGTTCTCGAAATTCCAGCATGGCCGTATAAGTTGCAAGGATATAAGCATGTTTGCAGTCTTGGGCTTCAATCGTTTTAAGAACTTGTTCCAGACTGCTTGTTTCAGTGATTTTATCAGCTGGATAACCAGTTACTCGAAGACGACGAGCAATTTCAGAATGACGAACGCCACCAGCGTTGATTTCTGGAATATCCATCTCAGTAATTTGTTCAAAATCAGCATCCCAAATCCAGCTGGTATCAATCCCGTCTGCATAATTCGCATTGAGGAGAACAGATAGACTAAATGGATAAGGAGCAAGTTTAATCATTTCAATGGCTTGGGTAGCACCGACAGGATTTTTGATGAGAATTAGTGTGCATTCCTTGTCACCGATATGGAAGGTTTCTTGGCGTCCAAAAACTGCACGACTCTTGTCAAATCCTTGTTTGATCAGTTGAGAATCAGCTCCAAGGTAACGAGCAATAGCGACTGCTGCGAGAGCATTGTAGATATTATAAAGCCCACCGATTTGGATACCGTATTCTTGGCCGTCAATAACAAAGCGGGAACGATTGTTGGTCAATTCCACCAATTCTGTCAGACGATAGTCTAAGTCAGGACGTTTACATCCACAGTTTTCGCAGATATATGCTCCTAAGTTGGCATAAGTATTAAGCTCATATTTCAAAATACTTTGACAGTCTGGGCAGAGAATACCTTCAGTATTGTAGTGAGCAAGTTGTGCTGGACCTTTTTCCAGATCAAAGCCAAAATACTGAACAGGATTTGGAATTGCAGGTTTGTAGAAAAGAGGACTGTCACCGTTTAGTAGAACAGTAGCAGTAGGGACTTTTCGAATAGCGTCCAAAATCATGTTGTAGGTCGTATAAATCTCTCCGTAGCGGTCCATTTGGTCACGGAAGATATTGGTAATGACAAAAAGACTTGGTTGGATGTAGTCACAGATGTGTGAGAGACTAGCTTCATCGATTTCAAGCACTGCAACATTCTTTCCAGTTTTTGACGATTTTGCAGTCAAGAAAGTCGTTGTAATCCCTGTTATCATGTTGGCACCACTTGGATTAGTTAAAACTTGACCATAAATTTCCTTTAGTATACCGACAGTGAGAGCGGTTGTTAAGGTTTTCCCATTGGTACCAGTTACCACTACAATTTCGTAGTTCTTTGCTAAATGTTGTAAAATATCTTTATCAAATTGAAGGGCGAGTTTTCCAGGAAGCGTACTTCCACGGCCAAGACGGCTCAAAATAAAGTGAGAAGAACGCCCAGCAAGAAGGCCCAAAGTAGTTTTAAATTTCATGTTTCTATTATATCATAAAAGACGGAAAAGATAGAATTGAGATTTTGGATAAGAAAAAACAACCCTAGGGAGGTTGTTTCTTCATAAGTGTATCTTAGGTTAAATCGCAAACAAGTCATTCAAGTTTTCAGCCAATGTTGGGTGAGTGAAGATTTGTTTTGTGAAGTAAGTGTAAGGGATCTTGTTGTCCATAGCAACAGTAATGATATTGATGATTTCTTGAGAACCTTCAGAGAAGATAGTTGCCCCGAGAATTTCTTTGGTTTCAGTGTTGACAACTGCTTTGAAGGCTCCACGAAGGTCTCCGTTTACGTGACCACGAGGCATAGCAGCAACAGGGATTTCCTTAACAGCGTATGGAAGTTTCAAATCAGCAGCTTGGCTTTCAGTCAAACCAACTTGTGAAAGTGCAGGTGTGATGAACATGGTGTTTGGAACATTGAGACGATCTTCAAGTGTGTAGCTACCATCACCAGCAAGATAGCTGTAAACAACACGGAAGTCATCTAGTGAAATGTAAGTGAATTGAAGTCCACCATTGACATCTCCAACTGCAAAGACACCAGGAACGTTTGTTTGACAATGTTTGTCCACCTTTATAGCACCACGTTCAGTTAGTTCAATATCCGTATTTTCAAGTTGAAGTGGTTCTACATTTGGTTTACGTCCTGTTGCGTAGAGAAGGGCATCGAAACGATAGGTTTCTTTTTCAGTTACGACAAGGACTTGGTCGCCATCATTTTTGATTTCACTAGTATGGATGTTTTGAAGCAATTCGATTCCGTCTTCTTCCATGTACTGTTTAGCAAGAGCAGCGATAGAAGGTTCAGCACGAGGCAAGAAAGTATCCAAAGCGTCTAAGACGGTTACCTTGCTTCCAAGTTTGTTGTAGAGACCAGCAAATTCAAGACCGATATTTCCACCACCAAGAATTCCAAGTTTTTCTGGCAATTTGTCCAAGTTTTGGATGCCTGTTGAGTCAAAGACGTTTTTACTTGTAGCAAGACCTGGGATTGGTAATACATTTGAAACAGCACCAGTGTTGATGACGATAGTTTCAGCTGTTAGTTCTTGTTTTTCATCACCAGCTTGAATTTCGATGACTTTATTAGAAACAAAGTGAGCTTCAGCATCAATGATATCAACGCCTGTACCAGCAATAGTCGCATAGTTTTTACCATTGAGACGTGTAGTAACTGTATTTTTTGTAGCCATAACCTCGTCAAACGACAAGTCCTTTTCTGCAGCGACTAACAAGGTTTTAGTTGGGATACAACCAATATTGATACAAGTTCCACCGTACATTGCTTTGTTGCGCTCGATAAGGGCAACTTTTTTACCAGCTGAAGCTAGTTTGGCAGCAAGCGTCTTACCTGCCTTACCAAATCCAATGACAATTAAATCGTATGTTAACATTTTTAAATCCTCCTGTTTGATTTTCATTCTAGCACAAGAAAAAAACTTTTGCACAAATCTGCTACGGGAAAAAATATCCAAACAAAATAGTCTCGAGAATGCTTTTGGGAATTGAGCTCATAAGATAGAAAAATCGTTTACATGATTTAATCAGGTGGTTAGACTATCTTTTGCCCCGGTCTTGTGTTATACTAGATAAGTTGCAAAAAAGCAGTACTTTTCTTTAGTGGAATAGAAGCAACACGGTCTTTCATAAAAGGTATGAAAGTACGTCATGACAAGAAAAGTATAAACTAAGCGCTATAGGATGGCTTCGCACCATCTTTAGAAAGAAGAATAACGTGAAATTTAATGAATTTAACTTATCTGCTGATTTATTAGCAGAAATTGAAAAAGCAGGATTTGTAGAAGCAAGTCCGATCCAAGAGCAAACCATTCCTTTGGCTCTTGAAGGAAAAGATGTTATCGGTCAAGCTCAAACCGGTACAGGGAAAACTGCAGCCTTTGGCTTGCCAACCCTTGAAAAAATTCGTACAGAAGAAGGAACCATTCAAGCTTTGGTCATTGCACCAACCCGTGAACTAGCTGTACAAAGTCAGGAAGAACTCTTCCGCTTTGGTCGAAGCAAGGGTGTAAAAGTCCGTTCTGTTTATGGTGGTTCAAGTATCGAAAAACAAATCAAGGCACTTAAATCAGGAGCTCATATCGTAGTTGGAACACCTGGTCGTCTTCTTGACTTGATCAAACGCAAGGCCTTGAAACTACAGGACATTGAAACTCTTATCCTTGACGAAGCAGATGAGATGCTTAACATGGGCTTCCTTGAGGATATTGAAGCCATCATCTCTCGTGTCCCAGAAAATCGTCAAACATTGCTCTTTTCAGCAACTATGCCTGAAGCTATCAAACGCATCGGGGTTCAGTTTATGAAAGACCCTGAGCATGTGAAGATTGCTGCTAAGGAATTAACAACTGAATTGGTTGACCAATACTATATCCGAGTTAAAGAACAAGAAAAATTCGACACCATGACTCGTCTCATGGACGTAGAGCAACCAGAACTGGCAATTGTATTTGGACGTACCAAACGCCGTGTGGATGAGTTGACTCGCGGTCTGAAGATCCGTGGCTTCCGTGCAGAAGGCATTCATGGAGACCTTGACCAAAACAAACGTCTTCGTGTCCTCCGTGATTTCAAAAATGGGAACCTTGATGTCCTCGTAGCAACAGACGTAGCGGCTCGTGGTTTGGATATTTCTGGTGTGACTCATGTCTACAACTATGATATTCCACAAGATCCAGAGAGCTATGTTCACCGTATTGGTCGTACAGGTCGTGCTGGGAAGTCAGGTCAATCGATTACTTTCGTAGCACCAAATGAGATGGGCTACCTACAAATCATCGAAAACTTGACCAAGAAACGCATGAAGGGCTTGAAACCAGCGACAGCAGAAGAAGCCTTCCAAGCTAAGAAGCAGGTTGCACTTAAGAAGATTGAACGTGACTTTGCTGATGAAGCTATTCGTGGAAACTTTGACAAATTCGCAAAAGACGCTCGTAAATTGGCTGCAGAATTCAGCCCAGAAGAATTGGCCATGTACATCCTTAGCTTGACGGTTCAGGATCCAGATAGTCTTCCAGAAGTTGAAATTGCGCGTGAAAAACCATTACCATTTAAACCATCTAGTGGTGGATTGGGCGGAAAAGGCAAGGGTAGTCGAGGAGGCCGTCGTGTGGATGACCGTCGAGACCGTAATCGCCGTGGCAATGGACGTCGTGATGACTATCGAAAAGGTGGACGTTCAAAGGATCGATTTGATAAAGAGAAGCGTTACCGTAAGGATCATAAAAAACCACGCAATACTTCAAGTGAGAAGAAAACAGGCTTTGTTATTCGTAACAAAGGAGATAAATAATAAAAAAAGCGGTTCACTGAGGTGGATCGCTTTTATATATAAGGAGACCGAGAGTCATATGAAAAGTAATACGAGAAGTTTGTATTTATAAATTTGTTATCTTGTAATATTATCTTATCAAAAATGTAGGAAGCTGTCAATAAGAAAATAATAAAAAATAGGTAAAAATTTCGAATACACTTGAATTGCAATTCAATAAACAATTTTCAGATAATTGTTGAAGTAGTCAGAATTTTGTGATATAATGAAAGCGATTATATGCGAGGTAAAAAATGGTACACTTATTAGAAAAAACAAGAAAAATTACATCAATCCTAAAGCGTTCTGAGGAGAAATTACAAGATGATCTTCCCTATAACGCAATCACGCGTCAATTGGCAGATATCATTGATTGCAACGCCTGCATTTTGAATAGTAAAGGACGCCTCTTGGGATACTTTATGCGCTACAAGACCAATAATGACCGTGTAGAGCAATTTTTCCAATCAAAAATTTTCCCTGATGAATATATTCAAGCAGCAAACATGATTTATGATACGGAGTATAACCTTCCAGTTGAACATGATTTGACTATTTTTCCGACTGAAAGTCGTTCAGATTTTCCAGATGGTTTGACAACAATTGCTCCAATCCATGTCTCTGGTATTCGCTTGGGTTCTTTGATTATTTGGCGTAATGATAAAAAGTTTGAAGAAGATGATTTGATTCTTGTTGAGATTGCCAGTACAGTAGTAGGAATTCAACTCTTGAACTTCCAACGCGAGGAAGATGAGAAAAATATTCGTCGTCGTACAGCAGTAACCATGGCAGTTAATACCCTTTCTTATTCTGAATTGCGAGCAGTATCAGCTATTTTAGGAGAACTAAATGGTAATGAAGGTCAATTGACAGCTTCTATCATTGCAGATCGTATCGGTATTACACGTTCGGTGATTGTCAATGCTCTGCGTAAACTCGAATCAGCAGGGATTATTGAAAGTCGTTCTCTTGGTATGAAAGGAACTTATCTCAAAGTTCTAATCCCAGATATTTTTGAAGAAGTGAAAAAGAGGGACTATTAATGGCTAAGGCTTTAATTTCTATTGACTATACAGAAGATTTTGTAGCGGATCATGGGAAACTGACTGCGGGTGCTCCAGCTCAAGCAATATCTGATGATATATATGGGGTGACTAAAAAGGCTTTTGAACGTGGAGATTATATCTTTTTTACAATCGATGCCCATGAAGAAAATGATTTTTTTCATCCTGAAAGTAAACTCTTCCCGCCACATAACATTATTGGGACTAGTGGACGAAATTTGTATGGCAAGTTAGCCGACTTCTATCAGGAACATGCTGATGATAGTCGTGTTTTCTGGATGGACAAGCGTCACTATTCAGCATTTTCTGGGACAGATTTGGATATCCGTCTCAGAGAGCGTAAAGTGGATACTGTCATTTTGACGGGAGTTCTTACAGATATTTGTGTCTTGCATACAGCCATTGATGCTTATAATCTTGGTTATCAGATAGAAGTTGTGAAACCAGCAGTAGCATCCATTTGGCCTGAGAATCATGCCTTTGCACTTGGACATTTTAAGAATACACTTGGTGCGAAATTGGTTGATGAAAATTTGCTTGAAATTACAGAATAATACATTTCAAGATGAAAAAATCTGAAAAAAGTCTTGACAATTTTTTTCAAAGTTGATATACTAGTAAAGTAATCGACGCGGGGATGGCGGAATTGGCAGACGCGCAGGACTAAGGATCCTGTGACCGCTTTAGGTCGTGAGGGTTCAAGTCCCTCTCTCCGCATAGTAGATGAGCTAGCTTTGGCTAGCTTTTTATTTTTTTGAAAGATGTATCTTGAAAAACATACAGGATAGTTTTTTTGTATGTTTTTTGTTTTCTTTTAAAAAGTGTTACAATATAGATAGAAAAGAAGGAAAAGAAATCAGTATTAAAAAAATAGAGAGAGTAGTGTAGAAAAGTTTAATCTATCCTATTTTATAATGGTTATTATTGGGAAAGATTTCATGGTTAAAGACTTGTATTCCCTGATTTAAAATAGGCATTTCAAAAATGTAAAGGAGGATTACGATGGTTAATGAACTTCAACGAATAATGAGCGCATTTATTCAAATTCTCTTTATTATTTTACTACCTTATATCTGGTGGTTTCTGACTGCGAGGGGGAAAGTCCCATTTATGGAATGGATTGGTTTAAAAGCTATTAAAAGGGTTGAAGATTCTTATCTTATCGCATGGATAATTGGTGGATTTCTCCTGTTTACAATTTTTTCTATGTTTATCTTTCCTCTAACACGTAGTATAGAAACGGCTACTTCGGCATTTTCCGATATGGGTCTTAAAGCTTTGCCAAGTATACTAATTTATAGTTTTTTACAGACTTCTTTGCCTGAGGAACTTTTATTCAGAGGGTTTTTATTAAAACGATTAGTTAATCATATGCCATTTTTCTTTGCAAATACGATACAGGCTATCGCTTTTGGTTTGCTTCATGGAATATTATTTGTCTCACTCGTATCTATAGAAATTACTCTTTTTATTACCTTGTTTACAGGAGTAATCGCTGCTTATTTAGGCTTTGTCAATGAGAAAAAATCTGGAGGGTCCATTTTAACAAGTTGGATCATACATGCACTAGCTAACATCCTGTCTGGTTTAGTTTCTGCATTTTCTCTTTTTTAATCTGGGGGATTTATAAATATAAAGTCAGTAGAAATACTGGCTTATTTTATTTCAAAAATTTTTCTTATTTCATAAACATTTCATATTTGAATATTATAATGGATTTACAAATATGGAGGTGCTATATGAATCCCACTCAAAGAGCTTGGGCTTATGTCAGCAGAAAACGACTGAGAAGTCTCATATTATTCCTGATTTTATTTGTCTTATTGGCTGGAATATCGGCTTGTCTGACGCTCATGAAGTCTAACAAAACAGTAGAAAATAATCTCTATCGCTCATTGAATACGTCTTTTTCGATTAAAAGAATAGAAGCAGATCAGACCTTTCAACTGTCTCAACTAGACGAGCTTAAAAAGATAAAAGGTCTTGAGGAGATTTCCCCAGAGCTTGAGACAATAGCTAAGTTGACTGACAAAGAAGTGGTTACTGGAGAACAAAGTATCCAAAGAGATGATTTGACAGAGGCTGAAAAAAATCTCATCAGTTTAATTGCTTTGAAAGATTCTTCCAAGGACGTTTCTTTTACAAGTTCTGCCTTTACCCTTAAAGAAGGTAGACATATCGAAATAGGGGATAGTAAAAAAATCTTAATCCACGAAGATTTAGCAAATAAAAACAATCTAAAAGTAGGAGATAAGATTAGCTTAAATCCTGCTCAAGTTGAAGGAAATAGTGGACAAAGGCTAGACTATGAAATCGTAGGTATTTTCTCAGGTCAAAAACAAGAGAAATTTACCGGTCTCTCATCAGACTTTAGTGAAAACACGGTCTATACAGACTACGAAAGTAGCCAAACTCTTCTTGGAAATAAGGAAGCTCAAGTTAGCGCCGCTCGTTTCTATCTAGAAAATCCAAAAGATATGGATAGTATCATTCAAGAGGTTGAAAAGTTATATCTGGAAACGAAAGGTTATCAAGTTGAAAAGGAAAATAAGGCTTTTGAACAAATAAAGGATTCAGTTTCGACCTTCCAAACCTTCCTACAGATTTTCCTCTATGGCATTATGATTGCTGGTGTAGGAGCGCTGATCTTGGTCTTGTCACTTTGGTTACGAGAGAGAGTCTACGAGGTTGGTATTTTATTGGCACTAGGTAAGGGAAAAGGAGCAATCTTTAGCCAATTCTGCCTAGAAGTCATCATAGTTTCATTGGTATCTATTTTGCCGGCATTTGTAGCTGGAAATGCCATTACTTCCTATCTCTTGAAGACTGTACTAGCAAGCGGTGACCAAGCTGCCCTACAAGATACGCTAGCAAAAGCAACGAATTTTTCAACAAGTCTTCTATCATTTGGAGAATCTTATATTTTCCTACTTATAATCAGCTGCTTGTCAGTTGCACTTTGTTTCCTATTTTTATTTAGAAAATCACCGAAAGAAATTTTATCATCCATCAGTTAATAAAGGAGAAATTATGACTTTACTACAATTACAAGATCTTACTTATCGTTACAAGAACACTGCAGAAGCAGTATTATATAAAATCAATTACGATTTTGAACCTGGCAAGTTTTATAGTATTATCGGAGAATCAGGAGCTGGGAAGTCAACACTCTTATCTCTATTAGCAGGACTAGATAGCCCAGTCGAAGGTGCTATCCTATTCGAAGGCAAGGATATTCGTGAACAAGGTTATTCTTATCATCGCATGCACCATATCTCGCTAGTTTTCCAAAACTATAACTTGATTGATTATCTTTCTCCATTGGAAAATATCCGCTTGGTTAATAAAAAAGCTAGCAAGGATACCCTTCTTGAACTTGGTTTAGATGAAAGTCAAATCAAGCGGAATGTTCTCCAATTATCAGGTGGACAGCAACAACGGGTTGCCATTGCTCGTAGCCTTGTATCGGAAGCACCAGTGATTTTAGCAGATGAACCAACAGGAAACCTAGATCCTAAGACTGCTGGAGATATTATCGATTTGCTCAAATCTCTTGCTGAGAAAACAGGCAAGTGTGTGATCGTTGTGACCCACAGTAAGGAAGTAGCACAAGCATCAGATATTACACTGGAATTGAAGAATAAGAAACTGACTGAAATAAGAACAAACAGTAACTAAAACTTTTAAACATATTAAAAACTGAAGTAAATCTAGAAAGGAATCTTATGTTACACAACGCATTTGCCTATGTCACAAGAAAATTTTTCAAGTCTATTGTGATCTTTCTTATCATTCTCTTGATGGCCAGTTTGAGTTTGGTCGGCTTGTCTATCAAGGGAGCGACAGCCAAGGCTTCTCAAGAAACCTTTAAAAATATCACCAATAGTTTCTCCATGCAAATCAACCGTAGGGTCAATCAAGGAACTCCACGTGGTGCAGGGAATATCAAGGGTGAAGATATCAAAAAGATTACCGAGAATAAAGCTATTGAATCCTACATCAAACGGATTAATGCTATCGGTGATTTGACAGGCTATGAACTGATTGAAACGCCTGAAACCAAGAAAAATCTAACTGGAGATCGAGCTCAACGTTTTGGAAGTAGCTTGATGATAACAGGTGTCAATGACTCTTCTAAAGAAGACAAGTTTGTGTCAGGCTCTTACAAACTAGTCGAAGGAGAACATTTAACAAACGATGACAAATACCAGATTCTCATGCACAAAGACTTGGCTGCTAAACATGGCTGGAAGGTAGGGGACAAGGTCAAACTGAACTCCAATATCTACGATGCAGATAATGAAAAAGGAGCCAAGGAAACAGTAGAAGTAACAATCAAAGGACTTTTTGATGGACACAACAAATCTGCTGTAACCTATTCACAAGAACTCTATGAGAATACAGCTATCACAGATATTCACACAGCAGCCCAACTCTATGGTTATACAGAAGATACAGCTATTTATGGAGATGCTACCTTCTTTGTGGCTGGAGATAAGAACCTAGATACTGTCATGCAAGAATTAGGGTCTATCAACGGCATCAACTGGAAGATGTATAGCTTGATTAAGAGTTCATCTAACTATCCTGCCCTCGAACAATCTATCTCAGGCATGTACAAGATGGCTAATCTTCTCTTCTGGGGTAGCTTGAGCTTCTCTGTTCTTCTACTGGCTCTCTTACTGACACTATGGATTAACGCTCGTCGTAAAGAGGTTGGAATTCTCCTTTCAATTGGTCTAAAACAAGCAAGTATTCTAGGACAATTTATCACAGAAGCAGTTATGATTGCAATTCCAGCACTAATTTCAGCTTACTTCTTGGCTAACTATACTGCTCGTGCCATTGGAAATACAGTTCTTGCAAATGTCACATCAGATGTGGCTAAGCAAGCTAGTAAGGCAGCCCAGGCCTCTAATCTTGGTGGTGGTGCAGAAGTTGATGGCTTTAGCAAGACTCTTTCAAGTTTGGATATTTCCATTCAACCTTCTGACTTTGCTATCATCTTTGTACTTGGCTTGGTTCTAGTAGTACTAGTTATGGCACTTGCTTCAAGTAATCTCCTCTTTAAACAACCAAAAGAACTTTTGATAGATAGTGAATAAAAAACATGCTACCTATTCTCATTCAAATGAGATATAATATAGGTAGCATTTTTGATAGAAAAGGATTTATATGAAAATTCTAATTGTAGAAGATGAAGACATGATCCGTGAGGGAATTAGTGATTATTTGACGGATTGTGGCTATGAAACCATTCAGGCAGCAGATGGCCTTGAGGCTTTAAAACAATTTTCCAATCACCAAGTTGCCTTGGTTCTCTTAGATATTCAAATGCCGAAACTCAATGGTTTAGAGGTTTTGTCAGAAATCCGTAAAAGCAGTCAAGTTCCGGTCTTGATGTTGACAGCCTTTCAGGACGAAGAATATAAGATGAGTGCCTTTGCTGCATTAGCAGATGGATATTTGGAAAAGCCTTTTTCCCTATCTTTATTAAAGGTACGAGTGGATGCCATCTTTAAGCGTTATTATGATACTGGTCGTATTTTTACCTATAGGGACACCCAGGTAGACTTTGACAGTTATAGCGCTAAAGTAGCAGGTCAAGAAGTTACAGTGAATGCAAAAGAACTAGAAATTTTAGACTATCTGGTTAAAAATGAAGGTCGAGCCTTAACACGGTCGCAGATTATCGATGCTGTATGGAAGATGACAGATGAGGTTCCTTTTGACAGAGTGATCGATGTCTATATCAAGGAATTACGGAAAAAATTGGATTTAGACTGTATTCTTACCGTGCGCAATGTTGGTTATAAATTGGAGAGAAAATGAGACGTTCAGGTTTATTTAAAAAAATTTTTATCTATACCTTCTCGGTATTTTCTACCTTGGTCATTTGTTTGCATTTAGCCATCTATTTCCTCTTTCCCCTGACCTATCTCAGTCACCGTCAGGAAAGCATCGGGCAAAAGGCTACAGAAATTGCCCAGTCTCTCCAAGGAAAGGACAGTCAAGATATTCAGGAAGTCCTTGAACTTTATTCTCAAAGCAGTGATATTAAGGGAGCTGTTAAGGGAGAGATGACTCAGGATAAGTTGGAAGTCAATGATAATCTTCCCATTGATAAAGAACGACAGACGGCTTCCTTGGTTATTGAGGAAAGAGAAGTTCAAACCAAGGATGGTCAGACGATGACCTTACAGTTTTTAGCTTCTATGGATTTGCAGAAAGAAGCAGAAGACATCAGTCTGCAATTTTTGCCTTATACGCTATTAGCTTCCTTCATCATTTCGCTCCTCATCGCCTTTATCTATGCTAGAACCATTGTTGCTCCTATTTTGGAAATCAAACGAGTGACTCGACGTATGATGGATTTGGATGCAGAAGTGAGGTTGCACGTGGATTCTAAGGATGAAATTGGCGATCTTAAAGAACAAATCAACAGCCTTTATCAGCATCTCTTGACTGTGATTGCAGATTTGCATGAGAAAAACGAGGCCATTCTCCAGCTGGAAAAGATGAAGGTTGAGTTTTTACGAGGTGCTTCCCACGAACTGAAAACACCTCTAGCTAGTCTAAAGATTCTTTTGGAGAATATGAAAGCCAATATTGGACGCTATAAAGATCGTGACCATTATCTAGGAGTTTCTTTGGGTATTGTGGATGATTTGAGTCACCATGTCCAGCAGATTTTATCCCTTTCCTCCGTGCAGGAATTACGAGACAAAAAGGAGGAAATCAACCTTCTTGATATGACAGATCTTCTATTGAAGGACTATGACTTGTTAGCCAAAGAGAGAGAAATCACAGTAGATAATCAAGTCACTAACCAGAAAGTTTATCTAAATCCTTCGGTACTCAAGCTGATTCTTTCAAATCTTATTAGTAATGCGGTGAAACATTCTGTTCAAGGAGGCTATCTAAAAATTGGGTCAGAAGATGACTGGTTTTTCATTGAAAACACCTGTACAACAGAAGAGCAAGATAAGTTTGAACAATCCTTTACGACTTCTAGTCGCCAAAGTAAGGGAGCTGGTTTGGGACTATTCGTAGTCAAAAGTTTATTAGAAAATGAAGAAATTGACTATCGCTTTGAAAGATATGAAGATCACTTAGTCTTTTATATGAACCTACCTAAAGACCTGTAAAATTAGGACTTTGAGGAGAGTTCCATATTTTTAGATAGAAGAAATTCAATCTAAACTACAGGAAAAACTAGCTTTTTTTGCTAAAAAGTGATAAAATGAACAATGTAAATGGGATATCCCATAAAAATATACAGGAGGCCTGATAAAATGGCAATCGTTTCAGCAGAAAAATTTGTCCAAGCAGCTCGTGACAATGGTTATGCAGTTGGTGGATTTAACACAAACAACCTTGAGTGGACTCAAGCTATCTTGCGCGCAGCAGAAGCTAAAAAAGCTCCAGTTTTGATCCAAACTTCAATGGGTGCTGCTAAATACATGGGTGGTTATAAAGTTGCTCGCAACTTGATCGCTAACCTTGTAGAATCAATGGGTATCACTGTACCAGTAGCTATCCACCTTGACCACGGTCACTACGAAGATGCACTTGAGTGTATTCAAGTTGGTTATACTTCAGTAATGTTTGACGGTTCACACCTTCCAGTTGAAGAAAACCTTGAAAAAGCTCGTAAAGTTGTAGAATTTGCTCATGCAAATGGTGTATCAGTAGAAGCTGAAGTTGGAACTATCGGTGGTGAAGAAGACGGAATCATCGGTGATGGCGAATTGGCTCCAATCGAAGACGCTAAAGCAATGGTTGCAACTGGTATCGACTTCTTGGCAGCTGGTATCGGTAACATCCACGGTCCTTACCCTGCAAACTGGAAAGGTCTTCACCTTGACCACTTGCAAAAATTGACTGAAGCTGTACCAGGATTCCCAATCGTATTGCACGGTGGATCAGGTATTCCTGATGACCAAATCCAAGCAGCTATCAAACTTGGTGTTGCTAAAGTTAACGTTAACACTGAATGCCAAATCGCATTCGCTAACGCAACTCGTAAATTTGCTCGTGACTACGAAGCAAACGAAGCAGAATACGACAAGAAAAAACTCTTCGACCCACGTAAATTCTTGGCTGACGGTGTAAAAGCTATCCAAGCATCAGTTGAAGAACGTATCGATGTATTCGGTTCAGAAGGTAAAGCTTAATCTAGCTTAACCATATAAAACAGAAACCTGCCCATTGGGTGGGTTTTTTGTGTTTGAAATTATAGAAAATATGATGGGAAAGAAGCTATCTAAAGTTGCTAAAAGAGTCTAATTTTTGTACAATAATGCTATGAAAAAACTGAAAAAATGGAGTCTTGGCTTTCTTAGTTTCATTCTTTTGTTTTTAGGGGCAACATTCATCTTTCATCGTATCAGCTTGGAAAAGGAACAAGCCTCACTAACACCTGTGGGACAGCAAGTTCTTGTCAATGGGCACCAAATGAATGTTTACGTTGAAGGGGATGGTCCAGAGACAATAGTAGTTCTATCAGGTGCTGGAATTGCTTCACCTATATTAGACTTTAAGAATCTAACAGATTCTCTATCAAAAAAATATAAGATTGTTGTAGTCGAGAGAGCTGGCTATGGTTATAGCGAGGATAATAATCAATCCAGAGATGTGACGGAAGTTTTGTCTGAGACACGTCAAGCTCTATCACAAGCAAATATATCAGGACCTTTTATCATTCTGTCTCATTCAATGGCTAGTCTTGAAAGTCTGGCTTGGCAGGAAAAGTATCCTGATGAAGTGAAAGCCTTGATTGGTCTGGATTGGGCATTACCAGCAAGTTATGAGGATTTAAAGGATAATCAGGCCTTGCTTACTGTGGCTTATTGGACTAGCAAGATTGGCTTATTACGTTATTTTCCTGAGTCCTTTTATATAAAAAATCCAACTCTGACCGGAAGTGAACGACAACAATATAAACTCCTAGCTTATAAGCAGTTGATGTCACAAGCTATGCTTCATGAATCTCGTATGGTAAAGGAAAATGCTAAGAAAGTTCCCTCTAGCATTAATCCGAAAATTCCAGCCTTACTCCTGGTTTCTAACGGTGAAGGCACGACCTTTAGCCAATCAGAATGGCAGCATTATGCAGAGACATTTGCTAGTGGCCAGTCTAATGTTCAAGTCATCTATGTGGATGCACCACATGACCTCTATCATTATCAAAATAATGAACTTGTTTCTCGAATTGAAGAATTTTTAACAGAGTAACTGTGATTTAGAAAGTTATTTTGAACTGATGCCAATAATTGAGAGGTGACATTTTATGAAGAACACTTATATTGTACTTAGACATGCTCATTCAAGATTCTCGAGTGATGATTTTAATAGAACATTGTCGGAAATAGGATTTTCTTCTCTTGAACAGTTGGAGTTTTTAAATGCTTGTAAAATAGATTACTTTATTTCAAGCCCTTATAAGCGAGCTTTTGAGACAGTAAATAGTTCTCCTGTTCAATTTGATAAGATAGTACTTGATAATCGTTTACGTGAAAGAAAATTATCCTCAAGGTTTATTGAAGATACTGAGTTTGAAAAAACAATTCAATATTTATGGCAAAATCCAGATAAATCTCTCATTGGAGGCGAGTCCAATCGAGAAGCATTAAATAGAATTTTAGATTTATTTGCGGACTTGGAAGAAAGGTATTCAGATAAAACCATTTTACTGAGTTCTCATGGAAATTTGCTAGGAATCTTAATCAATCATTTTGATTCAAATTTTGATTATAAAAAATGGGAACAGATGACCTTTCCAGATTGCTTTCTAGTGGACAAAGATGAGAGTGTGAAAAGAATTATGCCAGATACTTTTAGGTAATCATTTAGCTCAATCTATGTGATTTTTATTTTCTGTTATTGTAAATAGAATAGAAGGGAAATAGCCATGATATTCGATCAGTCCTTGCAAGCCTACGTTCATGAAGTAGATGATGTTCTTGTAGCTTGGGAAGAAAGACCAAGTGGAAACTTTGAGATGGAAGCTCAGTTGCTTGCAGCCAATTACCATAAAAATAGGTCTCGTATTCTTACATTTATATTGCCTCGTTTACAAGAATTTTATGGGTATTTGACAGATGAAGAAGCTACTGAAAAATTGGGTAAACCCATCATCGAGCCAGAAAGACAAACCGTTACTTTCTGCGATCAAACTTTTGATGATATTCATATCTTTTCTTTTGACTATCAGGGGCAGGCATTTGAGTGTCTGGAGAATTTTGCCATTGATGGTTAGTTAAGGTCTGTTTTCAGTTTTAAAAAGAAGGAGAGAGACTGATGAGTACTGCTGATTTTGTCTTTGTTGAGAGTAAAGACCCCATATTCCTAGATTTACAAGCCTTTTGTACTGCTTTGAGAGAAAAGTTCCCAGGTATTTTGATCAGAGAAAGGACGAATCCTGAAAAAGCTTACTCGCTTTCTTGGGATTATCAAAGTCCTCAGCTTACTTTGGAAAGTTCACTGAGTAGCAAGAAAAATATTTTTGTGATTGATTACTTTGATTCAACGAACAGGTTACAAGATTATGCCTCCTATATCGTCTGGCTTCGGAAATGGTTTCCACCTGAAGAGAAGGTTTCCTTTTGTGATGAAGGATATGAGTATGTGTTTGAACTTCCTAGTGATTTATCCCAAAAGGAGTTTGAAAACTACTTACGAACAAGATTTGATGAGTGAAGAAGAAGTTCGAAAACGAATAACGATATGGAAAAGTTGAAAAGGAGAATCAGATGCTTACTAAAGATGATATGCTAGTTGCTTTGCATGATGCAATTACTGAAGACCAAGAATTTGAGTTGGCAGACGAGATTGTAGATGCCATGGAGTCTTTCTCTCAACCCTTTGATTTGGTTGACCCCGTCTTAGACTTTATTTCCAAGCATCCAGAAGTAGATTTTGGAGCTCCAGGTGAGTTGGTTCACTTTGTGGAGCGATTTTATCATCAAGGCTATGAGGAATTATTGATGGAGTCAGTTCTAAAAAGTCCAACTGTGCATAACATCTGGATGCTTCATCGATGCTATAATGACAATGATCCAAATCTAGTCCGGCAGATTCAGATTTTGGTTGGAGAACTGAAGAAGGATAAGACTCTTGATTCACAAGTAAGAAGCATGATTGAAGACTTAACTTGGTAGAGGGAGGTGATGCAGCATCACCTTTTTATCTTTTCTTAGGGATAAAAATTTTCGATATAAATTAACACTTGTTTTCCTTAGACATTTGCACTATAATAGGGTGTTATTAGAGCTTTCTTTCCTTATGTTGAAAAAGAAGGCAGATTTTAAGAGATAAGAAATCGTGCTTGAATGTTCAGGAGCTTGATTTAACAATTTCTTACTAAAGGGAGAGATATATGGCAATGATAGAAGTGGAACATCTTCAGAAAAATTTTGTGAAGACAGTAAAGGAGCCAGGTTTGAAGGGGGCTTTGCGTTCCTTTATTCATCCTGAAAAGCAGACCTTTGAAGCGGTCAAGGATTTGACTTTTGAAGTACCCAAGGGGCAGATTCTAGGCTTTATCGGAGCTAATGGTGCTGGGAAGTCGACAACTATCAAAATGCTAACAGGGATTTTGAAACCGACATCTGGTTTTTGTCGGATTAACGGCAAGATTCCCCAGGATAATCGCCAGGATTATGTCAAGGACATTGGAGTTGTCTTCGGACAACGTACTCAGCTATGGTGGGATTTGGCACTGCAAGAGACTTACACGGTTTTGAAGGAGATTTACGATGTCCCGGACTCGCTCTTTCACAAGCGCATGGATTTTTTGAATGAAGTTTTGGATTTGAAGGACTTTATCAAGGATCCTGTTCGGACTCTTTCACTAGGTCAACGGATGCGGGCGGATATTGCGGCTTCCTTGCTTCACAATCCCAAGGTTCTTTTTTTAGATGAGCCAACTATTGGTTTGGATGTGTCGGTCAAGGATAACATTCGTCGGGCTATCACCCAGATCAATCAGGAGGAAGAGACCACTATTCTCTTGACCACTCACGACTTGAGCGACATTGAGCAACTGTGTGATCGGATTTTTATGATTGACAAGGGGCAGGAGATTTTTGATGGGACGGTTGGCCAGCTCAAGGAGACCTTTGGCAAGATGAAGACTCTTTCCTTTGAGCTGATGCCAGGTCAAAGTCATCTCGTCTCTCATTATGAAGGCTTGTCTGATATATCCATTGATAGACAAGGAAATAACCTGACTATTGAATTTGATAGTTCTCGCTACCAGTCAGCTGATATTATCAAGCAAACCCTGTCTGATTTTGAAATCCGTGATTTGAAGATGGTGGATACGGATATTGAAGATATTATCCGTCGCTTCTACCGAAAGGAGCTCTAAGATGGTCAAATTGTGGAGACGTTATAAACCCTTTATCAATGCAGGGATTCAGGAGTTGATTAGCTATCGAGTCAACTTTATTCTTTATCGGATTGGCGATGTCATGGGTGCTTTTGTGGCCTTTTATCTCTGGAAGGCTGTCTTTGATTCCTCCCAGGAGCCTTTGATTCAGGGCTTCAGTATGGCGGATATCACCCTCTACATCATCATGAGTTTTGTGACTAATCTTCTGACTAGGTCGGATTCTTCCTTTATGATTGGTGATGAGGTCAAGGATGGTTCCATTATCATGCGCTTGCTGAGACCAGTGCATTTTGCGGCCTCTTACCTTTTCACTGAACTTGGCTCCAAGTGGTTGATTTTTATCTCTGTTGGACTGCCATTTTTAAGTGTCATTGTTTTGATGAAAATCTTATCTGGGCAAGGGATTGTAGAAGTGCTGGGACTAACTACCCTTTATCTTTTTAGCTTAACGCTGGCCTATCTGATTAACTTTTTCTTTAATATCTGCTTTGGATTTTCAGCCTTTGTATTTAAAAATCTTTGGGGTTCCAACCTACTTAAGACTTCCATAGTGGCCTTTATGTCTGGAAGTTTGATTCCCTTGGCTTTCTTTCCAAAGGTCATTTCAGATATTCTGTCCTTCTTACCTTTCTCATCCTTAATTTACACTCCGGTCATGATTATTGTTGGGAAATACGATGCTAGTCAGATTCTTCAAGCACTTTTGCTTCAGCTTTTCTGGCTTATAGTGATGGTGGGCTTGTCTCAGTTGATTTGGAAACGAGTCCAGTCATTTATCACCATTCAGGGAGGTTAGTATGAAAAAATATCAACGCATGCATCTGATTTTTATCAGACAGTACATCAAGCAAATCATGGAATACAAGGTAGATTTTGTGGTTGGTGTGTTGGGAGTCTTTCTGACTCAAGGCCTGAACCTCTTGTTTCTCAATGTCATCTTTCAACACATTCCCTCGCTAGAAGGTTGGACTTTTCAAGAAATTGCCTTTATCTATGGATTTTCCTTAATTCCAAAGGGACTAGATCATCTCTTTTTTGACAATCTCTGGGCTTTAGGTCAACGACTAGTTCGAAAAGGGGAGTTTGACAAGTATCTGACTCGTCCTATCAATCCTCTCTTTCACATCCTCGTTGAGACCTTTCAGATTGATGCCTTGGGTGAACTTTTGGTCGGTGGAATTTTACTAGCGACAACGGCGACTAGCATTGCTTGGACTCTTCCAAAATTCCTGATTTTTCTAGTTTGTATTCCTTTTGCGACCTTGATTTATACTTCCTTGAAAATTGCGACAGCCAGCATCGCTTTTTGGACCAAGCAGTCAGGTGCCATGATTTACATTTTCTATATGTTTAATGATTTTGCCAAGTACCCGATTTCCATTTACAATTCGCTCCTTCGTTGGTTAATTAGCTTTATTGTACCTTTCGCCTTTACGGCCTACTATCCTGCCAGCTATTTCTTGCAGGACAAGGATGGACTCTTTAATATTGGTGGTTTGATTCTGATTTCCCTTGTCTTCTTTGTCATTTCTTTGAAACTATGGGACAGGGGCTTGGATGCCTACGAAAGTGCGGGTTCATAAAAGGAAGAAACTCAAAGTCTCGTCTTAGGACAGGCTTTTTTTAATGGAGATAAAATTCCTTGACATCCTTCCTTATAGTGCTATACTATAAGGGTAATCGCCGATTTAGCTCAGTTGGTAGAGCAACGCACTCGTAACGCGTAGGTCACAGGTTCGATCCCTGCAATCGGCAGTGTGAAAGAAGTCCTCTTGGACTTCTTTTTTTCTTTTAATAAGATTTTGACCACATAGTCTATCATGACTACCACATAGGCAAAAGCTATTGTATGCGATTTTTATTTCTGTTATAGTAGTAACTGTCAAGGGGAGATAAAGCTTCCTAACAAAATAGAAAATGAGGTAATATCATGAAAAAAGTATTAGGTATCGGATTTTTAGTCGTTGCAGCAGCAGTCTTATTTTTTGGTTTAGTTGGATGGCCAAGTTTGGATGTTAACATCTGGGCACTCTTTCCAGTAGGTCTATTTCTATTTTTCACTCTTGAAAATCTAGTCAAGAAAGATTATAAGGCCAGTCTCATGAGCTTGATTATTGCCTTTATCATCGCCAATGCCATTCTTGATATCTTGCCACTTTCAAGTGGTTTAGTAATCGGTGCTGGTGTGCTAGCTTGTGTGGGAATTGGATTTCTCTTTCCTGACGCTAATAAGAAAGAAGCATAATACAAAAAAAGCCTCGAGATTTCTCGAGGTTTTTTCTTTATTTGCCTGCGTAATATTTTTGAATACCTTTGACAATACCTGCCACCAATCTATTTTGGTAAGCATCGCTACGAATTTGTTGGTTTTCGTTGAAATTGTCAATGTAACCAAGCTCCAATAGAACAGCTGGTTTATCCGTTTCTCGAAGGACAGCAAAGCTACTTTGGAGGAGACCTGCATCCTTGGCACCTGTTTCAGCTAGAAGAGAATAGTGGATATCAGCAGCCAGGCGATTACTTTCACTGATACGATCAGGATGGTTATGCCAGTATGGATTAATCTTAGAGCGATAGCCCGGGTCGTCTTCGTAAGAATAGGTCTGAATTCCTGAACGGTTAGAAGCAGGGCTGCCACTAGCATTGAAGTGAATACTTATGAAGATATCTGAGTTTGTATTGTTGACCATTTTTGAACGTTCAGTAATAAAGTCAACATAGACATCACTATCTCTCGAAGAAAGAACGGTATAACCAAGACCTTCTAGCTCTTTGCGTAGTTTCTTGTAAACTTGCATGGTGAGGTCTTTTTCATTCGTGTTATAGTAAACAGCACCAGGATCTTTACCACCGTGTCCTGGATCTAAGAAAACAGTTTTCGTGTATTTTCCTTTTTCAAATCCACGACTTACTGGAACTTCACCAATCCATTTTCCATTACTTTGGAACTGATGTGCTTTTCCATCGATTTTACGAGTTCCTGTGACATAGACACCATTTTCATCTACATAGTAACGGGCATTGTAATAGCTGTCATCGATCCATTCACTCTTAGCCATGTAACCACCTGACTTGAGGTAGTATGAACCAATCCATTCACGTGCTGCATAAGTACCACCTGATTTTAAATAGAACCAACTATTATAGTTTTTATCGAAAATCCATTCTCTTTCAGCCATGGCACCGCTAGCTTTTAGGTAGTAGCTCCCTTGCCATTGATTACTTGCCATAGTGGCATCTTTATTAAAGTAGTACCAAGTACCACCAATTTTATCCCACTTATTTTTACTTAATTTGCCAGAAGCTTGGGCATAGTACCATTTACCATCTTGTTTGACCCAAGCGCTCTCGGCCATAGCCCCACTATTGGTAAAGATATAATCGTCAAAAATGGTGTTGCTGAGCATGATACCATCTTTATCAAAGTAGTACCATACACCGCCAATCTTTTTCCAGTCTTGTTTAACGATTTTTCCAGATGGATTAGTATAATACCATTTATCTTTAATTTTAGCCCAGCCACTATCGACCATACCCCCGCTACTAGTCAGTATGTATCCATCATAAATCGTATCACTGAGCATGATACCATCCTTATCGAAGTAGTACCATTTACCGTGAATTTTTTTCCAATTGACAGCAGCCTTGTTGGCCTCATAGAAGCGCCAGATATTTTCTTCAAATACCCAACCCTCTTTTTTGACTTCAGGTGCCTTGCTTTCTTCTTTCTTAGCTGGACTAGTACTTGGAGTTGTAGTAGATGTTGTAGGCAGGCTTGAACTTGCCTCTGTTGAAGGAGCAGTTTCCTTGGTTGAAGGTTTGTTATTCTCTACTTTATTTACAGTTGTAGTCTCTTGTGTCGTTTCTGCTGTAGTAGTTTTTAGGTTATTTTCTTCAGCAAAAGCAGGGGTTGTTGCGAATCCTAGAAAAGTAAGGGTGATGGCACTTGCCAAGAGCGTTTTTTTCACTTGTTTGATCTCCTATTTTTTTTAATAATCTCTTTTTAAAATGTCATTAGAAAAGCACCTCATGTGGAAAAACTAGTCGCCAACTGTTGAGGTGCTGGCATGATTTATTTTTATTTCATCATGAAGATTTGAACAATCATAACGATGTAGATGAGCAATGTGAGTAGAAATCCAGCTCTCCAAAAGAATTTAAGGAATTTTGGATAATAAAAACTACGTTTTTTGCTCAAGAAGAAAAAGGCTAGAGTGATTGCCAACAAAGATAAGGCTGCTCCCAATATCGGAAGTTGATTGTGTGTATAAACCTTTCCAGTGATCAAATAGTATTCAAAAATCAGAAAAGGAAAAGCCAAATCTGCAAAGTTAATCCCCTTTTTCTTTAGCTTGAAGAATCTACTAAAGATAATAGCCAAAGCCAAGGTTAACACCAAAAGCAAGACGGAAGCGAGTTTCATTAGAATCATAACAATATTGTATCATAAAATTTGAATAAAAGGAAAGCATATTCCTTGATTTAACAGTGTTTTTCTAAAAATTTTTGTTTAGAAACTGATCTTTTATACTATATCAAACATCAATGTGATTTACTTTGTGAAGTTGGAATAGTTTGAACGTTCATTATAAATCTTTTTTATGGTGACAATAAAAAATATATATTAGTCAGGAGAGAAGAATAGTAGTAGAATGAGTAGCAAATAAAACAAAGGAGTTTCTTATGAAATTAGTTACTTTATGGTCAAAACTCTCACTAGGCATCCAATTATTGGTGGCTTTGGTCTTGGGTGTTATCGCTGCCCTTATCTGGCCACAATTTGCAGGCTTTTATCAATTTTTAGGTCAAGCCTTTATTAAATTGATCAATATGGTTATCATTCCGCTAATCTTCCCAACCATCGTTGTTGCAGTAGCTGGAGTTATCGGGAAAAAATCTTTCGGGAAAATCTTGACCAAGAGTTTGGTTTACTTTTTTGCCGTAACAACTGCTATTACTCTTTTGTTTGTATTTGCTAGTTACTATTTGGGCTTTGGTCAAGGAGTGAATATCGGTCAAACTGGTGGAAACCTTGATGGGATTGCCAACAATGTCAAGTTTAGCGAATTTTTGCTTGGTTTCATTCCATCAAATATCGTTAAATCTCTTTCAGATGGCGCTCTATTGCCAATTATCGTTTTTGCAATCTTTCTTGGTTACGGAATTGGGAATCTTAAGTCTGAGAAATCTCAGAAGATTATCGAAGGTTTTCAAATCTGGATTGAAGCCATCTATAAGATTGTTGCAGTGATTATTAAACTATCACCGATTGGAATTTTTGGATTTATCGCTAAAGATGTTGCAACTACTGGTGTTGACAAGTTGATTGGGCTTGGCCAATTTGTAATTGGAACTTACTTGGCTTACGCTGTATTGGTTCTGCTTATTTTCCCTTTGATTGCTTTCTTCTTTAAAGTACCGTATTTGTCAGCCTTTCGTGAAAATTGGAGTCTCTTGACTCTGGCCTTTGTTACGGGTAGTTCTAGTGTTGTCTTGCCATCCCTTCTTAAAGATTTAAAAAAACAGGGCCATGACGAGCATACAATTGATTTAGTTGTTCCTTTAGGATATACTTTTAACTTAGAGGGAGCAGCAGTTTATTTCTCAGTAGCGACAATCTTTATCGCGCATGCCTACGGCATTCAATTTTCTTTATCAAGTCTCTTGTTTACTGTTTTACTCTTGACCTTGATTGGAAAAACTGCGGCAACTGTGCCATCAGGGGCTATCGTGGTTCTATTAGCAGCAGCGCCTCAACTGGGATTGCCAGTTGAAGGAGTAGCCTTAATCTTTGCAGTTGATTTCTTTGTCAATGCTGGACGTACTATGATCAATGTTTTGGGTCAAATCTTAACAGTCAGCGTTATTGAAAAAACAGAAGGATATATTTTAGAAGAAGAAAAGGAAAGCCAACTTTCAGTCAGCTTTTCTTAAGGAGATGATAAGTAATGAGTGAAGCAAAAGTTTATGTGATTCATGAGAATCTTGAATGGACCCAGCATTTGGTCAAATGGTTGGAAGAACTAGAAGTCCCTTATGAACTGTGGGATTTGTCTAGTGGAATTTTGGATTTGCAAAGTCCACCGCCACAGGGTATCTTCTACAATCGTATGTCTGCGTCTTCTCACACCAGAGGACATCGCTATGCGCCAGAGTTTACAGAGCAGGTGATTACTTGGTTGGAGGCACATGGACGCAAGGTTGTGAATGGTACTGGAGCTATCAACCTAGAAATCAGTAAAGTCAAACAATATTTGAAGTTAAACGAGTCTGGTATTGAGACTCCTGCGACAGTTGCAGTTTTAGGTCAAGAAAATATCATTGAAGCAGCAAGAAAATTGAACATTTATCCTTTGATTACCAAGCACAATCGAGCAGGTAAGGGATTAGGCGTTCAACTCTTTCAAAATGAAGAAGAACTTGAAGCTTATGTCAATAGTCCTCTCTTTGAACCATCAGTGGACGGGATTACCTTGTTACAAGCCTACATCAAGCCAAGTGATGGACGTATCCGTCGTTCAGAGTTTATCAATCAGAAGTTTCTCTATACTGTTTCTATCGATTCTTCAGATGGTTTCCAACTGTGTCCAGCAGATGGTTGCCAAATCGGCAAGAGACCAGAGCAACTAGAAACGTCTGAAAAATTCCAGATTACAGAACCTCTACCAGATGACCGGAGAGAAGCTTATGAGAACTTCTTGAAAAATGCTCAGATTGAAGTTGCTGCTATTGAATGGGTTCAGTCAGAGAGTGGTGATATTTATGTTTATGATGTAAATACCAACACTAACTACAATCCTACTGCAGAAAAAAATGCTAATATTTTTGCTCACCAACATTTAGCTCACTATCTAAAAACAGAATTGCAAGCCCTAACGAGTGGACAATAAAGTAGGAAATTCAAAAATCCCCCAGTATTAAATGACTGGAGGATTGATTTGTTTATACTCTTCGAAAATCTCTTCAAACCACGTCAGCTTCCATCTGTAACCTCAAAATAGTATTTTGAGCTGCCTTCGTCAGTTCTATCCACAACCTCAAAATGGTGTTTTGAGCAACCTGCGGCTCGCTTCCTAGTTTGCTCTTTGATTTTCATTGAGTATTAATCGATAAAAAATTATTGATTTGCTTTAAAGTCTGGATCCTTCAAACTTTGAACACTGGCATTGATGACGGCACCGATAATTAATATCTTGGCTATGATAATGAACCAGAACATCATGACAACGACGACGATCGAACTGAAAAATCTGACGTCAACGAGATAGTTAACATAATTGTTGAAATAAGCTGCAAAGATGTTTAATAAAGCAATCGTTGTAACTAGTACAAAGAGACTTCCGGGTATGACGTAGCGAATCTTACTTACTTTAACATTTGGTAGGAAATAATAGAGCATGATTACGATTGCAAAAAGAAAGGCATAAATCAGAGGTCCTGTAAAATCTTGTAGATAAGAAAACAGAGCACTCTCGGATTTCCAGTAGTTTTTAAGCAAATCCAATAGCATATGGCCAAACATACTAAGGAATAGAGCAAGCGCAAAGAGAATTTGAAGTCCAAAGCTAACTAAGAGACTCATCAGCTGATGTGAGATGATTCCTCTGTTTTTTGCGATTCCATAGGCTTTATTAAAAGCCTTTTGAAGAAAATTCATGGATTTGGAGAAAGTCCAAAGAGCTGATAAGATAGCAAAACTCAGTAAACCTGTCGATGGTTGAGTCAGAACTTCTCTGACAATCTTTGCAACAACTTCATAGATTGTATCTGGTAAAAATTCCTTGATGGTTAATAGAAAGTTTGAGATGGGAATTTGAAAGTAGGGTAAGATATTGACCACTATCATGAGTAAAGGGAAGATTGAAATCAACCAATAGTAGGCAACAGCAACGCTGGTTAGCTCGCTATCAGAGGCTTGATAGTAGTGTAAAAAAGCTTTTAATAATGGTCTATCGTTCAGCTGTTTCCACAACTTTTTCATTTCACAAACCTCCAGTTTTTCTTATTTTGTATAGACTTTAATTTCTTCGAACTAATTCCATCATATCATAAGGTAATGTGTTGGCTGATTCTTTTAGAGAATAGGTTTCTAGGTTGTTCACATTTTGTCGCAGTTTTTTAGCATACTGGGCTGAAATAAGTTTTTGTTTCTCGTATTCAAAGATAGACTTACGTTCTAGATAGTAGCCCCTGAGCATTTCATCAATATTATTGGGTTTGATACGATTGATAACCCGTTCCACAAAGGCGCCACTCGTAATATGACTGGTTTCACGGAGACGAGATTCCTGCATGAAGCTGATCAGAGAACTTTTATAAATCCCTTTAAGGTTTTCCAAACTCTCGATGATAATTTCAGTATTAGCTAGGTAGAGTTCTGCAATCTGGTCATAATCGATGGCAAGAAGTCTTTGGTTTTCCTTGTCTCTCCAAGAACGAAAGGTTTTTCCAAATGTGAGCAACTCATGAAGGAGAAAACGCACAATCCGTATAGAAACAAGGAAGTAGTAGGTTAGGCGAGAAGCAAAGTTTCGCTTAATATTTTTCTCCATGCTTTTCAAGTACCGTTGATAAACACGGTAAGCTCTTTCACTGATTTTACCCTCTTCGTAAGCTTGTTCCAAACCATCGTTCTCGATACTGAGAATCAATAGTTTCAGAGCTTCCCAGTCTTCCTGAATTTCCTTATTTTCCTGGCTGAGGATGAGGTTTTCAATCCGTCCATGATAATTGTCAATAGCCGCATAGAGTGGAACCTTGTTTTTGGTATTGTCCAAATCTTTCTCTAACTCCATGGCAACATCATTTAGGATAGCGATATGCATGAGATGATCCTTAGATGGCTCTTGCTCTTCAGAAAGGTGTGGAAGTACCAATAATCCAGTAAGAAAACTGACCAGGGTTACACCAGCTACGAGAAAGAGAAGGAGAGGATATTCTTGCTCTAAGTTAGACGGTATCAAGAGGATAGTGGCAATGGATACAGTTCCCTTGACGCCAGAAAAGGTAAGGAGAAGCATATCTTTGACATACTTGTCTAAGCTTTTATGAAGTTTCTTGATCCGAAAAGCGTAAAAGCCGTAAATCATCACAAAGCGGATGGCAAAGAGTAGGAAGGTTAAAAGAAAGACTGTGACGAGAAGAAGCACATTATTATAAAAAGCACTCTTAAGAATCGGTTCCGCAATCATTTCCAGTTCCATTCCTAACAGGACAAAGACAGAACCATTGAGCATAAAGGTAACAGTGTGCCAAACGGTCTCGGTCACTGTATCCACTTGAGCTTCGAGAAGATTGATCTTTTTAAAACGACTAGCTTTTAAAATACCAGCGACAACAACGGCGATAATACCTGAAACATGAATTCCTTCAGCTATGAAGAAGGTTAGAAGAGGTAAACTAAGATCCAGCAAGAGTTCACTGGCTATATCAGTAGCTCGAACACTGAGTAGAAAAGTATGGAGGAAACGATTGATTAGGGCTGTTATAAGGCCGACTGCAAAACCTCCAACAATGGAAATAGCTAATGAAGTTCCGGCTTGGGTGAGCGAAAATGTTCCTGTTGTCCAAGCGATGAGAGCCACACGAAAGGCTACTAGACCAGAAGCATCATTAAGAAGACCTTCCCCCTTTAAGATATTAGAAACCCGTTTTGGAAAGGAAAAACGTTGAGAAAGGGAAGCGAAGGCAACTAGGTCTGTAGGCCCTAAGGCAGCACCAACTGCTACACAGGCGGCTAATGGTAGGCTAGCCCAAAGGACATGAGCGAGTCCCCCCATGCTCAGAGCTGATATAAAGATAACTGGGAAAATCAAGTAGAGAACGATTCTCCAGTGCTTTAAGATAGAGGTTACATCTGCTTCTTGAGCTTCACGAAAGAGTAGTGGACCAATGACTAAAGCTAGAAACAACTCCGTATCTAAGTGATATTGGTTGTTGGGTAAGCAAAGCCCAATTCCAATCCCTAACAATATTTGAATCAGGGGCATGGGTAAAAAGGGCAGAAGTTTATTGGTCGTGCTAGAAACAATAAGAACTAGCAAAAATACTAGGAGATAAAAAAGTAAATTCATCTTCTACCTCCTTATTTTTGTTTGCGACAAGCTTCAAAAAGTTCCTTTTGTTCTTGGATTTTTTGATCAATCTTCGAGCAATCCTTGTGCTCAATTTTCTTTTGACAACGCTCCATTTCAAGTGTTATCATTTTTTTCTTGATTTTTAACATCTTCTTGCTCATATGGGCTTCATCTAACATACCAACTGCACGTTCATGTTGGGTTGATTCAACGAATTTGTGGCGAAGTCCTTCTATTTTATCTCGTAGGTATTGTTTATCCATGGCGATACCTTTCTAATTTTTCAATCATAACTAAAAATGGTGGATTGTTGATTTGGTTGAGGGTACGATAGATCGTAGCAGTGTATTCTTGTTGTGGCAACTGACTGACAAAATCTAAGACAGCATCTCGCTCTATATCTCCGCCTTCATGCCCGTAGTAAATCATAATGGCTATCCGTCCGCCCTTAACCAGCATCTGACAGAGTTTTTCAAGTGCCTCAAGGGTTGTCTGAGGTTGAGTGATAATGCTTTTATCTGCAGAAGGCAGATAACCTAGATTGAAGATGGCTGCCTTGACTTCTGTCACAAATTGATTCACAGTTTCGTGGCCTTGTAGGATTAAGTCTACATTGGTCAAACCAGCTTCTTGTAGACGTTGACTAGTCTTTTCTAGAGCTTGTTCCTGTATATCGAAAGCATAGACTTGTTTAGCTAACTTAGCTAGAAAAAGGGTATCATGGCCATTTCCCATGGTCGCATCAACGACAATATCCTCTGGGGTGATGACTTGGGCAAGAAAATCATGCGCCAATTCAAGTGGTCTTTTCATTCATAAACTCCTGTTTTACAGCCTTGCATCCTTGGACACTACCTCGACGCCTCATTTCAGTTTCAATGCTGTTTAGAACTTCCCATTTGTTGAGACTCCACATAGGACCAATCAGCATATCCCTAGGCGCATCACCCGTAATCCGATGGATAACAATATGTTTGGGAATAATTTCTAGTTGGTCACAAATAACCTTGACATATTCATCCTGACTCATGAGCTGCAAACGACCTTCGTGGTAATCCCGTTGCATCCGAGTGTTGGTCATTAAGTGAAGTAGGTGAAGTTTAATCCCTTGAATATAATTATCCGTCACACAACGACGAACATTTTCCACCATCATGTCATGAGTTTCACCTGGTAAACCATTAATCAAATGAGCTACAATTTCAATCTTGGGATATTTTCTCAAGCGCTTAACCGTTTCCACGTAGAGTTCATAGGAGTGGGCACGGTTAATCAATTCAGAAGTTTCCTCATAGGTTGTTTGTAAACCTAACTCTACAGTAACATGCATTCGTTCTGACAGATCTGTCAAGTATTCGATAGTCTCATCAGGCAGGCAATCTGGTCGTGTACCGATATTGATTCCAACAACACCAGGTTCATTAATAGCCTGTTCATAGCGTTCACGAATCACTTCGAGCTTTTCATGAGTATTAGTAAAGTTTTGGAAATAGACTAGATATTTTTTTACATCTGGCCATTTACGGTGCATAAAGTCAATTTCCTTATAAAATTGCTCACGAATAGGAGCGTCAGGCGCAACGATAGCATCTCCAGAACCAGAAACCGTACAGAAAGTACAACCTCCATGAGCTACTGTACCATCACGATTGGGACAATCAAATCCAGCATCGATAGGGACTTTAAAAGTCTTTTCTCCAAATAAATTTCGATAGTAATCATTCAAGGTATTATAGGATTTCATAGCTAATATTATATCAGAAAAGACCCGCAAACTCAAAGTCAGCAAATAAGTGAGAGATATTGAAATGATTGGACAGAAAAAAATTTTTAAAAAAGCCTTTACAAAAAAATAAAAAGTGGTATAATTAAGTCACAAACAAGTGCAAACGTTTTCGTAAAACGTTTGCCTAATAAATATAAAAGGAGATTTGAATGATGAAAGATACATTCAAAAATGTCTTGTCTTTCGAATTTTGGCAGAAATTCGGTAAGGCTCTAATGGTGGTTATCGCTGTTATGCCAGCGGCTGGATTGATGATCTCAATCGGTAAGTCACTTGCAATGATTGACCCAAACCTTGCTCCCCTAGTTATTACTGGTGGCGTACTAGAGCAAATTGGTTGGGGAGTTATCGGTAACCTTCATATTTTGTTTGCCCTCGCTATTGGAGGAAGCTGGGCTAAAGAACGTGCTGGTGGTGCTTTTGCGGCAGGTCTTGCATTTATCCTTATTAACCGTATCACTGGTACAATCTTCGGTGTATCAGGGGATATGTTGAAAGATCCTAACGCTATGGTTTCAACAATCTTTGGTGGATCTATCAAGGTTGCTGATTACTTCATTAGTGTACTTGAGGCACCAGCCCTTAACATGGGGGTATTTGTAGGGATTATTTCTGGTTTTGTAGGGGCAACTGCCTTTAACAAATACTACAACTTCCGTAAATTGCCTGATGCACTTTCATTCTTTAACGGAAAACGTTTTGTACCGTTTGTTGTTATCCTTCGTTCAGCGATTGCAGCGATTGTTCTTTCAGTTGCTTGGCCAGTTGTACAAACAGGTATCAACAACTTTGGTATTTGGATTGCCAACTCACAAGAAACAGCTCCAGTTCTAGCACCATTCTTATATGGTACTTTGGAACGTTTGCTCTTGCCATTTGGACTTCACCACATGTTGACAATCCCAATGAACTATACAGCTCTTGGTGGTACTTATGATGTCTTAACTGGTGCAGCAAAAGGAACTCAAGTATTTGGACAAGACCCACTTTGGCTTGCATGGGTAACAGACCTTGTAAACCTTAAAGGTACTGACGCGGCTCAATACCAACACTTGTTAGATACAGTACATCCAGCTCGTTTCAAAGTTGGACAAATGATTGGTTCGTTTGGTATCTTGATGGGTATCATTGTTGCGATTTACCGTAACGTTGATCCAGATAAGAAACACCAATACAAAGGTATGATGATCGCAACTGCTCTTGCAACATTCTTGACAGGGGTAACTGAACCAATTGAGTACATGTTCATGTTCATCGCAACACCTCTTTACCTTGTTTACGCTCTTGTTCAAGGTGCTGCCTTTGCAATGGCTGATATTGTGAACCTTCGTGTGCACTCATTCGGTTCAATCGAATTCTTGACTCGTACTCCGCTAGCTATCAATGCTGGTCTTGGTATGGATATTGTCAACTTCATCTGGGTAACAGTACTCTTTGGATTTATCATGTACTTCATCGCTAACTTCATGATTAAGAAATTCAACTATGCTACTCCAGGACGTAACGGTAACTATGAAAATGCAGATGGTTCTTCTGAATCTTCATCTGCTGGTGAAACTAAAGTTGCAGAAGCTTCTCAAGCAGTTAACATCATCAACCTTCTCGGTGGACGTGCGAATATCGTTGATGTCGACGCATGTATGACTCGTCTTCGCGTTACTGTAAAAGATGCAGAAAAAGTCGGAACTGAAGAACAATGGAAAGCTGAAGGAGCTATGGGACTTGTCATGAAAGGACAAGGTGTCCAAGCTATCTACGGTCCTAAAGCTGACGTTTTGAAATCAGATATCCAAGATATCCTTGACTCAGGTGAAGTGATTCCTGAAACTCTTCCAAGTCAAATGGCAGCTTCTCAAAAAGACGCTGTTGTCTACAAAGGTGTAACTGAAGAAGTTTATTCAGTTGCTGATGGTCAAGTTATTGAATTGGAACAAGTTAAAGATCCAGTCTTCTCACAAAAAATGATGGGTGATGGATTTGCAGTAGAACCAGCAAATGGAAACATTGTATCTCCAGTTTCTGGTACTGTATCAAGCGTCTTCCCAACTAAACATGCTCTTGGTCTTGTAACTGAAGCAGGTCTTGAAGTTCTTGTTCACATTGGTCTTGATACTGTAAGTCTTGAAGGAAAACCATTTGAAGTAATGGTTTCAGAAGGTCAAACAGTCGCTGCTGGTGATCTCTTGGTCAAAGCTGACTTGGGTGCTATCCGTGAAGCTGGTCGTGAAACTACAACTGTAGTTGTCTTCACAAATGGTGACGCGATCAAATCAGTTAAATTAGAACAAACAGGTTCTCTTGCAGCTAAAACAGCAGTTGCAAAAGTAGAATTGTAATATTTAGGAGGTTGGAAGCTATTTCCAACCTCTTGTTTAATAGGAGAAAAGCATGAAGTTTTTAACACTCAATACTCATAGTTGGATGGAAAAAGATCCTGAACAAAAGTTTCAACTTTTACTTCAAGATATACTTGAAAACAGTTATGATTTGATTTGTTTTCAGGAAATTAACCAGGAAATTACTTCAGCGCAAGTAGAAGCTGGTGCACTTTATCAGCCATTACCATCTGCTGAGCCGATTCATCAAGACCACTATGTTCGTCTCTTGGTAGAACACTTAGCTGAGCAAGGTCAAAACTATTATTGGACTTGGGCCTACAACCATATTGGTTATGATCGTTACCATGAAGGTGTTGCAATCCTATCTAAAACACCAATTGAAGCGCGTGAAATTTTGGTTTCAGATGTAGATGATCCGACAGATTACCACACTCGTCGAGTTGCTCTAGCAGAGACAGTAGTTGAAGGTAAAGAACTTGCAGTTGCGAGTGTCCATCTCTCTTGGTGGGATAAAGGCTTCCAAGAGGAATGGGCGCGCTTTGAAGCAGTTCTGAAAGAATTGAAGAAGCCACTCTTGCTAGCAGGTGATTTTAATAATCCTGCAGGCCAAGAGGGTTACCAAGCTATTTTAGCTAGTCCACTAAACTTACAAGATGCATTTGAAGTTGCAAAAGAAAGAAGTGGTAGTTACACTGTTCCGCCTGAAATTGATGGTTGGAAGGGAAATACAGAACCACTTCGAATTGATTATGTCTTTACGACAAAGGATATACAGGTAGAAACATTACAAGTTGTCTTTGATGGAAAACAAAGTCCACAGGTCAGTGATCACTATGGTCTTCAAGCAGAACTTTCTTGGAAGAACTAACAAATAATTTTACTAAAATAAAACAAGACCCCCTTCGGATATGCGAAGGGGGTTAACTACTCAAGGGGTTAATATAGTTAAAGTTTTTAGTTGAATAACTTGTAAAATGAAATAAAATCCTTTAAAATAAAAAGTGTTGGAGGAATTTATGAATGTAAATCAAATTGTGCGTATGATCCCGACGCTAAAGATAAATAATAGAAGATTAAATGAATTGTTTTATATCCAAACCTTGGGTATGAAACCCTTGCTTGAAGAGTCGGCTTTCTTATCGCTAGGAGACCAGTCAGGCATTGAAAAATTGGTTTTAGAAGAATCACCAAGTATGAGAAGCCGTAAGGTTGAAGGGATCAAAAAATTAGCTAGATTGATTGTAAAAGTAGCGAATCCATCCGAGATTGAAGCCTTACTAGCTAGAATGGAAAAACTTCCTCAACTCTATAAAGGAAATAAGGGATTTGCTTTTGAAGCTCTTTCTCCGGAAGGGGACCTTGTCCTTATCCATGCGGAAGATGACATCAAAGATTTGAGAAAGTTTGATGAAACTGTTACTTTCTCAAAAGATGAGAAGATGCAGTATTTGACAGCATTTGATATTTCAGTAGAGATTAACTTGCCTGATGAAACGACGAGCCTGCTTGAAAAAGAGGAAATCGAAACTAGCCTAGCTTTTAAACAAGCTCAAGGTAGTGATTTGCTCGTTGAAAATAATGTTACTTGGGATTTGTCTATGTTGAAATTCCAAGTAAAAGAACTTGAATTGGCTAGTCTCCGTCAACGTTTTGAAACTGCAGGTTACTTTATTCCTAAGTCTGAGAAGTTTTTCCTAACTAAGGATGCCAACAATATCGAATTGTGGTTTGAAGAAGTATGAAACAAGAAATCATTCAAAAAATAAAGCAACAAATTGAGGCAGGGATTTATCCTGGTGCCTCTTTTGCGTATTATCGGGATGGTGAATGGTCTGATTGCTACCTCGGAGAAGCAGATCCAGAAATTGGAGAGCAGACTTGTCAAGGTTTAGTCTATGATTTGGCAAGTGTGAGCAAAGTTGTCGGAGTTGGAACTGTCTTAACTTTCTTATGGCATCAAGGGGAATTAGATATAGAAAAGTCAGTGACGGAATTTTTACCTGACTCTGACTATCAAGATATCACAATTCGTCAACTCCTCACTCATGCCACAGACTTGGACCCTTATATTCCCAATCGTGACCAGTTGAATGCAGAAGAATTGAAAGAAGCTATGTTTCATCTTAATCGTAGGGAGAAGCGAGCCTTTCTATATTCAGATGTGCACTTTCTCTTGCTAGGTTTTCTCTTGGAAAGATATTTTGATAAGGACTTGGATCAGATTTTGCAAGAGCAAGTTTTGGATCCATGGAAGATGAAGGAAACGAGGTTTGGTCCTGTAACCAGTGCTGTGCCGACTGTTCGGGGACAGAAAGCAGGAGTGGTACATGATCCCAAGGCGCGTTTACTAGGTAGACATGCTGGGAGTGCAGGCTTGTTTTCAACCGTAAAAGATTTAGAAATCTTCCTAGAGCATTATTTACAGGATGATTTTGCTGCAGATTTGAGCCAGAATTTCTCAGATTTGAGCGATAAGGAACGCTCTTTAGCCTGGAATCTTGAAGGAGATTGGCTAGACCATACAGGCTATACTGGAACCTTTATCATGTGGAATCGTAAGAAGCAGGAAGCTGCTATTTTCTTGTCCAATAGAACCTACGAAAAAGACGAGCGTGCCCAGTGGATCATAGACCGCAATCAGGTCATGGACCTAATTCGTGAAGCAGACTAGGGAGGAATTATGTCAAAAGCTCTTAAAGGAACTCTTTTTACAGTAATTGCAGGTATCGCCTGGGGCTTATCTGGGACCAGTGGTCAGTACCTGATGGCTCATGGAATTTCAGCCCTTGTTCTGACCAATATTCGTTTGATTATTGCAGGACTCCTTTTGGTTCTTTTGTCCTATATCAAGTCTAAGGAGCAATTCATATCTTTTCTAAAAGATAAATCAAGTCTGTTTTCTCTCTTGTTATTTTCTTTGTTTGGGCTCTTTTTAAATCAATTGGCCTATTTATCAGCTATTCAGGAGACAAATGCTGGCACAGCGACGGTCTTACAGTATGTCTGTCCAGTTGGAATCTTAGCTTATACTTGTATAAAAGATAGGGTAGCGCCTACTATAGCTGAAATTATTTCTATGATTTTGGCTATAGGTGGGACCTTTCTCATTGCAACCCATGGGCAGTTGGATCAGCTTTCTATGACACCAGCAGGACTCTTCTGGGGCTTATTCTCAGCTCTGACCTATGCACTTTATATCATTTTACCCATTAAACTCATTCAAAAGTGGGGGAGCATTTTGGTTATTGGTGTTGGAATGACCATTTCTGGTTTTGTGGCAGTTCCATTTACTGGAATTATCGGCGCTAGAATTCCTATGTCATTTGATATTTTTCTAGCCTTTGCTGGAATTATTCTTATTGGAACGGTTTTTGCTTACACAGCCTTTCTCAAGGGAGCCAGTATGGTTGGACCAGTCAAATCTAGTCTTCTGGCCTCGATTGAGCCTATCTCTGCAGTCTTTTTTGCTTTTATGATTATGGGAGATATTTTTTATACTGTAGATTTTCTTGGAATGGCAATGATTTTATTGGCTGTGACTATTATCTCTTTAAAGGATTTAATGCTAGAAAAGAAACATAAGTCTATTTAAAGACAGAACAACCTTATAAAGAGGTTGTTTTTTTATGTTCTGCATTAATTTATATAATTTTAAGATTAAAAGTTTATAATAAAGTTACAAAAATAAGCTAAACGGAGGAAATATGAATTTTATACAAAGTATTCATCCTGCTAAACCTTTAAGATACTTAAAATGGTTTGATATCTTAATCGTCACTGTTTTAATGTTTGGAGAGTTTATCATCCGTTCTACTCAACAATTTATGGAGAGTCTATCACCTTCAACTCTTGCTAGTGTTGCGGAAACTACAACAAATGTAGCAAGTGATGGGGCGGCCTATTCGGGTAATTTTACTTTCCAGTTGATTATGCTAGGAATTACCTTGCTCTACCTCCTGATTCGAAACTATGATTTTAAGCAGCTTCCAATTCGCTTTTCCTGGTCAGTTTTCATCTGGGTTCCCCTTATCTTTGCAGTTGTTGGAATAATTGGAGATATTGTAACAACCCTTAGCGGTGAGTACAATTATTTTAATCCTCAGTTGATTCCTTTTATAGATCCCATGGAGATTATTAGAAAATTCATGGCTTTAACACCAATGGCCATTGGTTATGCTTTATTAAATG
The DNA here is from genome assembly GCF_047464155.1 of Streptococcus infantis. Taxonomy (GTDB): domain Bacteria; phylum Bacillota; class Bacilli; order Lactobacillales; family Streptococcaceae; genus Streptococcus; species Streptococcus infantis_U. The sequence continues at coordinate 131,704 of NZ_JASHCL010000001.1, forward strand.
GTTTTTACGAAGAATTTTTCTTCTTGGGCTTACTGACTTCAGTCAAAGAAAAACATAAGTGGTTAGTACTAGTTTACTCCGTAATTATCAGGATTTCTTTTCATACCTACCAAGGATTACTCTGGGCCTTAGTTATTGGGCTTGTATATGGACTATTCTATTATTTCTTGTACAAGTATGTAGTCAAGAATTTATTGCCATTCTTTCTTATGCATGCTCTTGCAGATATGTTTGGTTCAAGTCTCTTGTACCTCTTGATTGCTTGGGGAACTTAAACAAAAAATCCACTCACTCGAGTGGATTTTTTTATGAATGAAATTTATTCTTTATTTTCGTATGGCAAGATCAAGTTCAAAAGGATACCTGTCATTGCTGATAGGGCAGTACCTGAAAGAGTAACTGGACCGAGTTTAAGGATTGCTCCACCAAGTCCAAGTACCAACATGGCACTTGCAATGATAAGGTTACGCATTTGACCAAAGTCTACACGTTCCTTGATCAAAACTTTCAAACCGTTGCTGGCGATAACCCCATAAAGAAGGATTGACATACCACCAAGTACGGCGCTAGGGATTGTAGAAATCAAAGCAGTGAATTTACCAAGGAAGCTAAGGGCAATTGCGATAAAGGCTGCATTACGGATAACTGAGACAGAAGCGATACGAGTCATACCGATCACCCCAGTATTTTCACCGTAAGTAGTATTAGCAGGACCACCAAGGAAGGCAGATACTGATGTTGCGATACCGTCACCAAGAAGGGTACGGTGAAGACCTGGTTCTTTCAAGAATTGACGGCCACAGATTTGGCTCAAGACCGTGTGGTCTCCAATGTGTTCTGAGATTGTTACGATCGCGATTGGTAAGATTGCGATTGTCTCTGGACCGAAGTAAAGGTTGTATTCTTTGAAGGCACCACCTGTATTAAATGGTAGGTAGAAACCAGGAATTTCAAACCAGTTAGCTTGAAGAACAGGAGTGAAGTCAACTAAGCCAAGTGCTAGCGCGAAGAGATATCCACCAATAATTGCAAAGAGGAAAGGAATGATACGAAGGAAACCTTTTCCTTTTGTATTGATAAAAGCAGCAATCAAGAAAGTAACAACGGCTACAAGAGCGTTTTTCCAGTTGCCGTCAGCTACAAGACCAGCATTGGTTACGGCAGAACCAGCAAGCCCAAGACCGATAACGATAATCATAGGACCAATAATGATTGGAGGCAAGAGTTTATCAATCCATTTTGTACCTGCGAAGCGAACACTTGCAGCAACAAGGACATAAACAAAACCAGTTAGGATAACCCCTGTTTGAGCAGCAGATACATCACCCCCCATTTCTTTCATGGCAAGTGACATGGCTGTAATAAAGGCGAAAGAAGAACCAAGATAAACAGGAACTCTAAAACCTGTTGCAATCATATAGATGAGGGTACCAACCCCTGAAGCAAAGAGGGCAACGGATACAGGCATTCCCAAAATCAGTGGGACCAAAATTGTTGCACCAAACATAGCAAAAACGTGCTGGAAGCTGAGAAGAATTCCCTTACCAGCAGAAGGACGTTGGTCGACGTCTAATAACAAATCAACAGTTGATTCTTGTTTCATAAATACCTCACTTTTTGGGCATCAAAAAAGAGCCCATTATTTTACAGCAATAGGCTCTCAGAGTAAGACTTCTTTATAAAGAGAATTATCTCATTCTTAAAGAATTTCATATATTTCTGCGTCTTCGTCACCTCACGGGATGACATTAAAAACCCTTGCTTAAGATAGTATAGCAGAAAAAAATGTTTTTGTAAATCATTTTTTCCCGAGCCTTGAAATAAGAGAGCGAGGTTTGATTTTGTAAACGAATTTTTCCCGAGCCAAGAAATAAGAAAGCGAGGCATGATTTTGTAAATTATTTTTTCCCGAGCCAAGAAACAAAAAAGTGAGGCATGATTTTGTAAATCATTTTTTCCAGAGCAAGGAAATAAAGACGCGAGGCTGATTTTTTAGGTATCTTTTAAAAAATGCTTAAAGTGGTCGTTTGTTGGGCATGCCAGCCTTACGTGGATATTTGTTTGGAGTTTCCTTTTTCTTTTCAACAATGGTGATGTAGCGGGGGTCTCCATTTGGAAGTGTATAGCTAAGGTTGTCTTCGACCTTGCTGAAGAGAAGATTGAGGGCATTCTTGGCTTCTGTCAATTCCTCTGGTGAATTACTGGCCTTAAGTGCCAAAAGTTTTCCTCTTACCTTTAGATAAGGAATCGTTAATTCAGACAAGACCTGCATGCGAGCAACTGCACGAGCTGTCACAATGTCGAATTGGGCACGGAAATTCTTCTCTTGAGCAAAATCTTCTGCGCGCCCATGGTAGAAATGAACACCTTCTAGATTAAGCTCCTCAGCTAAAAGCTGAAGAAAGTTAATGCGCTTATTGAGTGAATCAATGATGGTCACATCTAGCTGAGGGTAGAGAATCTTCATAGGAAGACTTGGGAATCCTGCACCAGCGCCAATATCAAGTAACTTAATTTCTTGGTTTTCTATCAACCCTTGTAGGATAGGAGCGATGGAATCATAAAAGTGTTTAAGATAAACTTCTTCCTTTTCAGTAATTGCAGTCAGGTTGATTTTTTGGTTCCACTCGACTAAGAGTTCAAAATAGCGCTCAAATTGTGCTTTTTGCTGGTCAGTAAGATTAATATTCTGTTCAGCGAGTAATGTGTAAAATGTTTCTGGTTTCATAGTTATATCCTTCTTGTATATCATCTTATTTTACCACAAAAACATGGAAATTTGATATACTTGTACTAATCAAAAGGCAGAAAGGAGCTTTATGATGAATTGGATTTTTTATGGACTTCTTGCTCTAATTATTTTCTTGGTAATTGACAGCTATAATAAATTGGTGAAAAATCGTATGCAGACCAAGGAAGCTTGGAGTCAGATTGATGTTCAGTTGAAGCGTCGAAATGATCTCTTACCAAACTTAATTGAAACAGTAAAAGGTTACGCTAAATACGAAAGTTCTACTCTAGAAAAGGTGACTGAACTCCGTAGACAAGTAGCTGCAGCAACTACACCTGCAGAAGCCATGAAAGCTAGTGATGCACTGACTCGTAAGGTATATGGTATTTTTGCGGTTGCAGAGAATTATCCTGACTTGAAGGCTAGTAGCAATTTTGCTCACTTACAAGAAGAACTGACTAACACAGAAAATAAAATTTCTTATTCACGTCAGCTCTATAATAGTGTCGTGAGCAACTACAATATTAAATTAGAAACTTTCCCAAGTAATCTGGTTGCGACTATATTTGGCTTCAAGGCAGCGGATTTTCTTCAAACTCCAGAAGAAGAAAAGGCTGTGCCTAGAGTTGATTTTAGTGGTTTAGGTGACTAAGATGCTGTACAAACAAATTGCTAGTAATAAACGTAAAACTTGGATTCTTTTAATTGTCTTCTTTCTTTTGCTAGCCTTGGTTGGTTATGCTGTTGGTTTTCTGTTCATGAACTCAGGTATCTGGGGCGTGACTGTAGCTATGATTATCGGTTTCATCTATGCCTTGACCATGATTTTTCAATCTACAGAGATTGTCATGAGCATGAATGGTGCGCGTGAGGTTGATAGAAACGAAGAACCTGTTCTCTATCATGTTGTCGAGGATATGGCAATGGTGGCGCAGATTCCTATGCCACGAGTTTATGTAATTGATGATCCGGGTTTGAATGCCTTCGCCACCGGTTCGAATCCTCAAAATGCTGCTGTTGCAGCGACGTCAGGACTTTTAGAGATCATGAATCGTGAGGAGTTAGAAGCTGTAATCGGGCATGAAGTTAGTCACATTCGCAACTTAGATATTCGAATCTCTACCATTGCTGTTGCTCTTGCCAGTGCCATCACCCTTTTATCGAGTATGGCAGGTCGTATGATGTGGTGGGGTAGAGCTAGTCGTAGTCGTAGAAGTAATGACCGTGATGGTGGAGGACTTGAGATTATTTTATTGGTCCTATCTCTCTTGGCCATTGTTCTAGCGCCTTTAGCAGCAACTTTGGTGCAGTTAGCTATCTCTCGCCAACGAGAATTTTTAGCGGATGCTTCAAGTGTGGAACTAACTCGTAATCCTCAGGGGATGATCAATGCTTTACAAAAATTAGACAATAGTCAACCCATGAGTCATCATGTAGATGATGCTAGTAGTGCCCTTTATATCAATGATCCTCAAAAACCAGGTTTCTTGAAAAAACTATTTTATACGCATCCACCTATTTCAGAGCGAATTGAACGTTTGAAACAAATGTAAAAAAACATCCAGAGAACTTTCTCTGGATGTTTTATTTCCAAAAGTTAAAGATCTTGTAAATCAACTACTTCTAAACCATGCTCTGTCAGACTATAAATACTGGCACAGACTTCTTTTAAGAAACGTCGATCATGCGAAACAGTAACCAGACCACCGGGATAAGTGGCAAAGAGTTTTCTGATTTCTGGTTGAGAAGTTGGAGAAAAATTTCGTGTGGGTTCATCCAGAAGGAGAAAGTTCGGTTTTCGTAGAACTAAATTCAAAAGAAGGAGTTTACCTTGTTGACCTCCAGATAAGGAGTGGATTTGCTGGTGCATCTCTGGATAACTGAAATTGAGACTGGCTAGGAAGGATTGGATTTTCTGTAATTCCTCTTTATGTCCAGTTTGGCTGAGAAATTCTACTGGCGATAGAGCCAATTGCAATGTTTCTTGGTAATCTTGTGGCATAAATCCAAGCGAGATTTCTCTCTTATTATTAAGAAGTTGCTGCAGCTTGGCTAAAAGTGTGGATTTGCCAATGCCATTGGGACCGATAATACCAATTTTTTCTTGACCACGGACAGTTAGTTGTAACTCCTGAGCTAAAACACGCTCACCAATAGACAAATTTTCCTTTTCCAGTCGAATTAAGACTTTAGAAGCTGCTAATGGCTCTATATCTGAAAAGAAAAGTTGGATTTGTTCCTCTTCAAGTGGCTTTTGGGTCATGGACTGAGCTACTTTTTCGTAGCGTTTTTCTTGAGAAAGAACATTTTTCATCTTTTTAGCTAATAGACGGCCCGCAACATCATTTTTAGTGTTACGCAAGGCAGTTTCTACTTTTTGCTTGACTCTGCGATGTTTTTCCATGGTTTTATCATAGGCTCTCTGGTCGTTAGCAGCTTGCTGACTTTGTCTGGCAAAATTAGCCTTTCTCTGCTCACTATAGCGATCATAGTCTAAATGCTCGACTAGCGTTTCCGCTTCTTTCCGATGCTTGACCAGTAGCAAGTGGACGATAGTATCAGCCGTTTGAGAAAGAAAGTCTTCATCATGGGAAATGAAAATAACTGTTTGCTTCATCTTCTGTATCTTCCTTTTTAGCCAATCAACCGTCTCAAGGTCTAGGTCATTTGAAGGTTCATCTAAAAATAGAACCTCAAAAGGTTTGGCTAATTCGTGGATGAGCTGAATTTTCAAAGCTTCGCCCCCTGATAGACTGCCAATTTCTTGGTCGCTAGCAAAACGGTCGCTATCAAAGTGCAACTCCTCAGCCAAACGATAAAGAATGCTGTAGTCCAAATCTGTAGACTCTAAAAAGAAGTAGTCATGTAGAGTTTTCTTTTTCAGGTCCTCAGCTAGTTTTTGAGGAATGTAGGCCAGGGACCTAAGGTCAGACTTGATTTCTCCCCTGATAGTGAAATCAGCTAATCTTTCTCCCATTAAAGTTCGCAGTAAGGTTGATTTTCCATTGCCTTCTTCACCAATAATAGCAACCTTTTCCCCGTCTTGGATGGTGATATTTAAATCGGAAACAAGGTCTCGTAAATCTTTGTTTTGTGTGATAGTCAGATGGTTGATTTTAATCATCATGTTTCCCTTTCTAAATTTGCAAAATACATAACAAAAGCTCTACTTTACCTAGTAGAGCCAATCGTCTATGTCAAAAAATCCTCTTTTAAAAAGGCTGAAAATTCACCACAAAAAAGAGTACACAAAAAGAGACAAGAACAAGATCTACTAAATAAAGGTTCTTTATTTGATAGACTTAGTTGTTCATGTCTCCCTTACCTCCGAGTATTATTGCAATCATCATACTCTTTTTGAGAATATTTGTCAAGATTAAGCCAGAAAATCCTTTATTTTTAAAGACCAAAAACAGGTCCGTAAAGTGTCAATGTATGTTTAACGTGATCGAAGTGGAACTTGTCATAGTTTCTCCAAGCAGTGCGAGCTTGATCGTTTAGTTTTAGTGAGCCAAGTCCAATCAAAAGACTAGTCCGTTGGTAAAAGCTTTCCAGTTCAATTAAGATAGCATTGTCTAATTTCTCAGCTTTTTTAAGTTCTCTGAGAATCTCATCTATATTTCGCTGTAAGCGTAGGTCGTCAGGCAATCCTTGTTTGCAATTTTGGATAGCTTTATTCAAGTCGGAAACGAGTTGATAGGCTTCAGTTAAAAGAGCTTTGTCTTCCATATGAGCGTCCTCCTTTGCTCATGTATTGATGCCTATAGTATAGCACAAAAAGAAAAATTGTCATAATAAATATATCAAAAATTAGAGAAAGATATTTTAAATGTTTAGATACTATACTCGACCTCCTTTCATGGTATAATCAAGTGAGTAAATCTTTATGGAGGAAATATGAGATTAAATATTCAAGAAATTCGTAAGCAGCCTGAAGGCCTGCACTTTGAGCAAACTCTAGACTTGTCAGCTGACTTACGTGCTCGCAATCAAGAAATTATAGATGTAAAAGATATCCAAGCAGTAGGGAAGGTTCAGTACGAAGACCGTATGTTTTTCTTGGACTATCTCTTATCTTATACAATCGTTTTAGCTTCTAGCCGTAGTATGGAACCGGTAGAATTGAAAGAATCATATCCAGTAACGGAAGTCTTTATGGAAGGTGCTACCAATCAATTGGACCAAGAAGTTCTTGATGATGACTTGGTTTTACCGATCGAAAATGGAGAAATCGACCTTGCTGAGAGTGTTTCAGATAATATCTTGCTAAATATTCCAATAAAGGTCTTAACAGCAGAAGAAGAGGCTGGTCAGGGATTTGTTTCTGGAGATGACTGGCAAATCATGACTGAGGAAGAATATCAAGCTCAACAAGCAGTTAAGAAAGAAGAAAGTAGTCCTTTTGCTGGCTTGCAAGGGCTGTTTGACGGAGATGAGTAGATGGTTTTATCCAAAAAACGTGCACGTCATGTCATAGAAGAAATCATTGCTCTTTTTCCTGATGCGAAACCAAGTCTAGATTTTCGCAATCATTTTGAATTGCTAGTTGCAGTCATGTTGTCTGCTCAAACGACAGATGCTGCGGTAAATAAAGCAACTCCAGCCCTCTTTGCAGCTTTTCCAACGCCTCAAGCTATGGCAGATGCCAGTGAGAGTGAAATTGCTAAACATATTTCTCGTCTAGGTCTCTATCGCAATAAGGCTAAGTTTCTTAAGAAATGTGCCCAGCAGTTACTAGACGATTTTGACGGCCAAGTCCCTCAGACTAGAGAAGAATTAGAGAGTTTGGCAGGAGTTGGCCGAAAAACAGCCAATGTAGTATTAAGTGTGGGATTTGGAATTCCAGCTTTTGCAGTTGATACTCACGTAGAACGTATCTGCAAACATCATGGTATTGTTAAAAAATCTGCTACACCACTTGAAGTTGAAAAACGTGTCATGGATGTCTTGCCGCCAGAAGAATGGTTGGCAGCCCATCAGGCTATGATTTACTTTGGCCGTGCTATTTGTCATCCGAAAAATCCAGAATGCGAACACTATCCACAATTATACGATTTTAGTTCATTATAAGGCCAAGTATTGAATGTTTTTACTTGCTTTGCACTGGGCTTTGTGATATAGTAAGGACAATAAAATATTCCTTTAAACCTGTCCCGTGAGGCAGGCAAGGAGCTCGATAAAGTAGAAGGGTAAGTCTATACTGTTTGCAGTATGGCTCGCTTAGTTATACATTCTCAAGTCTCCTTGTGTAAGGAGACTTTTCTTTTTGGAGGTTTGTCATGAAGACAAAAGAAGTTGTTGACGAATTAACCGTCAAGCGAGCAATTACGCGTATCACTTATGAAATTATCGAACGCAACAAAGATTTGAATAAAATCATTTTAGCGGGAATTAAAACACGTGGTGTCTTTATTGCTCACCGTATCCAAGAGCGTTTGGAACAATTGGAAAATATCTCTGTTCCTGTTGTTGAACTAGATACCAAACCTTTCCGTGACGATGTCAAAAGTGGGGAGGATACTTCATTAGTTTCTGTCGATGTGACAGATCGTGAAGTTATTTTGGTGGATGATGTTCTTTACACCGGTCGTACAATCCGTGCTGCTATTGATAACATTGTCGGACATGGTCGTCCGGCGCGCGTGAGTCTTGCGGTGCTAGTTGACCGTGGACACAGAGAATTGCCAATTCGACCAGATTACGTTGGGAAAAATATTCCAACCAGTCGTTCTGAAGAAATCATCGTTGAGATGACAGAACTTGATGGCCAAGATAGAGTTTTGATTACTGAAGAAGCTTAATAGCTAAAGGAGTAGCCATGTCAGAAAATCAACAAGCACTTAAACATGTGGTGTCCATGGAAGATCTCACTGTGGATCAGGTTATGAAATTGATTAAACGAGGGATCGAGTTTAAAAACGGTGCTCAGTTACCCTACGAAGACCATCCTATTGTTTCCAATCTTTTCTTTGAAAATTCGACAAGAACTCATAAGTCTTTTGAAGTTGCTGAGATTAAATTGGGATTGGAGCGACTGGACTTTGATGTGAATACAAGCTCAGTCAACAAGGGGGAGACACTGTATGATACAATCCTGACCTTGTCTGCTCTTGGTGTAGATGTCTGCGTTATTCGTCATCCAGAGGTTGATTACTACAGAGAATTGATTGCGAGTCCAACCATTACGACATCGATTATCAATGGTGGTGATGGATCAGGGCAACATCCTAGCCAGAGCTTGCTTGATTTGATGACAATTTACCAAGAATTCGGACATTTTGAAGGACTCAAGGTCGCGATTGCTGGAGACTTGGATCATTCACGTGTTGCCAAATCCAATATGCAGATTTTGAAACGCTTAGGTGCAGAGCTCTACTTTGCAGGACCTGAAGAATGGAGAAGTCAAGAGTTTGCAGACTACGGACAGTTTGTAACCATTGATGAGATTGTTGATCAGGTGGATGTTCTGATGTTGCTTCGAGTTCAACATGAACGTCACGAAAGTGGGGCGGTCTTCTCAAAAGAAGGCTATCATGCTCAACATGGCTTGAATCAAGAGCGCTATAATCGCTTAAAAGAAGAAGCAATTATTATGCACCCAGCTCCAGTTAATCGAGATGTAGAAATTGCTGACCACTTGGTTGAGGCACCAAAATCACGCATTGTCCAACAAATGACCAATGGGGTCTTTGTTCGAATGGCAATCTTAGAATCCGTATTGGCAAGTAGAAAAGCCAAATAAGACACAAAACGTTAAAAGACGCCAGTGAGCGTCCACGAGAGGTGAAAATATGACAAAAAGACTTCTAGTTTTAGAAGATGGCACAATTTTTGAAGGTAAGGCCTTTGGTGCAGATATTGATGTGACAGGGGAAATTGTCTTTAACACAGGGATGACAGGCTATCAAGAATCCATTACTGACCAGTCTTATAATGGGCAAATCTTGACCTTCACTTATCCACTGGTTGGGAATTATGGGATTAACCGTGATGACTACGAATCTATCAGCCCTACTTGTAAGGGAGTTGTAGTTTTCGAAGAGGCGCGTAGAGCTAGCAACTGGCGTAATCAGATGACGCTGGACGAATTCTTGAAGGCTAAGAAAATTCCTGGTATTTCAGGGATTGATACGCGTGCTCTCACAAAGATTATCCGTAAACATGGAACTATGCGAGCTACCTTGACACACGCTGGAGATAGTATGGATCACGTTGCTGATCAACTTCAAGCGACTGTTTTACCAACTGACAATATCAGACAAGTTTCTACCAAGACTTCTTATCCTGCTCCAGGAGTTGGCTTGAGTGTTGTTCTAGTAGACTTTGGTCTTAAACATTCTATTTTACGAGAACTTTCAAAACGTGATTGTAACGTAACTGTCGTTCCATATACAACAACGGCTGAAGAAATCTTACATTTAAACCCAGACGGTGTCATGTTATCAAATGGTCCGGGAAATCCAGAAGATGTTCCAGAAGCACTCGATATGATTCGCGGTATTCTCGGGAAGATTCCAATCTTTGGTATTTGTATGGGACACCAACTCTTTGCCATGGCAAATGGTGCCAAGACTTACAAGATGAAATTTGGCCATCGTGGTTTTAACCACGCAGTGCGTGAAATTGCTACAGGGCGAGTGGACTTTACTAGTCAAAACCATGGTTATGCCGTTAGTCGTGAGGACTTACCAGAGCACTTGATTATCACCCACGAAGAAATCAATGACAAGTCAGTTGAAGGCGTACGTCACAGATATCTACCAGGTTTCTCCGTGCAATTCCACCCAGATGCAGCTCCTGGTCCACACGATGCAAGTTATCTATTTGACGAGTTCATTGAGATGATGGAAGCCTTTAAACAAACAAATTAATGACGAGTGTGAAATCGTCGGAGAATTTATTTAATGTCGCTCTGTGAGGCGACGAATAGAAAGGAGAAGGGTGGTCCGTATTTGCTGAACTGAATACGGGCTACGGACGGTGCTAAAAAGATAGTTATTCCTAGAACTGACAGTTCTTCGTCATAACTCCTATTTTAGCTTTGTCCGCTTGACGCCCTTAATATCTTATAAATGCCTAAACGTACTGATATTCAAAAAATTATGGTGATTGGTTCTGGTCCAATTATTATTGGTCAGGCTGCTGAGTTTGACTATGCTGGAACCCAAGCCTGCTTGTCTTTGAAAGAGGAAGGTTACGAGGTTGTCTTGGTAAACTCAAACCCTGCAACCATCATGACTGATAAGGAAATTGCAGACAAGGTTTACATCGAGCCAATCACACTTGAGTTTGTGACTCGTATTCTCCGTAAGGAACGTCCAGATGCTTTGCTTCCAACTCTTGGAGGTCAAACAGGGCTTAATATGGCCATGGAATTGTCTAAAAACGGTATTCTTGATGAATTGGGAGTAGAACTTCTCGGTACTAAATTGTCTGCCATCGACCAAGCTGAGGACCGTGACCTTTTTAAACAATTGATGGAAGAGCTGAAACAACCGATTCCTGAATCAGAAATTGTTAACACAGTAGAAGAAGCAGTTGCCTTTGCTGCGACGATTGGCTACCCAGTTATCGTCCGTCCTGCCTTTACTCTAGGTGGTACTGGTGGTGGTATGTGTGCCAACGAAGCAGAATTGCGAGAGATTGCTGAAAATGGTTTGAAGTTGTCACCTGTTACCCAGTGTTTGATTGAACGTTCCATTGCTGGTTTCAAGGAAATTGAGTACGAAGTTATGCGTGACTCAGCTGACAATGCCCTTGTTGTTTGTAACATGGAAAACTTTGACCCTGTCGGGATTCACACAGGGGATTCTATCGTATTTGCGCCTGCGCAAACCATGTCCGACTATGAAAACCAAATGCTTCGTGATGCTAGCTTAAGCATTATCCGCGCTCTCAAGATTGAAGGCGGATGTAACGTTCAGCTAGCTCTTGATCCACACAGCTTTAAGTACTATGTCATCGAAGTAAATCCTCGTGTATCTCGTTCTTCAGCTCTTGCCTCTAAGGCAACAGGTTATCCAATTGCTAAATTGGCTGCTAAGATTGCGGTAGGGTTGACCTTAGATGAGGTTATCAACCCTGTTACAGGTTCAACTTATGCTATGTTTGAACCAGCACTTGACTACGTCGTTGCCAAGATTCCACGTTTCCCATTTGATAAGTTTGAAAAGGGTGAACGTCGTCTCGGTACCCAGATGAAGGCAACTGGAGAAGTCATGGCCATCGGTCGGAACATCGAGGAATCTCTCCTTAAAGCTTGTCGCTCGCTAGAAATTGGCGTTCACCACAATGAAATGCCTGAACTTGCAGATGTCTCAGATGATGCCTTGATTGAAAAAGTTGTCAAAGCTCAAGATGACCGTCTCTTCTACGTATCAGAAGCCATTCGTCGTGGTTATACACCAGAAGAGATTGCAGATTTGACTAAGATTGATATTTTCTATCTTGATAAACTCTTGCATATCTTTGAAATTGAGCAAGAATTGGGCGCACATCCACAAGATGTAGCAGTCCTAAAAACGGCAAAACTCAATGGTTTCTCAGATCGTAAGATTGCTGAACTCTGGAATACTACAGCTGACCAAGTTCGCCAACTACGTTTGGAAAACAAGATTGTCCCAGTTTACAAGATGGTTGATACTTGTGCAGCAGAGTTTGAATCAGAAACTCCTTACTTCTATTCAACCTATGGTTGGGAAAATGAATCTATCAAGTCTGATAAGGAATCTGTTCTAGTCTTAGGTTCTGGTCCAATCCGTATCGGTCAAGGTGTGGAGTTTGACTACGCAACTGTTCACTCAGTTAAGGCGATTCAGGCAGCTGGCTACGAAGCTATCATCATGAACTCAAACCCAGAGACAGTTTCAACAGACTTCTCTGTATCAGACAAACTTTACTTTGAACCATTGACATTCGAAGATGTTATGAATGTTATCGACTTAGAGCAACCAAAAGGTGTTATCGTTCAGTTCGGTGGTCAAACAGCTATCAACCTTGCTGAACCATTGGCAAAAGCTGGTGTAACTATCCTTGGTACGCAAGTTGCTGACCTAGACCGTGCCGAAGACCGTGACCTCTTTGAGCAAGCTCTCAAAGACTTGGATATTCCACAGCCACCAGGACAAACAGCTACTAATGAAGAAGAAGCAGTGCTTGCAGCTCGTAAGATTGGTTTCCCAGTCCTCGTTCGTCCTTCATATGTTTTGGGTGGACGTGCCATGGAAATCGTTGAAAACGAAGAAGATCTTCGTTCTTACATGCGTACTGCGGTTAAGGCAAGTCCAGACCATCCAGTTCTTGTTGACTCATATATCGTCGGTCAGGAATGTGAAGTAGACGCCATCTCAGACGGGAAAAATGTACTCATCCCTGGTATCATGGAGCATATCGAACGTGCCGGTGTCCACTCAGGTGACTCCATGGCTGTTTATCCTCCACAAACCTTGTCTCAAAAGGTACAAGAAACCATTGCGGACTACACAAAACGCTTAGCTATTGGTCTTAACTGCCTTGGAATGATGAATATTCAGTTTGTTATCAAGGATGAGAAAGTATACGTCATTGAAGTAAACCCTCGTGCTAGCCGTACCGTACCGTTCCTTTCAAAAGTAACCAATATCCCTATGGCACAGGTAGCGACTAAGTTGATTCTTGGTCAAAGTCTCGAAGAACTTGGTTACCAAGATGGACTTTACCCAGAAAGTACTCGCGTCCATATCAAGGCACCAGTCTTCTCCTTTACCAAACTAGCTAAGGTAGACAGCCTTCTTGGTCCTGAAATGAAGTCAACAGGGGAAGTTATGGGGTCTGATACCACTCTTGAAAAAGCCCTCTATAAAGCTTTTGAAGCTTCATACCTCCACTTACCAACCTTTGGGAATGTTGTCTTTACCATCGCAGACGATGCAAAAGAAGAAGCTTTAGATTTAGCGCGTCGTTTCCAAAATATTGGTTACGGAATCCTTGCAACTGCAGGAACAGCGGAGTTCTTTGCAAGTCATGGATTACAGACTCAACTTGTTGGTAAAATCGGTCATGATGAACACGATATCCCAAGCTACGTCCGCAAAGGAAAAATTCAAGCAATCATCAATACCGTCGGTACCAAACGGACAGCAGATGAGGACGGAGAACAAATTCGCCGTTCAGCTATTGAACATGGAGTTCCTCTCTTTACAGCTTTGGATACAGCGGATGCTATGTTAAAAGTATTAGAAAGTAGAAGCTTTGTTACAGAGGCTATCTGATAAAAAAGATTCTCGTAAGAGAATCTTTTTTTTGATGAAAACGTTGCTATCATTTTTCACAAATAATTAAATGCAAAATCTGGACCTAATTAAATATATAAAAATAGTATAATTTTAAATTTATTGATTTTAAAAAAACTGGACATAACTCTGGATAATGAACGTTTACATATAAGTATATATAATAAATCATAGGGTGTTAAAAAGACCTAAAATATAATAAAGTAAACGATTACAGAAGCACATAATTATTTGAAGTTAGGTCAGACTTATGGTATGATATAAGGGCTAAGGTTAGAGAAAAATATTGTATTCTAGATTCAAATATGGTATAATTTTTCTGCTGATAGTAAAATATTATAAAAGGAGAACTTATCAAAATGATAAGAAAGGAACAACAACGTTTTTCTTTGAGGAAATATAAGGTAGGTGTTGCATCCGTATTTTTGGGAACAACTCTTAGTTTTATGTTAGCAAACGGAGGTGCGGTAAAAGCTTCTGAACTTCCTACACAACCAAGTTCTGAAGAAAAAACAGAGTTGGTGAAAAAGGATAGTAGCAAGGATTCCTCTAAAAAGGAACAGAATATTGTAGAAAATGTTGCAACAACTGAGCTTGCTGATACAAACAAGGTTGAAGAAGGAAAAGCAGCTTCTGAGGCTAAAACAGAAGAAGTTAAATCTGAACCAGTGTCTTCAGAAAAAGCAGAAGAAGTAAAACCTGCTTCAACTGAGACTGAAGTTGCTAATAAGGAAACTGCTAAGCCGGTTGAAAAAGCAGAAGAAGCAAAACCAGCTACAGATGAGTCAAATAAACCTAAAGTTCGTAGCCGTCGTGCGACCACGAATGAAGCTGTATCAGGAGACCATAATTCTAACCCGGTAGAGGTAAGCACATATTTAAAAGATGGGGAAAAAGTAACTCCAACAATTAAAGATGCAAATGGTGCAACTGTTAGCTCTCAAACAGTGCCATCTGGGTATTCTGCTAAAGAAGGAGATTTCTATACTTATGCGGTTTGGGATTTAACTGAATTTAATAATCGTTATGGTACAAAATACTATGCACGTGCTTATAAGAGATTTGATGAATCGACGGATACAACTGTTGAATTGATTGACAAAACGACTGGTAATGTAGTAGAAACAAAAACAGTTACAGCTACAAGTGGTGTTCAAAAGTTCACAACTACCACAACAGCGTCTAATAGTCAATTAACGTTCCAAGTAGATTATCAAGCTGGTACTGCTGAAAAAGGTAAAACAACTCAACCATTTATTCAAAATGGTTATGAAGTTGGAAAGAGTATAACAGATTTAGTAGCTGCAGGACACCAACTTACACCAGCTGAACAAGCACTTTATACTGCTGTTTATAACGCTCGTACTACAACAGATATTATAAACGTTGTTGAACCAGCTTATAACAATCGTACAATTACTGATTCAAATGCTAAAATACCAGAGGCAATTAATAAAACAACTTACTATAAAGTAGTTGATAAAAACAATCCTACATTCAATGCAAATAAAACTGATGTAACAGTTCAGGATTATAAAGAAAATGGTAATGAAGTAGACTTAGCTAGATATACTCTTAAAGCCATGGAAGGACAGAAATTTACTGCGTCTGGCGAACGTCAATTTGATGGCTACAAGTTGTATCAAACAGCTGATGCAAACGATAAATCAGGCTATGTAAGTCGTCCTTACAAAGTTGGTACTAAATTCATGGACGCTGAGCGTGCAGGAATTAAGCGTATTAAGGAAATCGTAGGTGAAGACGGATCTGTAGTTGTTCGTGTTTATCTTCTTGATCCAAAACAACAAAGCAAACGTTCAGATGGTTCACTAAGTACTGACGGTTACATGTTGCTTGCAGAAACCAAACCGATTAAACCAGGAAAAGCAAATACCGAAGATTTGGTAGTTAAGAAGTCTCCACTTTATACTATTCCTTTCACAGATAGCAAAGGTGTAAACTATCCAAACGGTAAAGAAATTGAGTTTGGCTTCCAAACAGCTGCAAATTATACCCCTAAGAAAACGGTATTTGTACCATTCTTAGGGGACAATATTGGACACCTTTCTCCAAATGTACAGTTGGAAAGAGGAAATTTCGGTATTGGTACAAACGTTGACTTGCTTAACACCTTGACACCATACAAACAACCTATTTACTACTACGTAAAACAAGAGCCAGTTGAAGTCACTCCAGAAGTTGAAAAACAATTGGAAGGACGTAACTTAGCAAATGGTGAGTTTACGTTCAAGCTAAAAGAAGTACAACCAAACAAGTCAATTGCTGCATATGAAGAAACTGTCACTAACAAAGCTGATGGTAAAGCTACATTTAGTAAATTAACATTTAAAAAGGCAGGTGTATATACTTACACAATCACTGAAACACCAGGATCAGATGCAAACGTAGACTACGATGCAATGACTGTTACCATGACAGTTACTGTAACTGAGAATGAGCAAGGTGATTTACAAGCGTCAGTTAAATATAGTGCTGAAGGTGGATTCAAATCAAGTGATGATGATAAAATCTTCAACAACTATGTTGTAGCACCAGTAAAAGTTAAATTTGACTTCACGAAGAAATTGGCTGGACGTGAACTTAAAGACGGAGAATTCAACTTCGTTCTTAAAAATTCTGACGGTGAAGAAGTTGAGACTGTAGCCAACAAAAAAGATGGAACTGTAACATTCACAGAAATAGCATTTGACAACTCTAAAGTTGGTAGTCACACTTATACTGTAGAAGAAGTTGTCCCTGCAGCTAAAGAAGCTGGTATGGTTTACGATTCTATGAAGGCTACGATTACTGTAGAAGTTTCTAAAAAAGGTCACGCATTAACAACAGTAACTAATGTAGTTTCTGCTGGAGGTGTGGACGATAATGGTGCATCAACTGATGGTACTGAAGATAAAGTATTCAACAACAAGATTACTCCTCCAGAAACACCAGTATTCCAACCAGAAAAATTTGTACTGAATAAAGAAAAGTATGATATCACTGGAACAAAATTAGTAGATGATGACAACGAGTTGACTAATGAGTATACAGAAACCAATGCAGATCCGTATGCTGATAAAACTACGAACAACGAAGCAGAAAATATCAATACTAAGACAGTTGAACGTGGGGATAAATTAGTTTACCAAGTATGGTTAGATACTAGAAACTTCTCAGATAAGAATAACATCCAGTCTGTTGGTATCTCTGATACTTATGACGCTGAAAAAGTGACAGTTAATGCTGCTGATATTAAGGCATATGACAGTGTAACTGGCGCTGATGTAACTGCTAAGTTTGACATTAAAGTTGAAAATGGTGTTATTAGTGCAACTTCTAAGGCTTCTATGAACAAGTCTTTAGGTGATGCAGATAATACTCAAGTTATCGACACAACTAAATTTGAATTTGGTCGCTACTATAAATTCGATATCCCAGCCACTGTTAAAGACACAGTTAAGGCAGGAGCTGATATTGAAAATAAAGCCAACCAAATCGTTCATGTCTACAATCCAGTAAGCAAATCAGTAGAAACACCTGAAAAACCAACTCAAAAACGTGTGAACTCAGTACCAGTTACAGTTGATCTCAAGTTCACTAAGAAGTTGGAAGGCCGTACTCTAGCAGCTGGTGAATTTAGCTTTGTTCTTAAGAAAGACAATGTTGCAGTTGAAACTGTTAAGAATGATGCAGAAGGTAAGATTACCTTTAAGACACTTAAGTTTGGTAAAGATGATCTTGGCAAGACATACACTTATACTGTTTCAGAGGTTGCAGGTACTGATACAACAGTGACTTACGACGATATGGTTGCAACAGTAACTGTGAAGGTAGACCATGATGGTACTGCTAAGGCAATTGTAGCAACTGTTACTGACGCTCCAGATAAAGAGTTCAATAATACTGTAACTCCGCCGGAAGAACCTAAGTTCCAACCAGAGAAATACGTTGTTTCTAAAGAGAAATACGATATCACAGGCGACAAGCTTCTTGATGATGACAAAGAGTTGGCAGATAAGTACGCAGATACCAATGTGAACCCATATGCGGACAATACCGTCAATAATGATGTGGAAAACTTGAATACTAAGACAGTTGAACGTGGCGATAAATTGGTTTACCAAGTATGGTTGGATACTACTAAGTTTGACGCAGCTAACAAGGACAACATCCAATCAGTAGGAATCTCAGATGACTACGATGAAACTAAGTTAGAACTTGATTCTACTAAGATCAAAGCTTATGACTCAGTAACAGGCGCAGAAGTAACTGATAAATTCGATATAACTGTGAACAACGGTGTGATTACTGCGACACTTAAAGCTGGCTTCACGAAGTCACTTGGCGATGCAGAAAACACTCAAGTGATCGATACAACTAAGTTCGCCTTCGGACGTTACTACAAGTTCGACATCCCAACAACAGTGAAAGCTGATGTTCCTGGCGGAGTAGATATCGAAAATACTGCGGCTCAAGTAGTCAACTACTACAACCCAACAACTAAGAAAGTTAAAAAACCTGAAAAACCAACTGAAAAACGTGTAAACAACGTACCAATTCAAATTGAACTTGACTTCAAGAAAGCTCTTGCAGGTCGTCAATTGAAAGCCAACGAGTTTACTTTCCAATTGTTAGACGATGATGAATTCAATGTTCTTGAAACAGCAACCAATGATAAGGATGGTAAGGTTAAATTCACTAGCCTTAAGTACACAAACAATGATATCGGTGTTTACCGTTACAAAGTAGTAGAAGTTGCTGGTACAGACTCAACCGTTACATATGACAATATGAAAGCTGTTGTAACAGTCACTGTTTCTCATGATGGTAAGGCTAAAGCTTTAGTTGCTAAGGTCGGAGATATTGCCGATAAAGAGTTTAACAACACTGTGACTCCTCCAGAAGAACCTAAGTTCCAACCAGAGAAATACGTTGTAACTAAAGAGAAATACGACATCACAGGCGACAAGCTTCTTGATGATGATTCTGAGTTGACAGACAAGTACGGAGATACCAATAAAGATCCATACGCAGATAAGACTGACAACAACGAAGCAGAAAACTTGAATACCAAGACTGTGAAACCTGGTGCGAAATTGGTTTACCAAGTATGGCTTGATACAACTAAGTTCGACGCTAACAACAAGGATAACATCCAATCAGTAAGTATTTCTGATGACTTCGACGAAACTAAGGTTGAAGTAGACGCTTCAGCTATCAAGGCTTACGATTCAGTAACTGGTGCAGATGTGACTAACAAGTTCGACATTAAGGTTGAAAATGGTGTCATGACCGCAACTCTTAAAGCTGGCTTCACGAAGTCACTTGGAGACGCAGATGATACACAAATCATCGACACAACTAAATTCGAGTTTGGTCGCTACTATAAATTCGATATTCCAGCCACTGTTAAAACAGACGTTGAAGGTGGAGTAGACATCGAAAACACAGCAGCGCAAATTGTAAACTACTACAACCCAACTACGAAGAAAGTTGAAAAACCAGAAAAACCAACTGAAAAACGTGTCAACTCAGTTCCAATTGAAGTCGAATTTAACTTCACTAAGAAACTCGAAGGCCGTGAATTGAAAGCTGGCGAGTTTAGCTTCGTGTTGAAAGACTCTAAAGGTACTGAAATCGAAACAGTTCAGAACGACAAAGATGGTAAGGTGAAATTCGCTAAACTTGAATTCACTAAAGCCCAAGTTGGAACTCATAAGTATACTGTGGAAGAAGTTAAAGGTTCTGACGTTACAGTCACTTACGATACTATGAAGGCTGAAATCACAGTAGAAGTTAAATACGATGGTACAGCTAAAGCACTTGTGAAGACACTAACTGACGCTCCAGATAAAGAGTTCAACAACACTGTGACTCCACCAGAAGAGCCTAAGTTCCAACCAGAGAAATACGTTGTAACTGAAGAGAAATACGACATTACAGGCGACAAGCTTCTTGATGATGATAAAGAGTTGGCAGACAAGTATGGGGATACCAATAAAGATCCATACGCAGATAAGACCGACAACAACGAAGCAGAAAACTTGAATACTAAGACTGTTAAACGTGGTTCTAAATTGGTTTACCAAGTATGGTTGGATACAACTAAGTTCGACGCAGCTAACAAGGATAACATCCAATCAGTAAGTATCACTGATGACTTCGATGAAACTAAGGTTGATGTTGATGCTTCAGCTATCAAGGCTTACGATTCTGTAACTGGTGCAGATGTGACTAACAAGTTCGACATTAAGGTTGAAAATGGTGTTATGACCGCAACTCTTAAAGCCGGCTTCACTAAGTCACTTGGAGACGCAGACGATACACAAGTGATCGACACAACTAAATTCGAGTTTGGTCGCTACTATAAATTCGATATTCCAGCCACTGTTAAAACAGACGTTGAAGGTGGAGTAGACATCGAAAACACAGCAGCGCAAATTGTAAACTACTATAACCCAACTACGAAGAAAGTTGAAAAACCAGAAAAACCAACTGAAAAACGTGTCAACTCAGTTCCAATTGAAGTCGAATTCAACTTCACTAAGAAACTCGAAGGCCGTGAATTGAAAGCTGGCGAGTTTAGCTTCGTGTTGAAAGACTCTAAAGGTACTGAAATCGAAACAGTTCAGAACGACAAAGATGGTAAGGTGAAATTCGCTAAGCTCGAATTCACTAAAGCCCAAGTTGGAACTCATAAGTACACTGTAGAAGAAGTTAAAGGTTCTGATGCTACAGTCACTTACGATACCATGAAAGCTGAGATCACAGTTGAAGTTAAATACGATGGTACAGCTAAAGTCCTTGTTAAGAAAGTGACTGACGCTCCAGATACAGAGTTTAACAACACTGTGACACCTCCAGAAACTCCTGAATTTAACCCAGAGAAATACATTCTCAACGAAGAGAAATTTGACATTACTGGAACTAAACTTCTGGATGATGATAAAGAGTTGACTGATAAAGTAGCTGATACCAACAAAGATCCATATGCGGACAAAGTTGATAATAATGAAAAGCAAAATATCAATACTCAAACACTCCATAAGGGTGATAAGGTTGTTTACCAAGTATGGTTAGATACAACTAAATTTACAGAAGCTCACAATATTCAATCTGTTGGAATTACAGATAAATATGACAGTGAAAACTTGGATGTTAATGTAGCTGATATTAAAGCTTACGATTCAGTAACTGGTGAAGATGTAACAGCTAAGTTTGATATCTCAATTGTGGATGGTGTTATTACTGCTACATCTAAAGCTGATTTGACTAAGTCACTTGGAGATGCAGAGAATACACAAGTAATCAACACTGCTAAATTAGCATTTGGACGTTACTACAAATTTGATATTCTTGCACGAATCAAGGATAGCGCTAAGGAAGGTGTAGATATTGAAAATACAGCTTCTCAAATCGTTCACCAATACGATCCAACTAAGAAGTCAGTTGAAAAACCAGAAAAACCAACTGAAAAACGTGTTGTAAATATTCCGGTTAAAGTTGAATTCAACTTCACTAAGAAATTGGAAGGTCGTGCACTTAAGGCTGGCGAGTTTACATTTGTACTGAAAGACAAGGATGGAAATGTGATTGAAACCGTAAGCAACGATGTTGAAGGTAAGATCAAGTTCTCAGCTCTTGAATTCAAACGTGGTGAAGAAGGTACATATATCTATCACGTAGAAGAAGTACAAGGTACAGAGGCTGGAGTTGAGTACGATAAGATGGTAGCGACTGTTGGAGTTACTGTAACTAAGGATGGTAAAGTGTTGACCCTTACTTCACAAATGCCGGAAGACACTGAGTTTAACAACAAAGTGACACCGCCAACACCGCCAACGCCGCCAACACCGCCAACACCGCCAACGCCGCCAACGCCGCCAACACCGCCAACACCACCAACACCACCAACACCACCAACACCGCCAACGCCGCCAACGCCGCCAACGCCGCCAACACCGCCAACACCGCCAACACCGCCAACACCACCAACGCCGCCAACGCCGCCAACACCGCCAACACCGCCAACACCGCCAACACCACCAACACCGCCAACGCCGGTAACACCACCAACACCGGTAACACCACCAACTCCAGAAAAACCTAAAGGTCGTGAGTTGCCAAATACTGGTGAGCAATCTAAAGTTGGATTAGTGGCTCTAGGTGCAGCACTTGGTCTAGTAGGTCTTGGTTTAATTGCAAAACCAAAAAGACGTGAAGACTAAGATTGAAATAACATCAATATTTTGGTATTGAAATAGCAATTTTAGCTCTAAAATGAAGAGGCTTTGCTCGTAAGAGCAAGGCCTCTTTGTTATTTTCTTAAAAAAACCCGAGGACTTATTCCTTGGGTTTTTAAAATTATAGTAGTTTAATCTTGTTTCTTTTTATAACCGACAAGACCTGCAAATCCAGTGAGAAAAGCAAATCCAAGATATGCTAATTGGGAATTTTGCTCTCCTGTTGCAGGTAGCTGACTACCAGGTTTAATCAAAGTTCTTTCTGATTGTATTGACTCTTTTTGACGTTCAGAACCTTGAACTTGAGTTTGAGGTTGAACTTGAGTTTGAGGTTTAGGTTGAGGTTTAGGTTGAGGTTGGGGTTGAGGTTTAGGTTGAGGTTGGGGTTTAGGTTTAGGTTGGGGTTGAGGTTTAGGTTTAGGTTTAGGTTTAGGTTGAGGTTTAGGCTGAGGTTTAGGTTTAGGCTGAGGTTTAGGTTGAGGTTTAGGTTGAGGTTGAGGTTTAGGTTTAGGTTGAGGTTTAGGTTGAGGAGTTGGTAATTCTTTGACTTTGTATTCAAAAATCAGATCTGTAGTTCCTACTCCGACTTGGCCTGATTGTTGTGCATTGCTAATACGTTCGTATCTTTGACCATTATAAGAAATTTCGTCCGGTGCAACAGCAATGTAGGCAGAACCGTTATCTGCATTTGAAGCAACAACGATAGCTGGTTGCAATTCAGTTGTGGTGTTTTGAAGGACAAATCGTGCTATTACATTTCCTGAAGCAAGTTTGTAGTCATAAATTACTGTTTTATTTCCCTTAGATACTGTTCCTGAAACATCAGCAGAACCCTCACGATGACCAACTAAATTATAGACTAGACCGTCTTTTGTAATTACTTTTGGTGCATCTGTAGTATAGTTCGTACCAAAGTCTGCGTTTTCAGAAACTGTTTGAGAGTCTTGTAATTCGGTATCACTGCCTATAATGAGGAATTGTACCGTCACTGATCCTTGAGAAATTGTATAAGTAATTGATGTATCATTAGTAGCAGAAGTTGCAGTTGGAAGAAGGTATCCCTTTGTTTCATCAAGTGGATCTACAAAGGTTAAGATTTTTCCAGTTGCATCTTTTGGTTCTAACCCTTCAATATATGGTAAAGTTGCAGTTGGCGCTGAAATAGCAGTTGGATTAGAAGAATCATTTAAATATGGAATCTCTTTAATAGCATTTGATGGTTCTTTTCCTGATGCATAACTAATTGTATAAACACCGACTGGTCGGTAGACAACAATATCAGAAATGTCATCAGATTCAGCTAGGATTCCAGTATGACCTCCAGATTTCTTAAGATCAGGAGAGAATGTTGCATTTGATTCTTCGGATACGACAACATATCCATTTTTGACTGGATTTTCATAATCTGCGAAAGTAGTACCGTCTTTAGATACCCAATCTTCAAGTGTTGTTTCTCCAGTTACCAAATTGATAGTTCCTTTTCGGCTAAAGTTTAAACTATCTGTTTTTGAAACGATGTCAGTTTCTTGACGATTGTTACCATTCTTATCTTCAGTAACATAGGTGATAGTACGAGTTACTTTTTCTGATAAATGATTGAGATCACTAATAGATTTTCCATTTGGAGCTTTAGGAGTTGGATAAAGGCTACCATCTGTATCTCCTGGAACAACTTGCCCAACTTGAATTGGTTGTGTTTCAGAAAAATCTACAATTTTTGGTGCAAAGCGAACAATGAATTCCTGTACGCCATCACCATTAATGTTTGAAGCATCTCGGTCAAATTTTGCTGGTCCATTTTTATCAAATTCGTTCTCAACTAGTTTATAACCTTGTTTCAGATATTTAGCAATCGTATCTTTTGTTGAGTAGTCAATCTTTTCACCAGTATGTCCAACAAAGTCGCTTGAACGTTCCAGTTCTTTACCAGTTTCATCTTGATAAAGAACACGGGCAACTTCATTAAGTTTGACATAGAGCATATCCCATACATCAAGGCTAGGAACATCAATTGCAGCCATCCATTGACCAGCCCCACTGTCATAATATACATTAGCAGTAGTTTCACGAAGTTGAATATTATACTTTCCTTCTACAGCATCTGGGGTAGCCCAGTAGATATTCGCATGTTCGGCCTGATCTTTTGAAATTTTACCAAGTGGCACAAAAGCTTGGATGTTAGTCAGTTTGCTAGTGGAATTAACAGCACTATTCCATTTGTTTTCAGTAATTCCAACAAGATTAATTAAATGAGCAATTCGGTCACCAGTTTTAGTTTCTTTTGTGATGGTATAAACGGTACCTGGTTGAACACCGTCTGAATTATCAAGATTAGAACCGATAAAGTTACCATTTACAAGAACATTTGTATTGTCTCCAATACGGCGAGTATCATGTGCTAAGGTTTCGCGCCCACGAAGGAGTTCTTGGTAGGCAACGATAAACTCTTGGTAGTTGAATTCTGCATTAGCAAAATCAGCATTGACTGGTAAGTTTTGATTGAGGTACCATTCAGCCTGAATAACACCAAAACCTTTTGCATCTTGAGATGTATTGAGAGCAGCTGTTGTCATATGATAACCACCACTTGCTGCAATAATTGCATCTGTTAGCAATTCATTATCTTTACTGAGTTTTGCTGCATTTTTTTCACGGTGTGTATAAGCAGCGATAATTGGAGATTTTCCGTTGTATAAATCTCGCATACGCTCAGTCAAGCGTGTTAAGGCTTGGTAGGTAGAATCATGGGCGATGCTATCTCCCCAAACTTCCGCGTATGGTGCAGAGACATTTGTTTTTCCTAATCGATCAGCATCTCCAGTAGAGATATCGTTGATCATAAAGTCATAGCCTTCTTTTTTAAGCGCCTCCGTTGCAGCTGCGGCTAGTTTTGGATAGTTGTCACTTAAAGAGAAAGCTTTTCCAGGTTCATTAACTTTTTCAACCAAGTTAGTCCCCATAGTGTCCCCTTGCCAACCATCGAATCCACCTTCTTTCATGGCTTTTAACATCACATTGATGATAAAGTTTTGCCAGTTTGGATCTCCTGGGTCTAGAAATTGTTGGATGTCTGTTGCTGTAATATCACCAGTCTTTCCAAAGTTGAAGTGATCTTGTAAGTTGCGTACAATCGCACTTTTTACTTGGTCTGGGATTTTTTCATCAAGAGACACAGCGTAAATCATATTATAAAGCATAGCTTTAGCACCAGTTGAATGGACATGAGAAACCAACTCTTTTACGGCATCTGTGTCAATAACTGGTAAGTATGTTTTACGTTTTTCGGGATCAGTTTCACCTTTCGGAATTAAGAAAGTAGCCCAATCTTGTGTGAATCGTTCAACATTTGCTGGGAATGGGTTGGCAGGTGTATTATAAACGTCGTAGAAGAAGTAGTTATTGATGTGCATATTGGCCAATTGGTCAATACTATTTTTATATCCTTCCACTTGCTCTTTGGTAATCGAATTGTGATTGTCTTTTGAACCTGCTACAACACCATAACGTGGATATACTGTCCAATCATCTTCGACTGATAGACCAGCTACTTTGTGAAATTCTTGTTTTCCATCAGCATTCTTTCCGATGATGTCAATGAGATAACCAGAATTTGGAGAGAAAACAGAGTTTGGAATGACAAGTGAATTTCCTGGAGCATTTTTCAACTCATAAATAACTTTGTCTAAATGAGACACTGTCAAATCAGACGAAGTTACGTCAGGATTATTGATTGAGATGCTTACATCCTCACCACTTTTATATGTGGCCTTATTAAATGTTAC
Organism: Streptococcus infantis; assembly: GCF_047464155.1. Taxonomy (GTDB): domain Bacteria; phylum Bacillota; class Bacilli; order Lactobacillales; family Streptococcaceae; genus Streptococcus; species Streptococcus infantis_U. The sequence continues at coordinate 157,730 of NZ_JASHCL010000001.1, forward strand.
ATCGTTTTGAATTTTTGGTGTGTTATAAGTACTTGTTGCCGCTGAAATACTACGAGTTGTTGGTTCAGTTGCACTTGCAGTTTGAGGCAAAGATGATGTCTCTTCACTTGAAGAAGTCTTTGGGGTTTCCTCACTAGTTGTTGTAGTAGGTTGCTCACTAGTGGTCTCCTCACTAGTTGTTGTAGTAGGTTGCTCACTAGTGGTCTCAGTACTAGTGGCTGGTTGACTTGATGTAGTTACGTTTGTAGGTGAAGTTGTAGTTGAAGCAACTTCATCTGCCAAACCAACAGAACTTAACATCAAAGAACCAAAGACTGTAATCATAGATACAAGTACTTTATTTCGCTTACGGAAATAGCCGTGACCTTTTTCTTGAGAAAAGTTATTTGAAGATTTCATTATATCCTCCAATCATAATATTTTGTTAGTTGAAATTATACGACAGTTCATAGGAAAATGTCAACAAAAACGTAAACTTTTTGAAAACAAAATGAAAAACTCCTGAAAGTAAAGTGAAAAAAATTTGAAAAAAATAAATAAAAATACTTGACTTTTAAAATAATTTTTGATACGATTTCTCTGACTTCGAAGAACAAAAATTCTTTTTGCTTGAGAAGCATAAATAAAAAAACATTTAAAAAGGAGTTTGTCATGTCATCGTTAAAGAATAATAAAACGATTAAGTATGCCTTGAGAAAAACCTCAGTTGCTTTTGGTTCTGTTGCAGTCGCAACAGTGATTGCTGCAGCGGGTATTGCCACTGTATCAGCCGATGAAACTTCATCAGCAACTACACCTGTTACTTCAACTACAACAGTAGCTGGAAAAGAAACAAAAGAAGTTGCGGTTCCAGAGAAGTTGGAAGAAGCTAAAACTGCTGCAACGAATGAAGGTCTTGAAGTTAAAGAAACTGAAACTAAAAAGCAAGATTCTGAGGAAGCTGCTGCAAAAGATTACGAAAAACAAGTTAGTGATATTCATAAAACTGTAGCTGATTATAAAGCTGAAGTAGCAACAAATCAAGAAGCTTACGAAAAAGAAAAAGCTGAAGTTGATGCTAAAAATGCTGCTACACAAGCAAACTACGATAAAGAGCTTGCAGCTTACAACGAAAAACTTACTGCTTACGAAAAAGAATTGACTGAAAAAACAGCAGAAAAAACAGCAGTAGAAAAGAGTAATGAAGAAGCACGTGTTGCTTATGAAAAAGCTCTTGAAGAATATAACACAGCACTTGCAGCATACAATGCATCTGTAAAAGCAAATGAAGAAGCTACTGAAAGTAATAAATTAGCTCAAGCAGAATATGAAGCTAAATTAGCTGACTACAAGACTAAAAAAGCTGCTTATGATGAAGCACAAGCTGCTTACTTGATTGAGCTCGAAATTTACAACAAGAAAAAAGCACAATACGATGATGCTAAAGATGCCTTCAATAAGATGGTTGCAGAGCGTGGTGGAAATCCTGAGAAATACAAACAAGATTTGACATTCCTCTCTGAAGAACTTGCTGATGGTGAAACAACTAAAATCACACACCAAACAACTGGATTAACAACTTACTTGACAAAAGAAGGTCAAGCTCGTATGTACGGTGATGGTAAAGCTACTAAGATGTATGAAACTAAGAATCTACAAGATTCTGATTTGACAACTACAAACCCATATGCTAACAATGAAATCGAGTGGGGAGTTGTAAAAGTCGGAGATAAATTTGATGTGACATACACAGGACTTACTCAAGCTAAAATTGTAAAAGGTAGCGAAGAAAAACGTATTGCAAAAGTTGTTTATAAATACGAAGTGAAGAGCCTTCCATCATCAGATGGAAAAGGAATCGTTCAAATTTATAACGATCCAGCGGTTACAATGACAATTGGTAGCTCAACTGATACTGAAAACCCAGTTACAGTTGGTGTTGACATTGAGTTTTATGATGAAAATGACCAATTGATTGATTTGTCACAACACAATGCAATCCTTGCCCTTAACTCACTTAACCACTGGAATGGTGCATCTTATGTTGAAAATGACAAACCTCGTCCTCTAGTTGTTGAAGCTAAAGATAGCGAAGGCAATACAGTTCGTGGAACTTGGGATCCATATTCAGATGGAAGTGAACCAAAACTTGATGGTGCAGACGTTGTTGTGAAAAGCGGTAAAGCTGACTTCGGTAGTGCAGAAGTTGATATCAATGCTGATAATCCTTTGAAAATTGTTGCTCAAAAAGCAACATGGGTTGATGATGCCTTTAAAGTAACTGAAGAAACAACAGTTGATGCTACAACAGTGAACGCATCTGGTGGCGGAAATGGTCACTCAGTTGGTACTGAAGATTACACATTTGGTGATAAATCAGACGTTATCGGTTCTTACACTGTAGACGCTACATCAGGTGTTTTGAGATACACACCAAAAATGAAACACCAAGATACTCCTCACGTTGAGTCTGTAAACATTGGTGACAAAGAGTTTATTAAACTTCCAAATTCAAGTGTAGACCAAGATTCATCTACAAAAGAAGTATCTGCTAAAGAACAAAACCAATACATGGCTCAAGGTGCTACATTTAATGCAGACTCTTCAAGTGAAACTAAGGGTTGGGATGATCCTAAGAGCCCTTACCTTTACTATGGTGGTGCTGCTGTTATTTTGAAAGATGGTCATCTTGACTTTACAGCAAAAGGTGCTAACGCAACAGGCGAAGCAACTCTCTATTGGTTCTCTATCAACTCAAACGTTGGCTTCCCTCAAGATCCAGGTGAAGAGCCAGTTAAACCAACAGAACCAACACCTCCAGTTAAACCTGAAAAACCAGAATTGACAGAAGTACCAACTGTTAAAGAAAAACCAGTTCCACCAACAGAACCAGAATATAAAACTGTACCTGTTTTACCAAGTGAGCCAGTTAAACCAGAAGCACCTGAGTTACTTAAGGATCCTGTTAAAAAAGAAACAGAAAAACCAGTTGTTGAATGGAATAAAAATGTTGTGGTTATCAAGAAAGATGAAAAACCACAACCAAAACCAGAGCCTAAGCCAGAACCAAAACCAGAGCCTAAGCCAGAACCAAAACCAGAGCCTAAGCCAGAACCAAAACCAGAGCCTAAGCCAGAACCAAAACCAGAGCCTAAGCCAGAACCAAAACCAGAGCCTAAGCCAGAATCAAAACCAGAGCCTAAGCCAGAATCAAAACCAGAGCCTAAGCCAGAATCAAAACCAGAATCATCTAAGAAATCATTGCCAAATACTGGTTCAGTTGAACAATCATTCATGACTTATTCAGCACTTATTGGTTTAGCTACTGCCGGTTATGCTTTGTCAAGAAAGAAAAAAGAAGACTAATTCATTCTGACAGTTTAAAAAGAGAAGACTAGTTTAGTCTTCTTTTTTTACTTAACTTTATCCTATAAAATTTAAAATATTAAACCGTTTACACTTGACAAAAATTGGTCTATACCATATAATGAAATAAAGAAATATGGAGGAACAATTATGAAAGTTATTCAAGTAAAAAATCCTGAAGAAGGTGGAAAAGTAGCTTTTGAAATTTTAAAAGAAAAGTTAGCAAACGGTGCTCAAACATTAGGGCTTGCGACTGGTAGCAGTCCGCTTGAGTTTTATGGAGAAATCGTTAAGAGTGACCTTGATTTTTCAAATCTTACAAGTGTTAACTTGGACGAATATGTAGGTCTTGATGGAGATAACCCACAATCTTATCGTTACTTTATGCAAGAAAATCTATTCAATAAAAAGCCATTCAAAGAAAGCTTTTTACCGAGTGGTGTAAAAGATAATGCAGAAGAAGAAGTAGAACGTTATAATCAAATTCTTGCAGATCATCCAGTAGATTTACAAATCTTGGGAATTGGTCGAAACGGTCACATCGGCTTTAATGAACCAGGAACTCCGTTTGATAGTGAAACTCATCTTGTAGATCTTGATCAATCAACTATTGAAGCAAATGCTCGCTTCTTTGATAAGATTGAAGATGTCCCAACGCAGGCTATCTCAATGGGAATTAAAAATATTCTTGATGCGAAATCCATTCTTCTATTTGCTTACGGTGAATCAAAAGCAAAAGCTATTGCAGGAACTGTTGAAGGTCCTGTTACTGAAAGTCTCCCAGCAAGTAGCTTGCAGAACCATCCGGACGTAACTATTATCGCGGATGCTGGAGCACTTAGCTTGCTTGAAAAATAAATTCACAACCACTTGCTCTTTGTAGTGAGTGGTTTTTTACTTCAAATGTTCACTATCCTGCTAAAGTGGTATAATATAGCTATACAGAGGAGGTTCGAACTTTGATTTATATAATCGGTTTTATTTGTTTTTTACTTTTAATGTTACTGTTTTGTCGTCTCATTCAGCAATCAAAGAACCCTTCAGGTATTCTAGGAAAACGAATGATGAAATTGTGGAATAGAGCCTATCACCCCATGTTTGTATGGGCAATTCGTCATCTGGATAGGACATTTTACCCTGCAATCTTAGATGTAGGAGTTGGGAACGGCCGTTCAACCATCCTACTGAAAGAAACTTTTCCGCAAAGTACTATAACTGGAATCGATATTTCAGATACCGCAATAGCTCAAGCCAAACAGAGGGAGATGACTAATCTAAATTTTGAACGAAGAGACGTTAGGGAGACAGGTTTTTCTGATGAAAGTGTTGATTTAATCACAGCCTTTCAAACTCATTTTCATTGGCAGAATCTAGAGGCTTCTTTTATGGAAATTCGAAGAATACTCAAAACAGACGGGATGCTCTTACTGGCTTGTGAATATAACAAGTTATCTTACTTTTTACCAGAGGTTCAAAGCGAAGAAGCATTTAGACGATTCTTGTTATCAGTAGGCTTTGAGCTCGTAACTAGTCAAAGAAAGGGATCGTGGATCCTTTATAAAATTCGTAAAGGATTTGTTAAAAAGTAGCTTTTTTAAAATCTTTTACAGGAGGAATCAGAATGAATATGAAGAATAGGAATTTGATAGAAGATAATAAAAAGGCTGAAAACGAAAGCTTTCTCTATTATTTACACGAGGAAAAAGTATTTGATAGGCAGTCGCTGGCTGATTTATGTCACTACGTAGAAAAGATCGATTCTATTAGTATAGATCAGCTGAGGGATTTGCATTTTATTGAAAATCAAATTCTTCGTCATCTGGTATATCATTTTGATAGCAATGACTTGAGTAAGATTTCAAATCTTCCTGATGAATATTGGGAATATATTGAACCTTTTGAACAAGCAGTAACAAAGTTGTATGATTTGATAAAGTATAGGTAAGAAAGTAATTAATAAACTGGAAAATAGGAATAAATGTATGCTTCCCCTTGACAATTCATATCATTCCATGTAAAATAGAATAGATCTTGAACTTGAAGGGAGTGAAAAAAATGTCTAAAACAGTAGTACGTAAGAATGAATCTCTTGACGATGCACTTCGTCGTTTCAAACGTGCGGTTACTAAAGCTGGTACTCTTCAAGAAACACGCAAACGTGAATTCTATGAAAAACCTTCTGTAAAACGTAAACGTAAATCAGAAGCAGCTCGTAAACGTAAAAAATTCTAATTGAAGCGAAAGGCTAGACTTGTCTAGTCTTTTTTGTATTCTTAAGACCCGAATAATTTTACATGTTTCAATGATTATTTAGGAATTGGATAAAAATCAAACTTAAGGGTGTAATAACTGAATATTATAAATCTATTTACTTTCATTTGATATTTAAAACAATCATTCGTTTTAGTTGATATTAATTGAAAATATAGTAAAATCATGTTAAAATAGTGTAATTTTACACGGAGGTAAATAGGGATGAAAAACCAGAAAAGGTTTGGAAAATTATTGATCACTTTGTTGTCTACTGGAGTGCTTTTGGCTGCGCTTCAAAGTCAAGAAATTATCACTGCCGAAGAAACAACGACGGCTGAGCAAATTTCTACAACAAGTGCTGAAGCAGTAACAACTACAGAAACTCCTGCACGTGAAGCTAGAGAAGTAGCTGCAGAAGTGACTGGTACCATAAAAAACCATGACATTAAATACTTTGAATACTATACAGATGTAGACCTTTCTTTTTCAATTACAGAAGATGATGTGAAAGAAGGCGACTATGTTACAGTTACATTAGAAAACGTCGCTATCTTAAATCAATTAAATGGCAAGGATGTCACTTACGAAGGTAAGACAATTGGTAAAATTTCAATTGTTTCGTTTGAAAACGTCAATAAAGCACGTCAAGGTTCAAACGATACAGCTCAAATGCGACAAGCTCAATTGGAATCAACACGCGCGACATTAAAAATTACATTTACGAAAGCTATTGAAGCTGAAAAACCAGATGTATTGAAACAAGTCAAGTTCCAAATTAAATCAGATAACGCTTATAATGGAGCTGTAATCGCAAATAAAGACTACACTTTAAACCAAGTGATTAAAGTGGGGTCTTCTTCTGTGACAAGTACAGTAGATATTCCGAAAGTAGAACAATTTGCAACCGATACAAACTCAATTAACATGCCACCTTCTGGAAATACAATTAAGTTCAATGCAGATGGCTCATATGAAACATATACAGAATTCCAAGTTCGTGGAAGTGAAGGTATGAAAGTTGGTTCAACTGTTGAGTTAGAATTCAATGATGCTTCAGGTATCGAGTGGAAAACAAGTGGTGATACTGCACTCAAAGTAGGAGATACATTTACTTCAAGATTTATCTTGCCTGTATATAGTACATATGAAGTCAATGAATATGGCGCATATGTATTCCCGACAGGTGTTGAGCCAACATTCAAAGTAACTTCTATCTCTGAAAAGAAAATAACAATGGAAATGATTTCAGGAGATGTTCCAAAAGAATTAGGTGTATTCTTCGGTGTTGGTCAAAACCGTATTAATATCATCGATAAATCTAAGATTGATCTTGAAAAAATGCAATATGATGTTTCGAAAGTAGCTACGGCAACTATTGATGGGAAAGATTCAAAGGGTATCTATATTTACCGTATCATTAATGACTCTGCAGGTGCACAATTAGTTCTTGATACGCTTGTCACAGACTACAAAGATATCGATACAAAAGAAAATCTTAAACCACAGGATAAGGGTTGGAAAGATCCGGCTACTATTGATGGTTATGAGTTTGTAAAAACAGAAAAAGATCGTGAAGGAAATCGTATCCACTGGTATAAAAAAGTTGAACAAACTACGACAACAACTAGTACTACAACTACCACGACAACAACAGAAGAGCCAACAACAACCACAACGACAGAAGAGCCAACGACTACTTCAACAACCACAACGACAGAAGAGCCAAGGACTACTTCAACAACTACAACGACAGAAGAGCCAACAACAACTACAGAAAAATCAACTACCACTACTACAACAGTTGAGACAACTCCAGGTAAATCAAGTGAAGAAACTCCTTCAGGCAAAACAACTGAAGAAACAAAACCTGAGACTACGTCTACAACAGTTGAACCTAAAAAAGAATTACCAAATACAGGTTCTAAAGAATCATTGTTTGCAACAGGTGTAGCACTCTTGGTAGCTGGTCTTGGAGTATTGGGCTTAAAGAAAAAAGATAACTAAAGTCCATTATTTATGATTTAATTAAACTGTTAAAAAATTAGAAGGGATTAGGCAATATTTCATTGTCTAGTCCCTTTTTGTATGGTTCAAATATTATCAGTCAAATAAATAGCGTAAAGACTGTAAAAAATATAAACTTATTCCGACAATCTGATATAATAGTAGGAGAACTCTATTGAAGGAGAAATATATGTCGGTTTTAGTCAAAGAAGTGATTGATAAGCTCAGACTAGATATTGTCTATGGTGAGCCAGAATTACTTGAAAAGGAAATCAATACGGGCGATATTTGTCGACCGGGTCTTGAAATGACAGGCTATTTTGATTACTATACTCCGGAACGTATCCAATTATTGGGAATGAAGGAGTGGTCTTATCTCATTAGTATGTCTTCTCACAACCGTTATCAGGTTTTGAAGAAATTGTTCCAACCAGAAACACCTGCTGTTATTGTTGCGCGTGGTTTAGTGGTTCCTGAGGAAATGCTAAAGGCTGCTAGAGAATGTAAAATCGCGATTTTAACAAGTCGTACAGCGACAAGTCGTCTGTCTGGGGAATTGTCAAGTTATCTTGACTCTCGCTTGGCTGAACGTGCCAGTGTGCATGGTGTACTGATGGATATCTATGGTATGGGTGTTCTCATTCAAGGTGATAGTGGTATTGGTAAGAGTGAAACCGGACTTGAGTTGGTCAAACGTGGACATCGTCTAGTCGCAGATGATCGCGTGGATATTTATGCTAAAGACGAGATGACACTTTGGGGTGAGCCAGCAGAAATCTTGAAACATTTGTTAGAAATTCGTGGAGTGGGTATCATTGACGTCATGAGCCTTTATGGAGCTAGTGCTGTTAAGGATTCTTCACAGGTTCAGTTGGCTGTCTATCTAGAAAATTACGATACAGATAAGGTCTTTGACCGTTTGGGGAACAATGCTGAAGAATTAGAAATTTCAGGTGTTTCTATTCCGCGTATTCGGATTCCGGTAAAAACAGGGCGCAATATTTCTGTCGTAATTGAAGCAGCTGCAATGAATTATCGTTCGAAGGAAATGGGCTTTGACGCGACACGTCTCTTTGAAGAAAGATTGACGAAATTAATTGAAAAGAACGAGGTGCAAAATGATTGATCCAGTTGCTTTTCAAATAGGTCCATTTGCCATTAGATGGTATGCACTTTGTATCGTTTCAGGTCTTATTTTAGCAGTATATCTCGCAAGTAAAGAAGCTCCGAAAAAGAAAATTTTATCAGAAGATATTCTGGACTTTATCTTAGTGGCTTTCCCTTTGTCAATCATCGGCGCAAGACTTTACTATGTTATTTTTAAATTTGACTATTATAGCCAACATTTAGGGGAGATATTTGCTGTCTGGAATGGTGGTCTTGCGATTTACGGCGGTCTAATTACCGGAGCGATTGTACTTTATATTTTTGCAGACCGTAAATTAATCAATACTTGGGATTTCTTGGATATTGCTGCTCCGAGCGTTATGATTGCGCAGAGTCTAGGACGTTGGGGAAATTTCTTTAACCAAGAAGCTTACGGAGCAGTAGTAGAAAACCTTGATTATTTACCTGCTTTTATTAAAAACCAGATGTATATTGATGGTTCTTATCGTCAACCAACCTTTCTATACGAATCTATCTGGAACCTGATTGGTTTTGCTTTAATTGTTATTTTTAGACGCCGATTAAATGGCATTCGTCGTGGACATATCACGGCCTTTTACTTAATTTGGTATGGTTTTGGACGTATGATTATTGAGGGTATGCGTACAGATAGTCTCATGTTCTTTGGACTTCGAGTATCTCAGTGGTTGTCCGTTCTATTAATTGGACTTGGTATTTATATTATCGTTTATCAAAATCGGAAAAAAGCACCATTTTATAATGTAAAAAAGGAGAATTAAAATGTTAGAAGTTGCTTATATTATTGTGGCTATTGCCTTGGTTGTATTCTTAGTTTATTTGATTATTACCCTTCAAAAAGTTGGTCGTGTAATCGATGAAACTGAAAATACTGTTAAAACGCTAACTTCAGATGTGAATGTCACTCTACATCACACAAACGAACTGCTTGCAAAGGTCAATGTTCTTGCTGATGATATCAATGTCAAAGTTGCAACCATTGATCCACTTTTTACAGCAGTTGCAGACCTTTCTGTTTCTGTTTCGGACCTAAATGAGCAGGCTCGTGTCTTGAGTAAAAAAGCATCATCTGCAGGTTCAAAAACATTAAAGACTAGTGCAGGTTTGTCTGCCGTTCGTATTGCAAGTAAATTTTTTAAAAAATAAAAAGGAGATAACTCATGGGTAAATTATCATCAATCCTTTTAGGAACTGTTTCAGGTGTTGCTGTTGCTTTATTCCTAACAAGTGAAAAAGGGAAACGTGTTACTAGTCAGGCACAAGACTTTATTGAAGATCTGAGAGAAGATCCAGAATATGCTAAGGAACAAGCTCTTGAAAAATTGACAGAAGTCAAAGATCAAACCAGAGATTTTGTTCTAAAGACAAAAGAACAAGTAGAATCAGGCGAAATTACCTTGGATTCAGTTCTTGAAAAATCTAAATCTTTAGCTCAACAAGCTACTGAAGCTTCAAAAGAGACCTTGAATAATCTCAAGGAACAATTGGAAGAAAAAGTAGTTGTTGAAGACCAAGAAGATGGTCAAGAAATTGTCATCGAAATCGAAGAAGACTAAAATAGAATCACTATTCTTGATTTTCTAAAGAATCAGGAATGGTGATTTTTTTCTTGAGGGAAGTCTTTGTGGTATAATAAATACTATGCAGAAGAAACCAACATCAGCTTACGTGCACATTCCATTTTGTACACAAATCTGTTATTATTGTGACTTTTCAAAGGTCTTTATTAAAAATCAACCAGTAGACACCTATCTAGAACATCTACTGCAAGAATTTCATTCTTATGATATTCAGAAGTTGCGTACTCTTTATATTGGAGGTGGGACACCGACAGCCTTGTCCGCTTCTCAATTAGAAGTTTTGCTGGATGGTTTGACTAAGAATCTGGATTTGTCTGTTTTAGAAGAATTAACCATTGAGGCCAATCCTGGTGATTTGGATGAGGAAAAGATTGCAGTTTTGAAAGATTCAGCAGTCAACCGTGTTTCATTGGGTGTCCAAACCTTTGATGACAAAATGCTGAAAAAGATTGGTCGTAGTCATTTGGAGAAAGATATCTATGAGAATATTGATCGTCTCAAGTTAGCAGGATTTGATAATATTTCCATTGACTTGATATACGCTCTTCCTGGTCAGACTATGGACCAGGTCAAGGACAATGTCGCTAAGGCAATCGCTCTTGATATTCCTCATATGAGCCTTTATAGTTTGATTTTAGAAAATCATACGGTCTTTATGAATCGTATGAGACGAGGAAAACTACCTCTTCCCAAGGAAGAATTAGAGGCTGATATGTTTGACTATATCATTGCAGAACTAGAACGAGCTGGTTTTGAGCATTATGAAATTTCAAATTTTTCAAAACCAGGATTTGAAAGTCGTCATAACCTCATGTATTGGGATAATGCTGAGTATTATGGTATGGGTGCAGGTGCGTCGGGCTATGTAAACGGTGTTCGCTATAAAAACCATGGGCCTATCCGCCATTATTTAAAGGCGGTAGAAGAGGGGAATGCTCGCATAAATGAAGAACACTTGAGTCGGAGAGAGCAAATGGAAGAAGAGATGTTTCTTGGACTACGCAAGAAGTCAGGAGTTTCAAAAGCAAGATTCGAAGAAAAATTCGGCACATCTTTTGAAGATTTATATGGTCAAGTTGTAAGAGATTTGTGTCATCAAGGTCTTTTACAAGTAGAAGGTCAACAAATACGAATGACAAAAAAAGGTCTCTTTTTAGGAGATACAGTAGCAGAACGATTTATATTGGAGTAGAATTATGGGCTTAACTTATCAAATGAAGATGAAAATTCCTTTTGATATGGCTGACATGAATGGCCATATCAAGCTGCCAGATGTGATCTTGTTGTCCCTCCAGGTATCTGGTATGCAGTCAATTGAATTGGGAGTGAGTGACAAGGATGTTTTAGAACAGTATAATCTGGTCTGGATTATCACAGATTATGATATCGATGTTGTACGTTTACCTCAATTTGCTGAGGAAATCACAATTGAAACGGAAGCCTTGACTTATAATCGTCTTTTTTGCTACCGCCGCTTTACCATTTACGATGAAGATGGTCAAGAAATCATTCACATGGTAGCCACTTTTGTCCTTATGGATCGTGAGAGTCGAAAGGTTCATCCTGTAGTTCCAGAAATTGTCGCCCCTTATCAATCTGAGTTTTCTAAGAAACTAGTCCGTGGACCAAAATACACAGAGTTAGAAGACGAGGTTAGCAAGGACTATCATGTTCGTTTTTATGACTTGGATATGAATGGGCACGTCAATAACAGCAAATACTTAGATTGGATTTTTGAGGTCATGGGAGCAGATTTTCTGACCAATCATATTCCTAAAAAAATCAACCTCAAATATGTCAAGGAAGTTCGACCAGGTGGCATGATCACTTCTAGTTACGAATTGAATGGACTAGAAAGCAATCACCAAGTCACAAGTGATGGCGATATCAATGCTCAAGCAAAGATAACTTGGCAAGAAATTAAAAAAGATTAGAAGGAAATGTATGACTTATAAAGGTTATTTAATTGATTTAGACGGAACAATCTATAAGGGGAAAGATAGAATCCTAGCAGGTGAAGCTTTTGTTCATGAATTGCAAAAAAGAGAGATTCCTTATCTCTTTGTAACAAATAACACCACTCGTACACCTGAGAGTGTTCAGGAGATGTTAGCCAATCACTTTAACATCGACACACCTGTATCGACAATTTATACTGCAACCTTAGCGACTATTGATTACATGAATGATTTAGGGCTTGAAAAGACAGTCTATGTGATTGGAGAAGCAGGGCTCAAGGAAGCTATTCAAGCAGCTGGTTATGTTGAAGATAAAGAAAATCCAGCCTATGTTGTTGTTGGTTTGGACTGGCAAGTAGACTATGAAAAATTTGCTACGGCAACCCTAGCTATTCATAAAGGTGCTCATTTTATCGGCACCAACCCAGATTTGAATATTCCAACAGAACGTGGACTTTTACCTGGTGCTGGTTCACTGATTACTCTTCTAGAAGCAGCAACTCGCGTAAAACCAGTTTATATTGGAAAACCAAACGCGATTATTATGGATAAGGCTGTTGAACACCTAGGACTTGAGCGCCAAGAAATTGTCATGGTGGGCGATAATTACCTGACTGATATTCGAGCTGGTATTGACAATGGAATTCCTACCCTTTTGGTTACGACAGGATTTACAAAACCTGAAGAAGTAGCAAACCTACCAATCGCCCCAACCCATGTTCTCTCAAGTCTAGCGGAGTGGAATTTCGATGAAAACTAAGTTAATTTTTGGAGGAAGTCTCCTTTTCCTCCTTTCGCTTTCTATTTTATTGACCATTTATCTAGCTTGGTTGGTTTACCCTCTGGAAATTTCTTGGTTACACCTAACCAGTCGTGTTCCTTTCCACCCTCAGACAATCCAGCATAACTTTAATGTTTTGATGGATTATTTGACCAATCCATTGAATCAAGCATTGAAAATGCCAGATTTTCCTTCTTCTGCTTCAGGCATCCATCATTTTGCAGTTGTCAAGGGGCTCTTTCATCTAGCCCAAGGCGTAGCAGTAGCAACTTTACCGGTTTTCTATCTTTTTTGGAAGCAGGTCATTCAGAAAGGTTTTCTATCTCTTTATCGCAGAGGCCTCTTGATTATGCTGTCTTTACCTTTGGTACTTGGGTTAGTTGGTGTCTTCATTGGTTTTGAACAATTCTTTACATTGTTTCATCAAATTCTTTTTGTAGGAGATGATACTTGGCTCTTTGATCCAGCAAAAGATCCAGTCATTCTCATCCTACCAGAGGACTTTTTTCTTCATGCCTTTCTTTTATTTTTCTGCTTGTATGAATTGATTTTTGGATTTATGTATCTTAAAAGTCGAAAAACAGGCAATTAAAAGAATAAATGCATAAAAATGTTTTAAAAGAATGTGCGAAAAACCTATTTTTCTTGAAAAAATAGGTTTTTTTACGGAAATAACTAGTCAAGCGCTTTATTTTTTTGTATAATAGAGTGAGAAAAGTATGCAAAGAAGAGAATAGCATGATTACACTATTTTTATCACCGAGTTGTACATCATGTCGTAAGGCAAAGGCCTGGCTAGATAATCATAAGGTGCCTTTCCAAGAGCACAATATTATGACCAGTCCTTTATCAAGAAAAGAGTTGCAACAAATTCTTTCCTTGACCGAAAACGGTACCGATGACATCATTTCAACTCGTTCAAAAATTTTCCAAAAGTTAAATATCGATGTGGAAAGTATCTCGGTGACGGAGTTGCTTAGTTTAATTGAGCAATACCCTAGTCTTTTGCGTCGTCCTATTATCATTGATGATAAACGTATGCAGATTGGCTTTAATGAAGATGAGATTCGTGCGTTTCTTCCTCGTAGTTATCGTAAGCAAGAATTGAAAGAGGCTACATTGAGAGCTGGTATTAATTAGATGAATAAACAGTATAGTTACCCACTAGATTTGTCGTGGAGCACTGAAGAACTTGCTTCAGTGCTTTCTTTTTTTAATGATGTTGAAGCTGCCTATGAAACTAAGGTAGAAGCAAAAAATCTTTTAGATTCCTACAAGATATTCAAGTCAGTCGTTCCAAGTAAGAGTGAAGAAAAACGTTTGGGACGTGAATTTGAAGCAGTTAGTGGATATTCTTTCTACCGTGCAGTCCAATTGGCAAAAGAAAAAGGAGAAGGGAAGATTTCACTTGGAAAATAAATTTACATTTGCCAAAGAAATTGTTAGGGAGGCTGGAGAGTATATTCTCCAGCATATGAAAGAAGATCTCCATGTTGAGAGAAAATCTTCGCCTACAGATTTGGTCACTAAGTTAGATAAAGAAGTTCAAGCCTTACTCATTAAGAAAATTCGATCTCGTTATCCCGATGATTTATTTTGTGCAGAAGAAGGTTGCCTGCTTGCAGCAGTAGAAAAAGGTTCTGTTTGGATTATCGATCCCATTGATGGGACCAACAACTTCGTTGCACAAGGTGAAGATTTTGCCGTTATGCTAGCCTATTTTGAGGATGGTGTTGGGAAATTTGGGATTATCTATGATGTTATGAAAGGTGACTGCTATCATGGTGGAGGAGATTTTCCGCCCTGTCGTAATGATCAACCTTTGCCAGTCTTTAAAAAGAAACCCTTGAGAGAATTTTTGGTAGCTGGTAATTCTGGTATGCTAGAAAGCAACGAATGGGGCTTGGCAGATTTGGGAAATGCTGCACTTGGGACACGAGTGTATGGCAGTGCTGCTATTAGTTTTGCAAAGGTGCTGTCAGGTCGACTTTTAACTTATATCACTTATTTACAACCTTGGGACTATGCAGCTGCAAGCATCCTCGGTGAGAGTTTGGGTTATAAGGTTCTTACGATTGCTGGTGAGGAAGTCGATTTTCAAACACGACAGGCCGTTATGATGGTGCCAGTCGAGATGAAAGATGAGATTCAATCCTATATCTATGAAAGGAAATAAACCTGCATGCAATTTCCAGAAGGATTTGTAAA
The DNA here is from genome assembly GCF_047464155.1 of Streptococcus infantis. GTDB lineage: Bacteria > Bacillota > Bacilli > Lactobacillales > Streptococcaceae > Streptococcus > Streptococcus infantis_U. The sequence continues at coordinate 173,005 of NZ_JASHCL010000001.1, forward strand.
AAAATACGAAACTATATTGGGAGATGAGGCAAGAGCTTTTCTTGCCTCTTTTGATGATGAGGCTGTTTCTGCTTTTCGTATCAACCCTTTAAAAGAAAGTCAAGTTTCTTTTTCAGATGCTATTCCAAATACACCTTGGGGCTACTATGGGAAGGTTTCAGGGAAATCACCAGAACATGTAACTGGCTTGGTCTATTCCCAAGAACCGGCTGCACAAATGGTAGCTCAAGTAGCCCAGCCAAAGCCAGGTATGAAGGTCTTGGACTTGGCAGCGGCTCCCGGTGGGAAATCCACTCAACTGGCCTCCTATCTTGCAGGAGAAGGTCTTCTTGTTTCAAATGAGATTTCAAGCAAACGGTCAAAGATTTTGGTTGAAAATACGGAACGCTTTGGTGCGACTAATGTCGTTGTGACCAATGAATCAGCAGACCGTTTAGCCAAGGTTTTTAAAGGCTATTTTGACCTAATTGTTCTAGATGCACCATGCTCTGGAGAAGGAATGTTCCGAAAACAGCCAGATGCCATGGACTATTGGAGTGTCGATTATCCTAGTCAGTGCGCTAGTTTACAACGTGAGATTTTAGCAGATGCAGTTACTATGTTGGCTGATGGTGGTAGACTAGTCTATTCAACCTGTACCTGGGCGCCAGAAGAAAACGAAGAAATCGTCCAATGGTTACTAGATAGCTATAATTTTGAATTGATTCCAATCCAACACATCAATGGAATGGTACCTGGGATTGAGTTACCTGAAACAGCTAGAATGTACCCTCATCACTTTAAGGGAGAAGGACAGTTTGTCGCTCATTTACAATTTAGAGGGGAAAATAAGACCTCTAAATTCAAACCATCTAGGTCTAATCTATCTAGAGAGCAGCTTTCTTTATGGCAGGATTTTGAGAAAAAACATCTAAAAGAAAAACTGACTGGTGTCCTACAAGTTTTTGGAGACCAGCTTTATCTCTTGCCAGAAATCCTACCAGATTTAGGAAAACTTAGAATTGCTCGAAACGGACTACATCTTGGAACCTTTAAGAAAAAACGTTTTGAACCCAGCTTTGCTCTGGGCCTAGCTTTAAAACCAAGCCAAGTCAAACAATCAATTGAAATTCATCAAGAAGACTTCGTTAAATACGTGTCCGGTGAGACAGTTCAATTGTCTGAAACTCTGCCAAATGGTTGGTACCAAGTTTTGGTTGGAGGGAATGGTCTGGGCTTTGCTAAAGTGACCGGAAATACTCTAAAGAATTATTTCCCCAAGGGCTTGAGGTTTAAGGTAAAAAACTAGTCAAAATCAGTATTCTATGTTATAGTGGAAGTATGGATTTTTCGTGAAAAACATTAGAAAATAAGGGCGAAAATCCGGGTTATTCATCATTATTTTCAAGGAGACAAATAGTGAAAAAATTTAAAAAACTCACCATCTCTCTTGCAACTCTTTTACTTGCTGGTTCGCTAGCAGGGTGTGCAAGTTGGATTGACCGTGGGGAGTCTATGACGGCTGTCGGGTCAACTGCCCTTCAACCTTTAGTTGAGGCAGCTGCTGATGAATTTTCGTCTGCTCACATCGGTAAAACAGTCAATGTTCAAGGTGGTGGATCTGGTACAGGTCTGTCTCAGGTTCAATCAGGAGCAGTAGATGTTGGGAACTCTGATGTATTTGCTGAGGAGAAAGACGGGATTGATGCTTCTGCCTTGGTGGATCATAAGGTTGCTGTTGCAGGCCTAGCTGTCATTATCAATAAAGAAGTAGATGTCGATAATCTAACGACAGACCAGCTCCGACAAATCTTTACAGGAGAAATTACCAACTGGAAAGAAGTTGGTGGGAAAGATCTAGCTATTTCAATTATCAACCGTGCGGCGAGTTCAGGTTCTCGTGCGACCTTTGACAGTGTGATTATGAATGGTCAGTCAGCGGTGCAAAGTCAGGAACAAGATTCAAACGGTATGGTCAAATCAATCGTTTCTCAAACACCTGGGGCTATTTCCTACCTAGCATTTGCATATGTTGATGATTCAGTTGGAACAATCAAACTCAATGGCTATGAACCGACTTCAGAGAATGTAACTACTAATAATTGGCCTTTGTGGTCTTATGAACACATGTATACACTTGGTGAGCCAAATGAATTGGTTGCTGAATTCTTAAACTTTGTCCTTTCAGACGAAGTTCAGAATGGAATCGTTAAAGGAATGGGCTATATTTCTATCAAAGAAATGAAGGTTGAAAAAGATGCTGCAGGTACTGTGACAGCGATAGAAGGGAGTCAATAATGAAACAAGAAGAATTATCTAAAAAATTGCTCTCTCCTTCAAAAAACTCTCGACTTGAGAAATTAGGAAAAGGGCTAACCTTTGCCTGTCTATCTTTGATTGTTATCATTGTGGCTATGATTTTAATCTTTGTAGCCCAAAAAGGTTTGTCGACCTTCTTTGTCAATGGTGTGAATATCTTTGATTTTCTCTTTGGTGCAACTTGGAATCCATCAGGTAAGCAATTTGGTGCTCTTCCAATGATTTTAGGTTCCTTTATTGTTACCATCCTATCAGCTTTGATTGCTACACCATTTGCCATTGGGGCAGCAGTCTTTATGACAGAGGTGTCGCCAAAAGGAGCTAAGATTTTGCAACCTGCTATCGAACTTCTAGTTGGGATTCCTTCAGTAGTTTATGGATTTATCGGTTTGCAGGTCGTAGTACCTTTTGTACGTAATGTCTTTGGTGGAACAGGTTTCGGTATTTTATCCGGTATCTTCGTTCTCTTTGTTATGATTCTGCCGACTGTAACCTTTATGACAACAGATAGCCTACGTGCGGTTCCTCGTCACTACCGTGAGGCAAGTTTAGCCATGGGAGCGACTCGTTGGCAAACCATCTGGCGTGTAACCTTGAAGGCTGCTCGTTCAGGTATTTTCACAGCAGTAGTCTTCGGAATGGCGCGTGCCTTTGGTGAAGCCCTTGCGATTCAGATGGTTGTCGGAAACTCAGCAGTTATCCCAACTTCATTGACGACACCAGCAGCGACTTTGACATCTGTTTTGACCATGGGAATCGGAAATACAGTTATGGGAACTGTTGATAATAATGTTCTTTGGTCACTGGCTCTAGTGTTGCTCTTGATGAGTTTGGCCTTTAACAGTGTCATTAAATTGATTACGAAAGAAAGAGGAAAGAAAAACTATGCACGCTAAGAAATTAGATAAACTTGCAACAGCTGTCCTCTATACCATCGCAGGAATCATTGTGACCATTCTAGCTTCCTTGATTCTCTATATCTTGGTTCGAGGCTTACCTCATGTTTCTTGGTCCTTCTTGACTGGAAAATCATCTTCTTACCAAGCAGGTGGAGGTATTGGAATTCAGCTTTATAATTCCTTCTTCCTTTTGGTCATTACCTTATTCATTTCTGTACCGTTATCCATGGGGGCTGGAATTTACTTGGCTGAGTATGCCAAAAAAGGTCGTGTTACCAACTTCGTACGTACCTGTATTGAGATCTTGTCTTCTCTACCATCCGTTGTAGTCGGTCTCTTTGGTTACCTTATCTTTGTCGTTCAGTTTGAATATGGATTTTCAATTATTTCAGGTGCCTTGGCTTTAACCGTCTTTAACCTTCCACAGATGACACGTAATGTTGAAGACAGTTTGAAGCACGTTCACCATACGCAACGTGAAGCAGGTTTAGCACTTGGACTTTCACGTTGGGAAACAGTTCTTCATGTCGTTATCCCCGAAGCCTTACCTGGTATTGTTACTGGGGTAGTACTTGCATCAGGTCGTATCTTTGGTGAAGCTGCGGCTCTAATCTATACGGCAGGACAGTCAGCACCAGCACTTGACTGGTCTAACTGGAATGTTCTCAGTGTAACCAGTCCAATCTCAATCTTCCGTCAAGCAGAAACCTTGGCCGTCCATATCTGGAAAGTCAACAGTGAAGGAACTATTCCTGATGGAACACTTGTTTCAGCAGGTTCTGCTGCGGTGCTCCTAATCTTTATCTTGATCTTTAACTTTGGAGCTCGCAAACTTGGAAGCTATCTACATAAGAAATTAACCGCTGCCTAAAGGAGATGCCATGTCAAAATATAATTGGGATGAAAAGCATATCATTACCTTTCCAGAAGAAAAAGTGGCCCTCTCTACTAAGGATTTACATGTTTACTACGGTAAAAACGAATCCATTAAGGGCGTTGATATGCAATTCGAAAAAAATAAAATCACAGCCTTGATTGGTCCGTCTGGATCAGGGAAATCAACCTACCTTCGCAGTCTTAACCGTATGAATGATACTATTGATATTGCAAAGGTGACAGGACAGATTCTCTATCGAGGTATTGACGTTAACCGTCCTGAAATCAATGTTTATGAAATGCGTAAACATATCGGAATGGTGTTCCAACGTCCAAATCCATTTGCAAAATCAATCTATCGTAATATTACTTTTGCACATGAACGTGCAGGAGTTAAGGACAAGAAAGTCCTAGATGAAATTGTAGAAACCTCTCTTCGTCAGGCTGCCCTCTGGGATCAGGTAAAAGACGACCTTCATAAGTCTGCCTTAACCCTATCAGGTGGTCAACAGCAACGTCTTTGTATCGCTCGTGCCATCTCTGTTAAACCAGATATTCTCTTGATGGATGAACCTGCATCAGCCTTGGACCCGATTGCGACAGCTCAACTTGAGGAAACTATGTTGGAGTTGAAGAAGGACTTTACCATTATCATCGTAACCCACAGTATGCAACAGGCTGCGCGTGCTAGTGACTACACAGGATTTTTCTACTTGGGTGACTTGATTGAATATGATAAGACTGCTAATATTTTCCAAAATGCTAAGCTACAGTCAACCAATGACTATGTAACAGGACACTTTGGTTAGAAAGGGAACAGTATGACAGAACCGATTTTGCAGGTTTCAGACCTGTCAGTCTATTACAATAAAAAGAAGGCTTTGAATAGTGTTTCCTTATCATTCCAACCTAAGGAAATTACCGCCCTTATCGGTCCCTCTGGATCTGGGAAATCAACACTTCTAAAGGCTATTAACCGCATGGGTGACCTTAATCCTGAAGTGACGACAACTGGATCAGTGGTTTATAATGGGCACAATATCTATAGTCCGCGTACCGATACAGTTGAATTGCGTAAGGAAATTGGGATGGTTTTCCAACAACCTAATCCATTCCCCATGTCTATCTACGAAAATGTTGTTTATGGTCTCCGTATTAATGGGGAGAAAGATAAGAACGTTTTGGATGAAGCTGTGGAGAAAGCTTTACAGCGTGCTTCAATCTGGGATGAGGTCAAGGATCGCTTGCATGATTCAGCAATTGGTTTATCTGGCGGTCAACAGCAACGTGTTTGTGTAGCCCGTGTATTGGCGACTAGTCCAAAAATTATCCTCTTGGATGAGCCGACCTCAGCCTTGGACCCTATCTCAGCTGGGAAAATCGAAGAAACCCTTTATGGTCTCAAGGACAAGTACACCATGCTTTTGGTTACTCGTTCCATGCAGCAAGCATCTCGAATCTCTGATAAAACAGGCTTTTTCCTTAATGGAGATTTGATTGAATTTAACGATACCAAGGAAATGTTCCTCTATCCACAACATAAGGAAACAGAAGATTACATTTCAGGTAAATTTGGATAAGGAGTGAAAAGATGTTACGATCTCAATTTGAAGAAGATTTAGATAAATTGCACAACCAATTTTACGCGATGGGGCAAGAAGTTCTTTCCCAAATCAATCGTACAGTGCGCGCTTTTGTGACACACGACCGTGACTTGGCAAAAGAAGTCATCGAACAAGACGCAGAAGTAAATGAATACGAATTGAAACTTGAAAAGAAATCATTTGAAATCATTGCCCTTCAACAGCCAGTTTCACAAGACTTACGTACAGTTCTAACTGTTCTAAAGGCTGTTTCAGACTTGGAACGTATGGGGGACCACGCAGTATCCATTGCTGAAGCTACCATTCGTATGAAGGGTGAACAACGTATCCCAGCAGTTGAGGAAGAAATCAAAAACATGGGACGTGATGTTAAAGCCTTCGTGGAAACAACTCTCGAACTTTACCTTAACGGATCAGTTGATAAGGCATACGAAGTTGCAACCATGGATGAAAAAATTAACCATTATTTCGAAAATATTCGTGACCTTGCAACTGAAGAAATCAGAAAAAATCCAGATGCTATTGTCACAGGACGTGATTACTTCCAAGTCATTTCATACTTGGAGCGCATTGGTGACTATGCAAAGAATATCTGTGAATGGGTTGTTTACTTTGAAACAGGTAAGATTGTCGAATTGTAAAATTGATTAAATATACAGAAAAGGAGCTGAAAAATGAATAAAAGCTCCTTTTTTGATAAAGAAAACGAAGAAGATAAATAAATATTAATTTTATACTTGACAAAGTAGTTTAATAGGTTTATAATTATACAAAATTGACAGAAAGGTTGTTTATTTATGAAATTTAAAAAATGGATATTTGTATTATGTAGTTTTCTTGCAAGTTTCTTTTTAGTAGCTTGCCAATCATCTAGCTCAAGTTCACAGTCTGCAGTAGAGGCAATCAAACAAAAAGGGAAATTGGTGGTTGCAACTAGCCCAGACTATGCACCATTTGAGTTTCAAGCACTTGTAGATGGTAAGAACCAAGTCGTAGGTGCTGATATTGACATGGCCCAAGCAATCGCTGATGAACTTGGAGTGAAATTGGAAGTTTCAAGCATGAGTTTTGATAATGTCTTGACTAGTCTTCAGACAGGAAAAGCAGATTTGGCAATTGCGGGAATCAGTGCAACTGAAGAAAGAAAAGAAGTATTTGATTTCTCAATTCCTTACTATGAAAACAAAATTAGCTTCCTAATCAGAAAAACTGATCTTGAAAAATACAAAGATTTGGATTCTCTAGCAAGTGCAAATATTGCTGCTCAAAAAGGAACTGTCCCTGAATCTATGGTTAAAGAACAACTTCCTAAAGCGCAGTTGACTTCATTGACAAATATGGGGGAAGCTGTTAATGAACTCCAATCAGGTAAGGTTGATGCTGTTCATATGGATGAACCAGTTGCTCTAAGCTATGCAACGAAGAATTCTGACTTGGCTGTTGCTACAGTAAGCTTGACCATGAAAGAAGGCGAAGCAAATGCTGTAGCTATCAAAAAAGGCAATTCAGATTTGAAAGAAGTAGTTGATAAGGTCATCCAAAAATTGAAAGATGACGGAACTTACCAAACTTATCTTGAAAAAGCTGCGAAGCTAACAGAAGTAGAACAATAAAAAATAACAGAGTTGGACTTTAGTCCAGCTCTGTTTTTAAGTATTTTAGTGTTGCTTCAAGATTTTCAAAAGGAACTTTTGCAAAGTGATAGGGACAAGTCCCTATGTAGGATGATTCGAAAAAGTCGAGATTTAAAGGACTGTGTTTGAGACTTGCAATCTTAGGATAGTCTCTAAGATCAAGTAAGACTCCATCATGGAGAGGATAGATAGGCAAGGAAATGGGATAGTTATTTAAAAGTTGTTGGATGTGCTCTTGACTTTTTTCCTGAAGTGTTAATCTTGCTAGTCTGTTTTTCTCAAAGAGTTGACTATCAATATAGAGTGATAGAGCCTTTTGCATAATGAGGTTGTTATCATAGTCCAGAATATTTTTATAAGTTATAAAAGCATCCTTGATAGCATTTGGAAGAAGAAGTGCAGTTATCCGGAGAGCTGGAAACAGACTCGTAGAAAAAGATTTGATATAAATGACCAAATCATTTTGGTCCAAATAATGAAAGGTTTGTCCCATTTTAGGATCTAGATCTCCCAGATAATCATCTTCAACGATATAAATTTGATATTTGGCTGCTAGATCAAGGATAGCACGTTTCTCCTCTTCAGAATATGAATGACCCAGAGGATAGTGGAATCGAGGAATGGTGTAGAAAAATTTAATGTTACCACTTTTAAAATGTTTCTCAAGTTCTTTCAGGTCAATGCCATCCACGCGACGTTCAATGGTTTGATAGGAAATATTTTGAGCCAGCAGAAGTTGGTTCATTCGGTGATAGGTTGGTTGTTCGACCAGTATTTCTTGTCCCTTACCTGGAAAATCAATTTGAGAAAGAATAAACAGTGCTTGCTGGGTTCCAGTTGTCATGACTAATTGGTCGGGTTTACTATAGATAGCTTGGTCAAACAGTAGTTTCTGAACAGACTTTCGTAATTCTTCTAAACCCTCTTGGTGTTCATAGTAGTTGTAGAGATAATTTTCTCGACCAATCAAGCTTTCATTGACACAAAGACGAAAATCATCATAGGCAGCAGCATGTTCGTCATTGACCGAGATAACGAGGTCTTCGTGGCTAGCTTGTTGTTCTAAAACATAATAGCCACTTTGAGGTTTGGAGTATATGTATTTCTCGTATCGGAGTTCCAAAAGTGCACGCTGCACAGTATCTTTACTGCAGTGGAAGTCTTGACTGAGTTTTCGGATAGAAGGTAGACGGCTTCCTGTTTGAAGTTTTCCTGATTCAATCTCTTCTTTTAGATAGTGAACAACTTGTTCATACTTACTTTCTTGTTTCATTCCAGACCTCTCTTGATTTTGTTACATTGTACCTTTTTTTTAGACGTTTGACAATGTTATACTCTTCGAAAATCTCTTCAAACCGCATCAACGTCGCCTTGCCGTATATATGTTACTGACTTCGTCAGTTCTATCCACAACCTCAAAACAGTGTTTTGAGCTGACTACGTCAGTTCCATCTACAACCTCAAAACGGTGTTTTGAGCAACCTGCGGCTAGTTTCCTGGTTTGCTCTTTGATTTTCATTGAGTATTAAAAGGCAGTCTAGCATTCAATTCTAATCAGAAATGTGATATACTTAGTAGGTAAAATTTTCAAAGAAGAGTGAGATGATAAAGGTGCAAGAACCAGTTAAATTATTCCAATATAATACTTTGGGAGCCTTGATGGCAGGACTTTACGGCGGGACCATGACAGTTGGTGAGTTACTTGAACATGGAGATTTAGGGCTAGGAACCCTGGACTCTATTGATGGGGAGTTAATTGTCTTAGATGGTAAAGCCTATCAAGCTAAGGGTTCAGGTGAGAAGCCTGAAATCGTTGAAGTTTCACCAGACGCGCTGATTCCCTATGCAGCAGTTGTACCTCACCAGGCAGAAGTTATTTTCCGCCAGCGTTTTGAAATGACTGATCAGGAACTAGAAAAACGTATTGAGTCCTACTATGATGGAGAAAATCTTTTCCGTTCGATTAAGATTCATGGTGATTTTAAACACATGCATGTTCGCATGATTCCAAAATCGACAAGCGAAACGAAATTTGCTGAGGTTGCGACTCATCAGCCTGAATATAGTTGCGAAAATGTCTCTGGGACTATCGTTGGATTCTGGACACCTGAAATTTTCCATGGTGTCAGTGTCGCAGGCTATCATTTACACTTTATTTCAGATGACCTAACCTTTGGAGGTCATGTCATGGACTTTGTCATCAAGGAAGGAATCGTAGAGGTTGGAGCTGTTGATCAGTTAGATCAACGTTTCCCTGTCCAGGATCGTCAGTACCTCTTTGCTAAGTTCAATGTTGATGAGATGAAAAAAGATATCGATCAGGCTGAATAGAAGGAGAAAAGTATGAAAATTCATGTAATAATCACAATGATAGCTTTATTTGTAATTCTCATAGCTGCCATTTGGTTCTCAAAAAAGAAGTACAAGATTAACCTTTCAGTTTTAGGACTTGGGGCAGTTGCATTTTTTGTATCATCTCAAGTCTTAGAGAAAATTGTTCACCTTATAGTTCTTCATCCACAAAAGGATGGGACAGTTCCACTCATGACGGAAAATCCCCTTCTCTATGTGATTTACGGGATCTGTATGGCTGCTTTGTTTGAAGAAACGGCCCGACTTGTCTTCTTTAAATGGTTAGAGAAGAAGAGAGCTTTGGAAGATTCGGATGCCCTCGCCTATGGACTTGGTCATGGTGGCTTGGAATTGCTCTACCTCGGAATGGGAAGCTTGATTAGTCTTTTGATCCTCTTTTCGTTATTAGAGTCTTCAAATCCAGATTTGGCAAATCTCCTTCCCAAAAATACACTTGAAACAGTACAATCTCTATCTGGATGGCAGGTTTATTTACTCGGTGTTGAGCGTGTGCTTGCTCTTGTTATGCAAATTGGTCTCTCTTTCTGGGTTTATCAAGCAGTCCGTCAAAAGAATTGGATTTATCTAGTAACTGCTTATGGTTTACATGCCTTCTTTGATCTGGCTCCGAGTCTATCTCAGGTTGGTTGGATTTCAAATCCGCTTCTTGTTGAAGGATTGTTAGCAGTGGAAGTTATTCTATTTGTATACTTTACAAAAACTATCTTGTATAAAAAATAATCATGCAAAAGAGGTCTGACCTCTTTTTTACTTGTCTGAATAAAAAAGCTTTTCAAATCGTCGAAAAAAATCGCTAAAAATGGTATAATGGAATGGATTTTATAAAAGGATGAGCGATATGACTGTACTAGATAAATTAAAAGAAACCTTAGAAGGAATTGATATTCGATTCGATGAGCCATTGAAAACTTATACCTATACCAAAGTCGGAGGGAAGGCAGATTACTTAGCTTTTCCTCGCAATCATTATGAGATGGCCCGTGTGGTTAAGTTCGCTAATCAAGAAAATATCCCATGGATGGTTCTTGGAAATGCCAGTAATATTATCGTCCGAGAAGGCGGAATTCGTGGCTTTGTCATTATGTGTGACAAGCTCAACAATGTTTCAGTCGATGGTTATACGATTGAAGCAGAAGCGGGAGCTAACTTGATTGAGACCACTCGTATTGCTCTACGCCATAGTTTGACAGGATTTGAGTTTGCCTGTGGAATTCCAGGAAGCGTCGGTGGAGCTGTCTTTATGAACGCTGGTGCTTATGGAGGTGAGATTGCTCATATTTTGCAGTCTTGCAAAGTATTGACCAAGGATGGAGAAATCGAGACTTTATCAGCCAAGGACTTAGCCTTTGGTTACCGTCATTCAGCTATTCAAGATTCTGGAGCAGTAGTCTTATCAGCTAAATTTGCACTATCTCCAGGGAATTATGAGACTATTAATCAAGAAATGGAACGTTTGACCCACCTTCGAGAACTCAAACAACCTTTGGAATATCCATCATGTGGTTCTGTCTTTAAACGTCCGGTTGGACATTTTGCAGGGCAATTAATCTCAGAAGCTGGTTTGAAGGGCTACCGTATCGGTGGTGTAGAAGTCTCAGAAAAACATGCAGGCTTTATGATTAATGTAGCTGATGGGACTGCAAGAGATTATGAAGACTTAATTGAGTCTGTTATCGAAAAAGTTAAAGAACATTCAGGTGTTACCTTAGAGCGAGAAGTTCGTATCTTGGGTGAACACGAATAACATTATTATTAAACATTATACAAAGATTGGGATTTTATCGCTAGATATGGTTTGGGTCAATTCCTTACAGTTATTGCTAGCATTTAACAAGGTCCCAATCTGTTAATTTACGAAGAAAAAGGAATTTAGAGGAATTGAAAAAACCAATTATCGAATTCAGAAACGTTTCTAAAGTTTTTGAAGATAGTGACACTAAGGTTCTCAAGGATATTAACTTTGAGTTGGAAGAAGGAAAGTTCTACACGCTTTTAGGAGCTTCTGGTTCAGGAAAATCAACCATTCTCAATATTATCGCGGGCTTGTTGGATGCAACGACGGGTGATATTTTACTGGATGGCGTAAGAATCAATGATATCCCTACAAATAAGCGCGATGTTCACACGGTCTTCCAATCTTACGCCTTGTTCCCGCACATGAATGTCTTTGAAAATGTTGCCTTTCCATTGCGATTGCGAAAGGTCGATAAAAAAGAAATCGAAAAACGTGTATTAGAAGTTCTCAAGATGGTACAGCTTGAAGGATATGAAAAACGTTCTATCCGTAGGTTATCTGGAGGACAACGTCAGCGTGTAGCTATTGCGCGTGCGATTATCAACCAGCCTCGTGTGGTGCTCTTGGATGAACCCTTGTCAGCCCTTGACTTGAAGTTGCGGACAGACATGCAGTACGAACTGCGTGAGCTGCAACAACGCTTGGGTATCACCTTTGTCTTTGTTACTCACGATCAGGAAGAAGCCTTGGCCATGAGTGACTGGATTTTTGTCATGAATGACGGTGAGATTGTTCAGTCTGGGACACCAGTTGATATCTATGATGAGCCTATCAACCACTTTGTAGCCACCTTTATCGGTGAATCAAATATCTTGTCAGGGACCATGATTGAGGACTACTTGGTCGAGTTCAATGGCAAACGATTTGAAGCGGTCGACGGTGGGATGAAGCCAAATGAACCAGTCGAAGTCGTCATTCGTCCAGAGGACTTGCGCATTACTCTGCCAGAAGAAGGAAAACTTCAAGTGAAGGTCGATACGCAGCTATTCCGTGGAGTGCACTATGAGATTATTGCTTATGATGAACTTGGTAATGAATGGATGATCCACTCAACTCGTAAGGCCATCGTTGGTGAGGAAATTGGTTTGGACTTTGAACCAGAAGATATCCATATCATGCGTCTCAATGAAACAGAAGAAGAGTTCGATGCTCGTATCGAAGAGTACGTAGAAATCGAAGAGCATGAAGCAGGTTTAATTAACGCTATCGAGGAGGAAAGAGATGAAGAAAACAACCTCTAAACTCTTTGTAGTGCCCTACATGCTTTGGATTGCACTCTTTGTATTGGCACCCTTGGTCTTGATTTTTGGACAATCATTTTTCAACATCGAAGGTCAGTTCAGTTTAGAAAACTATAAATCCTATTTTGCGTCGCAAAACTTAACCTATCTCAAAATGAGCTTCAACTCTGTTCTCTATGCAGGGATTGTGACTCTAGTGACGCTCTTGATTAGCTATCCAACAGCCCTCTTTTTGACTCGTCTCAAACACCGTCAACTCTGGCTCATGCTAATCATTTTACCAACCTGGATCAACCTACTGCTTAAGGCTTATGCCTTTATCGGGATTTTTGGTCAAAATGGCTCTATTAACCAATTCCTAGAATTTATCGGAATTGGTTCTCAGCAGTTGCTATTTACAGATTTCTCCTTTATCTTTGTTGCAAGCTACATCGAGCTTCCATTTATGATTTTGCCCATCTTCAATGTCTTGGATGATATGGATAATAATCTCATCAATGCCAGCTACGACCTCGGTGCAACCAAGTGGGAAACCTTCCGTCATGTCATCTTCCCTCTGTCTATGAACGGGGTGAGAAGCGGAGTTCAATCTGTCTTTATCCCAAGTTTGAGTCTCTTCATGTTGACCCGTTTGATTGGGGGGAACCGAGTGATTACTTTGGGGACTGCTATTGAGCAAAACTTCTTGACCAATGACAACTATGGTATGGGCTCAACTATCGGTGTTGTTCTTATCCTGACTATGTTTATCACTATGTGGGTGACTAAGGAAAGGAGAGAACGATGAAAAAATTATCAAATCTTTACCTAGCCTTTGTCTTTATCGTCCTTTATTTGCCAATCTTTTACCTGATCGGATATGCCTTCAATGCTGGGGATGATATGAATAGCTTTACAGGCTTTAGTTTGTCTCACTTTGAAACCATGTTTGGTGATGGAAGGCTCATGCTGATTTTGGTTCAGACCTTTTTACTTGCCTTCCTATCAGCCCTGATTGCGACAGTGATTGGTACCTTTGGTGCTATCTACATCTATCAATCACGTAAAAAGTACCAAGAAGCCTTTCTATCTCTCAATAACATTTTGATGGTTGCGCCAGACGTTATGATTGGTGCCAGCTTCTTGATTCTCTTTACCCAACTCAAGTTTTCACTTGGTTTTCTGACAGTATTGTCCAGTCACGTGGCCTTCTCGATTCCAATCGTAGTGCTCATGGTCTTGCCACGATTGAAAGAGATGAATGGGGATATGATCCATGCGGCCTATGACCTTGGAGCTAGCCAGTTCCAGATGTTTAAGGAAATTATGCTTCCTTACTTAACGCCGTCTATCATCGCAGGTTACTTTATGGCTTTCACCTATTCCTTAGATGACTTTGCCGTGACCTTCTTTGTAACAGGGAATGGATTTTCAACCCTCTCAGTCGAGATCTACTCTCGAGCTCGTAAGGGAATTTCGCTGGAAATCAATGCTCTTTCAGCCTTGGTCTTTCTCTTTAGTATTATCCTAGTTGTAGGGTATTACTTCATTTCACGTGAGAAGGAGGAGAAAGCATGAAACGACTCTATTCATTTTTAGCAGGAATTTTAGCCATTATCCTCGTCTTGTGGGGAATTTCCTATCATCTTGATAGTAAAATCAATAGTCGAGATAGCCAAAAACTAGTTATCTACAACTGGGGAGATTATATCGATCCTGAACTTTTGGAGAAATTTACAGAAGAAACAGGAATCCAAGTCCAGTACGAAACCTTTGACTCTAACGAAGCCATGTACACGAAAATCAAGCAGGGTGGGACAACCTATGATATTGCTATCCCAAGTGAGTACATGATTAACAAAATGAAGGATGAAGACCTCTTAGTTCCACTGGATTATAGTAAAATTGAGGGAATTGAGAATATTGGTCCAGAATTTCTCAATCAGTCTTTTGATCCAAATAACCAGTACTCTATCCCATACTTCTGGGGAACTTTGGGAATTGTCTACAATGAAACCATGGTGGAAGAAGCGCCTGAACATTGGGACGACCTCTGGAAACCAGAATACAAGGATTCGATCATGCTCTTTGATGGGGCGCGTGAAGTGCTTGGTTTAGGTCTTAACTCACTAGGCTATAGCCTCAACTCAAAAGATCCTCAACAACTATCACAAACGGTTGATAAACTGTATGAGCTAACTCCTAATATTAAGGCAATTGTGGCGGATGAGATGAAGGGTTACATGATTCAGAACAATGCTGCTATCGGTGTGACCTTCTCAGGGGAAGCTAGCCAGATGTTGGAAAAGAATCCTAACCTCAAATATGTCGTGCCGACAGAAGCAAGTAACCTCTGGTTTGATAACATGGTTATTCCTAAAACTGTCAAGAACCAAGATGCAGCTTATGCCTTTATCAACTTCATGTTGAAGCCTGAAAATGCTCTTAAGAATGCAGAGTATGTGGGCTATTCAACACCAAACAATGCTGCTAAGGAAATGCTCCCAGAGGAGACAAAAGAGGACAAGTCCTTCTATCCAGATGCAGACACTATGAAACACCTAGAAGTTTATGAAAAATTTGACCATAAATGGACAGGAATCTACAGTGACCTCTTCCTACAATTTAAGATGTATCGGAAGTAGTGGCTTTCCAACTGTCGTAAATAATTTCAATTAAAACAAAACAAAACCTAGCTATGAGTAACTAGTAAAGTTTCTATAGCTAGGTTTTATTATTGTTCCAAGTGCTAAGTAGTAATAATTTGTGAATCGTGTTATAATTTTTCTAATCATAAGGAATTTATCTTTTCATAAAAAAGTGATTTGGAAAGTATTTGTAGGAGTATTATGTCTATTTCGTTTACTTATTGTGGAGTTGCTTGCGGAGTCATTTCTTTAGATGATAAATTTTATATCGGAATCGATCCAGATTTATCGCCAAAAGGTACTTTGGTCCAGTTCAAAGGTTTTCTATCTGAGAAAAAAACCGATGTTTATCATGATATGACTCTTTTTAACAAAGTTGATTTATGGTTAATAACTCATGGTCACCAAGATCATTTAGATGAAGTTGGCAAAGGATACCTGAAGTATAAAACTGTAATTTCTCCTAACAGAAAAATCACAAAAGGTTTGTCATGTTTAAATAGTATAGTTTTAAATTGGGGAGAAGAGCAGTTGTTTTCAGTTGATGAATATCAAATTGCTATTAAAGCTGTACCGGCTTATCATGCTAGTAATTATATAATGCAAAAAATAGTTGGAAGGGTTAATGGATATCAAATAACTATCACAAGTCCTTTGCAAACTAAAATAATCTACTTTACAGGTGACACGATTTTATATCCAAGGGTAACAGATTTTGTTCCCCAAAAAATTGATGCTATTTTTGCAAATCTTGGAGCTGTTAAATCTGATTCATTTGGTGGTCCATTTACAATGAATTTAAAGATGTTACAGCAATTGGAATCTACACTTCAGCCCCAAAATATCTATCCAATTCATATTGATGATTATAGTCATTACCAGACGACAAAAACAGAAGTTGAAGCTTCCAATTATACAGTCCTATCTGTAGGAGAAACGATTAGTATTTAATTTTCAGAATTTATTACTTGATGTAGTATTAGTAAAATTATAAACCTTGACTAATTTCTATCAAAACGATATAATATTAGAGTTGAGAATTGATTTTCTCTCCATCTTAGTTCAGAGAATTGGCGGTGCTGCGAGCCATCTAAGATAGAAAATCATGCTACTCAATCCAACAATTGCATAAGAATCAAAGAATGACAAGTTCATTGAATGAAGGTGGTACCGCGGTTTTTCGCCCTTCGTGATATGGATTTGTCTTTTATTTTTGGAGGTGTTTATGAGAACATTTCTTGTTAAACAAAAATTTCGCCTAGGTGGAGAACGCTTTGATATCAAGGATGAGTTGGGCAATGTCGCCTATCAGGTTGAAGGTTCATTTTTTAAGATTCCTAAAACCTTTACCATCTATGATGTTGCTGGTGAACAGGTCAGTGAGATTAGTAAGGAAGTCTTAACTTTCCTACCTCGTTTTGAAATTCAACTGAGTAATGGCGATCATTTTTATATTCGGAAGAAGTTGACTTTCTGGAAGGATAAGTATGAGTTTGACAATCTCGGTCTTCGTATCGAAGGAAATGTCTGGGATTTGAATTTTAAATTGCTAGACGATCGTGACCAAGTGATTGCGGAGATTACCAAGGAACTTTTCCATTTAACCTCTACCTATACCGTAACAGTCTACGACGAATCTTATGCAGACCTAGTCATTTCCCTCTGTGTCGCTATCGACTATGTGGAAATGCTAGAAAGCCAATCAAATTAGTAAAAAGGAGATACATATGAAACAATTATCTAGTGCACAAGTCCGCCAAATGTGGCTTGATTTCTGGGCTACAAAAGGCCACTCTGTAGAACCATCAGTGAGCTTGGTTCCAGTAAATGACCCAACACTTTTGTGGATCAACTCAGGGGTTGCCACTCTTAAAAAATACTTTGATGGAACCATCATTCCTGAAAATCCACGTATTACCAATGCCCAAAAAGCCATCCGTACCAACGATATCGAAAACGTAGGGAAGACTGCACGTCACCATACTATGTTTGAAATGTTGGGGAACTTCTCTATCGGTGATTACTTCCGTGATGAGGCTATCACTTGGGCTTATGAGCTTTTGACAAGCCCTGAATGGTTTGACTTCCCGAAAGACAAACTTTACATGACTTATTATCCAGATGACAAGGATTCATACAACCGCTGGATTGAAGTGGGAGTAGATCCAAGTCATTTGATCCCAATCGAAGACAACTTCTGGGAAATCGGTGCGGGACCTTCTGGACCTGATACAGAAATCTTCTTCGACCGTGGAGAAGCCTTTGACCCAGAAAACATCGGTCTTCGTCTTCTTGCAGAAGATATCGAAAACGACCGTTATATTGAAATCTGGAACATTGTATTGTCACAATTTAACGCAGACCCTGCTGTTCCTCGTAGCGAGTACAAAGAATTGCCACACAAAAACATTGATACGGGCGCTGGTTTAGAGCGTTTGGTAGCGGTGATTCAAGGGGCTAAGACTAACTTTGAAACAGACCTCTTCATGCCAATTATCCGTGAAGTTGAGAAATTATCTGGTAAGGTTTACGACCAAGATGGCGACAACATGAGCTTCAAGGTTATTGCAGACCACATCCGTTCTCTTTCATTTGCGATTGGTGATGGTGCGCTTCCTGGAAATGAAGGTCGTGGTTATGTCCTCCGTCGTCTTCTTCGTCGTGCCTCTATGCATGGTCAAAAATTGGGTATCAATGAGCCTTTCCTTTACAAACTCGTTCCAACTGTTGGAAAAATCATGGAAAGCTACTACCCAGAAGTGCTTGAAAAACGTGACTTTATCGAAAAAATCGTTAAGAGCGAAGAAGAGTCATTTGCTCGTACTCTTCACTCAGGTCAACACTTTGCCCAAGGCATCGTAGCAGACTTGAAAGAAAAAGGACAATCTGTTATTGCTGGTCAGGATGTATTTAAACTCTATGATACATACGGATTCCCAGTAGAATTGACAGAAGAAATTGCTGAAGAAGCAGGAATGACTGTAGACCGTGAAGGTTTCGAAGCAGCCATGAAAGAGCAGCAAGAACGTGCGCGTGCATCTGCTGTCAAAGGCGGATCTATGGGTATGCAAAATGAAACCCTTCAAAACATTACAGTTGAGAGTGTCTTCAACTACAATGCTAGCCAATTGCCTTCTAAATTGGTGGCTATCGTAGCGGATAATGCAGAAGTAGAAACTGTAGCAGAAGGAACTGCATCACTGATCTTTGCAGAAACACCATTCTATGCTGAAATGGGTGGACAAGTAGCTGACCACGGTCAAATCTTGGATGCTGCAGGAAATCTTGTAGCGACTGTAACGGATGTTCAAAAAGCACCAAATGGACAAGCATTGCACACCGTTGAAGTCCTTGCACCGCTTGCTTTGAACCAAGAATACACTTTGGCCATCGATAGCAATCGTCGTCACCGTGTCATGAAGAACCACACAGCGACTCACTTGCTCCATGCGGCTCTTCACAATATCCTTGGCCACCATGCAACTCAAGCAGGTTCACTCAACGAAGTAGAATTCCTTCGCTTTGACTTCACCCATTTCCAAGCCGTGACTCCAGAAGAATTGCGTGCCATTGAACAGCAAGTCAATGAAAAAATCTGGGAAGCCATCGCAGTGGAAACTGTTGAGACTGATATTGATACAGCTAAAGAAATGGGAGCGATGGCCCTCTTTGGTGAGAAATACGGTAAGGAAGTCCGTGTTGTAACGATTGGTGACTACTCAGTTGAACTTTGTGGTGGTACTCACGTAGGTAACACTTCTGAAATCGGTCTCTTCAAGATTGTCAAGGAAGAAGGGATCGGATCAGGAACTCGTCGTATCTTGGCAGTGACTGGTAAGGAAGCCTTTGAAGCTTATCGTGAACAAGAAGATGCACTGAAAGCAGTCGCAGCAACCTTGAAAGCTCCTCAACTCAAAGAAGTACCTCACAAGGTTGAAGGACTTCAAGAGCAACTCCGTCAATTGCAAAAAGAAAATGCAGAATTGAAGGAAAAAGCGGCAGCAGCGGCAGCCGGCGATGTCTTCAAGAATGTTCAAGAAGCAAACGGCCACCGTTACATTGCTAGTCAAGTTTCTGTATCAGATGCAGGTGCTCTTCGTACCTTTGCAGATAACTGGAAGCAAAAAGACTATTCGGATGTGCTTGTTCTTGTCGCAGCCATCGATGACAAGGTCAACCTTCTTGTAGCCAGCAAGACAAAAGACATACACGCAGGTAACTTGGTTAAAGAATTAGCTCCAATCGTTGATGGACGTGGTGGTGGTAAACTAGACATGGCCATGGCAGGAGGAAGCAACCAAGCCAAGATCCAAGAATTATTGGATGCAGTAGCAGGTAAATTGTAATCAAAAAATACCTATCCATTTGGATAGGTTTTTTTGGCATTAGAAAAACTCCCCACGAATAGTGAGGAGTTCATTTTTTAGAATTAAACAATCCCTTGGGCAATCATAGCATTTGCTACGTTTTCAAAGGCTGCAATATTTGCACCTGCAAGGTAGTCAGTACCAAGACCGTATGTTTCTGCAGTTGTTTTAGCTGTGTTGAAGATGTTAGTCATGATGTCTTTGAGACGTCCGTCAACTTCTTCACGTGTCCATGAGAGGCGAAGGCTATTTTGGCTCATTTCAAGCGCTGATACAGCTACACCACCAGCATTAGCAGCTTTGGCAGGTCCATAAAGGATTCCGTTTTCCTTGTAGACTTTGATAGCATCAAGGTCACTAGGCATGTTGGCACCTTCGGAAACAACTTTGACACCTTGAGCAACCAAGCGTTTCGCAGCTTCACCGTTAATCTCGTTTTGAGTCGCACATGGAAGAGCGATATCGTAGTTACCAGTGTAAGTCCATACAGAACCTTCATAGTAAGTAGCAGTAGCTTTTTCTGCAGCGTACTCAGTTAAACGAGCACGACGGTTGTTTTTAACATCTGACAAAAGGTCGAAGTCGATACCATTTTCATCAATGACATAACCATTTGAGTCAGATACAGAAATAACTGTAGCACCAAGTTCAGTTGCTTTTTGAAGGGCAAACTGAGCAACGTTACCAGAACCAGAAATAACCACTTTCTTACCTGCAAAACTGTTTCCGTTTGCTTTGAGCATTTCTTCAGTGTAGTAAACCAAACCGTAACCAGTCGCTTCTGGACGAATCAAGCTACCACCAAATCCAAGAGGTTTACCAGTCAAGACACCAGCATCAAATTGGTTAAGGCGTTTGTATTGTCCATAAAGGTAACCAATTTCACGCCCACCAACACCGATATCACCAGCAGGTACGTCAAGAGATGGTCCGATGTATTTTTGCAATTCAGTCATGAAGCTTTGGCAGAAACGCATCACTTCAGCATCAGTTTTACCTTTAGGATCAAAGTCTGATCCACCTTTACCTCCACCGATTGGAAGTCCAGTCAAAACGTTTTTAAAGATTTGTTCGAATCCGAGGAATTTCAAGATCCCTTGGTTAACAGTTGGGTGGAAACGAAGTCCGCCTTTATATGGTCCAACAGCTGAGTTGAATTGAACACGGTAACCACGGTTAACTTGAACTTTTCCATCACGGTCAACCCAAGGAACACGGAAAGAAATTACGCGCTCAGGTTCAGTGATACGTGCCAAGATATTTTCTTCAATATACTCAGGGTGTTTTTCAAAGACAGGCTCCAAAGTGCTGAAGAATTCTTCAACCGCCTGGAGAAATTCAGCCTCATGCCCGTTACGAGCTTTTACAGTTTCAAACACGCTTTGGATATATTCTTTAGCAGATGTCATATCGTTCTCCTTTTTGTTGTCATATTTTATTACATGAGACATTATAGCAGAAAAATTTTTTACTGTAAAGGAAAAAACACAAATTTTCTAAAAATTCTTTCAATTTAGCAACAGCTCTATTTTTCAGCTAAAAAAGCCAATATTTTTATGAGGTTAGTTTTATTAAAAGGGTCCTATCAAAGTATGGTATAATAGTAGAGATATAAAGGAATCTGGAGGAATAGAATCATGGTATCAACTAAAACACAGATTGCTGGTTTTGAATTTGATAATTGCTTGATGAATGCAGCAGGAGTAGCCTGTATGACAGTTGAGGAATTGGAAGGTGTCAAAAATTCAGCAGCAGGAACCTTTGTCACTAAGACTGCAACCTTGGAATTTCGTCAGGGAAATCCTGAACCACGCTATCAAGATGTTCCACTTGGTTCTATTAACTCTATGGGGCTGCCAAATAATGGTTTAGACTATTATTTGAACTATCTATTGGAATTGCAAGAAAAGGAACCAAATTGTACCTTCTTTCTATCTTTAGTTGGAATGTCTCCAGAGGAAACTCATACCATCTTAAAAAAAGTGCAAGAAAGTGATTTCCGTGGTTTAACCGAACTCAATCTCTCATGCCCAAATGTTCCAGGTAAGCCTCAGATTGCCTATGATTTTGAAACAACAGACCGTATCTTGTCAGAAGTCTTTGCCTACTTTACAAAACCTCTTGGAATTAAGCTTCCACCTTATTTTGATATTGTTCACTTTGACCAAGCGGCAACTATTTTTAACAAATACCCACTCAAATTCGTCAACTGTGTCAACTCTATTGGAAATGGTCTTTATATAGAAGATGAGTCTGTCGTGATTCGTCCTAAGAACGGCTTTGGTGGAATTGGTGGAGAATACATCAAACCAACTGCCCTTGCCAACGTCCATGCCTTTTATCAACGCTTAAATCCTCAAATTCAAATCATCGGAACTGGTGGAGTTTTAACGGGTCGTGATGCCTTTGAACATATCCTATGTGGTGCCAGCATGGTACAAGTAGGAACTACTCTTCATAAAGAAGGTGTAGGTGCTTTTGAGCGTATTACAAAGGAACTAAAAGAAATTATGAAGGAAAAAGGATACCAAAGCCTAGAGGATTTCCGCGGAAAATTGAATTATATGGATTAAAAAGAAACTAAATTAAAAAGAAAGGAGAATAAATGCTAGCCATAGAAGAAAGTCGAAAGCTATCCTTAGCGAACCTTCCTAGTTTGACCCTGTTTACAGGGGCTGATCAAGGCCAGTACGACATCATGAAAACTCAGGTTCTAAAGCAAATCGGATACGATCCTGCAGATTTGAACTTTGCTTATTTTGATATGAAAGAAGTAGACTACAAAAACTTGGAGCTAGAGTTGGTCAGTCTTCCTTTCTTTGCGGATGAAAAAATTGTTATTTTAGATCATTTTGTCGATATAACGACAGCTAAAAAACGTTATCTAACTGATGATGAACTTAAGTCTTTTGAAGACTATCTAGAAAATCCTTTACCTTCTAGTAAACTAGTCATTTTTGCTGAAGGGAAGTTGGATAGTAAGAGACGTTTGGTCAAATTGCTCAAGCGGGATGCGACAGTTTTTGAAGCCATCGAGCCAAAAGAGCAAGAAATACGAGCTTATTTTCAAAAGTGGGCTCAGGAATTAGGACTTACCTTTGCTGGAAAATCCTTCGAACAGTTGCTTATCAAATCAGGTTTTCAATTCAGTGAAATTCAAAAAAATCTACTCTTCCTACAGGCCTACAAGGATAATGGTGTCATTACAGAAGAAGACATTGTTGAAGCCATACCAAAGACTTTGCAGGATAATATCTTTGATTTAACTCAATTGATTTTAGGGAAGAAAATCGATCAGGCACGTGATTTAGTGAAGGATTTGACCTTGCAGGGAGAAGATGAGATTAAACTGATTGCCATAATGCTGGGGCAGTTCAGACTCTACACACAAGTTAAAATTTTGCAAGAGTCTGGTCAGACAGAATCTCAGATGGTCAGCAGTTTAGGTCGCTATCTTGGTCGCAATCCTAATCCTTACCAAATCAAATTTGCCCTTCGTGACACACGAGCTTTGTCCTTGAATTTCTTACAGGATTCTATCCGTTATCTCATCCAAGCAGATTATCAAATTAAGACTGGTGTTTACGAAAAAGGCTACCTGTTTGAGAAGGCTTTGTTGCAAATTGCAAGCCAGTCAAATTGAGCAAATAACTTGAAAAAATAGGTTGTTTGCGTTATCATTTTTATATAAAAAGAAAAAGAGGTATTACAGATGGCTATTATCTTACCAGATCTTCCATACGCTTACGATGCATTGGAACCATACATTGATGCTGAAACAATGCACTTGCACCATGACAAACACCACCAAACATACGTAAACAACGCAAACGCAGCTCTTGAAAAACACCCTGAAATTGGTGAAGACCTCGAAGCTTTGCTTGCTGACGTAGAATCAATCCCAGCTGATATCCGTCAAGCGCTTATCAACAATGGTGGTGGACACTTGAACCATGCTCTTTTCTGGGAATTGATGTCTCCTGAAAAGACTGCTCCTTCAGCAGAACTTGCAGCAGCCATCGATGAAACTTTCGGTTCATTCGAAGAATTCCAAGCAGCCTTCACTGCAGCAGCAACAACACGTTTTGGTTCTGGATGGGCATGGTTGGTTGTTAATAAAGAAGGTAAGCTTGAAGTGACTTCAACAGCAAACCAAGACACACCAATCTCAGAAGGAAAAAAACCAATCTTGGGCTTGGACGTTTGGGAACATGCCTACTACGTGAAATACCGCAACGTTCGTCCTGACTACATCAAAGCTTTCTTCTCAGTTATCAACTGGAACAAAGTAAACGAACTATACGCAGCAGCGAAATAAATTTGACAATAACACCTTTGGTTAGAATTCTATCTACCTTAAAAGGTGTTTTTTGTTTGCTCTGATAAGAAGTACCTGTCTCATGATTTTCCTTTGTTGGATAGGCTTGATTTATGGTATAATGATAAGATAGAAATCGAAGGAGAAAACATGAATATTCAACAATTACGCTACGTTGTGGCTATTGCTAATAGTGGTACTTTTCGTGAAGCAGCTGAGAAGATGTACGTTAGCCAACCGAGTCTATCTATTTCTGTAAGAGACTTGGAAAAAGAGCTCGGTTTCAAGATTTTTCGCAGAACCAGTTCTGGAACTTTCCTTACTCGTCGCGGTATGGAATTTTATGAAAAGGCACAAGAATTGGTCAAAGGATTTGATGTTTTCCAGAACCAGTATGCCAATCCTGAAGAGGAAAAGGATGAGTTTTCAATAGCCAGCCAGCACTATGATTTCTTGCCACCAACCATTACAGCTTTTTCGCAACAATACCCTGAATATAAGAATTTCCGTATTTTTGAATCTACAACTGTTCAAATTTTGGATGAAGTAGCCCAAGGACATAGTGAGATTGGGATTATCTATCTCAACAATCAAAACCAAAAGGGAATCATGCAACGGGTTGAAAAGCTAGGACTTGAAGTGATTGAATTAATTCCTTTCCAAACTCATATCTATCTACGTGAAGGACATCCCTTAGCCAAGAAAAAAGAGTTGGTTATGGATGATTTGGCTGATTTACCAACAGTTCGATTCACACAGGAAAAGGATGAGTATCTTTATTATTCAGAGAACTTTGTGGATACCAGTGCTAGCTCTCAAATGTTTAACGTAACTGACCGTGCTACCTTAAATGGGATTCTTGAAAGAACAGATGCTTATGCGACTGGTTCTGGATTCTTAGATAGCGATAGTGTGAACGGAATTACGGTTATTCCATTAAATGATAATCTCAATAATCGCATGGTTTATGTGAAACGTGAAGAAGTAGACTTGAGTCAAGCGGGAACCTTATTTGTAGCGGTTATGCAAGAGTATTTTGATCAGAAGAGGAAAGCATGAAAAAAAGAGGAATAGTAGCAGGGATTATAGTAGCCTTGATTGTCTTAGATCAATTGGTAAAGGCTTATGTCGTTCAGAATATTGCTCTTGGTGAAATCAAATCATGGGTCCCAAATCTAGTTAGTTTAACCTATCTGCAAAATAGGGGGGCAGCTTTTTCTATGCTTCAAGATCAACAGTGGTTTTTTGCGGTGATTACTCTAGTAGTAATGGCAGGGGCTATCTGGTATCTTCATAAGCATATAGAGGATTCCTTCTGGACAGTCTTTGGATTGGTCTTGATTATTGCAGGTGGTCTTGGGAACTTTATCGATCGCATCAGTCAAGGATTTGTCGTGGATATGTTCCACTTAGACTTTATTAATTTCGCAATTTTCAATGTAGCCGATAGTTATCTGACTGTAGGAGTAGTTGTGTTATTGCTTGCAATGCTAAAAGAGGAAATGAATGGAAATTAAAATTGAAACAGGCGGACTACGCTTAGATAAGGCTTTGTCAGATTTGACAGAACTGTCCCGTAGTCTTGCCAATGAACAAATCAAGTCTGGTCAGGTCTTGGTCAATGGTCAGGTAAAAAAAGCTAAGTACTCGGTTCAAGAAGGGGATGTTATCACTTATCAAGTTCCAGAACCAGAAGTTTTAGAGTATGTAGCTGAAGATATTCCTTTAGAAATCATTTATCAAGATGAGGATGTAGCAGTAGTTAACAAACCTCAGGGGATGGTTGTTCATCCAAGCGCTGGTCATACCAGTGGTACCTTAGTGAATGCCCTCATGTACCATATCAAGGACCTATCAGGCATTAATGGTGTGCTGCGCCCTGGGATTGTTCATCGTATTGATAAGGATACGTCTGGTCTCTTGATGATTGCTAAAAATGATGAAGCGCATATGGCACTGGCTCAAGAATTGAAGGACAAGAAATCTCTTCGTAAGTATTGGGCTATTGTTCACGGTAATCTTCCAAATGACCGTGGAGTCATTGAAGCGCCGATCGGACGTAGCGAAAAAGATCGTAAGAAACAAGCTGTGACTGCAAAAGGTAAACCAGCAGTGACACGTTTCCAAGTCTTGGAACGCTTTGGTGATTATACATTGCTGGAATTGCAACTGGAAACAGGGCGGACTCATCAAATTCGTGTACACATGGCTTATATCGGTCATCCTGTCGCGGGGGATGAGGTTTATGGTCCTCGTAAAACTCTGAAGGGGCATGGACAATTTCTCCATGCTAAGACACTTGGTTTTACCCATCCAAGAACTGGTGAAACCATGGAATTTACTTCCGATATCCCAGCTATCTTTAAAGATACTTTGGAAAAACTTCGAAATAACTAAACAAAAAAGGACTCAGCTGAGTCCTTTTTATTTACGTTTTTTCTTGGCTTTTTTCATTTTGTTGGCCATGCGTTTCATGGATTGTTTCATGGCAAATTCTCCGATTTTACCCTTGAGACCTCCACCAAGCATCTGGCTCATATCCGGCATTCCGGCTCCTCCAAGAGCGGACATATCAGGCATACCACCTTGTCCCATCATACCTTCAAGGGCTGACATATCCATGCCGCTAGGCATATTCTTAGGAAGATTATTAGGGTTGATGCCCATTTGTTTCATCATCTTGTTCATATCACCAGACATGACACCTTGCATGAGTTGCTTGGCTTGGTTAAAGTCCTTAATGAACTTGTTGACTTCGATGAAGGTATTACCAGAACCAGCAGCGATACGACGACGACGGCTTGGTGTGAGCAAATCTGGATTTTCACGTTCTTCCGGAGTCATAGAAGACACGATAGCACGTTTGCGAGCAATTTGTTTTTCATCCACCTTCATATTTTGTACGGCAGGGTTATTGGCCATACCAGGAATCATCTTGAGCAAATCTTCCATTGGCCCCATATTTTGTACCTGATCTAACTGATCAATGAAATCGTTGAAATCAAAGGTGTTTTCTCGCATCTTCTCAGCCATTTCAAGGGCTTTTTGCTCATCGTATTCTTGGGAAGCTTTCTCGATCAGAGTCAGCATATCTCCCATACCGAGAATACGGCTAGCCATACGGTCTGGGTGGAAAGTTTCAATATCGGTAATCTTTTCACCAGTACCAGTGAACTTGATTGGTTTACCAGTGATATGGCGAACAGAAAGGGCAGCACCACCACGAGTATCCCCATCAATCTTAGTAAGGATAACCCCAGTAACTTCTAATTGTGCGTTGAATTCACGTGCAACGTTGGCAGCTTCCTGACCAATCATGGCATCGATGACCAAGAGAATTTCATTTGGTTGAGCCAAGGCTTTAACATCACGAAGCTCATTCATGAGAAGCTCGTCGATCTGTAAACGACCGGCTGTATCAATCAAGACATAGTCGTTATGGTTGGCTTTAGCTTGCTCCAAACCTTGGCGAACAATCTCAACTGCAGGCACTTCAGTCCCAAGAGCAAAGACAGGAACATCAATTTGTTGTCCCAGTGTTTTGAGCTGGTCAATAGCAGCAGGACGATAGATGTCGGCCGCAATCATTAAAGGACGAGCATCCTCTTCCTTTTTGAGTTTGTTAGCGAGCTTTCCTGCGAAGGTTGTTTTACCAGCACCCTGCAAACCGACCATCATGATAATGGTTGGGATTTTTGGAGACTTAATAATCTCAGCTGTATCAGAACCAAGAACTTCCGTCAACTCTTCATTAACAATCTTGATGATTTGTTGAGCAGGATTAAGGGTATCAATGACTTCGTGCCCAATCGCGCGTTCACGAATTTTTTTGATAAAGTCCTTAACCACTGGCAAAGCAACGTCGGCTTCTAAAAGAGCCAGACGAATTTCCTTGGTTGCTTCTTGAATATCACTCTCTGTGATTTTTCCTTTTTTACGTAGATTTTTAAAGACGTTCTGCAAACGTTCTGTTAAATTTTCAAATGCCATATTTTTCTCCTATTTACTCAATTCAGTGGAAATCGTCCGAAATGTTGCAAACACTCTAGTTCTTCGGGTGTGGCTTCTTTCATGATTTCATTTGGATATCCCCAACAGCTAAAACCTATTTGCATAGCTTTGGAGATATCATTGGGCGAGATAATCTGTAGTCGACTAGGAAATGGTTCCTCTGCGGCTAATAGTTTGCAAGGTATTCCTTGATAAATGACGAGATTGCCCATAATTACTCCCGATTGTCAATACTTGTTAAAATCTCAAGTTGCTCTTGTAGAAAAGTATCTTCTGGATAACGCTCCAAAATCTGATCAAAAATCTGACTGCGGACAATGTAGTCAGAGTACATATGAAGCTTCATTTCATAATCTTCCAGTATCTTTTCTGTACGTTTGATATTGTCATAAACAGCCTGGCGACTAACGCCGAACTCTTCAGCGATTTCAGCCAAACTATAGTCATCTGCATAGTAGAGTTCGATATAGTTCATCTGCTTATCAGTCAAAAGAGCTGCATAAAATTCAAACAGAGCATTCATTCGATTGGTTTTTTCAATTTCCATAAGATTTATTATACCAAAAAATAGCCTGAACTGCTAGTAATGGATTGATTTTAGAGATAAGTGAGAAAAAGTCGTTTTAACGGTTATTTTCTGACTATGAATCCTTTTTTTGGTATAATGGAATGTATTATAATGTTTTAGAAAGAGGTTCTTATGAAAGAATTAGAAACCGTGTTAGAGCAACGTTTTGAGCTTGTTTTTTCAAATAAACAATTACTTGAAACAGCTTTTACTCACACTAGTTATGCAAACGAGCACCGCCTCTTAAAAATTTCACACAATGAACGCTTGGAATTTTTAGGAGACGCTGTTCTGCAATTATTGATTTCAGAATACCTGTACAAGAAATATCCTAAAAAACCAGAAGGTGATTTATCTAAACTTCGTGCCATGATTGTTCGCGAGGAGAGTTTAGCTGGTTTTGCGCGTGATTGCCAGTTTGATCAGTTTATCAAGCTAGGCAAAGGAGAAGAAAAATCAGGTGGTCGCAATCGTGATACCATCTTGGGAGATGCCTTCGAAGCCTTTTTGGGTGCCCTGCTTTTAGATAAGGATCTACTTACGGTAAAAGAGTTTATCTACCAGGTCATGATACCGAAGGTTGAGGCTGGTGATTTTGAGATGATTAAAGACTACAAGACTCACCTCCAGGAATTGCTTCAAGTAAATGGGGACGTTGATATTCGTTATCAAGTGATATCAGAGATTGGACCTGCCCATGATAAGATGTTCCAAGTGGAAGTCCTTGTTGAAGGGAAAAGTCTTGGAACTGGTCAAGGACGCTCAAAAAAATTGGCCGAACAAGAAGCCGCTAAAAATGCAGTTGAGGAAGGACTGGATTCATGTATTTAAAAGAAATTGAGATTCAGGGGTTTAAGTCCTTCGCTGATAAGACCAAGGTTGTTTTTGACCAAGGAGTAACAGCAGTTGTAGGACCCAATGGTTCTGGAAAATCTAACATCACAGAAAGTTTACGCTGGGCTCTTGGGGAATCCAGTGTCAAAAGTCTTCGTGGTGGGAAGATGCCTGATGTTATCTTTGCAGGAACAGAAAGTAGAAAACCATTAAACTATGCTTCTGTAGTTGTTACTCTAGATAATCAGGACGGTTTCATCAAGGATGCAGGACAGGAAATCAAGGTGGAGCGTCATATCTATCGTACTGGGGATAGTGAATACAAGATTGATGGGAAAAAAGTCCGTCTTCGTGATATTCATGATCTTTTCTTAGATACTGGACTTGGGCGCGATTCCTTCTCCATCATTTCCCAAGGGAAGGTCGAAGAAATCTTCAACTCTAAACCTGAGGAGCGTCGTGCTATCTTTGAAGAAGCGGCTGGAGTTTTAAAATATAAAACTCGTCGTAAAGAGACGGAAAGTAAACTGCAACAAACTCAAGACAATTTAGACCGCTTGGAAGATATCATCTATGAGTTAGACAATCAAATCAAGCCCTTAGAAAAGCAAGCAACAACAGCTCGTAAATTTATAGAATTAGATAGTCAACGTAAAGCTATCTACTTGGACGTTTTGGTTGCACAAATTCAAGCAAGTAAAGCTGAATTGGATCTAACAGAAGAAGAATTAAACCAAGTTCAAGAACTTTTGACGAGCTACTATCAGAAACGTGAAGAGTTAGAAGAAGAAAATCAAACACTAAAAAAGAAACGTCATGATTTGCAAGCTGAAATGTCAAAAGACCAGTCCACACTGATGGATTTGACTGGTCTAATCAGTGAATTAGAGCGTAAGTTAGCCTTGTCAAAACTGGAAACAGAGCAAGTCGCTCTCAATCAACAAGAAGCTCAAGCACGATTGGCTAGTTTGGACGAAAAGAGAAATGCTCTCATTCAGGAGAAGGAAGAAAAAGAAGCAAATCTCAGTCAGTTAGAAGAAAATTTAGCGGTCAATACTAAGGAACTCAATCGTTTAGAAGCAGAATTATTAGCTTTTTCTGATGATCCAGATCAAATGATTGAGCAATTGCGTGAACGTTTCGTGGCATTCTTACAGGAAGAAGCGGATGTCTCTAACCAATTAACAAGGATTGAAAATGACCTTGAAAATAGTCGCCAACAGACTCAAAAGCAAGAAGAACAATTAGAATCCTTGAAGGAACAATTGGCTTCTGCCAAGTCCAAGGCTAGTGAGCAAGAGCTTGCCCTTAAATCAGCTAAAGAAGAAGTACAAAACTTACTTGCTGAATACCAGACCAATGCCAAGCAAGAAGAAGAACAAAAGCAGGCTTATCAAAGTCATCAAAATCAACTCTTTGACCGTTTGGATAGTCTGAAAAACAAACAGGCCAAGGCACAAAGTTTGGAAAATATTCTTAAAAACCACAGTAATTTTTATGCGGGTGTCAAGAGTGTTCTCCAAGAAAAAAATCACTTGGGTGGTATTATTGGAGCAGTTAGTGAACATTTAACCTTTGATGTTCGTTATCAGACAGCTCTTGAAATTGCACTTGGTGCAAGTAGCCAACACATCATCGTTGAAGATGAACAGGCAGCGACTAAAGCTATCGATTTCCTTAAGCGAAACCGAGCTGGTCGTGCGACTTTCCTACCTTTGACAACCATTAAGGCTCGTAGCATTTCAGGTCAAAACCAAGATGTGATTGCCTCAAGTCCAGGTTTTCTTGGTATGGCAGATGAACTGGTTACCTTTGATGCCAAGCTTGAAGCTATCTTTAAAAATCTGCTAGCTACCACAGCTATCTTTGATACAGTTGAGCATGCGCGTGATGCTGCTCGTAAGGTACGCTATCAAGTTCGTATGGTTACGCTAGATGGTACAGAATTGCGAACAGGTGGTTCTTATGCTGGTGGTGCCAATCGTCAAAATAACAGCATCTTCATCAAGCCTGAATTAGAGCAGTTGCAAAAAGAGATTGCTCAAGAAGAAAAGCTCCTTCGTCAGGAAGAAGAAAATCTGAAGTCAGTTCAAGAAGCTTTGGATACTCTTAGTCAAACTTTGGAGACCATTAAGTCCCAAGGAGAGCAAGCTCGTATCCAGGAACAAGGCTTGTACCTAGCTTATCAACAAACTAGCCAGCAGGTCGAAGAACTCGAAACACTTTTAGAACTTCAGGAAAAAGAATTAAACAATCTCAGAGGTGGAGATTGGCAAGCTGAAAAAGAAAAATGCCAGGAACGTCTCGCAGTTATTGCAACTGAAAAGCAAAAGCTGGAATCTGAAATCGAAGAAATCAAGTCCAATAAAAATGCTATTCAGGAACGTTACCAAATCTTGCAGGATAAACTTTCTCAAGAACGTCTTCTCAAAACAGAAATGATAGGGCGAAAACGTTACGAAGTTGCAGATATTGAACGGATTAACAAAGAGCTTGAATACCTTGATATGGAGCAAGATGAAATCGAACGCCTTCTCCAAGAAAAGGTAGACAATCTTGAAAAAGTTGATACAGAACTTTTAGCCAAGCAGGAAGCAGAAGCTAAGAGTCAAAAAGAAGAAATTCAACAAGGACTCATTCGTAAGCAGTTTGAACTAGACGACATTGAGGGACAATTGGATGATATTGCAAGTCATTTAGAACAAGCTCGTCAGCAAAATGAAGAATTGATTCGTAAGCAAACACGAGCGGAAGCGACTAAAGAGAAGATTACAGATCGTCTTCGCTATCTTCAAGGTCAACTGACTGAAGAATACCAGATTAGTTATACAGAAGCTTTGGAGCAAGCCAATCCGTTGGAAGATTTGGCAATCGCTGAACAAAAGGTTAAGGATTTGGAAAAATCCATTCGTTCACTTGGTACGGTTAATTTGGATGCCATTGAACAGTTTGACGAAGTACACGAACGCTTGGAATTCTTGAATACTCAACGAGATGATATTCTTTCTGCTAAGAATTTGCTTCTTGAAACCATTACAGAGATGAACGATGAAGTGAAGGAACGATTTAAATCAACCTTTGAAGCTATTCGTGAGTCCTTTAAAGTGACCTTTAAGCAGATGTTTGGTGGTGGGCAAGCAGACCTAATCTTAACCGAAGGAGATTTATTGACAGCAGGTGTTGAAATCTCTGTTCAACCGCCAGGTAAGAAAATCCAATCTCTCAATCTCATGAGTGGTGGAGAGAAGGCCTTGTCAGCTCTAGCTCTACTTTTCTCAATCATTCGTGTCAAGACCATTCCATTTGTTATCTTGGATGAAGTAGAGGCTGCACTCGACGAAGCTAACGTTAAACGCTTTGGGGATTATCTCAACCGATTTGATAAGGATAGCCAGTTTATCGTTGTTACCCACCGTAAGGGTACAATGGCAGCTGCAGATTCTATCTATGGAGTAACCATGCAAGAATCTGGTGTATCTAAGATTGTCTCTGTCAAACTAAAAGATTTAGAGAATATGGATGCTTAGTCAGTGCTCGTTACAAACTTTCAAGCTAAGCATTTAGAATGACCTTTAAGAAGTCAGAAGGGTTACAAAAATAATTTGAGGAGCTTATATGGATTTTGATCTATTCCTAATGGTTTGTAATTATATTGGGACAATAGCTTTTGCAGCGTCAGGAGCCATCAAAGGATTTGGTAAACGTTTAGATATTTTTGGGATTAGTTTATTGGCTATTGTAACCGCAGTAGGTGGAGGGATTTTAAGAGATTCTATTATCAGCCGTTTTCCTTCCGCTCTCGCAGATCCTGGACCGATTTATGTCTCTATTCTTGTAGCTGTTATTATGTATGCCTTTGTGACATCAAAACAAGCCAATGCTAGTCAAGAAAAAAAATTCTATAAGTGGCTGAGAGAAGCCTATCTCATCTTTGATTCGATTGGCTTAATCATCTTTTCCTTGATTGGAGCTACCGCCTTAGCTGATAGTAAATTGAACTTGATGTCTGCAGGGATTTTGGCCTGTTTAACAGGTGCTGGCGGTGGTATTATCCGAGACCTCTTGATTAATGAAGTCCCAAGTGTTCTAAAAGAGGACATCTATGCCCTTTTATCTTTTGTAATTGGCGTTATTTATTACTGGTTGGCCTTTGTCCTTCACTTTCCAAGAATCACTGCTTTTATCATTCTCTCAATTGTCGGTTTTGTAATTCGACTCTGTATTATTAAGTTTAAGCTCTCTTTGCCAAATATGGATAAAAAGACTTGGAATTGATTGATGGTAGGAAAGTTCAATCACTCGATTGATAAATATTTTATAAATTACAAGTTTAATCAAGCGTCTAATCTCGTATGGATTAGGCGCTATTTTATTTTTTTTTGCAAATACGGGAAATATTTGATGAAATTAATATTTTTTGGTATTATATCTAAAATTTTAAATAAGATAGGAGCTACAATGAGTAATTTAAAGAATTCAGTCGATTTTATTAAAGAAATAGAGAAGTTAAAGTCAGTAACAAGATTTAATAGAACTCTTGATGGAAGATTTGAAAATAGTGCCGAGCATTCTTGGCAAGGTGCTATAGCTGCTATAGTTCTTCAAGATTATTATCCTGAAAAGTTAAAAATGGAAAAAGTTATTTCTATGTTATTGATTCATGATTTAGGTGAGATTTATGCCGGAGATACTTGGGTTTTTGATGATGAAAAAAAGGTTCATTCTCATGATAGAGAGTTAGAATCTATAGAAAAAACAATGAGCCTCCTTCAAGAAGAGAAATATTTGAATATGAAAAATTTGTGGTTGGAATTTGAAAAAGGGCAGAGCGCTGAAGCAAGATATGCAAGAGTGATTGATGCATTGGTACCACTGATAAATCACTTAGAAGTGTCAGAATTAAATTATAACCCTGATAATATCAGTGCAGACATGGTATTAGAAAAGAAAAAGTTCATAAAAAGTGAATCAGAAGAATTATGGAAACTGACGGAAGATTTGATTCAGGAAAGTGTGGAAAGGGGATTATATTTATAATAAAAATAATAATTGGCTCTATAGATACAATAGAATATAGAGAAAGCCTTGGAATAAACTGTTTCCAAGGCTTTTTAGCTATCAATAGATACAAGAAAAAATTGTCAGATTAGATGATTTTTATTAGATACCATTATTTTGTAAAACTCTAAACTATATGTTATTAAAGACAGATTGTATTGAGTACTGAATTATACAAAAATTACTAATGGATTGAGAATTTTGCATTTGATTATACCGTAGAGAATATTAGTCAAATAAAATTGTTTTGTTTTCACTAATGCATTTCTTATTATCATCCCAATAGTTAATACTTTCAAAGCTTCCTTTTCTTAAATAAAGTGGTAGCCTTTTTCTTATTTCATCTTGCATTGGTATTTTATCAATATCTTTTAGATTCCACCATTTTGGCTCACCTTCAGAAGATGTACTTAGTTCACCAGTAAACTGAGTACATAAAAAGTCATAGAAGACAAATCTCTCATTACCAATTGAATTAGTAAAGCCTGAAATTCCTTTTAATTCAAGATTTAATGCAGTGAGTCCAGTCTCTTCCTTAAGTTCCCGTAATGCAGCTTCAAAAAAACTTTCAGGGAATTCAACTTTTCCCCCCGGTGGAATCCAGCCAGGAAAATTATCGTGTTGTCTATTAAGTAATAAAATTTCTTGATTTTTCAAAACGCAAATATTAACCCAGTTTTTGATTTTTTCAGTCATATTATTAACCTCCAACAAGTATTTTTTCATATGCAAGATTATATGTCAAGAACTATATGCTATTTATGATTGTGACAAATGTATCTCAGCCAAAGATTGATAATTTTTACGCAATAGCTGATGAACTCTCAGAATAGACTTCAATCAAGAACTTTGGAAGAAAAGAGTTGAGAGGTTGGATATAAAAGAAAGTAAGCAAATCAGCCTGGCCTTTAAATTGGCCCTACGGGATTATTTATAGAAGACAAAGACGTGTCAATTCAGCGCGTCTTTTTTTACTTTTTCTATGGTATAATAGAAGATAGATTTACAACTGGAGAATAGAAGTATTTATGATTAAACTAGTCGCAACTGATATGGACGGGACTTTTTTGGATGAAGCTGGCCAATTTGATATGGAGCGCTTAAAAAAGCTCCTCCATTCTTATAAAGAAAAAGGAATTTACTTTGCTGTAGCATCAGGACGTGGTCTTTTGTCTTTAGAGAAACATTTTGCGGATGTCAAAGATGAGATTATTTTTATCGCCGAAAATGGGAGTCTCGTTCGTTTTCATGGACAAGACCTCTATGAAGCAACCATGCCTAGAGATTTTTACCTATCAACTTTTGAAAAGCTAAAGGCTTCACCTTATTTTGATGAAAAGAAGATGCTCTTGACTGGTAAGAAAGCTTGCTATGTTTTAGATACTGTAGATGAAACCTATCTCATGTTTAGTCATCATTACAATGAGAATATTCAAAAAGTAGCTAGTCTAGAAGATATTACCGATGAGATTTTCAAATTCACAACTAATTTTACAGAACAAACAGTAGAAGCTGGCGAAGCTTGGGTTAATGAACATGTTCCTGGTGTTAAGGCAATGACGACAGGTTTTGAATCCATTGATATTGTTCTTGATTATGTGGACAAGGGAGTTGCGATTGTCGAATTAGCTAAAAAGTTAAATCTGGATATGGACCAAGTGATGGCTTTTGGAGATAACCTCAATGACCTTCATATGATGCAGGTTGTAGGGCACCCAGTCGCACCTGAAAATGCTCGTCCAGAGATTTTGGAACTTGCCGAAACAGTTATCGGTCACCATAAGGACCAATCAGTTATCGCTTATATGGAGGGGTTATAATGGCAGATATTAAATTAATTGCCCTAGACTTGGATGGAACCTTGCTGACGACAGACAAGAAATTGACTGATCGTACCAAGGCAACTTTAAAGGCTGCGCGTGAACAAGGGGTCAAGGTAGTCCTAACAACTGGACGTCCTCTCAAGGCCATGGATTTCTTTCTTAAAGAGCTTGGAACAGACGGCCATGAGGATGAATATACTATCACATTCAACGGTGGATTGGTTCAGAAAAATACAGGTGAGATTCTTGATAAGACAGTCTTTTCAATTGATGATGTGACACGTATTTATGAAGAAACTGAAAAATTAGGAATCCCCTTAGATGCAATTTCAGAAGGAACAGTTTACCAGATTCAGTCTGACCAAGAAAGTTTATACGCTCAGTTTAACCCGGCTCTAACTTTTGTTCCAACTGCTTTTGAAGATTTGTCTAGTCAGGTAACATACAATAAATGTGTGACTGCCTTTCCTCAGGAACCTTTGGATGCGGCTATTCAAAAGATTTCACCAGAATTATACGACCAGTATGAGATTTTTAAATCACGTGAACTCTTGCTAGAATGGTCACCAAAGAATGTTCATAAGGCGACAGGATTATCTAAACTGATTGAACACCTGGGAATTGACCGAAGTCAGGTTATGGCTTGTGGAGATGAGGCTAATGACCTTTCGATGATTGAGTGGGCCGGTCTCGGTGTCGCTATGCAAAATGCTGTGCCAGCAGTTAAGGCTGTGGCAAATGTGGTAACACCAATGACTAATGACGAAGAAGCTGTCGCCTGGGCAATTGAAAAATATGTATTGAAGGAGAACTAAAGAATGGGATTATTTGACCGTTTATTTGGAAAAATAGAAGAACCTAAAATCGAAGATATTGTCAAAGAAGCTCTAGAAAACATTGATTTATCGGATAATAGCGAGCAAACTGAGACGCTGGAATCTGAAAATATCGAAGTCAAAGAGCAAGATGGGACTGTCGTAGTCGAAGAAAATGATGAAGGATTAATTGAAGCAGAGGTTGACGAAGAAACTATTGTCGAACCAGTTGACGAAGCGAAGGTTTCTCAAGAAGGGTTAAATCAAGTCCAAGAGGCAGATAGTCCTCAAGAGGAATTGACTCATGTTGAAGAAGCAACTTCAAAAGATAGTGGCGAGGCAGAAATTGTTCAGCCTCAATCTGACGAAGCAGAAACAGAGTTTTTTGAAGAAGAGGAAGCAAACCAAGCAATCGAAGAAACTTCTCAAGTCCAAGAGACTGAACAAGAAAAATATGACCGCAGTCTTAAGAAAACGCGTACTGGATTCGGTGCCCGTTTGAATGCTTTCTTTGCAAATTTCCGCTCAGTCGATGAAGATTTCTTTGAGGAACTAGAAGAGCTACTCATCATGAGTGACGTTGGTGTGCAGGTGGCTTCAAATCTTACGGAAGAATTGCGTTATGAAGCCAAGCTTGAGAATGCTAAGAAACCTGATGCCCTTCGTCGTGTTATCATCGAAAAATTGGTGGAGCTATACGAAAAGGACGGCATTTATAATGAAAATATTAACTTCCAAGATGGATTAACGGTTATGCTTTTTGTTGGAGTTAATGGAGTCGGGAAAACAACTTCAATTGGTAAATTAGCTAATCGATACAAAAAAGCTGGTAAAAAGGTTATGCTTGTTGCTGCTGATACCTTCCGTGCGGGTGCGGTTGCTCAGTTAGCAGAATGGGGACGTCGTGTAGATGTTCCTGTCGTTACTGGCCCTGAGAAGGCAGATCCAGCCAGCGTTGTCTTTGATGGGATGGAACGAGCAGTAGCAGAAGGCATTGATATTCTCATGATTGATACAGCAGGCCGTCTGCAAAACAAAGAAAACTTAATGGCAGAATTGGAAAAGATTGGTCGTATCATCAAACGCGTAGTGCCAGAAGCACCTCATGAAACCTTCCTAGCTCTTGATGCCTCAACTGGTCAAAATGCTCTTGTACAAGCTAAAGAATTCTCAAAAATTACTCCTGTTACAGGGATTGTCTTAACCAAGATTGATGGAACTGCTCGAGGTGGGGTTGTTCTTGCTATCCGTGAGGAACTCAATATCCCTGTTAAGCTAATTGGTTTTGGTGAAAAAATTGATGATATCGGTGAGTTTAACTCTGAAAACTTTATGAAGGGCCTTCTAGAAGGTTTGATATAAAAGAAAATCCTGCAAGAATTCTTGCAGGATTGTTTTTGATTATTCTAAACGACCATCTTTACGATAGGCGATATCTGGTTGCCATGTCCATTTGGCTCCGTATTTTTCAAGGAGATCAAAACTAGCCTGAGGTCCCATTGTACCAGCCTTGTAGTCATGAAGTGGAGCACCGTTTTCAGCCCAAAGCTTCTCGATACGGTCAATCAATTTCCATGATGCACTCACTTCATCCCAGTGGCTAAAGTTTGTTGAG
The DNA here is from genome assembly GCF_047464155.1 of Streptococcus infantis. GTDB lineage: Bacteria > Bacillota > Bacilli > Lactobacillales > Streptococcaceae > Streptococcus > Streptococcus infantis_U. Next base: position 211,761 of record NZ_JASHCL010000001.1, read on the forward strand.
TTATTGTTCAAAACATCATAGATTAGTTTTTCATATGGGTCAGGTGAAGCACCTGTTGCAGTCGCATCTGTTCGATAGTCAAGCGAATTTGGTGCGAGGCTAAACTCTTCCCCTACCTTCTTACCGTTAAGGCTAAGAGAGAATCCTTCCGTCGGTTGGATGTAGATGGTAAGCACATTCGGTGCTAGTGGTTCTCCAAAGATTGAATCCATTTGTTTGAAGACGATGTTTACGTGTGTTCCTTTTTCAGTTAGGCGTTTACCTGTACGGAAGAAGAAAGGTACATCTCGGAAGCGATTGGTATCTACAAAGAAGGCACCTGAAGCGAAGGTTTCTGTCATTGATTCTGGGTTGACATTTGGTTCGCTGCGGTAAGAAATGTATTTCATGCCATCAACTTTACCAGAACGGTATTGCCCACGGATGAAGTGCTCTTTAAGTTCCTCATCTGTAGGGTGGTAAAGGTTCTTGAAGACCTTGATTTTCTCTGCGCGAATGTCATCCTTTGTAAAGCTTGCAGGCTTATCCATAGCAAGGAGTGACAGAAGCTGAAGTGTGTGGTTTTGAACCATGTCTCGAAGGGCACCAGACTCATCATAGTAGCCACCACGCTCTTCAACACCTAGACGTTCTGCAAAGGTAATTTGGACATTATCGATGTGCTCACGATTCCAAACATTTTCAAAAATCATGTTGGCAAATCGAATAGCAAAAATGCTTTGAATCATTTCCTTACCAAGATAGTGATCGATACGATAGATTTGCTCTTCGTTAAAAGTAGCTAGAAGCTCTTCGTTTAGTTTGCTTGCAGTTTCATAATCCGTACCGAAAGGTTTCTCAACAATCAAACGTTCAAAGCCTTTACCGTCAACGATTTGCTCAGACTTGAGGTGTTTAGCAATGGTACCAAAGAACTGAGGTGCCATTGAGAGGAAGAAGAGTTTGTTGTGCTCAGTCTGATATTTTTCGTTTAATTCAGCCTGAAGCTTGCGTAGTTCGATGTAGTGCTCAGTATCATTAACATCGTGACTTTGATAGTAAAAATGACTAGCAAATGCTTGAGCTTCTTCTGCGCAATCTGCCAAGTCCAAAATAGATTCGACAACAACAGATTCGAAATACTCTTTACTCCAAGGTCTACGAGCAGTTCCAATAACAGCAAAATGATCAGAAAGATTACCTGATTTATAAAGTCTAAAGAGTGAAGGGTAGAGCTTGCGTTTAGCTAAATCTCCACTAGCACCGAAAATTGTAACAATAACTTTAGATGACATCCAGCTACCTAATTTCTATTTTGTTTCCTAGTCTAGCTAGGCATGGGAAAACCCCATTTTCATACCCTTTATTTTATCATAATTTTCTAAAAAATCCAAAATTCCAATTCAAGTAAGAAAAAAACTGCAAGGGAAAACTTGCAGTTTTTTTAAGCGTTGAGAACCTTGTCCAAAAATTCTTTTAGACGAGGGTGTTGTGGGTTGTCAAAGATTTGATCAGGGGTACCGTCTTCTAGGAATTCACCGTCTGCAGTAAAGATAACACGATTGGCAACCTTACGAGCAAATCCCATCTCGTGAGTTACGATAATCATGGTCATACCTTGTTCAGCCAATTCCTTCATAACGTTAAGAACGTCTCCTACCATCTCAGGGTCAAGGGCAGAAGTTGGTTCGTCAAAGAGCATGATATCTGGATTCATAGCCAAACCTCGAGCGATAGCCACACGTTGTTTTTGTCCGCCAGACAAACTATCAGGATTAGCATTGGCCTTGTCAGCAAGTCCAACCTTTTCAAGAAGTTCCATGCCTAATTTTTCAGCTTCTGGTTTGGTTAATAACTTATGCTCGATAGGTGCAAAAGTGATATTTTCCAAGACAGTCATATGTGGAAAGAGATTGAAGTGCTGGAACACCATTCCTACATTTTCACGAACATGGTCTACATTGGTTGCTTTATCCGTCAAATCATAACCATTAACAGTAATATGACCTTTTGTACCTTCCTCAAGGAGATTCAAGCTACGCAAGAAAGTTGACTTACCTGAACCAGAAGGACCGATGATACAAACAACATCACCTTCGTAGAATTTTACAGAGATTCCTTTTAGAACCTTGTTTTTTCCATATTGTTTATGTAAATTATCGACATCAATTTTTAATTTTGCCATTATTGAATCCTCTTTTCTAAGCGTTTTGCTAGTCTAGTTAGAAGAGTGATAATCACAAGGTAAAAGACTGCGAGAATTGCATACATTTTGAAACTTTGGTAATTACGAGCAATGATAATTTTACCAGTTTGGAAGAGTTCTACAAGACCGATTGCAGATACGATCGTTGTATCTTTCAATGCGATAACAAATTGGTTAACGAAGTTTGGAAGCATGAGTTTGGTTGCTTGAGGCAAGACAATCTTACGCATGGTTTTTCCATATGAAATACCAAGACTTCGACTAGCTTCCATTTGTCCAACAGGAACGGCCTTAATACCACCACGAACAATTTCAGCGATGTAAGCTGCTGAGTTTAGGGAGAGGGCAATTGTACCAGCGACAAAGTCGTTGATTGGACTTTGTTGACCTGTAAGAGATTCGATAAAGTTAGGAATTCCCCAGAAAATAAATGCTGCAAGAATCATCAATGGAATACCACGGATCACGTCAACAAAAATCTCTGAAATCAAACGAAGTGATTTATATGGGCTGACGCTAAACATACCAAAGATAATTCCGATGAAAATAGCGATGGCAAATGAAACAAGGGCTAAGGCAAGAGTAATTCCAAGGCCGCTAAGGAGTTGTTTGTAGTTATTTTTCAACAAGCCCCAAATAGTTGTTTCATCAGCAGTTGAAGTTGTGGTAGTAGAATCGCTAGCTAAATATTTATTAAGAATCTTTTGGAATTCTCCATTTGCCTTAAGATTTGCAAGTCCTTTATTGAACTTCTCTAGCAATTCTGGATTACTTCCTTTTTTAACAGCAAAGGCAGTTTCGCCAATTGGTGTACCTGCGATTGGTGTTTTTAGTTTTTGTCCTTGACTGATAGAGTATTTAATAACAGGTTCGTCGTCCATAACGGCATCTATTGAACCGGCATTTAAACTATCATACATAGAAGCAGCATCGGAAAAAGTTTTGATTTTATAACCATATTTGCTTTGATTCTCTGTTAGGAAGGTTTGTGAAGCAGTACCGTTTTTCACACCTACAGTTTTACCGTTCAAATCTTCATAAGAAGAAATGGTACTTGATTCTTTCACACCGAGAATGGTGTTTGCTGTATAGTAAGAGTCAGAGAAATCAAATGTTTCTTTACGAGCATCCGTCACTGACATACCTGCAATGATACCGTCTGCTTGTCCAGATTGAACCGCATTGATAGCAGCATCAAAACCAGGGTTGGTAATTTCAATTTCAAAGCCTTGGTCTTCAGCGATTGCCTTGATTAGATCCATATCGATACCAGTGTATTGGTTGCTTGAGTCTTGGAAAACAAATGGTGCAAATGACGAGTCACTGGCAATGATATACTTTGTTTTCTCAGTATCAGCTTTTACTAGTCCTAATGAAACAATAGGAAATAAAATAAGCAAACAAGCTAGAATTTTTTTCTTCATGTGATGTCTCCTTTCAGGGTATTTTCAAATTATAGCAGAAAAAATTGTATCCGGCAAATATTTTATATTTCTATGTCAGAAGATATAACATATAATAAGATGAGGTAGTCTGTTGAGAAACAGAAACTCTTCCCTTTTTATGGTAAAATAGAAGGATAGAAAATGTGTATGAGGCTATTATGATAAATAGAATTACAGACAACAAATTTAAACTTGTATCCAAATACCAACCGTCAGGGGATCAACCACAGGCCATTGAGCAGTTGGTGGATAATATCGAGGGTGGAGAAAAGGCTCAAATTTTAATGGGGGCGACTGGTACAGGGAAAACCTATACCATGAGTCAAGTGATTGCGCAAGTTAATAAGCCAACCTTGGTCATTGCCCACAATAAGACACTAGCAGGCCAGCTCTATGGGGAGTTCAAGGAATTTTTCCCAGAGAATGCGGTTGAGTATTTCGTTTCTTATTATGATTATTACCAACCAGAAGCCTATGTCCCATCGAGTGATACCTACATCGAAAAAGATAGCTCGGTCAATGACGAGATTGATAAATTACGCCACTCAGCAACATCAGCTTTGTTGGAGCGTAATGATGTTATCATTGTGGCATCAGTTTCTTGTATCTATGGTTTGGGTTCTCCAAAGGAATATGCTGATAGTGTGGTAAGTTTGCGTCCGGGTCTTGAGATTTCTCGAGATAAACTGCTGAACGACTTAGTAGATATCCAGTTTGAGCGCAATGACATCGACTTTCAACGGGGGAGATTCCGAGTCCGTGGGGATGTGGTGGAGATTTTCCCAGCCTCTCGTGACGAGCATGCCTTTCGTGTAGAGTTTTTCGGGGATGAGATTGACCGTATTCGTGAAGTCGAAGCTTTGACAGGGCAAGTTCTTGGTGAAGTGGACCATTTAGCAATTTTCCCGGCCACTCACTTTGTGACCAATGATGACCACATGGAAGTAGCGATTGCTAAGATCCAGGCTGAGTTGGAGGAGCAGTTAGCTCTCTTTGAGAAGGAAGGTAAGCTCCTTGAAGCCCAGCGTTTGAAACAGCGTACTGAGTATGATATTGAGATGCTCCGTGAAATGGGTTATACAAATGGTGTCGAAAACTACTCCCGTCACATGGATGGACGAAGCGAAGGAGAGCCTCCGTATACGCTTCTTGATTTCTTCCCTGATGATTTTTTGATTATGATAGATGAGAGCCACATGACCATGGGACAAATCAAGGGGATGTATAATGGAGACCGTTCTCGTAAGGAAATGTTGGTTAATTATGGTTTCCGTTTACCTTCTGCTCTAGACAACCGTCCTCTTCGTCGGGAAGAGTTTGAAAGTCATGTTCACCAGATTGTCTATGTATCAGCGACACCTGGAGATTATGAGATGGAACAAACGGACACCGTGATTGAGCAAATCATCCGTCCAACAGGTCTTTTGGATCCAGAAGTGGAAGTGCGCCCAACCATGGGACAGATTGATGACTTGCTTGGTGAAATTAATGCTCGTGTTGAAAAGAACGAGCGTACCTTTATTACAACCTTGACCAAGAAAATGGCAGAAGACTTGACCGATTACTTCAAGGAAATGGGGATCAAAGTCAAATACATGCACTCGGATATTAAGACTTTAGAGCGGACAGAGATTATCCGAGATTTACGATTAGGTGTCTTTGATGTCTTAGTCGGGATTAACCTCCTTCGTGAAGGGATTGACGTACCTGAAGTCAGTCTAGTTGCTATTCTTGATGCCGACAAGGAAGGCTTCCTCCGAAACGAACGCGGATTAATTCAGACCATTGGTCGTGCTGCCCGTAATAGTGAAGGTCATGTCATTATGTATGCTGATACTATGACTCAATCTATGCAAAAAGCCATCGATGAAACAGCTCGTCGTCGTAAAATTCAGATGGCCTATAATGAAGAACACGGCATTGTCCCACAAACTATTAAGAAGGAAATCCGAGACCTTATCTCTGTCACAAAAACTGTGGCTAAAGAAGAGGACAAGGAAGTTGATATCAATAGCCTCAACAAGCAGGAGCGCAAAGAACTAGTCAAGAAACTGGAAAAACAAATGCAAGAAGCCGTCGAAGTGCTTGACTTTGAACTCGCAGCTCAGATTCGTGATATGATGTTGGAAGTCAAAGCGTTGGATTAGATAGGAGAAAACTCATGAAAATTTTAGTCATTAATGGGCACCCTGATAGGGAAAGTTACTGTCAGGCTATTTTTCAAACCATTGTAGAAAATATTGACTCAGGTCGCCATGAGCTTGAAGTCATCAACCTTAATGAAGAGGACTTTGATCCTGTTTTACGTTATGGCTATCGAAAACGTATGGAAGAAGATTCTTTTATCCTTCGTTCCCAAGAATTAATCCAGTGGGCGGATCACCTGATCTTTGTTTATCCCATCTGGTGGAGTAGTATGCCGAGCCTTATGAAAGGTTGGATTGATCGTGTCTTTACACCAGGAATTGCCTACTCTGCTAATGATCAGGGGAGTTTTATCTGGAATTACCTCAGAGGCAGGCAGTTTAAAAAGTTATTAAAAGGGAAAACAGCAAGTATCTATGCTACCTCCATGGCGCCTACTTGGTGGTATAAAATCTTTTCAGGTCCTATCAACATTCCAGATAGCTATGGCATCTCTGTTTTGAAAAATGCGGTCTTGAATCATTGTGGAATTAAAACTAAGCGCGTGTGCGTACTAGGTGAAGTTGGACGGGATGTGAATACAGCAAGTATGCGTGAAGAGTATCTCCAAAAAGTAGCAGGAGAAGTTAAAAAACTATCATGAAACAAGATAGTAAAAAAGAGAAAAAAATCAAAAAAACACTATAAGCCGAATCAAAAAATAAGCTGGCTGGATAAAGTAAAATTGTGGTTGTTACAGCATTCAAAAATAGCTTTTCTATTAGATAGTAGTGTATTTTGGTTCTCAGCTATCGGGTTACTTTATTTGTTGCTTGGGACAACTTTTGTTCCAAAACCATATCAAAACCTCAATTATGTCTTTCCACTTATTATGAATCTAGTATTCTTAGTGAATATACTTTATCAGGGTATTTTTAGAGATAATTTCGATGGAATGACTAGAGTTCAAGATTTTGCAAATCCATTCTTGTACCTAAATGGAGTAGGTTTGTTGTTTCACTTATTTTTGGAATAATGGGTCGAAATAGAAAGAGTATTTCTCCTCTGCTAACGTTAGATCCCCGCTACATCTGGTTTCCTATTCTTACCTATGTAATCTTCTTTTTTGTAGCTATGTTGATTATTTTAATTTCCAAGTATATTGAAAAGAAAAAAGGGAAAAAAGAAAATAAGGAAAATTCACTCAAATGAAAAAGAATAAAAGAAATTCAAATACAAAAAAGAATCTCTCGAGGAGAGAAAGTTTTCATCTTTGGCTAGATTCTCATAAATTTTTAGGATTCTTCTTGATCCTCGGTCTTATCCTAGCAATAGGACTAAGTTTGAATCTAATTTTTGAAAGTCTTCCTATTCCTTCGCCATACAGAGATATCAACTATAGTTTTCCACTATATATAAATCTTTTTTGTCTGGTATATCAGTTATTTGACTATTGGTTCCTAGACTTATCTGGGGCAAGGATGACAATAAAAAGATTTGTAGATTTATTTATTTATCTTAATAGTATCGGTTTAATAGTTCATCTCTTTATTGGGATTGGTGGGAAAAATAGTAAAGGAATTTTACCATCTCTCTTATCCCTAGATCGCCGCTATATTTGGTTTCCTATAGCAACCTATCTGATCTTTTTCAGTTTGGCATTTATTATAACTCTAGTAATGAAATATATTGAAAAGAAAAGGAGTTAATCATGACGAAACATCTAACTGTATTTAGGTTTATTTATCTTTTGTGCCTGGTATTTGTACTGATTCATTTTATCTTAGGCCTCTTTGGTTTAGCCTTTACACCAGTCTTGTGGAATCTCTGGTTCTTTGGTCTTTGCTTGACCTTATTTATCCATCCGTGGACTATCTTTTATAAATCTAGAATCTTTCAATGGCATCATCTGATTTTTCAAGCTCTCAGTGGATTCGTTGCTCTCATAATCTGGTTTATGATATTTTTATTTTTCTCCACGGTTCCAGATTCATCTATGCCTATCAATTTAGACTACTATGTGATTAAGGAAAAAAATGAAATCAGAATCAACAGAGGATTCTTACTCAATGAAATTCATGAATATCATGACTGGATTAATCCTTTGATTATGAAATCTAAAGTTAAGTATGTAGAAAAAAATTAAACATTAGAAAGTGAGTCCTATGTCTAGAGCACAATTAACCATTTTAACTAATATTTGCCTGGTTGAAGACCTTGAAAATCAGCGCGTGGTTATGCAGTATCGATCACCTGAAACCAACTACTGGTCTGGCTATGCCTTTCCAGGAGGACATGTCGAAGACGGAGAGGCTTTTGCTGAATCTGTTATTCGTGAGATATACGAGGAAACAGGTCTGACAATTCAAAATCCTCAACTTGTCGGCATAAAAAATTGGCCGCTAGATACAGGTGAGCGCTACATTGTCTTTTGTTACAAGGCGACTGAATTTACGGGCACTCTCCAATCTTCTGAAGAAGGAGAAGTGTCCTGGGTACAAAAAGACCAGATTCCAAATTTGGATCTGGCCTATGATATGTTATCTTTGATGGAGATGATGGAAGCTCCAGATAAGTCAGAATTTTTCTATCGTCATCGTACAGAAGATGGATGGGAAAAGAAAATATTCTAATCTTTTACTAAATAACCAAGCTGGTCCAAGGCCTTCTCAATATAGAGGAGGTCTTGTTTATTTTCTGCTTCAATCAAATGATAATGGACGCCATCTGTTAATTCAGATAAAGGTCGAAAATCTGAAGTCTTGACTTGGTTTAAAAAATGCTCGACATCCCTACGGCAACTTAGTTTGAGGAGGGTTTCGATTTCTCCGTAAACAGGATGATCTATCTGGATATTTTGAACTCGTCCACCATTATCAACAATGGCAAGGAGTTCTTGTTCCATATCTTCTTCTTTGTGTTTAACTTTAAAAAGTTTATGTACATAAGGATTTGATTTACTTTCCTTATAGATATATCCACGATTGGTTGATAAGATAGGAGCACCATCTGCACGAAGAACAGCAATGTCCTGAACAATAATCTGGCGAGTGACATGAAAATGTTCTGCTAAACTTTGGCCGTTTAGAGGTTTTTGTGATTCTTTTAAAAGATGTAAAAGGGTTTCTTTCCTATTGTTTGTCATAGTCTCTTTCTTAATGGCGTTTTTTTAGTGCTTTATAAACAGCTAATGCTAGGTAATAGTCTATCATACTATGAATAATTGTACCAAAGCCAACTAATACAAACAAGACATAGAACATATTTTTTAGGTCTGTTCCTGTACTAGCGTAAAAGATGATACAAGCCAACACTTCAGCAACAGCGTGAACTAAACCGAGTACAAAGTTAAAAATCAAAGAAGATTTAGGATTATCTAAGGTTTGAGGATGTTTTTGAAGATAGAAAGCTCCAAGAGTACCAAAGAAGATATGAGAGAGAGCTCGAAGGACGATGACAATTGGGTAACCCGCTAAAAGGAAGCCAATACTTGAAGCTACGATTACAAAGATAGCCATCCATGGCGAGAGAAACATAGCAATAAAAATGGCTACGTGACTTCCTAGTGTGTAAGAAGCCGGGGGGATAACTAGTTTAAAGGGCATGATTATGGGGATGAGGATAGCGATAGCTGTCAATAATGCGGTTACGGTCATGAATTGGGTTTTCTTTTGTGTATTCATAATAACTCCTTTTTATGTGTATATACAGTTGTATAGTACACTAAATAATATTATTCGTCAAGATAGAAATTGAATTTTGAAGGAAAAATAGTTAAAATAAAGTAAAGTATCTTAGTAAGAATAGAGAGTCAAGATGGTAGATATTCTTTATCCAATTTTTATCATTCATTACATATCTAAGCAGAAAAAATTAGGATTCCAAGTATCTAAATTTACTACATTTACAGCCTATAGTTTCTTAATGATTTCGATAATAAGAATCGCATTTGGTTCCTTAGCTCTGATTGTTTTCTCGATACCCATATTCGGTTTCCTCTATTTCAGTATCATAGGGCTCATTCTTTATCATATTAGCATTATTTATGGCATAATCCTACTTTTCTTGTCATTAACTTTTTTCTTAGACAGTCAAAAATCTAATCAGGACATTCAAATCACGGAAAATACTCCATTCATATTTCATGTGTTAATGTTGATCTTTCATGCGCTCTTAATCTATAATACCTTGGTACCAATCTTTTCCATTTACTGAGAAAATATTTAAATATTCTTCTCTAAGTGGCAGTAAGATTGAGAAAAAAACTCAATTTTTTTTAAAAAATACTTGCTTTGATAGAATTCTTGTGATATACTTATAAAAGGTTTGAAAAAACTGCCTAAGACAGTAGGGGAGCAAGACTCATAAATATCCTACCGAGGACAAAACGTATCATGTAAAAAGAAGCGTATTGTACTTTCGTGTCTAGGTTTGGGCGCGTTTTTCTTTTGGAAAAATTCCCCAAGCAAAATAATTACGGAGGTGAACACACTAATGAGTGAAGCAATTATTGCTAAGAAAGCGGAACTAGTTGACGTAGTAGCTGAGAAAATGAAAGCTGCTGCATCAATCGTCGTTGTTGACGCTCGTGGTTTGACAGTTGAACAAGATACAGTTCTTCGTCGTGAGCTTCGTGGAAGCGAAGTTGAGTATAAAGTTATTAAAAACTCAATCTTACGTCGTGCAGCTGAAAAAGCTGGTCTTGAAGATCTTGCATCTGTTTTTGTTGGACCATCTGCAGTAGCATTTTCTAACGAAGATGTTATCGCACCAGCGAAAATCTTGAACGACTTTGCTAAAAACGCTGACGCACTTGAAATCAAAGGTGGTGCAATCGAAGGCGCTGTCGCATCTAAAGAAGAAATCGTTGCTCTTGCAACTCTTCCAAACCGCGAAGGACTTCTTTCTATGCTCCTTTCTGTACTTCAAGCGCCAGTGCGCAACGTTGCTCTTGCAGTCAAAGCGGTTGCAGACAACAAAGAAGACGCAGCTTAATCTTAAGCTACGCAGCGTAGCCTAGCTACAAAAGATAACAAAATTAAATTTAAACATATTTGGAGGAAATAACAATGGCATTGAACATTGAAAACATTATTGCTGAAATTAAAGAAGCTTCAATCCTTGAATTGAACGACCTTGTAAAAGCTATCGAAGAAGAATTTGGTGTAACTGCAGCTGCTCCTGTAGCTGTTGCTGCAGCTGGTGCTGCTGACGCTGGTGCTGCTAAAGACTCATTTGACGTTGAATTGACAGCTGCTGGTGACAAAAAAGTTGGCGTTATCAAAGTTGTACGTGAAATCACTGGTCTTGGACTTAAAGAAGCTAAAGAACTTGTTGATGGTGCACCAGGTGTCATCAAAGAAGGCGTTCCAACTGCAGAAGCTGAAGAAATCAAAGCTAAATTGGAAGAAGCTGGAGCTTCAGTTACTCTTAAATAATAGAGCGACTACATTTGTAGCTTAAAAACATGATTAAACCGCTATTCTTAGGAGTAGCGGTTTTTCTTTTTGTTCAAAAAGGGGCAAGAAAGGGAACGACGTTAAATTGGTATTTCTATTTTAGACGAATTGGTAGAGATTCCTTATGAAAAAAATTTACTTTTTAAATCCTTTTTGTTATAATAGATGGCAAGAAAGAATATCTTATCAGGAGATCCTAAGCGAGCCTGTGGCAGTGGGAGTCAGGTGGTTAAGAGATAAGTGTGGCGCTTTTGGTATTTTAATAAAGATAATGAAGTAATAAATTAGGGTGGAACCGCGTTTTTGACGCCCCTAGGTCACTTGACTTAGGAGCAAAGACACGGTTTTTTTGTATCCAAAGTCACAAGAATTAAAAAAAGGAGTAAAACATGTCCAAAAAATTAACCTTCCAAGAAATTATTTTGACCTTGCAGCAATACTGGAATGACCAGGGTTGTATGCTCATGCAGGCTTATGATAACGAAAAAGGTGCGGGAACAATGAGTCCTTATACCTTCCTCCGTGCTATTGGTCCTGAACCATGGAACGCAGCTTATGTAGAGCCATCTCGTCGTCCAGCAGATGGTCGTTACGGGGAAAATCCAAATCGTCTTTACCAACACCATCAATTCCAAGTGGTTATGAAACCATCACCATCAAATATTCAGGAACTCTACCTCGAGTCATTGGAAAAATTGGGAATTAATCCATTGGAACACGATATCCGCTTCGTTGAAGATAACTGGGAAAATCCATCAACTGGATCAGCTGGTCTTGGTTGGGAAGTATGGTTGGACGGTATGGAAATCACTCAGTTCACTTATTTCCAACAAGTCGGCGGCTTGGCAACTGGTCCTGTTACAGCTGAGGTTACTTATGGTTTAGAGCGTTTAGCTTCTTACATCCAAGAAGTAGATTCTGTTTATGATATTGAGTGGGCTCCAGGTGTTAAATACGGAGAAATCTTCCTTCAACCAGAATATGAGCACTCAAAATACAGCTTTGAAGTTTCAGACCAAGATATGTTGCTTGAAAACTTTGAGAAATTTGAAAAAGAAGCAGGACGTGCTCTGGAATTGGGTCTTGTTCACCCAGCCTATGATTACGTTTTGAAATGTTCACATACCTTCAACTTGCTAGATGCGCGTGGAGCCGTATCTGTTACAGAACGTGCCGGCTACATTGCCCGTATCCGTAACTTGGCTCGTGTCGTAGCCAAAACCTTCGTCGCAGAACGCAAGAAACTCGGTTACCCACTTCTAGATGAAGCCACACGCGCAAAACTCCTAGCAGAAGAGGAAGAATAAAGAGTGTATTAGATAGGATTGGTTGATAGAGCAATCCTACAGAACCAGTTGCCGCAGTGATAAAGGTATCGTTAGAGAAACTAACGATACCAGGCAAAATTGGAGACCTTAGGCTCCAATTTTAGCAATGAAACGACGAAGTCGGTTGCTTGCGTGCCAATCACATAAGGCAAACTGGAAAAAAAGATATTTTTCGGAGAAAAAACATGACAAAAAACTTATTAGTAGAATTAGGGCTCGAAGAGTTACCAGCCTACGTTGTCACACCAAGTGAAAAACAACTAGGTGAAAAAATGGCAACGTTCTTGAATGAAAACCGCCTTTCATATGAAGGCATTCAAACTTTCTCAACTCCACGTCGTTTGGCTGTTCGTGTACTTGGTTTAGCAGACCAACAAACGGATTTGACTGAAGATTTTAAAGGACCTTCTAAGAAAATCGCCTTGGATGCAGAAGGGAACTTTTCTAAAGCAGCTCAAGGATTCGTCCGTGGAAAAGGCTTGACAGTTGATGATATTGAATTCCGTGAAATTAAAGGTGAAGAATATGTCTATGTAACCAAGCATGAAGCTGGAAAACCTGCTGAGGAGGTGTTGACAGGGATTCCAGAAGTATTGGCTAGCCTTAGCTTCCCAGTAAGTATGCACTGGGCAAATAATACCTTTGAATACATTCGTCCTGTCCATACTTTGATAGTCCTTTTGGATGATGAAGCTCTTGATATGGACTTCTTAGATATTCATTCAGGCAGAGTGAGCCGTGGACATCGTTTCCTTGGACATGAAGTGGAAATTCGTCATGCTGATAGTTACGAAGAGGATTTACGAAAAGTCTATGTCATTGCTGACAGTATTGAACGCGAAAATATGATTCGTGAACAAATCAAGGCTATTGAAGCATCAGAAGGTGTTCAAGTTCAGGTTGATGAGGGACTTTTGAATGAAGTTTTGAATCTGGTTGAATATCCAACTGCTTTTATTGGTAATTTTGACCCTAAATACCTAGAGGTTCCAGAAGAAGTTTTGGTTACTTCAATGGAAACTCATCAACGCTACTTTGTAGTCCGTGATCTTGAAGGAAATCTAAAACCAAACTTCATTTCAGTTCGTAACGGAAATGCTGAACACTTGGAAAATGTCATTCGAGGAAATGAGAAAGTTTTGGTTGCTCGTTTGGAAGATGGAGAATTCTTCTGGCGTGAAGACCAAAAACTCAAGATTGAAGATTTAGTTGCTAAACTTTCACACGTTACCTTCCATGAAAAGATTGGTTCTCTTCGTGAACACATGATTCGTACAGGGCAAATTGCTATCCAGCTAGCTGAAAAAGCTGGTCTATCAGTTGATGAATCTATTGATCTTGCTCGTGCTGCAGCCATTTATAAATTTGACCTCTTAACCGGTATGGTTGGTGAATTTGATGAGCTTCAAGGGATCATGGGTGAGAAATATGCTCTTCTCGCAGGTGAAAATGCTGCAGTGGCAAAAGCTATCCGTGAACACTATCTACCGGACTCAGCTGATGGAGCCCTTCCTGAGTCTAAAGTTGGTGCTATCCTTGCACTAGCTGATAAATTAGATACTCTCTTATCTTTCTTCTCGGTTGGCTTGATTCCATCAGGTTCAAACGACCCGTATGCTCTTCGACGTGCAACACAAGGAATTGTTCGAATCTTGGAAGACTTTGGTTGGAAGATTCCAATGGACGAATTGATTGCGAGCCTTTATGCCTTATCATTTGAAAGTATAACTTATGATAATCAAGAAGAAGTGCTTAACTTCATTAAAGCTCGTGTTGATAAGATGATGGGTTCTACTGCAAAAGATATCAAAGAAGCTGTTCTCGCAAGTTCGAATTTTGTTGTTTCTGATATGATTGAAGCTGCAGAAGCTTTAACCAAAGCTGCAAATACTGAAGATTACAAATCATCAGTTGAATCTCTCTCTCGTGCCTTTAACTTAGCAGAAAAGGCAGATGGTTCAGTCAAAGTTGATTCAAGTCTCTTTGAAAATGAACAAGAAAGAGAACTAGCTCAAGCTGTAGAAAGATTAGAATTGCAAGGTTCAGCTAGTGATAAATTAACGCAACTATTTGCTCTTAGTCCAGTAATTGATGCATTCTTTGACAATACCATGGTTATGGCAGAAGATGTTGATGTGAAGAACAACCGTTTAGCTATCCTTGCTGAACTTGTTAATAAAGCAAAAACAGTAGCTGCTTTCAATCTTCTCAATACAAAATAAAAATAAATTGGAGGTCCAAATATGACACCAGAAAAAATCGCTCGTATTAATGAGCTTGCTAAAAAGAAAAAAACAGAAGGTTTGACTGCGGAAGAAAAAGTAGAACAAGCCCAACTTCGTGAAGAATACATTGAGGGATATCGTCGAGCAGTTCGTCACCATGTTGAAGGAATTAAAATCGTGGATGAGGAAGGAAACGACGTGACACCGGAAAAGCTTCGTCAGGTACAACGTGAAAAAGGCTTGCATGGTAGAAGTCTTGACGATCCAAATTCCTAAGTTAAATAAAACAAAACTCGGCTAGCATACACTAACCGAGTTTTGTTGTCTCTTAAAAAAGGAACCCAAAATGGTTCCTTTTTGTTAGTTATTAGTTACTAGCACCAGAAGTAGCATCTGCGCTACCACCGTGGCCGCCATCGGCTGAGTCAGAAGCGCCAGAAGTAGCATCTGCATCACCATGACCTGCAGCAGGAGCGAAAGGTCCGCTACCGCCTACCAAACGTTGACCAGTTTCTTTCAAGTACCAGTCAAGCCATGGTTGGAAGTTAAAGACAATTTCATTAATACCAGCATATGATCCATCAGGATAGTACATAGCTTGGTAGTTGTGAGTATTGATAACACCTGCTGGAGAACCAGGAACAATTGTACGTACGTATTCTTGGTTTCCATTGCGAAGCGTACCAATAACCCACTCAACGTTCTTCATACGTGCAGGTGGAAGTGATCCGTGAACTGTTGACATACGGCTGCCAGATTGAGGTGGTACACGTTTCGCAAACATTGTTTCTGGATCTTGATGAGCGTTGTTGTAGTATAGGAATTGGTTATTATCATCAGCATATGTCAATTCAAAAGGCATAGCTTTCAAGAACATATCGATTTGATTAACTGTAAGGATACCATGGTCAAGTTTAACGTATGTATCACCTGAAACAGCACCTGTAATTTCTGCAACTTTTTCTACCCATTCTGGATCATCAGGGTCAACTTCAGTAATAGTTGTGGCAATTGGTTTTCCACAATCCAAGTCTTCTGGTTCAATTGGTTTTGGTTTTTTCAAATTAGATACGACTCCTACGTATTTGACAAAGTTATCTAAGCAAGTTTCAAGGAATTTAACAGTTCCTTCGTTAATAATATTTCCGTTTGCATCAAAAGCTTCTTTAGCTTTTCCAAGAAGGAATTCATTACCTGGTAATGTGTAGGCATTTACTCCTGGTGCATCAAGAATTTTACGAAGGTGAACTTGAGCACGTGAAGTACCTTGGTCATAATATGAAGCACCCACAATCATAACTGGTTTGTTTTCAAATGGATGAACTTCGTATGAAAGCCATTCAAGGACTGACTTAAGTGAAGCAGAAATAGTGTGGTTGTGCTCTGGAGTAGCAATAATCACACCATCAGCTCGAGTAATTTTGTTGTAAAGAAGGCGCAACTGGAAGCTGTCGTCCCATTTTTCGTCTTGGTTAAACATTGGAACTTCATCGATTTCCAAAACTTCTAGTTCAAATTTAAATTTAAACTGACGGCGGATGAACTCCAAGAGTTTGCGGTTATATGATTGATCATAGTTTGATCCAACAAGTCCAACAAATTTCATTCTTTCGATCTCCTATCTTACAAATTTTCCCAATCAAAATCTTCAGCATCTTTGCGAAGAAGCTCTTGTGCGTTACGCAATTTCTCAGTAACTTTAACAAAGATACGGAAGTCATCAAAGATGGCATCCAATTTCTTGATGACATCAAGATCTACCAAGTCACCATTTTGATCAAATGCTTGAAGAGAATGTGAAAGCAAGAATTCATCTGGAAGAACATTTGCTTTGATTTCAGGAGCATTAAGAATTTGACGAAGTTGCAATTGAGCACGTGAAGAACCGAGTGTACCATATGAAGCACCTGTAATCATGACAGGTTTGTTCAAAAGCGGGAATACACCATATGAAATCCAAGCAAGAGCGCTCATAAGAACAGCTGGGATTGAGTGATCGTATTCAGGTGTACCGATAATAACTCCATCAGCAGCTTCGATTTTAGCAGCGATTTCCGTAGCTTCAGCTGGGATTTGTTTGTCAGCTGGTTTGTTAAATACAGGCAGATCTTTAATTTCTACCAATTCGATTTCTGCTTTGTCAGCAAAGTGTTTCTGCATATATTGAAGCAGTTGGCGGTTTGTGGAACGTTTTGAGTTTGTTCCTACAATAGCAATAAGTTTAAGCATGGGCTTTCCTTTCTCTTTTTGCATTATTAATTATTTATCGTTGGATACCAGATGAACAGGCGACATGTCCATCTTTGTCAATGAGGATGGCTTCGATACCATCAATATTTTCGACTTGCCACATAATAGAGGCGCTACGTTCGCCAAATAATCGTGTGGTCCATATCTCGCCGTTAACAGAGCGGTCAGATATAATGGTTAAACTAGCTAGATCCGTTTCAATAGGATAGCCTGTTTCACTATCGAAAATGTGATGATAATCCTTGCCATTGATTTCAAGATGCCGTTCATAAATCCCAGATGTAACCACTGATTTTCCAGTAATAGATAAGGTCATCAGGTGATTACCGCGTGGATTATTTGGATCTTGAATGCCGATTTGCCACGGACGTCCATCTTTTGATTGGTTGTTCCCAATTGTGAGGATGTTTCCTCCAAGATTGATAAGAGCAGAAGTGACGCCGTTTTCTTTTAAGAAAGCTGCAACCTTATCTGCACTGTACCCCTTTGCTAAACACCCTAAGTCAATTTTCATTCCCTTTTTTTCTAGGAAAACTGTAGAATTGACTGAATCGAGTTTAATAAAATGAGGGTCTATTAGTGGTAAGGCTGAAGCAATTTCTTCAGGGCTTGCAATCTTTGCATCGGAAAAACCGATACGCCAGGTTTGAACCAAAGGTCCTATACTAATATTGAGATGACTATTAGGTGCTAGACTGTGTTTTAGACCTAATGAAATCAGTTCAAATAAATCAGGGTGGACTTTGACTGGGGCAATACCTGCCTGATAGTTAATTTCCATTAATTCAGATTCAGTACTGTTAGCATTGAAGCGGAATTCAAGTTCCTTGAGCAAATCAAAAGCTTGACGGAGAAGATTATCGGCTTGTTCATGTACTAAGGAAATAGTAATCGTAGTTCCCATTAATCGCTCAGATGATGAACTAAGAGGCAAAGAATCAACTCCCTTCAAATCACTCGGAAATAGCTACAAATCTTGAATGAATAAGAAATTTAAAATTTATAATTTATTTCCATATAAATAGAATATCATAAAGTCAGCGTTTTCACAAATTATTTTTTACAAAAAGTCAAGAAATATGCTTAAAAAAATAAAAACAGCTCCAAATCAATAAGAACTCTTTGAAAACAAGTTGATATATCTTTCAAAAACTTTCTTAAATAACATCAAACTAGTCAAAAGTCTTGAAAACGTTAACAGATAATGGTATACTTGAGAGGTAAATAAAAAAATAAAGGTAGGATTTATCTTATGAGTAAAATCGTAGTCGTGGGTGCTAACCACGCTGGAACTGCATGTATCAACACTATGTTGGACAACTTTGGAAACGAAAACGAAATCGTTGTATTTGACCAAAACTCAAACATTTCATTCCTTGGATGCGGAATGGCACTTTGGATTGGTGAACAAATTGACGGACCTGAAGGTTTGTTCTACTCTGACAAAGAAAAATTGGAAGCGAAAGGTGCTAAAGTTTACATGAACTCACCAGTTCTTTCAATTGACTACGACAACAAAGTTGTAACTGCAGAAGTAGAAGGTAAAGAACACAAAGAATCTTATGATAAATTGATTTTTGCTACTGGTTCAACTCCAATCTTGCCACCAATCGAAGGCGTTGAAATCGTTAAAGGTAACCGTGAGTTCAAAGCAACTCTTGAAAATGTTCAATTTGTTAAGTTGTACCAAAACGCAGAAGAAGTTATCAACAAACTTGCTGACAAGAGCAAACACCTTGAGCGTATCGCTGTTGTAGGTGGTGGTTACATCGGTGTTGAGCTTGCTGAAGCTTTCGAACGTCTTGGAAAAGAAGTTGTACTTGTTGATATCGTTGACACTGTATTGAACGGATACTATGACAAAGACTTCACGCAAATGATGGCTAAAAACTTGGAAGACCACAACATCCGTTTGGCACTTGGTCAAACTGTTAAAGCTATCGAAGGTGAAGGAAAAGTTGAACGCTTGATCACTGACAAAGAAACATTTGATGTGGATATGGTTGTTCTTGCAGTTGGTTTCCGTCCAAACACTGCACTTGCTGATGGTAAGATCGAACTCTTCCGTAACGGTGCTTTCCTTGTAGACAAGAAACAAGAAACATCTATCCCAGGTGTATATGCTGTTGGTGACTGTGCAACTGTTTATGACAACGCTCGTAAAGACACTAGCTACATCGCTCTTGCATCAAACGCTGTTCGTACTGGTATCGTAGGTGCCTACAATGCTTGTGGACATGAGCTTGAAGGAATCGGTGTTCAAGGATCAAACGGTATCTCAATCTATGGTCTTCACATGGTTTCAACTGGTTTAACACTTGAAAAAGCAAAAGCTGCTGGTTACAACGCAACTGAAACTGGATTCAACGATCTTCAAAAACCAGAATTTATGAAACATGACAACTATGAAGTAGCTATCAAGATTGTCTTTGATAAAGACAGCCGTGAAATCCTTGGTGCTCAAATGGTATCTCGTGATTCAGCAATTAGCATGGGTATTCACATGTTCTCACTTGCTATTCAAGAACACGTTACAATTGACAAATTAGCATTGACAGACCTATTCTTCTTGCCACACTTCAATAAACCATACAACTACATCACAATGGCTGCACTTACAGCAGAAAAATAATTGATGATATGACAATAAAAAAAGTAACTTCAACTATTGAAGTTACTTTTTTATTTTAAGGTTAAGAAATATCGTCTCTTGCTGGGAAAGTAAACCCTTCTCCAAGGATTTCGTGAGCTTCCGTGATAGTGATAAAGGCCATCGGATCAACTGTATGAATCATTTCTTTCATCTTCACGATTTCATTTCTTGCGACAATACAGTAAATAATCTTTAAGTCCTTTTGGCTATAGTAGCCTTGTCCTGAGATAAAGGTAACACCACGACCGAGTTCTTTGTTAATTTTATCGGCTAATTCCATCGGTTTTTGAGTGATAATCATAAATCCTTTTCCAGCATATCCACCCTCACCGATTAGGTCAATAACTCTTGAAACGATAAAGTCAAATAAGAGAGTATAGGTTACAAGACGTAGGTCTTGGAAGATGATTAAAATCAACATTAGAATCAGAAAATCAAGTCCAAAAAGCAATTTTCCAACAGAGATATTGGTGTATTTATTAAGGATACGAGCGACGATATCAGTACCACCAGTTGTTCCACCCGCGTTGAAAATAACACCAAGTCCAACACCTAGGAGGACACCAGCTACTAAAGCAACCACAACGAGATCTCCTTCAAGGTTAAACTGAAGAGGAATCTTCTCAAAGATAGCTAACCAGACGGAGACGGCAATGGTTCCAAGTAGACTGGAATATAGTGATCTTAGTCCAAATATTTTCCAAGCTAGTAGGAAGAGAGGGATATTAATCAAGATATTCATCAGCGAAATAGGGATGTTAAAGAGGTAATAGGTAATCAAGGTTATCCCTGTTGCTCCACCTTCGAACAAGTGATGTGGAACAACAAAATAAGTAAGTCCGAAGGCGAAGATAGCAGCTCCGAATATAATAGTTATAGTTGGTTTAATATGCCGTAGCATTGAGCTCCCCTCCTATTTTTGTGTAAAAGTGAAGTAATAATATTTTTAAAATAAGACTGATATTACAACTTCATGGATTCAATTTTCTCGGAATCAGGTGTAACACGAAGAGTTTTTTGACCGGTATAGGTAACAAAACCAGGTTTTCCACCAGTCGGTTTATTGAGTTTTTTAACCTCAATCATATCCACTTGAACGAGATTAGAAAGACGTCCTTTCGAATAGTAGGCTGCGAGTTCTGCAGCATCCGTCTTGACTTCGTCAGAAGGATTGAGATTGCCTGAGATGACTACGTGGCTTCCTGGGATATCCTTAGCATGGAACCAAAGTTCTTCTTTCCTCGCAATCTTAAAGGTTAATTCCTCGTTTTGAAGATTGTTTCGTCCAACGAGAATAATGGTTTTCCCATCGCTAGCCAGATATTTCTCTGGCTTTTTACGCTTTTGAATTTTTTCGCGTTGGTGTCTTCTAATAAAGCCTGTTTGAATTAATTCTTCACGAATTTCAGCAATTTCATCTAGCCCAGCCTGGTTGAGTACCGTTTCTACACTTTCCAGATAGAGAATAGTAGATTTTGTTTCTTCGATTAATTCAGTCAGATATTTAACAGCCTCTTTTAACTTCTGATAACGTTTGAAGTATTTTTGAGCGTTTTGGTTTGGTGTTAAAGCCTTATCGAGAGAAATCGTAATAGGCTGATTGGTGTAGTAGTTATCTAAGACGACTTGGTCTTGGTCATTTGGAACTTGATGTAGAAAAGTCGTTAGTAACTCGCCTTTTTGTCGGAACTCTTCAGCGTTTTCAGTAGCAAGCAGTTCTTTTTCTTGCTTCTTAAGCTTTTGACGATTTTTTTGTAGTTCATTTTCAACACGACGAATGAGTTCACTAGCCTGTTGTTTGACACGATCACGTTCTGCCTTATCTTTGTAAAAAACATCAAGAAGTTGAGATAAGCTTGAAAAATGTCCTTCAATTTTAGTTGAAAAAGGGACACAAGAAAAAGACTTATCAGTTAAGCATGGGTTGGTTTCTTGCTTAAAAAAGTCACGAAAATTGGAAAGCCTATCATCAGTTAATAAATTCTCTAATTCAATTGCCGTATCACGGCCTAAACCTTGAAAGAGGCTTTGAAGGTTTTTAGCTGTCAATTCCTGTGTTTGTAGGATTTCAAAAAGTTTTTCATCCTTAATGGTAAAAGGATTGAGAGCGTCTGTGCTTGGTGGGGCTATGTAAGTTGCACCAGGTAGTAGTGTACGGTAACTATTTTGAGAGAAACCAATATGCTTGATCACCTCAAGAACTTTATTGCTAGACTTATCTACGAGAAGGATATTACTATGTTTACCCATAATCTCAATGATGAGGGTGGCTTGAATATCGTCTCCAATCTCATTCTTGTTAGAAACAGTGATTTCAACGATTCGATCGTTTTCAATCTGCTCGATAGACTCGATAACAGCACCCTGTAAATATTTCCTTAAAACCATGATAAAGGTAGAAGGTTGAGCAGGGTTTTCAAAGGTCGTTTCTGTCAACTGAATGCGTCCAAAAACAGGATGAGCAGAAAGGAGCAGACGATGACTTTGGCGATTGCTACGGATTTGTAAGACCAATTCTTGATCAAAAGGTTGATTAATTTTTTGAATGCGACCGTTTAGTAGTTCAGCTCGCAATTCCTCAACCATGTGGTGTAAAAAAAATCCATCAAATGACATGGTTCTCTCCTTATGAATGTATTCCATAGTATTATATCAAAAAGGTAGAATAAAATCATAGAAATATGGTATAATAAAGCCAAGTAAAGAGAATCGAGAAACGCATGTATATTGAAATGGTAGATGAAACTGGTCAGGTTTCTAAAGAAATTTTAAAGCAAACTCAAGAAATTTTGGAATTTGCTGCTAAAAAGCTTGGAAAAGAAGACAAGGAGATGGCAGTCACTTTTGTGACCAATGAACGCAGTCATGAGCTCAATTTAGAGTTTCGTGCTACTGACCGTCCAACAGATGTTATTAGCCTTGAATACAAACCTGAATTAGAGATTACCTTTGACGAAGAGGATTTGGCAGAAGATCCTGACTTAGCAGAAATGATGTCAGAATTTGATTCTTATATCGGCGAATTATTCATTTCAATTGATAAAGCGCATGAGCAAGCTGAAGAGTACGGTCATAGTTTCGAACGTGAAATGGGCTTTTTAGCTGTGCACGGTTTTTTACACATAAACGGTTATGATCACTACACTCCGGAAGAAGAAGCGGAGATGTTCGGTTTACAAGAAGAAATTTTAACAGCCTATGGACTCACAAGACAATAAACGAAAATGGAAGAATCGCGACTTGCTCTCAAGTTTAGATTTTGCCCTGACAGGTATTTTTACTGCCATAAAAGAAGAGCGTAATATGAGAAAGCATGCAGTGACTTCTCTCTTAGTTCTACTTGCAGGCATTGTTTTTCAAGTTTCCAAAATTGAATGGCT
The DNA here is from genome assembly GCF_047464155.1 of Streptococcus infantis. Taxonomy (GTDB): domain Bacteria; phylum Bacillota; class Bacilli; order Lactobacillales; family Streptococcaceae; genus Streptococcus; species Streptococcus infantis_U. The sequence continues at coordinate 234,810 of NZ_JASHCL010000001.1, forward strand.
CTTTCTCCTACTAAGCATTTTTTTAGTAATTGCTTTTGAGATTTTGAATTCTGCTATTGAAAATGTAGTGGATTTGGCTAGCCATTATCACTTCGATATGCTTGCAAAGAAGGCTAAAGACATGGCTGCAGGTGCAGTTCTTGTTGTGTCTTTATTTGCTGCAGTGACTGGACTTATCATTTTCATCCCTAGGATTTGGGATTTGCTATTTTAAACATTATAGAGGTAACTATGACATTTAAATCAGGCTTCGTAGCCATTTTAGGACGTCCAAACGTTGGGAAGTCAACTTTTTTGAATCATGTCATGGGGCAAAAGATTGCCATCATGAGTGATAAGGCGCAAACAACGCGTAATAAGATTATGGGAATCTACACCACGGATAAGGAACAAATCGTCTTTATTGATACTCCAGGGATTCACAAACCAAAGACAGCCCTTGGAGACTTCATGGTTGAGTCTGCCTATAGCACTCTTCGTGAAGTCGATACAGTTCTCTTTATGGTTCCAGCAGATGAACCACGCGGGAAGGGTGACGATATGATCATCGAACGCCTCAAGGCTGCTAAAGTACCAGTCATTCTCGTGGTAAACAAGATTGACAAGGTGCACCCAGACCAACTCTTGGCTCAAATCGATGATTTCCGTAGTCAGATGGACTTTAAGGAAATTGTACCGATTTCAGCTCTACAAGGAAATAATGTTTCGCGTTTGATCGATATTTTGATCGAAAACTTAGAAGAGGGTTTCCAATATTTCCCGTCAGATCAAATCACCGATCACCCAGAACGTTTCCTAGTATCAGAGATGATTCGTGAAAAAGTGTTACACTTAACTCGTGAGGAAATTCCACACTCAGTTGCAGTAGTGGTTGATTCTATGAAACGAGATGAAGAGACTGACAAGGTTCATATCCGAGCAACCATTATGGTCGAGCGTGACAGCCAAAAAGGGATTATCATCGGTAAAGGTGGCGCTATGCTCAAGAAGATTGGAACCATGGCTCGTAAAGATATCGAACTCATGCTAGGAGACAAGGTCTTCCTAGAAACGTGGGTTAAGGTTAAGAAAAATTGGCGCGATAAGAAATTAGATCTTGCCGATTTTGGTTACAACGAAAAAGAATATTAAGAAGAGGTGGGCAGGAGCCTGCTTCTTGTTTTTAGAGAAGGAGGGACTATGCCTGAATTACCTGAGGTAGAAACAGTTCGGCGAGGTCTGGAAAAATTGATTCTGGGGAAGAAGATTTCAAACATTGACATTCGTTACCCCAAGATGATTAAAACTGATTTGTATGAATTTCAGAAGGAAATACACGGTCAAGTCATTCAATCAATGGGACGTCGTGGCAAGTATTTACTTTTCTATTTATCCGACAAAGTTCTAATCTCTCATTTGAGAATGGAAGGCAAGTATTTTTATTACCCAGACCAAGTTCCAGAACGTAAACACGCTCATGTTTTGATTCATTTTGAAGATGGTGGGACTCTAGTTTATGAGGATGTCCGTAAGTTTGGTACCTTGGAACTGTTGGCTCCTGAACTATTGGATTCTTACTTTATATCAAAAAAACTGGGCCCTGAACCAACTGAGCAAGACTTTGATTTAGGGAGTTTTAAACTAGCCTTGAAAAAATCTAAAAAACCAATCAAATCGCATCTTCTCGACCAGACTTTGGTTGCAGGATTGGGAAATATCTATGTTGATGAAGTTCTTTGGAGAGCGAAAGTCCATCCTTCTAGAACCTCTAATAGTTTAAGCTCCCAAGAGGCTAGAAAAGTCCATGATGAAACGATCAATGTTTTAGGACAGGCCGTTGAAAAGGGCGGGTCCACTATCCGAACCTATACCAATGCTTTTGGAGAAGATGGTACCATGCAGGAATTTCATCAAGTCTATGACAAAACGGGGCAAGCTTGTTCGCGTTGCGGAGCTATCATCGAAAAGATTCAACTTGGTGGTCGAGGAACCCACTTTTGTCCTAAGTGTCAAAGGAGGAAGTAATGGCTAAAATCATTGGAATTACTGGAGGCATTGCATCTGGGAAGTCAACTGTTACAAATTTTCTTAGACAAAAAGGGTTTGAAGTCGTTGACGCGGATGCTCTTGTGCACCAACTACAAAAACCAGGTGGACGATTATTTCAGATTTTAGTGGAGCATTTTGGGGAGAAAATCCTTTTAGAAAATGGTGAACTGAATCGCCCTATTCTTGCTAGCCTTATTTTTTCAAAGCCCGAAGAGCAGGAATGGTCTAAGAGAACCCAAGGAGAGATTATTCGTGAGGAGTTAGCTGCATTAAGAAATCAGTTGGCTCAGACTGAAGCACTCTTTTTCATGGATATTCCCCTGCTTTTTGAGCAGGACTATGCTTCATGGTTTGACGAAACTTGGTTAGTCTATGTAAATCGTGATCTTCAATTGGAGCGATTAATGAGACGGGATCAAATTTCAAAAGAAGCAGCTGAATCCCGTTTAAACTCTCAATGGCGTTTAGAAAGAAAAATTAGCCTGGCTAGTCACAGTCTAGATAATAATGGAAATCAAGAACAGCTGATAGCTCAGGTAGTTCAGTTACTTGATGAAATGTGTCTATAAATTAACTTTGTTAGGAAGGAGAATTTTGGTATTGTTTGTTCAAGTCATCTTAGATTAAAATAGTATCAAATACAAAAATCTAGTGCGTGTAAAAATTAATCTAAAATGCTCCTCTTGTGGCAGCATGAATTATCTAACCAGTAAGAACTCCAAAACACATCCAGATAAGATTGAAGTCTTAAAGTATTGTCCCAAAGAAAGAAAAGTGACTCTACATCTTGAATCTAAGTAGAAATTATGGTAGAATAATAGGGATTTTAAGGAGTTTGATATGTATAACCTATTATTAACCATTTTATTAGTATTATCTGTTGTGATTGTGATTGCAATTTTTATGCAACCAACTAAAAATCAATCTAGCAATGTATTTGATGCCAGCTCAGGTGATTTGTTTGAACGTAGCAAAGCGCGTGGTTTTGAAGCTGTAATGCAACGTTTGACAGGAATCTTAGTCTTTTTCTGGCTAGCCATTGCCTTAGCATTGACGGTATTATCAAGTAGATAAGAAAATAATGGGCGGGACTAGGTCTTTGCCTATTTTTATTTTTTACTCTTCAAAAATCTCTTCAAACCACGTCAGCTTCCATCTGCAACCTCAAAACGATGTTTTGAGCAACCTGCGCCTAGCTTTCTAGTTTGCTCTTTGATTTTTATTGAGTATTAAATGATGTTTGAGAAGGTTTTACACAAAAAAATTTAACAATCTAGAAAGAAAACATGAAAGATAGAATAAAAGAATATTTAAAAGAAAAGGGACGAGTCACTGTAAATGACTTAGCTCAAGCTCTTGGAATGGATGGTTCCAAGGACTTTCGAGAGCTCATTAAAACCTTGTCGCTGATGGAAAGGAAGCACCAAATTCGCTTTGAAGAAGATGGTAGTCTCACCTTGGACCAAAAGAAGAAACACGAGATTACTCTTAAAGGAACTTTTCATGCCCACAAAAATGGCTTTGGTTTTGTAAGCCTAGAAGGGGAAGAAGATGACCTTTTTGTAGGGAAAAATGATGTTAACTATGCCATTGATGGCGATACTGTTGAAATTGTAATCAAGAAGGTTGCGGATCGCCAAAAAGGAACTGCAGCTGAAGCAAAGATTATCGATATTTTAGAACACAGTTTGACGACGGTAGTTGGTCAAATTGTTCTTGATGAGGAAAAGCCTAAGTATGCGGGTTATATCCGTTCAAAAAATCAAAAGATTAGTCAACCAATCTACGTTAAGAAGCCAGCTATTCAATTAGACGGTACAGAAGTTCTCAAGGTCTTTATTGATAAGTACCCAAGTAAGAAACACGATTTCTTTGTTGCCAGTGTCTTAGATGTGGTTGGACATTCTACAGATGCAGGGATTGATGTCCTCGAGGTCTTGGAATCAATGGATATTGTATCTGAGTTTCCAGAGGCTGTTCTTAAAGAAGCGGAGAGTGTTCCGGATGCACCATCAGAGAAGGATATGGAAGGTCGTCTGGACTTAAGAGATCAAATTACCTTTACCATTGATGGAGCGGATGCAAAAGACTTAGATGACGCAGTTCATATCAAACCATTGAAAAATGGAAATATCGAACTAGGTGTTCATATTGCCGACGTCTCCTACTATGTGACAGAGGGTTCTGCTCTTGACAAGGAAGCTCTCAATCGTGCGACCTCTGTCTATGTGACAGACCGTGTAGTTCCAATGCTGCCAGAGCGCCTCTCAAACGGAATCTGTTCTCTTAACCCTCAAGTGGACCGCTTGACTCAATCTGCTATTATGGAAATTGATAAAAATGGTCGTGTTCGTAATTATACGATTACACAGACTGTTATCAAGACAAGTTTCCGTATGACTTATAGTGATGTCAATGACATCCTAGCAGGTGACGAGGAGAAGAGACGAGAGTATAAGAAAATTGTTCCTAGTATCGAACTTATGGCCAAGCTCCATGAAACTTTGGAAAGTATGCGAATTAAGCGTGGAGCCCTCAATTTTGATACCAATGAAGCTAAGATTTTGGTAGATAAAAAAGGCAAGCCAGTTGACATTGTTCTTCGACATCGTGGTGTTGCTGAACGTATGATTGAGTCCTTTATGTTGATTGCTAACGAAACGGTTGCTGAGCACTTTAGCAAGCTGGACCTACCTTTTATCTATCGTATCCATGAGGAACCTAAAGCTGAAAAAGTTCAGAAGTTTATTGATTATGCTTCAAGTTTTGGCTTGAGAGTTTATGGGACTGCCAGTGAAATTAGTCAAGAAGCCCTCCAAGACATCATGCGTGCTGTTGAAGGTGAGCCTTATGCAGATGTGTTATCCATGATGCTTCTGCGTTCCATGCAGCAGGCTCGATATTCTGAGCATAATCATGGGCATTATGGCTTAGCTGCAGACTATTACACTCACTTTACTAGTCCAATCCGCCGTTATCCTGATCTCTTGGTTCACCGTATGATTCGTGACTATGGACGTTCCAAGGAAGTTGCGGAACATTTTGAACAGGTCATTCCAGAGATTGCGACTCAGTCTTCTAATCGTGAGCGTCGTGCCATCGAGGCAGAGCGTGAAGTCGAAGCTATGAAAAAAGCTGAATACATGGAAGAGTTTGTGGGTGAAGAGTTTGATGCTGTTGTTTCCAGTATTGTTAAATTTGGTCTTTTTGTTGAATTGCCAAATACAGTCGAAGGCTTAATTCACATCACAAATCTGCCTGAGTTCTATCATTTTAACGAACGTGATTTAACCCTTCGTGGGGAGAAATCAGGGACAACTTTCCGAGTGGGTCAGCAGATACGTATTCGTGTCGAAAGAGCCGATAAGATGACTGGCGAGATTGATTTCTCCTTTATTCCAAGTGAATTTGATGTCATTGAGAAAGGTTTGAAAGGCTCTGGTCGTAAGGATAGAGGTCGTCGTTCGGATAAGAAAGAAGACAAGAGAAAATCTGATCGCTTAGGTGATAAGCGCAAGCATTCTCCAAAAGACAAGAAGAAAAAAAGCAAGAAACCTTTTTATAAAGAAGTAGCAAAGAAAGGAGCCAAGCATGGCAAAGGGCGAGGGAAAGGTCGTCGCGCAAAATAAAAAGGCACACCACGACTATACAATCGTAGATACGCTAGAAGCAGGAATGGTTCTGACAGGAACTGAGATCAAGAGTGTTCGAGCAGCCCGCATCAATCTGAAAGATGGGTTTGCCCAAGTTAAAAATGGGGAAGTTTGGCTGAGCAACGTTCATATCGCTCCTTATGAAGAGGGCAACATTTGGAACCAGGAGCCAGAACGTCGTCGTAAACTTCTCCTTCATAAAAAGCAAATCCAGAAGTTAGAGCAAGAAACAAAAGGAACAGGTATGACCTTGGTTCCTCTTAAAGTCTATATCAAAGATGGCTATGCTAAGCTTCTTTTAGGACTTGCAAAAGGGAAGCACGACTATGACAAGCGTGAGTCGATTAAACGTCGTGAGCAGGATCGAGACATTGCGCGTGTTATGAAGGCTGTTAATCACCGATAGAAAGAGTGAAGGATATGGAAAAACTAGTTGCCTACAAACGAATGCCTGTATGGAATAGAGACACCATGCCAGAGGCTGTTCAAAGAAAACACAATACTAAGGTTGGAACCTGGGGCAAGATTACCGTATTAAAAGGAGCTCTTAAGTTTATTGAATTAACTGAAGAGGGAGAGGTACTATCCGAACATCTCTTTGAAGCAGGTGCTGATAATCCGATGGCTCAACCGCAAGCCTGGCACCGAGTAGAGGCTGCAACAGACGATGTGGAATGGTATTTAGAATTCTATTGTAAGCCGGAAGATTATTTCCCTAAGAAATACAATACCAATCCAGTTCATTCGGAAGTTTTAGAAGCTATGGATACAGTAAAACCATGTAAGGCACTAGACCTAGGCTGTGGGCAGGGTAGAAACGCCCTCTTTCTCGCACAACATGGATTTGATGTCACAGCAGTGGATCAAAATGAGCTATCCCTTGAAATTTTGCAAAGTATCGTAGAGCAAGAAGATTTAGAAATGCCTGTTGGTCTCTACGATATCAATTCAGCTAGCATTGGTCAAACTTACGATTTTATCGTATCGACTGTTGTTCTCATGTTTTTACAAGCAGATCGTATTCCTGCTATTATTCAAAACATGCAGGAACAAACCTCTATCGGTGGCTATAATTTGATTGTTTGTGCTATGGATACAGAAGATTATCCATGTTCAGTTAATTTCCCATTTACCTTCAAAGAGGGTGAGTTGGCAAATTACTACAAGGACTGGGAATTAGTGAAGTACAATGAAAATCCAGGCCATCTCCACCGTCGCGATGAAAACGGAAATCGTATTCAACTACGTTTTGCAACCATGTTGGCTAAAAAAGTAAAATAAATGAAAAAAAGGAATAGAGAGCAGTTGTTTTCTATTCCTTATTTGTTACCCTAATAAGAAAGGGAATTCTCAATTTATGCTATACTAGAAGTAGGAGAAGTCGATGAAATGAAACAGAATTGTGATGGTTTTAAAATGATTCTAATCGACCACTATTCTTTCAAACTTTTTTGTAGAGGAGGTCTTAGGATGACTAGTCTTTTAATTGAACTGTACGACCGTCATACCATTGAGAAAAATGTCTATCAGGCTTTTGTCAGTGATTGTGATGAGATTTTATATCTTTCTACAAGAAAAATTGCTGAGGAAGAGAAGCTATCCTTGAAGCATTTTCTAATGGAACAAGTTCCACACTTAAAACAAGTACATTTTCGACAATTTCACCTAGAAAAAATCTGCCAGGAATTAGACGTATTTATCAATGATTTTGAGACAGTGACCATCGATGTTTTTGGTGGAGATAATCTATTAGCGATAGTTCTATATCAGTATGGTTTGGAGAAAGGTATTCCCATTATTGCTCTGGATGTTGAACAAGGAAAGCAGTATGCCTGGGAAAGGGATAAGATTTATGATAAAAAGTTAGAGATTCCTAGTTTATCTATTGAACAATTGATAGCTTTACGTGGTGGAAAAGTCCTTAAATCAAGAAGGCCTCAGCATTCTAATAAGCAAGTGCTAGCTATTAAAAAATTGGCCAAATATGCTATCGAAAATCCTGAAAAATGGTATCAGATTACCCAATTCTTTGCACTGGCAAAAACAAATGATTTTCACGCTGAAACAGCAAAAGTTTTGGAGAGTAATGGAAAAATTTATTCTTACCCCAGTAGCTTGATTCCTTTGTTCACAAAAGCTAATTTATTGAAAGTAGAAGAGGAAACAACAGATACTGTCACTTATACATTCCCAACACCAGAAGCACATCTGCTATGTCGAACTAAAGGGCATATTTTAGAATTGTATATCTATTTACTAGCCCTCGAGTCGGAGTATTTTGATGAATGTATGATTGGTACTGAAATTGACTGGAATGGGATTTTCCCTGAGGCTGACAATGTTCAAAATGAGATTGATGTTATTCTTCGTAAAGGTCACTCTGTAGTTTTCATTTCTTGTAAAATGACTGATCTAGCAGTTGAAGCTATTAACGAACTTGAAGTTTATGCCAATCATTTTGCAGGTGATAATTGCTTGAAAATGATTGTTTGCTCTGGAAAAATCAATCCTGTTTATAGTCATCGTTGTCAGGAATATGGTGTAATGGTGATAAAGCAGGATCAAATACAGAATCTTATTCCCATGTTACGGAAATATATGAAGAACAAACGTCAATGATACTAGATGTTATAGTGAAGAAAAGTCTGGGATAATAGTTCTAGACTCTCAATTGTCTTTGGATTGTCGAGCAAGACGCAGTGGTTGAGTGGGCTCTACTACGCTGATTTCATCAGCTTTTACAGCCCTACTCAACTGTGCGGAGGTGGGACGACGAAATAGAATTCTAACAAATTATCGATTTCTGTCCCACTCTCTTTTCTTATCCTTTTCGAATAAAGTAGAAAAGGGGGATATATGTTTCTAGCTAGAGATAAAAAAGGTCATTTAATTAACGCGTTAGAGAATGAAGTAAAGAAACAAGCTTATTATTGTCCAGCTTGCGGAACGAGTGTTCGCTTGAAAAAAGGAAAAAATGTAAGAACTCATTTTGCGCATGAAAGTTTAAAAAGTTGTGATTTTTATCATGAGAACGAAGGACCAGAACATTTAGAGAATAAGGTGGCACTTTTTAATTGGGCTAAGAAAGATGCTGAAGTAGAAATGGAGTATCCGATTCCTGAACTTAAGCAAATCGCAGATATCTTTATCAATAAGCAATTAGCACTGGAAGTTCAGTGTAGTCCTATTTCTTGCGAACTTTTACGGGAGAGAAGTAATGGTTATCGAAGTTTGGGAATTCAAGTTCTTTGGTTATTGGGAGAAAAGCTCTGGCTAAAAGAGCGACTAACTAAACTTCAAAGAGATTTTCTTTATTTTAGTCATAATATGGGATTTTATCTTTGGGAGTTAGACCATAAAAAACAATTTTTGAGGCTCAAATACCTCCTTCACCAAGATTTGAAAGGAAAACTCCATTATCAGGTCAAGGAATTTTCTTATGGCAAAGGAAATCTCCTAGAAATTTTACGTAGTCCTTATCAGCAGCAAGAGCTAACTGTTTTTTCAGTCGAACAGGACAAGAATATTTGTCATTACATTCAAAAACAGCTCTACTATCAAAATCCCTATTGGATGAAACAACAAGCCCAAGCTTACTTAAGAGGAGAAAATCTTTTAAATCTAAAAAATCAGGACTGGTATCCCCAAGTAAGGCCGATAGAACATGGTCATTTTTGTCAGATAAGTCAAAATCTATATGATTATTACCGCAACTTTCAGGCTTATTATGAACTGAATCCACAAAATCAGCAACAAAAGCTCTACCCACCTGCCTTTTATCAGCATTATTTCTCGAAAAATATGGTAAAATAGAAAGGATGGAGGAAATTTATGGTATTACAACGAAATGAAATCAATGAAAAAGATACATGGGATCTATCAACGATCTTTGAAACAGACCAAAAATGGGAAGAAGAATTAGCCCTATTAACTGAGGATACAAAAGAAGCAGCTAGTCTTGAGGGACATCTTTTGGATAGCGCAAAAAGCCTTCTTAATATTACAGAGCGTTATTTGGATTTGAGTCGTCGTCTTGAAAAACTCTATGTCTACGCTCATATGAAAAACGATCAGGATACACGAGTTGCTAAATATCAAGAATACTATGCAAAAGCAATGACTCTATACAGTCAACTCGACCAGGTATTCTCTTTCTATGAGCCAGAATTTATGGCAATTACTGAAGAGCAGTATCAAAACTTTTTAGCAGAAGAACCAAATCTTCAGCCTTATAAACACTTCTTTGATAAACTCTTGCAAAATAAGGAACATGTCCTTTCACAACGTGAAGAAGAGTTGCTTGCAGGTGCTGGAGAAATCTTCGGGGCAGCTAGTGAAACCTTTGCTATCTTAGATAATGCAGATATCGTCTTTCCATTTGTTAAAGATGAAGATGGAAACGAAGTGCAGTTGTCACACGGCGTCTATATGCGCTTAGTAGAATCTAAGAACCGTGAGGTTCGTCGTGGTGCATATGAAGCACTATACTCTACCTATGAGCAATATCAACATACCTACGCTAAAACCTTGCAGACAAATGTAAAAGTACAAAACTACCGTGCAAAAGTTCGGAACTACAAGAGTGCGCGTGAAGCAGCTCTTGCAGCGAACTTTGTTCCAGAAAGTGTCTATGACAACTTAGTATCTGCGGTTCGTAAGCATTTACCATTATTGCATCGTTATCTCGCGCTTCGTTCAAAAATTTTGGGTATTCCAGACCTTAAAATGTATGATGTTTATACACCATTGTCTTCAGTAGAATACAGCTTTACTTATGAGAAAGCCTTGAAGAAGGCAGAGGAAGCTTTAGCTGTTCTTGGTGAGGATTACTTGAGTCGTGTTAAACGCGCCTTTAGCGAACGTTGGATTGATGTGTATGAAAACCAAGGCAAACGTTCAGGTGCATATTCTGGCGGTTCTTATGATACCAACGCCTTCATGCTTCTTAACTGGCAAGATAATCTCGATAATCTATTTACTCTGGTACATGAGACAGGTCACAGTATGCATTCTAGCTACACGCGTGAAACACAACCTTATGTATACGGAGATTACTCAATCTTCTTGGCAGAAATTGCTTCAACAACCAATGAAAATATCTTAACTGAAAAATTATTGCAAGAAGTTCAAGATGACGCAACACGCTTCGCTATTCTAAACAACTTCTTGGATGGTTTCCGTGGAACAGTCTTCCGTCAAACTCAATTCGCTGAATTTGAACATGCTATTCACCAAGCCGATCAAAATGGAGAAGTCTTGACAAGCGAGTTCTTAAACAATCTCTATGCTGACTTGAACCAAGAATATTATGGCTTGAGCAAGGAAGACAACCCTCAAATTCAATACGAGTGGGCTCGTATCCCTCATTTCTACTATAATTACTATGTATATCAATATTCAACAGGCTTTGCAGCAGCTTCGGCCTTGGCTGAAAAGATTGTTCACGGTAGTCAAGATGATCGTGACCGTTATATTGATTACCTCAAGGCTGGGAAGTCAGACTATCCTCTAAATATCATGCGAAAAGCTGGTGTTGATATGGAAAAAGAAGACTATCTTAATGATGCCTTTGCAGTCTTTGAACGCCGTTTGGATGAGTTCGAAGCCCTTGTTGAAAAATTAGGATTAGCATAAAATGGTTGAGTCATACAGTAAAAATGCTAACCATAACATGCGACGGCCTGTTGTTAAGGATGAGATTGTGGAATTTATGCGCCATAGACAAGAGCAGGTGACTGGTTCTTTAAAAGAACTAGAAAACTTTGCTCGCAAGGAGAATATTCCTATCATTCCTCATGAAACAGTCGCTTATTTCCGTTTCCTAATGGAAACAATTCAACCAAAAAATATTTTAGAAATTGGAACGGCAATTGGCTTTTCGGCACTTTTAATGGCTCAACATGCCCCAGAGGCTAAAATTACAACCATTGATCGGAATCCTGAAATGATTGGTTTTGCCAAGGAAAATTTCGCCAAGTTTGATAATCGCCAACAAATCACTCTTTTGGAAGGCGATGCGGTAGACGTTTTGTCAACATTGACAGAGACCTATGATTTTGTTTTTATGGATTCTGCAAAATCCAAATACATCGTATTTTTGCCAGAAATCCTAAAACACCTTGAGGTTGGTGGAGTAGTTGTCTTGGATGATATTTTCCAAGGTGGAGACATTGCTAAGGATATTATGGAAGTCCGACGCGGGCAACGAACCATTTATCGTGGTTTGCAAAGACTATTTGACGCAACTCTAAACAATCCAGGATTAACAGCTAGTCTAGTTCCTCTTGGAGATGGAATCTTGATGCTAAGAAAGAATCAAGCAGAAATAGAACTGCCTGATGTTGATTAATTTCAGATATTTTTAAGACAATTTAGTAAAATAGATAAGGTAAACATTTATCTAGTGTATAAAAAGGAGTAAACATGAAGAAAAAATTATTGGCTGGTGCCATCACTTTGTTATCAGTAGCTACTTTGGCTGCTTGTTCAAATAGCTCTCAAGGAGCTGACCTCATCAGTATGAAGGGTGATGTCATCACTGAGCACCAATTTTATGAAGAAGTGAAAAACAACCCAACTGCTCAACAAATTTTGCTCAATATGACAATCCAAAAAGTTTTTGAAAAACAATATGGATCTGAAGTAAGTGACAAAGAAGTAGAAGATGCAGTAGCAGAAGAGCAAAAAAGATATGGTGATAGCTATCAAATCGTTCTTTCTCGTGCTGGTATGACAGCAGAAAGCCGTAAAGCTCAAATTCGTACAAGTAAATTGGTTGAGTATGCTGTTAAAAAAGCTGCAGAAGCTGAATTGACGGATGAGAACTACAAAAAAGCTTACGATGAATACACACCAGAAGTAACTGCGCAAATTATTAAACTTGATAGTGAAGATAAGGCTAAAGAAGTTCTTGCTAAAGCTAAAGAATCTGGAGCTGACTTCGCACAATTGGCTAAGGATAATTCAACTGACGAAAAGACAAAAGCAAATGGTGGAGAAATCACCTTCGACTCTGCATCAACAGAATTGCCAGACGTTGTTAAAAAAGCAGCCTTTGCCCTTAATGTTGATGGAATCTCTGATGTGATCACAGCTCCAGGTACACAAGCTTATTCAAACAGTTTCTATATTGTGAAATTGACCAAGAAAACAGAAAAATCTTCTAACTGGGAAGATTATAAAGAAAAATTGAAGACAGTTATCTTGACTCAAAAACAAAATGATGCTACTTTTGTTCAAGGTGTAATTAGTAAAGAGTTGCAGGCGGCAAATATCAAGGTTAAAGATCAAGCCTTCCAAAATATCTTTACTCAGTACATTCAAAGTGATACAACAACTCAAACAACAACTACATCAGCAGCAACTGAAACGACAACAACTGCAGCTGAAACGACAACAACATCTTCAAACTAATGATGACAACTCTATCTTTCTACTCTTGAAAGGTAGAGTTTTTTTGAAGTTTTCTTAGCTAAAAGTTAAAAATATAAATAAATGTTTGTGAATTCTAAAAGCTTAAATTCTAGGCTTTAACGGATAAGAGTTTTTTTCTAGTCTAAAAAGTGGTATAATAGCATGTAAAACTAGAATTAATAGAAAATTAAAAATTTAGTAGATGGTGAAATATGAAAATTAGTAAAAGGCACCTGTTGAATTACTCTATTTTAGTGCCCTATATTCTCTTATCCGTTCTGGGATTGATAGTGGTATATTCGACAACAAGTGCATCCTTGATTCAGGAGGGTAAGAGCGCCTTTCAATTGGTTCGAAATCAGGGCTTATTTTGGATCGTTAGTTTGTTGCTTATTGCAGTAATCTATAAGCTGAAACTTGGTTTTCTTCGAAACGAACGTTTGTTATTTATCGTTATGTTTGCTGAGTTAGTGTTACTAGCTTTAGCACGTTTGATTGGGATTCCCATCAATGGTGCTTACGGTTGGATCAAAGTAGGACCTATTACTGTTCAGCCTGCGGAATACTTGAAAATTATCATCATTTGGTACTTGGCTCAACGCTTTTCAAAACAACAAGAAGAAATTGCCGTTTATGATTTCCAAGTATTAACTCAAAACCAATGGTTTCCTAGAGCGTTTAACGATTGGCGATTTGTCCTTCTAGTCATGATTGGTAGTTTGGCTATTTTCCCTGACCTTGGAAATGCTACAATTCTCTTTTTGGTAGCATTGTTGATGTACTCAATTAGTGGGATAGCTCACCGATGGTTTGCAACTATTCTTGGAGTATTGACCAGTTTATCCTTTGTTTCTCTAACAACCATTAAGCTTGTTGGTGTTGATAAGTTTTCTAAGATTCCAGTATTTGGATACGTAGCTAAACGATTCAGTGCTTTCTTTAATCCATTTGATGATGTCGCTGGTGCAGGACACCAGTTGGCAAATTCATACTATGCTATGGTAAATGGAGGATGGTTTGGACTAGGATTAGGAAACTCTATCGAAAAACGAGGCTATCTACCTGAGGCACACACGGACTTCGTTTTCTCTATTGTGATTGAAGAGTTTGGATTTGTTGGTGCCAGTCTTATCTTAGCTCTATTATTCTTCCTAATTCTTCGTATTATTTTAGTGGGGGTACGAGCAAAAGATCCGTTTAACTCTATGGTAGCAATCGGTATTGGTGGAATGATTTTAATTCAGGTATTCGTTAATATCGGAGGGATTTCAGGATTGATCCCTTCAACAGGTGTAACCTTCCCATTCCTTTCACAAGGGGGGAATAGTCTCCTGGTTCTATCAGTAGCTATCGCCTTTGTGTTAAATATCGATGCTAGTGAAAAACGTGCAAAACTCTACAGCGAATATGAAGCACAGCTCTAAGAAAATGTGACAAGGAGAAAAATATGTCTCTTCAAAAACTAGAAAATAACAGAAACAAAACTGTAGTCCAAGAAGAAGTTCAAATCTTGACAGATTTACTTGAAGATATCACGAAAAATATGCTTCCTGCTGAGACTTTTGACAAGATTATGCAGTTGAAGAAGCTATCATCAAATCTAGACTATCAAGGACTAGATAAGGTAGTGAGAAGCCTTTCAAATGATGAAATGGTCTACATCTCCAGATATTTCTCTATTTTACCACTTTTGATTAACATCTCCGAAGACGTAGACTTAGCTTATGAGATTAACCATCTAAACAATATTGATCAAGATTATCTTGGTAAATTGTCAACAACCATTGAAATGGTTGCTGAAAAAGAAAATGCGGCTGAAATTCTTGAACATCTGAACGTGGTGCCAGTATTAACAGCCCATCCAACTCAGGTTCAACGTAAGAGTATGCTGGACTTGACTAATCATATCCATACTCTCTTGCGTAAATACCGTGATGTGAGAATGGGACTTATTAACAAAGAAAAATGGCACAATGATCTTCGTCGCTACATTGAGATTATCATGCAGACGGATATGATTCGTGAGAAGAAACTAAAAGTAACGAATGAAATCACAAACGTGATGGAATATTACAATAGTTCTTTCCTACAAGCTGTACCAAATCTAATGTTAGAGTATAAGCGTCTTGCAAAAGAGCAGGGAATTGACCTAAAACAAGCAAAACCTATCACCATGGGAATGTGGATTGGTGGAGACCGTGATGGCAATCCATTTGTAACTGCTGAAACACTCATGCGTTCGGCTACCATTCAAAGTGAAGTGATCTTAAACTACTACATCAGTAAGATTTCTAGTCTCTACCGTACTTTCTCTCTTTCTACTAATTTATCTAAGACAAGCAAGGCTGTTGAAGAAATGGCTGCTCAATCTAGTGATACATCTGTTTTCCGCGAGAAAGAACCTTATCGTCGGGCTTTTCACTTTATTCAATCAAAATTAATTCAAACTCTCTTAAATTTGAAAGAGTGGGCTCTTGTCGGCTCATCAGCAGATGAACGCCATCATATTGAACGACTCTTTGGAACTCAAGGACATCAACAAGGAGTGGTTACTGACTATATTAGTAATCGTCTCTCAGGAGCCATTCAAGAATTGGCTGAAGATCGTCCTCCTTACTACGAAACAATTGAAGAATTTAAACAAGACTTAGCTATCATTAAAGATTCATTGCTTGAAAATAAGGCAGAAGCCTTGCTTACTGGAGAGTTTGCTGAGCTTTTGGAGGCTGTTGAAGTCTTTGGTTTCTTCTTGGCATCTATCGATATGCGCCAAGACTCAAGTGTTCATGAAGCCTGTGTTGCTGAATTGTTAGCATCTGCTGGAATTAATGACCATTATAGCGATCTTTCAGAAGATGAGAAGTGCGAGTTGCTTTTACATGAACTATTAGAAGACCCTCGAATCTTGTCAGCTACTCATGCTGAAAAGTCTGAACTTCTTGAAAAAGAATTAGCCATTTTCCAAACTGCACGTGAATTAAAAGATCGTTTGGGAGAAGACGTCATTCGTCAAACGATTATTTCTCATGCAACCAGCGTGTCTGATATGTTAGAATTGGCGATTATGCTGAAAGAAGTCGGTCTTGTAGATGCTGAAAAAGCACGTGTTCAAATCGTGCCTCTCTTTGAAACAATTGAGGATTTGGATCATTCCGAAGAGACTATGAGAAAGTATTTCTCTTTACCGCTTGCTAAGAAGTGGATTGCTTCAAAAGATAATTATCAAGAAATCATGCTAGGGTACTCTGATAGTAATAAGGATGGTGGTTATCTATCATCTTGTTGGACATTATACAAAGCTCAACAACAATTAACCGCTATCGGTGATGAATTTGGAGTCAAAGTAACCTTCTTCCACGGTCGTGGTGGTACTGTTGGTCGTGGTGGTGGCCCTACTTATGACGCCATTGCTTCTCAACCACTCAAATCAATCAAGGACCGTATTCGATTAACTGAACAAGGAGAAGTTATCGGAAATAAATACGGAAACAAGGATGCAGCTTACTATAACTTGGAAATGTTGGTATCAGCGGCTATCAACCGTATGATTACACAGAAGAAGAGTGATACTAATACGTCAAATCGCTATGAGGCAATCATGGACCAAGTAGTCAGTCGTAGCTATGATATCTACCGTGAACTAGTATTTGGAAATGATCATTTCTACGATTATTTCTTTGAATCTAGTCCAATCAAGAATATCTCAAGCTTTAATATTGGTTCTCGTCCAGCAGCACGTAAAACAATCACTGAAATTGGTGGTCTACGTGCCATTCCTTGGGTATTCTCATGGTCACAAAGTCGTGTCATGTTCCCAGGTTGGTATGGTGTTGGGTCAAGCTTCAAGGAATTTATTGATCAAGATCCCAAAAATATTGAATACCTTCGTGACATGTATCAGAACTGGCCTTTCTTCCAGTCACTCCTATCTAACGTTGATATGGTCTTGTCAAAATCAAATATGAATATTGCTTTTGAATATGCTAAACTTTGTGAAAGTGAAGAAGTACAAGCAATCTACTATACTATTTTGGATGAATGGCAATTGACTAAGAATGTTATCCTGGCTATTGAAGGCTATGATGAACTTTTGGCAGAAAATACTTACTTGAAAGACAGTTTGAACTACCGTATGCCTTATTTCAATATCCTTAACTATATCCAGTTGGAATTGATTAAGCGTCAACGTCGTGGCGAGCTTTCTTCAGATGAAGAAAGATTGATTCATACAACTATTAACGGAATTGCTACAGGATTACGTAATTCAGGTTAATACAAGCTATATTTTTTAAAAACCGT
Organism: Streptococcus infantis; assembly: GCF_047464155.1. Taxonomy (GTDB): domain Bacteria; phylum Bacillota; class Bacilli; order Lactobacillales; family Streptococcaceae; genus Streptococcus; species Streptococcus infantis_U. The sequence goes on from NZ_JASHCL010000001.1 coordinate 252,203, forward strand.
AGGAATTTTCATAATTTTAAAAAATAATTCATAAAAAGCCTTGACAAGTTTTAGTAAAATGATATAATTTAAACATTCAGAAAGTAATCATTGAAATTTTTTAGAGAGTCTGTGGTTGGTGGAAACAGATAAGTGGAAGTGATGAAAATTGGGCTGAATGTTATTAAGAATTTGAAATCATAAGAATTCGGTGAGCACACCTTACAGTGCAACTCGTGAAGCGAGTAAGAGCGATAGGACAAGTTCCTATAATTGAGGTGGCACCGCGCATCGACGTCCTCACACAAGTTTTTTGTGTGAGGACTTTTTCTATGGGGAGGCAATTTTATGGAAATTAAGCGATGGCGACGCTTGGTAGAGTTATATTGAAAGTGAAATGAACATTACTAAGTTTAAGAAAAATAAGGAGAAATAGATATGAATAAACGTTTAATTGGTATTATTGCAGCACTAGCACTTGTAGTTGGAGGAAGCTTGGTCTACTCTAACTTAACGAAACAAGAAACTAAAACAGAGACAGCTAACAAGACAGCTAAAGTTGGTGTTTTACAATTCGTCAGCCATCCATCACTTGATTTGATTTACCAAGGTATCCAAGATGGACTTGCTGAAGAAGGTTATAAAGGTGACCAAGTTAAAATCGACTTTATGAACTCAGAAGGTGACCAAAGTAAGGTTGCGACAATGAGTAAACAATTAGTAGCAAACGGAAACGATGTTGTTGTCGGTATCGCAACTCCAGCAGCTCAAGGGCTTGCAAGTGCAACAAAAGATCTTCCAGTTATTATGGCAGCTGTAACTGACCCAATCGGTGCTAACCTTGTAACAGATTTGGAAAAACCAGGTGGGAACATCACAGGTGTATCTGACCACAACCCTGCTGAGCAACAAGTTGAATTAATTAAAGCTTTGACACCTGATGTTAAAACAATCGGAGCTCTCTACTCAAGTAGTGAAGATAACTCTAAATCTCAAGTTGAAGAGTTCAAAACTTACGCTGAAAAAGCTGGTTTGAAAGTAGAAACTTTTGCAGTTCCATCAACTAACGAAATTGCTTCTACAGTAAACGTCATGACTGGAAAAGTAGATGCAATCTGGGTTCCAATTGACAACACAATCGCATCTGCGTTCTCAACTGTAGTATCAAGTAACCAAACAGCTAAAAAACCAATCTATCCAAGTGCAACTGCAATGGTAGAAGCCGGTGGTTTGGCATCAGTCGTTGTGGATCAACACGATCTTGGTGTGGCTACTGGTAAGATGATCGCTAAAGTCTTGAAGGGTGAAAAACCTGCTGATACTCCAGTCAATGTCTTCTCAACTGGTAAATCAGTTATCAACAAAAAACTAGCTCAAGAACTTGGAATCACTATTCCAGAATCAGTTCTTAAAGAAGCTGGTCAAGTAATCGAATAAGAATGAAGGAGGAGTTGGAGACATCTCCTCCAATTTTTAAAAGAAGGAAATGAATGTAACATGATAGTATCGATAATTTCACAAGGATTTGTCTGGGCTATTCTAGGTTTGGGAATCTTTATGACCTTTCGAATCCTCAACTTTCCAGATATGACAACGGAGGGCTCTTTCCCGTTGGGAGGAGCGGTAGCAGTAACTCTAATCACACAAGGAGTCAATCCTTTTCTTGCTACCTTAGTAGCTGTTGGAGCAGGCTGTCTTGCAGGTTTAGCGACTGGTCTTCTTTACACGAAAGGAAAGATTCCAACACTCTTGTCTGGTATTTTGGTGATGACTTCTTGCCATTCTATCATGCTCATGATTATGGGACGCGCAAACCTTGGGCTTTTGGGAACCAAACAAATCCAGGATGTTCTTCCTTTCTCATCTGAGGTTAATCAATTATTTACAGGCTTGATTTTTGTGACTTTGGTTATCCTTCTCATGCTTTTCTTCCTAGATACCAAACTTGGACAGGCCTATATCGCGACAGGAGATAATCCAGATATGGCTCGTAGTTTTGGTATCAATACTGGACGTATGGAGCTTATGGGCTTGGTCTTGTCAAATGGTGTGATCGCACTTGCTGGCGCTCTTATCGCTCAACAAGAAGGCTATGCCGATGTCTCTCGTGGTATCGGGGTTATCGTAGTTGGTCTTGCAAGCTTGATTATCGGTGAAGTTCTCTTCAAGAGTCTAACTCTAGCAGAACGCTTGGTTACTATAGTTGTTGGTTCTATTAGTTACCAATTCTTGGTATGGGGAGTCATTGCTCTCGGCTTTAACACTAGCTACCTCCGTCTATACAGTGCTCTTATCCTAGCAACTTGCTTGGTAATTCCAACCCTTAAGGATAAATACTTGAAAGGAGTCAAGTTAAGCAAATGACAGCGATTGTAGAATTGAAAAATGCCACAAAAATTGTGAAAAGTGGATTTGATGAAGAAAAGATTATCCTAAACGATGTTTCGCTTGATATTTATGAACATGACTTCATCACAATCTTGGGTGGAAATGGAGCAGGAAAGTCAACCCTTTTTAATAGCATTGCAGGAACTTTACCTTTAACCAGTGGTAGTATTCGCATCATGGGTGAGGATGTCACAAATTTCAGACCTGAAAAACGTGCTAAGTACCTTTCTCGTGTCTTCCAAGATCCTAAGATGGGAACTGCCCCTCGTATGACGGTTGCAGAAAATCTCTTGATTGCAAAATTCCGTGGAGAAAAACGTGGTCTCTTTCCAAGAAGACTCTCAGCTTACAAGGAAGAATTTCAAGCAACCATTGAGAAGGTTGGAAATGGACTAGAAAAACACTTGGATACACCGATTGAATTCTTGTCAGGTGGACAAAGACAGGCTTTGAGTCTCTTAATGGCAACCTTAAAACGTCCAGAACTCCTTTTATTGGATGAGCACACAGCTGCGCTTGACCCTAAAACTAGTGTGGCTTTGATGGAATTAACGGATGACTTTGTCAGTAAGGACCATCTGACTGCTTTGATGATTACCCACCATATGGAAGATGCTCTCAAGTATGGAAATCGCCTCATTGTCATGAAAGAAGGACGAATCATTCAAGATTTAAACAAGGATGAAAAAGCCAAGATGAAGATTTCTGATTACTATCAACTATTTGAGTAGATAATTTTTAAATCAAGTATCCTTAAAAACTTAGAAGTAAGATTTCGCTTCTAGGTTTTTTTAGTGGCGTTTAAACTTTATTCATATTTCCTTTTTTGCCAATTTTACTTTATAATGGAATCAATCTAAGAATCTTAAACTTTAATAGAAGTAAGGAGATAAACACATGGCATACACACAAGAAGATTTTCAAGAATGGATTTTTCAAATTGGATTTAAGATGGACTATTTTACTAGGGAGTTTGCTGAGGAACAAGGCCTTCATTTAGACTATAGCATGCAGTCCTTGGATGATTTGGAGGCTTGGATCTTGGCTCACTACGAAGACCACCATGCTTTGATAGCAGACCGCAAGATGTTGGATTATTTGACCGTTTATATCGGTGAAACCTTCCGTAAGCACCTAGGAGGAAAATGGTTTATTGATCTTAAAAATAAAAAGAACGCCTATTATTCTATGCCTGTATTGACTGATCCATCCTATAGAGGAGTGGTATACAAAGCACCATTGACTTATGCAACGGCTTGCATTAGTAGAAAAGATGGTCAGTATATTAGCAGGATATTGAAAAATAATCTCGAAAATCAAGTGAAATAGTCTTTAATTTTTCTATTTTTCTTTCAAATATTAGAATGGTTTGCTCAAAAGATTCACTTTTTCATGACAACTGTAAACTTATGAAATAGTCTCATGTAAAGTGTATGAAATGGTTTACTTTTTTTCAGAAATAAAGTATACTATATAAAGTAAACTGTGATAAAATGGAGGTATTGTATATGGTTGACAAGAGAGTCATCGAAGAAATCAAAAACAATACCAATATTGTCGAAATCATAGGAGAAGTAATTTCCTTACAAAAATCTGGACGGAACTTTTTAGGGCTCTGTCCTTTTCATGGTGAAAAGACCCCTTCCTTTAACGTAGTTGAAGATAAGCAGTTTTACCACTGTTTTGGTTGTGGCCGTTCTGGAGATGTCTTTAAATTCATTGAAGAATATCAACAAGTAACCTTTGCCGATGCCGTGAGGATTCTAGGCGAACGTCTTGGGATACATCTTGAAACTCCTGTACACAACCCTGTCCAACATACGTCACCCCATCAAAATCTTTATGAGATGCATGATAAGGCTGCACGCTTTTATCATGCAATCCTAATGACGACTAAGATGGGTGAGGAGGCGAGAAACTATCTCTATAAACGTGGCTTGACCGATGATGTCATTAAACATTTTATGATTGGTCTAGCTCCAGCAGAACGCTCTTATCTTTATCAGCGTTTAGCAGACGATTATAGTGAGAAGGACTTGCTGGATTCAGGTCTATTTTATCTTTCCGAGAGTAATCAATTCTTTGATACCTTCCATAACCGGATTATATTTCCACTCTCTAACGATCAAGGTAAGGTAATTGCTTTTTCTGGTCGTGTTTGGCAAGAGACGGATTCTCAAACTGCCAAGTATAAAAATAGTCGCGCGACGGCAATTTTTAATAAGAGTTACGAATTATATCATTTGGATAGGGTAAAAAAAGGGTCTGGTAAGGCTCCTGAAATTTATCTAATGGAAGGTTTTATGGATGTCATTGCAGCCTACCGTGCTGGTATTGAAAATGCAGTAGCTTCCATGGGAACAGCCTTGACTGCTGAACACGTTGAACATCTCAAACGCTTTACAAAAAAAGTGATTATCACTTATGATGGTGATAAGGCAGGACAAGCAGCAACTGCTAAAGCTCTAGAGGAATTTGGTGATTTACCAGTTCAAATTGTTCAGATTCCAGATGCAATGGACCCTGATGAGTATTTACAAAAGAATTCTCCAGAGGATTTGGCTTATCTTTTATCCAATACTCGAATCAGTCCGATTGAGTTTTATATCCATCATTACAAACCTAGTAATAGTGAAAATCTTCAAGCACAGATTGATTTTATCGAGAAAATTGCACCTCTTATCGTCAAAGAACCTTCTATCACAGCCCAGAACACCTATATTCATTTGTTGACAGATCATTTACCATCTTTTGATTATCAACAAGTTGAGCACATTATCAACGAAAGTCGTGTTAGACAGAGACAAGAGAAGGTTAAGCAGGTTGTTAATCCGACACCAATTACCATGTCAGTTTCTAAACAATTGACGGCAGTCATGAGAGCTGAAGCACATATTCTTTATCGTATGATGGAGCACCCCCTTGTGTTGAATGATTATCGTTTGAGAGATGATTTTGTATTTGAAACTCCAGAGTTTCAGACCTTGTATGGACTCTTGATTGATAATGGTTCGATATCTTCTGAAGATTTAGCAAATCAGACTAGAGAAGTGGAAAATGCTTGGTACCAAGTGTTAGCCTTGGATCTACCTTCTGAAATGTCTCCAGAAGAACTAAAAGAAGTGGAAGAGTCTCGTAATCGTGCTCTTTTGAATCAACAAAACTTGCAAATCAAAAAGAAGGTTCAGGAAGCTAGTCATGTAGGTGATACTGATACTGCTTTAGAAGAGCTTGAACGCTTAATTGCCCAAAAAAGAAGAATGGAGTAAGAATGGCAAAAAAACAAAAAGAAGTAACAACTTTTGATGTCCAAGTCGCTGAGTTTATTCGTAACCATAAGAAAACTGGTACTGCGACAGATGACGAAATCAACAATGTTCTTGTAATTCCTTTCGCTCTTGATGTTGAAGGGATTGAAAACCTGTTGCAACGTATTCAAGATGCTGGTATTGCAATCACGGATAACGAAGGAAACCCAAGTGAACGTGTTCTAAGTACTGAGGAAGAACCCGAACTTAGCGATGAGGATTTAATTGGTTCTACATCTGCCAAGGTTAACGATCCTGTTCGCATGTATTTGAAAGAAATTGGGGTTGTACCTCTTCTTACAAACGAAGAAGAAAAAGAGTTGGCTCTTGCTGTTGAAGCAGGTGATGTTGAAGCTAAGCAACGTCTAGCAGAAGCTAACCTTCGTTTGGTTGTGTCTATCGCGAAACGCTATGTTGGACGTGGAATGCAATTCCTTGACTTAATCCAAGAAGGTAACATGGGGCTTATGAAAGCCGTTGATAAATTTGACTACTCTAAAGGGTTCAAATTCTCAACTTATGCAACTTGGTGGATCCGTCAGGCTATTACCCGTGCCATTGCTGACCAAGCTCGTACCATCCGTATCCCAGTTCACATGGTGGAAACAATTAACAAGCTTGTTCGTGAACAACGTAATCTTCTTCAAGAGTTAGGACAAGATCCTACTCCTGAGCAAATTGCAGAACGTATGGATATGACACCTGATAAGGTTCGTGAAATCCTTAAAATTGCTCAAGAACCAGTTTCTCTTGAAACACCAATTGGTGAAGAAGATGACAGCCACCTTGGTGACTTTATCGAAGATGAAGTGATTGAAAATCCAGTTGACTATACAACTCGTATCGTCTTGCGTGAGCAGTTGGATGAAGTTCTAGATACCTTGACTGATAGAGAAGAAAATGTTCTTCGTCTACGTTTCGGTCTTGATGATGGTAAAATGCGTACTCTAGAAGATGTGGGTAAAGTCTTTAATGTCACTCGTGAACGTATTCGTCAGATTGAGGCAAAAGCTTTGAGAAAACTTCGTCAACCAAGTAGAAGCAAACCGCTTCGTGACTTTATCGAGGATTAAGATAGAGGAGACTGAATATGGCTTACACAGAAGAGCAAATTGAAAACATAAAAACTCGTATTTTGACGGCTCTAGAAGAGGTTATCGACCCAGAATTAGGAATTGATATCGTCAACTTAGGTTTAATTTATGAGATTCGATTTGATGGTGATACCGGTGATACTGAGATTGATATGACCTTGACGACTATGGGTTGTCCTTTGGCCGACCTCTTGACTGATCAAATCTATGATGCTATGACAGATGTGCCAGAGGTTACTAACGTTGAAGTAAAATTAGTTTGGTATCCAGCTTGGACGGTTGAAAAAATGAGTCGCTATGCACGTATCGCTTTAGGTATTAAATAGAATGATAAAAAAGAGAAATAGTATAAGTGTTAGGAAATTCCCTAGCTTTTATGCTATCTCTCTTTTAATTTGCTGATTTTCTTTCAATAAAATGATATAATAGATAGTATGGAAAAAGAGAAATTACGCATCAATATGCTAAGTTCGAGTGAAAAGGTAGCAGGACAAGGTGTATCTGGAGCTTACCGTGAACTTGTGCAACTTTTGAAACGTGATGCGAAAGACCAACTAATAGTAACGGAGAATCTTCCTGTAGAAGCTGATGTTACTCATTTTCATACAATCGACCTTCCTTATTATTTGTCAACATTCCAAAAGAAGCGTTCTGGTCGTAGAATTGGTTATGTCCACTTCTTACCTGATACGTTGGAGGGCAGTTTGAAGATTCCATTCTTTCTAAAAGGAATTGTGAAGCGCTACGTATTTTCTTTTTATGACCGTATGGAACATTTAGTTGTGGTTAATCCTACTTTTATCGAAGATTTGGTTGCAGCTGGTATTCCTCGTGAAAAGGTGACCTACATCCCTAACTTTGTGAATAAAGAAAAATGGCATTCACTTCCTGAAGAAGAAGTAAGGAAACTTCGAAGTGACATGGGATTGAACGAAAATCAATTTGTAGTAGTAGGGGCTGGGCAGGTTCAAAAGCGTAAAGGGATTGATGATTTCATTACACTTGCTGAGGAACTACCGGATATCACCTTTATTTGGGCTGGAGGCTTCTCTTTTGGTGGGATTACAGATGGTTATGAACGTTATAAAAAAATCATGGATAATCCTCCAGAGAATCTGATTTTCCCTGGAATTGTTGAGCCAGAACGGATGAGAGAGCTGTATGCTTTGGCAGATTTGTTCTTACTTCCTAGCTATAATGAGCTCTTTCCGATGACTATTCTAGAAGCTGCGAGTTGTGAAGCTCCCATTATGCTTCGGGACTTAGATCTTTATAAGGTGATTCTAGAAGGAAATTACAGACCAACCACCGATGTGGAAGAGATGAAAGAAGCCATTTTGGAATACAGAGCGCATCCAGAAGCACTAAAAGAATTAAAAGAGAGGGCTAAGGCTATTTCAAAAGAATACTCAGAAGAGCATCTTTTAGAAATCTGGCTAAAATTCTATCGGGAGCAAGCAGCTTTAGGAAAAAAATGAGGTAGTATATGCGAATTGGATTATTTACAGATACTTATTTCCCACAGGTCTCGGGTGTTGCGACCAGTATTCGAACCTTAAAAACTGAGCTTGAAAAGCAAGGGCATGCAGTCTTTATCTTTACGACAACTGATAAGGATGTTAATCGCTATGAAGACTGGCAAATTATCCGTATTCCTAGTGTTCCTTTCTTTGCTTTTAAAGACCGTCGTTTCGCTTACCGTGGATTTACGAAAGCTCTTGAGATTGCGAAACAATACAAACTCGATATTATTCATACCCAAACTGAGTTTTCTCTTGGTTTATTGGGAATTTGGATTGCTCGAGAACTGAAAATCCCAGTCATTCATACATATCATACCCAATATGAGGATTATGTCCACTATATTGCTAAGGGTATGTTGATTCGTCCAGGTATGGTCAAGTATCTTGTGAGAGGATTTCTTCATGACGTTGATGGAGTCATTTGTCCGAGTGAAATTGTGCGTGATTTGTTATCTGATTATAAGGTAAAGGTTGAAAAGCGTGTCATTCCTACAGGGATTGAACTTGCCAAGTTTGAACGGCCTGAGATTGGTCCTGAGCAAATCAGTGACCTCCGAGATAAACTTGGTATCAAGAAAAGTGAAAAGATGCTTCTAAGTCTTTCTCGTGTTTCGTACGAGAAGAATATTCAAGCAGTTCTTAAAGCTTTACCAGATGTCCTAAAAGAAGAACCAAATGTTAAACTGGTTGTAGCTGGAGATGGACCTTATTTAGACACCCTTAAGGAGCAAGCAGAAGATTTAAAAATTCAAGATTCTGTTATCTTTACAGGTATGATACCGCCAAATGAGACGGCACTCTATTATAAGACAGCTGATTTCTTCATATCGGCTTCTACAAGTGAAACTCAGGGATTGACTTATCTGGAAAGTTTAGCTAGTAAGACACCTGTTATTGCCCATGGTAATCCTTATTTGGATAATCTCATCAATGATAAAATGTTCGGAACCCTTTATTATGAGGAAAGGGACTTGGCAGGAGCGATTCTTGAGGCTTTACTTGCTACTCCACTGATGGATGAAAAACACTTGGCTGAAAAGTTATATGAAATTTCTGCTGAGAATTTTGGTAGAAGAGTCCATGAATTTTATCTAGACGTTATTATTTCAAATAATTTTGCCAAAGAAATAGGGGCTGACGAACCTGTTACAAAACGTATTTTAAAGACAGTCTTCTATATCCCGCAACAGGCTGTTACTATGCCAGTTAAAGGTTCGAAGCGTATGCTTAAGGCATCTAGAAAACAATTAAGAAATTTAAGAAAATATATAAATGATTAATCGAATCAAAGAAAGGAAATAAAAATATGAAAAAGAAATTTATGAGAAGTGGTAGAGATCAAAAAATCGGTGGTGTATGCGCTGGTTTAGCTAATTATTTTGATATCGACCCTACAATCGTACGTGTTATTTGGGGAGTTTTGGCTTTCTGTTATGGTGCTGGACTTATTGCTTATTTAATCTTGTGGGCAATCGCTCCTGTATCAGATGAATATTAAGAACAGAGTATTATAGTAAAGGAGAAAAAATGGCATTCGGTGATAATGGTAAACGTAAAAAAACATTCTTTGAAAAACTTACAATGTTTGTTGTATTAGTAATGTTATTTGTAACATTGGCAGGTATCTTTGCTACTGCTATTGGTGTATTTAGCAGATTCTAAAAAGTTAATCATTTTATTGTTTGGCAATAAGTTGGGTGACTGGGATTTCCCAGCCCTTTTTGAAGTGAGAAGAGAATATGAGTATGTTTTTAGATACAGCCAAGATTAAAGTAAAGGCTGGTAATGGTGGCGATGGCATGGTTGCCTTTCGTCGTGAAAAATACGTCCCTAATGGTGGACCATGGGGCGGTGATGGAGGACGTGGTGGTAACGTTGTTTTCGTTGTAGACGAAGGTTTACGTACCCTTATGGACTTCCGTTACAATCGTCATTTCAAAGCCCAATCTGGCGAGAAGGGAATGACCAAAGGAATGCATGGTAGAGGGGCAGAAGACTTGATTGTCCGTGTACCTCAAGGGACAACTGTGCGTGATGCTGAGACTGGTAAAGTTCTCACTGATTTGATAGAGAACGGACAAGAGTTCATCGTGGCTCATGGTGGACGTGGTGGTCGTGGAAATATCCGTTTTGCAACACCAAAAAATCCTGCTCCAGAAATCTCAGAAAATGGAGAACCTGGTCAAGAACGTGAATTACAGTTAGAACTTAAGATTCTTGCTGATGTGGGTTTGGTTGGCTTCCCATCTGTCGGTAAATCAACACTCCTTAGCGTGATTACATCTGCTAAGCCAAAAATCGGTGCCTACCACTTTACGACAATTGTTCCAAATCTTGGTATGGTTCGTACCCAGTCCGGTGAATCCTTTGCCGTTGCAGACCTTCCTGGATTGATTGAAGGTGCTAGCCAAGGTGTTGGACTAGGAACTCAGTTCTTGCGCCATATCGAGCGCACTCGTGTTATCCTGCATATCATTGATATGTCAGCTAGCGAAGGACGTGATCCTTACGAGGACTATCTAGCAATCAATAAGGAACTTGAATCTTACAATCTTCGTCTGATGGAGCGTCCACAGATTATTGTTGCCAATAAAATGGATATGCCTGAGAGTCAAGAAAACCTTGAAGAATTCAAGAAAAAATTGGCTGCTAATTATGATGAATTTGAAGAATTACCACCAATCTTCCCAATTTCAGGTTTGACTAAGCAAGGACTTGCACCACTATTAGACGCAACGGCTGAGCTTCTTGATAAAACGCCAGAATTCCTTCTTTATGACGAATCAGAAATGGAAGAAGAGGCTTACTATGGCTTCGATGAAGAAGAAAAACCATTTGAGATTGGTCGTGACGATGATGCAACATGGGTTCTTTCAGGTGAAAAACTCATGAAACTCTTTAATATGACTAACTTTGACCGTGATGAGTCTGTCATGAAGTTTGCTCGTCAGTTGCGTGGTATGGGTGTTGATGAAGCTCTTCGTGCTCGTGGTGCTAAGGACGGCGACCTTGTCCGTATTGGAAAATTTGAGTTTGAATTTGTAGACTAGGAGATAGCTATGGGTGATAAACCAATATCTTTCCGAGATGCTGACGGAAATTTTGTTTCTGCAGCAGACGTCTGGAATGAAAAGAAATTAGAAGAACTTTTTAATCGCCTCAATCCCAATCGTTCATTGAGACTTGCGAGAATGAAAAAACAAGCCGAAGAAAAAAAATAAGAATAAAAGAACCCGTGATATTTGTATCACGGTTTTTCTGGTTTACTGACTATTTTTGATAAGGAATTTCTAGACTAGATTGTGAAAGGTCCACAGTTAATTGATAGTCTGTATTGTCACGGATAGTAATCTCAAAGTCAGTAGTATAAAGAACTAGTCGGATTGTATCGTCTTTTTTTAGTTTGTAAATCGTTGGTTGGAGTTCAAATTGGAATTCCATCCATTCATCTGGCTTAACTTCTTCAATTTTCAATAAATCATGACGATTTTGGAGATTGAGGTAGCCTTTGGTAATAACACGCTGGGCATTTGGACTATATGGTAGTTCACAAAGGTTTTCCAGCATATGGTAACGACCATTATCAATAGTACGAGCAGTCAAAACTCCTGGATATGGTTGTAGGTATTTCTTTTGACCAAGTTCGAGAAGTTGAGCAGAAAGTAAGCCTTTGTTTGTACTTGACTTGAGACGAAGGTTCAGTTTAACACGCCCATTAAGATGAAGGTCTTCTGTCACTTGCAGGTCTATGCTAACCTGATTGACTTTTCCTTGATAGAGTTCATTATTAAAGGTTTGGTAGGTTTTTCCAAAACGTTCGAAGTCAGAATTCTGGTAATGATTTTGAATGACAGCTTCTTCAGTACCTAAAGAGAAAGTTCTATGTTCAGCTTGATTACCAAAATCTTCAAGTGGCAGCCAAGTTTGAGGATTAGTGTTATCTTGCCAAACGACTCTTGGTAGTTGGTAGTCAGTGTTTTGACCCAATAATTTCTGTGTCAAAAGGGCATTCATAGATTCACGGAAATCAATTGACTGCCAGTTGTTCATATAAACATGGGCGCCGTTATGGTAAAAGAGATGTTTTTTAATATTGCTTGGAAGAGTATTGAACATTTGATAGACATGAAGTGGTTTTACATTCCAGTCTTGTGAACCGTGAGTAAAGACAACTTCAGCCTCAACCTTTTGGGCATTGAGTAGGTAGTTTCTGTCATGCCAAAATTGGTTATAATCACCCGTTTTACGGTCTAGATTTTTCTTGAGTTCTTCTATGGAATCTTTATGAGCCTCGTTACCACGAATAAAGTCACCAGCTAAGAGATTACGAGAATAAGTTAATTCATCTAATGAATCAAAGTCCTCTCCAGGATAGCCGCCTGGGCTTGTCACAAGACCATTTTCACGGTAATAGTTGTACCATGAAGAGATACCTGCTTCAGCAATAATGACTTCTAAACCATCAACTCCTGTAGTGGCAAGGCCGTTAGACATTGTTCCGAGGTAAGAAAGTCCAGTAGTTGCTACTTTACCATTTGACCAGTCAGCTTTGACTTGACGTTTACGACTATGGTCTGTAAAGGCACGACAACGACCATTTAGCCAATCGACAACATTTTTATAGGCTTCAACTTGTCGGTAATCTCCGTTGGTCATTTGACCTTGTGAATCCTTGGTACCAAGACCTGATACATAGATATTGGCAAATCCTCTTGGGAGGAAGTAGTCGTTAAGTGTGTAGCTACTGTTGATATGAGTGAGTTTTTCTTCAGCTTCTGGAACGAGTTCAGCTCCCCCAACAGGTTCAACCAAGTCTAATGTTGGAATCTCTAGAGAAATTTCATGCGGTTCCTTGACTTCTAGCTCAGCTTCCATTTTGTAAAGAGCTTTATCGCTTGCTTTATCATTGGTTCCTTGATGGTATGGGCTTGCAGTCATAACAGCTGGAATCATACCGTTGTATGTTGGTCGGATTATGCTCACCTTAATGAGGTCAGGAAGTCCATCTCTATCAGAATCAACACGAGTCTCCACATAAACTACTTCACGAATGACATTGTTAGTATGGAAGGTTGCCAAACTCTTGCCATTGAAGTAATGGTAAGAGTTGTCCTCAGGAATAAAACCATCACTAACTAGCTGATCAATCAAGGTATTTCCCTTTTTAGTGCGCGTATTAAGAAGTTGGTAGAGGTTGTCAATCAAATTTCCATAAACGATAGGGAAGGCTGTTTCTTGATGAAAATCCAGACCGTCTTCAAAGTCTACTAAGTAACTGAATCCTAGTAACTGAAAGACTACAGTATAGAAAATTTCTGCAGTTAATTCACGTTCTGAATTGAAGAAAGCGAGCAGATCAGTTTCTTTATCAACTGCTAAAGCGGAAAGTGGATAATCGGTATTTTTGTAATTGAAGAAACAAGTTCTAACAAAGGCTTCAAACTGTTCTTTATGTGAAGCTGAAAGATCAAGCTTGAATCCAAGCTCAGATAATTCTTGTAAAGCTTGTTGGTTTGTAACGGGATAATAACTAAATTGATTAAAACGCATAGATGCCTCCTTTGAAGATTCTTTCAAAAGTCATTATATCAAAAAAAGATAGAAAACAACAGAAAGAGTAGAGATATGTCTGATAGTCAGGTGTGATAAGAGAGTCGATACTAAAACAAGGACAATTTTCATTTTTTGAGTATCCTATAAGGATATGCTATACTAGATATATGTTAGATTTGGAGAAATATGGCGTGTCCATGTGGGAAGAGGAGAGGATTCTCTCTTTTCGAAAAAAGTTATTAGCTTGGTATGATGAAAATAAGCGGGACCTACCTTGGAGAAGGAACAAGAATCCCTATCATATCTGGGTGTCTGAAATCATGTTGCAGCAAACCAGAGTTGATACAGTCATTCCTTATTATGAACGGTTTCTAGAATGGTTTCCGACTGTAGAGAGTTTAGCAATCGCACCTGAAGAACGTTTATTAAAAGCTTGGGAAGGTCTTGGTTATTATTCTCGTGTTCGCAATATGCAAACAGCAGCTCAGCAGATTATGAATGAGTTTAATGGAGAATTTCCATCCACTTATGAAGGAATTTCAAGTCTGAAGGGGATTGGTCCCTATACGGCTGGAGCTATTTCAAGTATTGCCTTTAATCTACCACAACCAGCAGTTGATGGGAATGTCATGCGTGTTTTGGCTCGTCTATTTGAAGTTAATCATGACATTGGAAATCCAAGCAACCGCAAGATATTTCAAGCTATGATGGAAATTTTGATTGATCCAGAACGTCCAGGTGATTTTAACCAAGCTTTGATGGATTTGGGTTCAGATATTGAGGCACCCGTTAATCCGAGGCCAGAAGATAGTCCAGTTAAAGATTTTAGTGCTGCCTATCAACATGGAACAATGGATCGCTATCCGATTAAAGCGCCAAAGAAAAAACCAGTTCCTATATTTTTAAATGCTTTAGTTGTGCAAAATGACCGAGGCGAGTTTTTACTTGAAAAGAATGAAAGTGAAAAGTTACTTGCTGGATTTTGGCATTTCCCCTTGATTGAGGTAGATGAATTTTCAAAAGATGAAGAACTAAATCTCTTTAATCAGGTTGCTGAATCATCTATTCAACTTGGACCATCACCGCAAGAAAGTTTTGAGCAGGATTATGATTTAGAAGTTGAATGGCAGGATAGTGATTTCAAAGAAGTGAAGCATATCTTTAGCCATCGAAAGTGGCATGTACGAATCCTAGCGGGACAAGTAGTTGATAGTAAAGAGTATAGCGACAAAGAAGTTGTTTGGTTAACTCCAGATGAGTTTGACCTCTATCCACTTGCAAAACCTCAACAAAAAATTTGGCAAGAGTATTCAAAAAGATGCTGACACACCAGTCTTTCGTGTCTTCTTTGCATTTTTTTGGTATAATTGATATAAGGAAAAAGGTGACTATATGAAAAAAATATTGATTGTAGATGATGAAAAACCAATCTCAGATATTATTAAGTTTAATATGACCAAGGAAGGCTATGAAGTTGTTACAGCCTTTAATGGACGTGAAGCGATTGAACTGTTTGAAGCTGAAAAACCTGATATTATTATTTTGGACTTGATGCTTCCAGAAATTGATGGTCTTGAAGTGGCTAAAACAATTCGCAAGACAAGTAGTGTTCCGATTATCATGCTTTCTGCAAAAGACAGTGAGTTTGATAAGGTTATCGGTCTTGAACTTGGTGCGGATGATTATGTGACTAAGCCATTTTCTAACCGTGAGCTACAAGCGCGTGTTAAGGCTCTTCTTCGTCGTACGGAGTTAGTAGCAGTGGATAACCAAGAGGAAGATACTAAATTGCAAAGTCTTCAAATTGGGGATTTAGAGATTCTTCCAGATGCTTATGTAGCCAAAAAATATGGGGAAGAATTAGACTTAACTCATAGAGAGTTTGAGTTGTTGCATCACTTAGCTTCTCATCTAGGTCAAGTTATTACCCGTGAACATCTCCTTGAGACTGTTTGGGGTTATGATTATTTTGGTGATGTTCGTACTGTCGATGTTACCATTAGACGTCTACGTGAGAAGATTGAAGACACACCAAGTAGACCTGAATATATCTTAACTCGTCGTGGTGTGGGTTATTATATGAGAAATAATGATTGAAGTAATTAGACAAACAATTTTAACCAGAGATTTCGTCTTTGTACTCATTTTAATTGGTTTTATCATGCTTGTTAGCTTTCTCTTGCTTGAAGGCCGTAGAGATAATATCCGACTCAAACAGTTAAATCAAAAGATTAAAGATTTAATTGCTGGTGATTATTCTCAGGTATTAGATATGCAGGGGAATACTGAAATCACTAACATTACGAATAACTTAAATGATTTGTCTGAAGTAATTCGTCTAACTCAAGAAAACCTTGAGCAGGAAAGTAAAAGATTGCATAGTATCCTATCATACATGACTGATGGGGTTCTTGCAACAAATCGTCGTGGTCAAATCACGATGATTAACGATATGGCTAAAAGGCAACTTGGAGTTGAAAGTGATGACGCGCTCAATCAAAACATTTTAGAGTTGCTCAAGATTGAAGATGAGTACGAGCTTAGAGACTTAATTACGCAAAGTCCTGAAATGATGATTTATTCCCAAAATGTAAATGGGGAGTATATTAGTTTGCGTGTGCGTTTTGCCTTGATTCGTAGAGAATCCGGCTTTATCTCTGGTTTGGTAGCAGTTCTACATGATACGACTGAACAAGAGAAGGAAGAACGCGAGAGAAGGCTTTTCGTTTCCAACGTTAGTCATGAATTGCGAACTCCATTGACCAGTGTAAAATCTTACCTAGAGGCCTTGGATGAGGGTGCATTATATGAACCTGTTGCTCCTGATTTTATCAAAGTATCTTTAGATGAGACCAACCGTATGATGCGAATGGTGACGGACCTCTTGCATCTTTCGCGTATTGATAATGCAACTAGCCATTTAGATGTTGAATTGATTAACTTTACAGCTTTCATTACGTTTATCCTAAACCGTTTCGATAAGATACGAGCCCAGGATCAAGAAAAGAAATACGAGTTGGTTCGTGATTATCCCATTACATCGGTCTGGATTGAAATTGATACTGATAAGATGACTCAGGTAATCGATAATATTCTTAACAATGCCATCAAGTATTCTCCTGATGGTGGGAAAATTACGGTTAGCATGAAAACCACTGATGACCAGATGATTTTATCCATTTCTGATCAAGGACTTGGAATTCCTAAAGAAGATTTACCGAAGATTTTTGACCGTTTCTACAGGGTTGATAAGGCTAGAAGTCGTGCCCAAGGTGGGACTGGTTTAGGTCTTGCTATAGCAAAAGAAATCATCAAGCAACATAATGGATTTATCTGGGCCAAGAGTGAATATGGCAAGGGTTCAACCTTTACCATTGTTCTTCCTTATGATAATGATGCTGTAAAAGAAGAAGTATGGGAGGATGAAGTAGAAGACTAGAATGAGTGAAAAAGGCTTTAAATACAGTATTTTAGCATCGGGTTCTAGTGGTAATTCCTTCTATCTAGAAACCCCTAAGAAAAAGATTTTAGTAGATGCAGGATTATCTGGCAAAAAAATCACAAGCTTATTGGCTGAGATTAACCGTAAGCCAGAAGATTTGGATGCTATCTTAATTACGCATGAACATGCTGACCATATTCACGGTGTCGGTGTTTTAGCCCGTAAGTATGGCATGGATCTTTACGCCAATGAAAAGACCTGGCAAGCAATGGAAAATAGTAAGTATCTAGGTAAGGTTGAGTCGTCGCAAAAGCATATTTTTGAGATGGGTAAAACCAAAACCTTTGGCGACATCGACATTGAGAGTTTTGACGTTAGCCATGATGCAGTCGCTCCCCAATTCTACCGCTTTATGAAGGATGATAAGAGCTTTGTTATGCTGACGGATACGGGTTATGTTAGTGATCGTATGGCTGGCATCGTCGAGAATGCAGATGGTTACCTGATTGAGTCAAATCATGATGTTGAAATTCTGCGAGCTGGATCATACGCATGGCGACTTAAACAACGCATCCTGTCTGACCTTGGTCACCTCTCAAATGAAGATGGAGCAGATGCTATGATTCGTACACTAGGTAATCGTACCAAGAAGATTTACCTAGGACATTTGTCTAAAGAGAATAATATCAAAGAACTAGCCCACATGACCATGGTCAATCAGTTAGCTCAAGCAGACCTGGGAGTAGGAGTGGATTTTCAAGTTTACGATACATCTCCAGACACTGCAACACCATTGACAGATATATAAAAAAGAAGGCGAGTGCCTTCTTTTTTTATGCTTTTTACAAACCAGCAAATTCTTTGATTTCTTGTGCAGACATAGAAGAATCACAACGAACCTTGATTTCTCCATTAGTAACATGTACAAATCCAGGTACTGTAGGGATTTCATAACGTGAGCGGAAGTCTTGCAATGCATCGAGCTGGCTTGGTTCTTCGCTGTTGATGAAGTAGATGTGTGCTTTTGTTTCGGCAACGACACCAGCCAAAGTTCCGGCAAATTTACGGCAGTAAGGGCAAGTTTTACGGCCAATAAAGAAGGTTGCAGTTTCTTTTTTATCAAGAGCGTCTTGCGCACGCGCAACTGTAGTGACTTCAAGATCTTTGATATTTTCTAAAAATTGTTCCATGAGTTTACCTCGCTTTCATTGATAAATCTAGTATGCCATAAAGTCTCTAAAAATGCTTAGATTTGATACGAAAAAAAGATGAGATTGGTTGATCTCATCTTTTATAATTTCTTATTTAACAAAAGCATTGATTTCCGCTTCGATGTTGGCAATCTTAGCTTGTGAATCTTCATTGCTTTCACCCACAACAGCAATGTAGAACTTGATTTTTGGTTCAGTACCAGAAGGGCGAACAGCAATCCATGAACCATCTGCAAGAGTGTATTTCAAGACATCACTTGGAGGAGTCGTTAAGGCTGTTACAGTGCCATCAGCGGCAGTAGATGTTTGTGCTTTAAAGTCTTCAACAA
Organism: Streptococcus infantis; assembly: GCF_047464155.1. Classification (GTDB taxonomy): domain Bacteria; phylum Bacillota; class Bacilli; order Lactobacillales; family Streptococcaceae; genus Streptococcus; species Streptococcus infantis_U. The sequence goes on from NZ_JASHCL010000001.1 coordinate 271,030, forward strand.
CAGTAATTGCTGTATTATTGAATTCTTTTGGACCATTGTCACGGAATTTAGCCATAATTGCCTTGATCTGCTCAGCACCATCAACACCTGAAAGGGTAACAGAAATAGTCTTTTCAGCATAGTAGCCGTACTCTTTGTAGATTTCTTCAATACCATCTGCAAGTGTCAAACCACGAGAGCGGTAGTAGGCAGCAAGCTCAGCAACGACAAGAACGGCTTGGATAGCATCTTTATCACGCACGAATGGTTTAATCAAGTAACCGAAGCTTTCTTCAAATCCCATCATATAAGTGTGATTGTGTTTTTCTTCGAATTCTTGGATTTTTTCAGCGATAAATTTGAAACCAGTTAAGACGTTGAACATAGTTGCGCCGTAGCTTTCAGCAATCTTAGTAACCAAGTCAGTTGAAACGATAGATTTGCAGAGAGCAGCGTTTTCTGGAAGAGTTCCAGCATTTTTGTGAGCTTCTAAAATGTACTTAGCCATGATAGCACCGATTTGGTTACCAGAAAGATTGAGGTAGCTACCATCTTTTTGAAGAACTTCAACACCGACACGGTCAGCATCAGGGTCAGTTGCGACAAGAACATCAGCACCTACTTGGCGACCAAGTTCTTCTGCAAGTGCAAAGGCTGCTTGATTTTCTGGGTTTGGAGATTTCACAGTAGAGAAGTCTGGATCTGGTGTTGCTTGAGCTTCCACGACTTGTACAGAGTCAAATCCTGCTTGAGCAAGAGCACGACGAGCCAACATTTCACCAGTACCATGAAGTGGAGTGTAGACAATTTTCATGTCCTTACCAAATTCTTCAATCAAGGCAGGGTTGATATTTACATCTTTAACTTCTTTGAGGTATTCGGTATCGACTGCTTCGCCAATAACTTCAATCAAACCAGATGCTTTTTCTGCTTCTACATCAGCAACTTCAACAGCAAATGGATTTTCGATAGCACGGATGTAGCTAGTCAAAGCGTCCGCATCATGTGGAGGCATTTGGCCACCATCTTCACCGTAAACCTTGTAACCATTAAATGGAGCAGGGTTGTGGCTAGCAGTAATCATGATCCCTGCGAAACAGTTTAGGTGACGAACAGCAAATGAAAGTTCTGGAGTTGGACGGAGACTTTCAAAGACATAGGATTTAATACCGTGTTTTGCAAGAACGGCTGCTGATTCAAAGGCAAATTCTGGAGAGAAGTGACGGCTATCGTAGGCGATGGCTACACCACGTTCTTTTTCATTTCCACCTTTAGATTCGATCAAACGAGCCAAACCTTCAGTTGCTTGGCGGACTACGTAGATGTTAATACGGTTAGTCCCAGCACCAATCAATCCGCGCATACCAGCAGTACCGAATTCAAGGTTTGTGTAGAAGGCATCTTCCTTCGTTTTTTCATCCATGCTCTCCAAATCACGACGAAGGTAATCTGGTAGGTCAGCGAAATCAGCCCATTTTTGGAAGTTTTCTTGATAAGTCATTGAAATTCTCCTTTTTTGTTATTACTATTAATCGTCTACATTATAGCATTTTTTAAAGTTTTAGTAAAACGTTAGCATAACTTAGATATATGAATTTATAGTTTATTTTTAAAGTTAGTTTAAACAAAAATTTTTTCATTTTTATATTAAGTTACAATATTTTTAAAGCGATTTCCTGTTTCTGTTTTGAAAATTTTTGACTGTATGGTACAATTTAATAAATAAAAAAAGGAGATTTTCTATTATGAAAAAAGTTCTTAAGCATTCTGCTTTAGTTTTGACTGCTTTAGCATTGGTAGCTTGTGGAAATAGTAAGAAAGCAAGTGATAATGGTACTGCATCTAACTCAAACTTTGAGGTTTCTGTTAAAGATGGTATGTATGTTTTGCCAAAAGATGAAGATTCATCATCACACTATCTTGCTCTTCAAGTAGAAATTAAAAATAATCGTGATAAACAGTTTAGTTTTACTAGCCAAGATATCGCGCTTTATAACGAAAAAGATGAAAAACTTGAACCAATTCAAATTTATGAATCAGACAGTAAAACTAAATTCATGTCTTACGGAGATAGTCTGTCTAAAGGCAAGAGTGTTGCTGGTTATGTAGTTTATGAAGTTGATAAAGATTCTAAGTATGAACTTCACTTTGCGCCAAGCTTTTACGACGATGTAAAAGAAAATCAAAAAGGTAAAAATGATGTAGCTATCAAGGTTGACCCAAGTCAATACGAAGACACTATTGATGAAGCTAAGGAAGCTATGAAAAATTATGTTGATGCTGTTTACCTAGATGGTGAAAACACTGGTGGTGCATCAAATGTAAGCTTCACTAATGATAAAACTCAAATCGTTGCACTTGAAGATAAGAAATCAGCCGATAAGAAATCAGACGATAAGAAATCTGATGATAAGAAATCAGACGATAAGAAGTCAGATGATAAAAAATCTTCAAGCTCTTCTGATCTTATTACAAACGACGTGAAGGCTGACAGAGAAGAATTTATCAAGAAATTCATCGAGTCATTCGGTAAAGGATTCTACAACTACAAACCATCTGATTCTGAACTTCGTACATTCGCAGAAGCATATATCAAAGCAAATGCAAAACGAGCAAAAGTTGATTATAAAGTAAAAACTTATTTACCAGACTATGCTGTTATCTACGTAAGACCAGAAACAATCGACTTGGATAACTTGGATGTTCATGAATTGAGCCGTAAATTCTATGAAGAAAACAAAGGAAAATACAGTAACTACTCAGAAGCTATGAAAGCTGGTGAGAAGTATATTCTAGAAAATGCACCAAGTCAATTTGATTCAACACCTCTCGATACTAGCGACAATATGCAAAAAGAAGGTTACGAAATCAAGATGACCAAGAAAGACGGTAAATGGACAATCGACACATCTTCTAAGAACTATAACTTAAAAGATATGGCACGTACATTCCGTGGTGGTATCGGTTATTAATATCTAAAAGTTCGAGTTTAAAGCTCGAACTTTTTTTATTTGAATTGTTAAAAATAGAAAAAGATAGTAAAATAGTTACATGATTATTTTACAAGCTAATAAAATCGAACGTTCTTTTGCAGGCGATGTTCTATTTGAAAATATTAATCTACAAGTAGATGAAAGAGACCGTATTGCTCTCGTTGGGAAAAATGGAGCAGGTAAGTCGACACTATTAAAGATATTAGTCGGGGAAGAAGAGCCAACTTCGGGTGAGATTAATAAGAAAAAAGATATTTCCCTTTCTTACTTAGCACAGGATAGTCGATTTGAGTCGTCCAATACTATCTACGATGAGATGCTCCATGTCTTTGACGATCTCAGAAAGACCGAGAAAACTTTGCGGCAGATGGAGCTTGCGATGGGGGAAAAAACTGGGGCTGACTTAGAAAAACTCATGCAGGATTATGACCGTCTATCAGAAGAATTCCGTCAGGCTGGTGGCTTTACCTATGAGGCAGATATCCGCGCCATTCTCAACGGCTTTAAGTTCGATGAGTCTATGTGGCAGATGAAGATTGAAGAGCTGTCTGGTGGGCAAAATACCCGTCTCGCTCTGGCCAAGATGCTCTTGGAAAAACCAAATCTCTTGGTACTGGACGAGCCGACCAACCACTTGGATATTGAAACCATTGCCTGGTTAGAAAACCACCTTGTAAACTATAGCGGTGCTCTCATTATCGTCAGTCACGACCGGTATTTTTTGGATAAGGTAGCAACCATAACGCTCGACTTAACCAAACATTCCTTAGACAGATACGTAGGAAACTACTCAAGTTTTGTGGAACTGAAAGAGCAGAAGTTGCTAACTGAAGTTAAGAACTACGAAAAGCAACAGAAGGAAATTGCTGCTTTAGAAGACTTTGTTAACCGGAATCTTGTTAGAGCATCAACAACCAAGCGGGCGCAATCTCGACGGAAACAACTAGAAAAGATGGAGCGATTAGACAAGCCTGAAGTTGGAACTAAATCAGCTAATATGACTTTTCATTCTGATAAAACATCTGGAAATATTGTTCTGACAGTTGAGAATGCTGCTATTGGCTATGATGGTGAAGTATTGTCAGAGCCCATCAACCTCGACCTTCGTAAGATGAACGCAGTAGCAATTGTCGGTCCTAATGGTATTGGTAAGACGACCTTTATCAAATCTATTGTTGATCAGATTCCCTTCATTAAGGGTGAGAAGCGTTTCGGTGCCAATGTCGAAGTTGGCTACTATGATCAAACACAAAGCAAGTTAACACCAAGTAATACTGTTCTAGATGAACTCTGGAATGATTTTAAATTGACGCCAGAAGTGGAAATCCGAAATCGCCTAGGCGCCTTCCTTTTCTCAGGTGATGATGTTAAGAAATCAGTTGGAATGCTCTCAGGTGGTGAGCGAGCTCGTTTGCTTCTGGCTAAACTTTCCATGGAAAACAACAACTTCTTGATTCTCGATGAGCCGACAAACCACTTAGACATCGATAGCAAGGAAGTCTTGGAAAATGCACTGATTGACTTTGATGGTACTTTACTTTTTGTCAGCCATGACCGTTACTTTATCAACCGAGTAGCCACTCATGTTCTAGAATTATCTGAAAATGGCTCAACCCTCTATCTTGGTGATTATGACTATTATGTCGAAAAGAAAGCAGAGCTAGAAGCTAGCCAAGCAGAAGAGGCTTTAACTGAAAATAAAGAGAAGGAAACTTCTCCAGTTAATGATTACCAAGCACAAAAAGAAAGTCAAAAAGAACTTCGTAAGTTAATGAGACAAATCGCAAGTCTTGAGATAGAAATCGAAGAACTGGAAACTCAAGCCCAATCAATCTCTGAACAAATGCATACCACCAATGATGCGGATGAACTCATGCAATTACAAGCAGAACTAGATAGGATTAGCCAGCGCCAGGAAGAAGCTTTGCTGGAGTGGGAAGAATTGTCGGAGAAAATTTAAAAATAAAAAAGCAATATTCTTGTTGCTTTTTTCGTTTATATTTATCCACCCTGAGGGAATCGAACCCCCATCTCAAGAACCGGAATCTTACGTGATATCCATTACACTAAGGGTGGAAACTCTCATCATTATATCAAAAATAGGAGTTTTACTCAAGACTAAAACCAATGTAAAAAGAGGAAGAAAAAAAGGATTTAGACAATATCTAAATCCTTTTACATTTTTAGTTTTTTTCAAGAAGTGCTTTGATTTCTTGAAGAACTTCCAATTCAGTTGGACCAGCTGGAGCTGCTTCAACTTCTTCTTTCTTACGAAGGTTTTGAGCTTTCTCAATTCCTTTAACTACAAAGAAAAGAACAGTACCAACTACTACGAAGTTGATGATAGCGCTCAAGAAGTTACCGTAAGCAACACCGTTCCATGAAAGTTCAGCAATGCGGTCAACTTTCGCAGCTTTCAAAGCTGGGTTCAATAGTAGTGGAGTGATGATATCGTTAACGAATGAAGTTACGATAGCACCAAAAGCAGTAGCGATGATCACACCGACAGCAAGGTCTACGACGTTACCGCGGAGCAAGAAATCCTTAAGATCCTTTAACATAATCTTTTTCCTTTCAAAATTTTATCAAATTTTTACAGACAAAATTATATCGTAAATTTGTGGGTAAAGCAAGAAAAGTGTTCAATGATTTTTAAAAACAAAAAGCTTGCTGAAAAGGTAGTTTAGAACGACTATTGTAACCTGTGCAAAAACGATTTCTATGGTGTTAACCCTGTTGATGTCATCACCAACAAATTGACCGATAATATGAGGAAATTTAGTAACAAAGATAAAGGTTAAAGCCATATCAAGTAAGAAGGTAAAAAGTCTAGCTCCTGAGAATTTGATAAGTCGTCTAAACCAATTTGCTCGTTCTTGTTTAAAAACAATGGTGTCGTTGGTAAAAAAGGCAAATAAAATTCCTGTTATATTTCCTAAAGCAGTAGCGGTTAATTCTTGCTGTGTCAAGTAGAAAATAATCATGCGAGTTCCTACAGAAACAATAGTAGTAGCAACACCGAAAAATAAATAGGATAAAATTTCGTTATCGAAGAATTTTTTTATGTATCTTTTCATAAGATTAGTATAGCATAAAGACTATAATTGTGCTATACTTATAAAGTTGACTTGCTCAACCCTTGGTGCTTAGCTTCTTTCACCAAGCATATTAGACGCGGGATAGCCGCCAAAGGAGAAAACATGAAAAAACTAACTGTCCGTGATTTGGCTGATATTGCCATTGTCGCAGCTATTTATGTGGTTTTGACAATTACGCCACCACTTAATGCTATCAGCTACGGTGCTTATCAGTTCCGTATTTCTGAAATGATGAACTTCCTAGCTTTTTACAATCCTAAGTACATTATCGGTGTTACTCTTGGATGTATGATTGCTAATTTCTTCAGTTTTGGACTCATTGATGTCGCTGTAGGTGGAGGCTCAACTCTAGTCTTCCTTAGCTTAGGAGTTTGGTTGTTCAGTAAATATAGTAAAGACTATCTTTTTAATGGATTGATTCGTAAAGATCATTTCTTCTTTTCAATTCTATTTTCAATTTCAATGATCACCATTGCTGCTGAATTAAACATCGTAGCAGAAGCACCTTTCTTCTTTACCTGGTTCACTACTGGTATCGGAGAATTCGCTTCACTAATTGTCGGTGCCATTATCATTGGTAAAATTGGTCAACGTATTGATTTGACTAGATAAAGATATCACATGAAATATTATTGAAAAGGGCTGAACTTTGTTCAGTTTTTTTCTTTGTCCATGAACCTAGAAGCTCAACAAAAGTGGTATAATAAAGAAAAAAGGGATTATTTTAATATGTATGGTTATCGTATTTCAGTTTTTGAAGTCCTTTGGAAAAATCAGGTCATTAGATTTTTGTTAATTTTTTTAGCACTATTTTATTTCTATCTTTTTTTCCAAAGAGTTAAGACATCTTTAAAAAGTGGTGGGAGTATGTTGGATCCTTTTCATATTGCAAAGGGAAGATTATACATTCACACGATTATTCTTTTTAGAAAAAGGATTGTTCCTCTAGCTGAAATTAGACAGATTGATATTGATTACGTTCGAGGGAGAAGAATGAATGGGGACAGGTATCATCTGTACTTTACAAGGAAAGATGGAAAATCTTTTACTTTTCATTTTGGAAAAAGCAAAAGAAACGAGGAGTTATTGAAAAATCTTGCCAATGTGGCCAAGAAGTGCCATATTAAAATCTATTATTATTATTAAGAGTCGATTGCTAAAATTGAATTGTTGTCACTTGTGACAGTTGTCAAAGCTAGGAGAGTAGCTAATATGAATCAACTACAAGTAATAAGAGAAGATAAACAACTAAGAATTTTATTGATGCAAGAATGCGATATTCTCTTTTATGACCAGTTGAAAGAGGTTGAATTTTCTCAGAACAATGAAGTTTTTTCTCTTTGGCCCATAGCCTTTGCTAAAGACGGTAGTGGGGGAGAATTTGTAATTCTTGAGGATCAGAGTATTGGCTTTATAGGGAGTGAAGGCCAAGTTGGTCGGGTAGCAGAAAGCCTTGATGACTTGCTTACTTTCTTACTTCATGCTGGTTCTATCTCAGACTTTTCCTGTCGGTTACTCTATCAAAACAAGGATTTGTTGTCAAAATTCTGTCAGGGATTTATTAACAAAGCACGAGAAAACTACCAGTCAAAAGGTGAATTGTGGGATAAAGTGAGAGCTGGACTTGCACAAGAGTTGGGACTTAAATTTCAGCCAGAAAAACTGCAAGAGTTAGCCTTCAATTTTTATCAATCAGCGATAAGAACCCCTCTATTCACTTGTAAATATGGTCATGGTGAGAATGAATATGTCTGCGATTCTGTTTTGTCTGATATTGTCGGCTTGTGGGTTTCAGAGCTGGTAGGGTTGACTGCAGAAGAAATTGAAGATTTTGTTAGCACTAAAAACATTCAAATCTAAAGAACAAAAATTTATTTTTACTTAAAATATTTTATGTTATAATGTTAACAATAATATGTCAAGGAGTTTTTATGAGTTCTTCAGAGTTCGTTTTGAAGATAGATAATTATTGTCGTAAGAAGGAAAGTCTTTTTGAACAAAGCAAGTTCAAATATGCAATACGTTCTATGTTTGCGGGTGCTTTTTTAACCTTTAGTACAGCTGCAGGCGCGATTGGTGCAGATTTAATGAATACGATTGTACCAAATGTAGGTTATTTTATTTTCCCATTCGTATTTGCTTGGGGACTAGTCTATATCGTTTTTTTAAATGCTGAGTTAGTAACTTCTAATATGATGTATTTAACTGCAGGGAGCTTTTTAAAGAAGATTTCCTGGAAAAAAACGATGATCATTCTGCTTTTCTGCACTCTATTTAATCTTCTAGGTGCTTTGATTTCTGGATGGTTCTTTGCGAATTCGTCTGCATTTTCACATCTGACTCACGATAGTTATTTACCAAAACTAGTAGCTAAGAAATTAGCGCGTCCAAGTGAGTTAGTTCTACTTGAAGGTATTCTTGCCAATGTGTTTGTTAATATCGCCATTCTGTCTTCAATCTTAGTCAAGGATGCATCTGCAAAACTTTGGATTATATTGTCAGCAATTTCAATGTTTGTATTTTTATCAAACGAACATATTGCTGCAAATTTTGCTTCATTTAGTATTGTTAAATTCAGCATTGTTGCTAATGAAGTTCAGCACTTTGAAATCGCAAATATTCTCCGTCATTGGGGGGTCACCTTTGTTGCTAACTTAATAGGTGGTGGGCTTTTAATCGGTTTGCCATATGCCTTTTTAAACAAAAACGAAGACAGTTATGTAGATTAAAATTTCAATAGAAGTAGAGAGATTCACTTGGTTTCTCTCTTTTTATTTTCCTTTTTTGAAAGAATATATTAAATATTAGAAAAAAAGCTAGGAGTTCAGGAATTTTTTTAAAAAATATTTGATCCCTAAAACCGTAATATTACAAGGATGTAAACGATTCCGATATTTTAAAAAATATTTTTAATTGATTTAGGAAAGCCTTCCCATTATATCGATTTTATGTTATAATATTCACAAATAAAAGTTTTAGGAGTTTATATGGTCTCATCAGAATTTATCTCAAAAATCGAATTTGCTTGTAAGAAAAAGGAAAGTCTTTACTCGAATAGTAAATTTAAGTATGCGATTCGTTCAATGTTTGCGGGTGCTTTCTTAACTTTCAGTACAGCAGCAGGAGCTGTTGGTGCTGATTTGATTAATAAAATCGCTCCTGGTAGCGGACGCTTCCTTTTCCCCTTTGTTTTCGCTTGGGGATTGGCTTACATTGTCTTCTTGAATGCTGAGTTGGTAACATCAAACATGATGTTCCTTACAGCTGGTAGCTTTTTGAAAAAAATTAGCTGGAGAAAAACAGTAGAAATTCTTCTATATTGTACTTTCTTTAACTTAATCGGTGCCCTTATTGCCGGTTGGGGATTTGCTCATTCAGCAGCCTATGCAAATCTTACACATGATAGCTTTATTTCTGGAGTTGTAGAAATGAAGTTAGCACGTTCTAATGAATTGGTATTACTTGAAGGTATTTTAGCGAATATCTTTGTAAATATCGCAATTCTATCATTTGTTCTGGTTAAAGATGGTGGAGCTAAACTTTGGTTGGTTCTTTCAGCTATTTACATGTTTGTATTCTTAACAAATGAGCACATTGCTGCAAACTTTGCATCATTTGCTATTGTGAAATTCAGTGTTGCTGCTGATTCGATCGCAAACTTTGGTATCGGAAATATTCTTCGTCACTGGGGTGTAACCTTCATCGGTAACTTTATCGGCGGTGGTCTACTGATGGGATTGCCTTACGCCTTCTTAAACAAAAACGAAGATACATACGTAGATTAAAAGTTGGATTGATTCCAACTTTTTCTTTTTGTTTTTCCATGCTATAATGAAAGTAGTAATGTTAAATTTAGAGGAAAATCATGAACGAAATTAAATGTCCAAATTGTGGCGAAGTTTTTACAGTTAATGAAAGTCAATATGCAGAACTGATTTCTCAAGTTCGCACTGTAGAGTTTGATAAGGAATTGCATGAACGAATCAAGCAAGAATTGACATTGGTAGAGCAAAAGGCCTTGAATGAACAACAGGCAAAACTCGCTCAAAAGGATCAAGAAATTGCCCAGCTACAAACTCAAATCCAAAATTTCGATACTGAAAAAGAATTGGCTAAGAAGGAAGTCGAGCAAAGTGCTAGTCAAAGCTTGTTGGAGAAAGAAAAAGAAGTCCAAGCACTTGAAAATCAACTAGCTACCTTGCGCTTGGAACATGAGAACCAACTGCAAAAGACTTTATCTGATTTAGAAAAAGAACGCGACCAGGTTAAAAATCAGCTCCTTTTACAAGAAAAAGAAAACGAGCTTTCTCTGACTTCTGTAAAACAAAACTATGAAGCCCAACTTAAGGCAGCAAATGAGCAAGTTGAGTTCTACAAGAATTTCAAGGCCCAACAATCAACAAAAGCTATTGGAGAAAGTCTTGAGCAGTATGCAGAGAGTGAGTTCAACAAGGTTCGTAGTTTTGCCTTTCCAAATGCTTATTTTGAAAAGGACAACAAGATTTCAGCTCGTGGTTCTAAAGGGGACTTTATCTTCCGTGATTTTGATGAAAATGGGCTAGAATTCATTTCCATCATGTTTGAGATGAAAAATGAAGCTGATGGTACTGAGAAAAAGCATAAGAATGCCGATTTCTATAAAGAGTTGGATAAGGATCGTCGGGAGAAGAACTGTGAGTATGCAGTTTTGGTAAGTATGCTTGAGGCTGACAATGATTACTTCAATACTGGAATTGTTGATGTCAGCCACGAATATGAGAAGATGTATGTCATTCGTCCTCAATTCTTTATTCAGTTGATTGGACTCTTACGAAATGCTGCCCTTAATTCTCTAAAATACAAGCAGGAACTAGCACTTATACGTGAGCAAAATATCGATATCACTCATTTTGAGGAAGATTTGGAAGCTTTCAAGGTAGCCTTTGCTAAGAACTACAATTCAGCTTCTGTCAACTTCGGTAAGGCCATCGATGAAATTGACAAGGCTATTAAACGGATGGAAGAAGTTAAGAAATTCTTGACCACATCAGAAAATCAACTCCGTCTCGCCAACAACAAATTAGATGATGTTTCCGTCAAAAAATTGACAAGAAAAAATCCAACTATGAAAGCGAAGTTTGATGCGTTGAAAGGAGAATAATCTTTGTATTCAGCTAAGAACGCCACCTTGTCTATAAATGGAAAGACTATGGACTATGTAACATTTGGAAAAGGAAATCAACCTCTGGTGATTATACCAGGCTTGGGGGATGGGTTGCAGACGGTTAAAGGTATGGCTATGCCTTTTTCAATCACATACCGTAAACTTGCCGAACGTTATAAAATTTATGTTTTTTCTCGAATCAATGAGTTGAGGCAGGGATATACGACACGGTATATGGCAGCAGATGTTGCAGAAGCAATGGAGGTATTGAATATTACCAGTGCCTATGTTATGGGGATTTCGCAAGGTGGAATGATTGCCCAATGGTTGGTGGCGAATTTCCCTGAAAAGGTTCAAAAGCTCATTTTAGCTGTGACCACTGCAAAACTAAGTAACCTAGGCAGGGAGAGAATTAGTTGCTGGCTGAACCTGAGTCAAACAGGAACTTATAAAGATCTGATGATAGATATTGCTCGTCACTCTTACACGACTAAATCCTTTGGAAGATTTAAATACCTTTATCGAATAATGGGAATCTTTGGTCGCATTAAAGATAAAAAACGTATTGATATCCAAGCTGTATCTTGTTTGAAGCATGATAGTCTAGCTTTTTTGGAAAAAATTAGCTGCCCAACGTTAATCATTGGAGCAGAAAAAGATGATGTTCTTGGAGTAGATGGTTCGCTTGGATTGCATCAGCATATCAAAGGTAGCCAACTGATTATTTTACCAGGGTGTGGGCATGCGCTATATGAACAGAATAAGGATTTCCAAAAGAGAGTTTTAGTATTTTTAGAAAGTTAATGAATGAACGGTATTATCAACTTAAAGAAAGAAGCAGGGATGACCTCCCATGATGCGGTCTTTAAACTGCGTAAGATTTTGGGTACCAAGAAAATCGGACACGGTGGGACCTTGGATCCTGATGTTGTGGGTGTTTTACCCATTGCAGTTGGTAAGGCGACTCGCATGGTTGAGTTTATGCAGGATGAGGGCAAGGTCTATGAGGGAGAAATCACATTAGGATATTCAACAACAACCGAAGACGCTAGTGGGGAAGTTGTTGTAGAAACTCCTGTTTTAGCTCCACTGGATGAAAAACTTGTCGATGAAGCCATTGCTAGTTTGACTGGTTCTATCACTCAAATCCCACCAATGTACTCAGCTGTCAAGGTCAATGGTCGCAAACTCTATGAGTATGCGCGTGCTGGTCAGGAAGTCGAGCGTCCTGAACGTCAGGTGACGATTTATAGTTTTGAAAGAACGAGTCCGATTTCTTATGATGGGCATCTTGCACGATTCACTTTTCGTGTAAAATGCAGTAAGGGAACTTATATCCGTACTTTGTCAGTTGACTTGGGAGAAAAACTTGGCTATTCAGCTCATATGTCTCATTTAACAAGGACCAGTGCTGCAGGCTTGCAGTTAGATGATGCTTTGACCTTGAATGAAATTGAGGAAAAGGTTCAAGCTGGTGAGTTAGATTTTCTTCATCCATTGGAGATTGGGACAGGTGACTTAGTCAAAGTTTATTTGACTCCAGAACAGGCTGAAGAAGTGCGTTTTGGTCGCTTTATTGAATTGGAACAAACTGAGAAGGAATTGGCTGGCTTTGAAGGTGATAAATTACTAGCAATTTTAGAGAAACGAGAACATCTTTACAAACCGAGAAAGGTTTTCTCTTAATTATTTGACGAATTAATGATTTTTATCTACTAGTCCGAAGATGAGATTTTCTCATCTTTTTAAAATATTTGAAGATAAATAGATTTAAAATTTTATGTCTTAAAAAACCATTGAAAATACAGTGTTATTTGACAGTTTGAATTACTTATGATAAGATTTAATTTAAGAAAAGCTAGAGAAAAATAGAGGATATTATGAGTATTGAAATGACTGTCAGTGAGATTGCTGAGGTCTTGGGACTATCCCGACAAGCAATCAATAATCGTGTCAAAGAATTACCTGAAGAAGATATTACAAAAAACGACAAAGGTGTTACTGTAGTTACTCGCAGTGGATTGATCAAACTTGAAGAAATCTACAAAAAGACTATCTTTGAAGATGAACCAGTTAGTGATGAAGTTAAGCAACGAGAACTCATGGAAATTCTTGTTGATGAAAAGAACGCTGAAATCATCCGTCTTTATGAACAACTGAAAGCAAAAGACAAGCAACTGGCTGAAAAAGATGAACAGATGCGTGTTAAAGACCGCCAAATTGCTGAAAAAGATAAGCAATTGGATCAACAACAACAGTTAACCCTTCAAGCAATGAAGGATCAAGAAACACTTCAGTTGGAGTTGGATCAAGCTAAGCAAGAAGTACAAGCATCGAAGAAAGGCTTCTTTGCTCGCTTATTTGGAAAATAAGAAAAAACTGCTTGGTTTCTATAAATAGACCAGGTGGTTTCTTTTTACAAATCAATAAGGAATGATAAGATGGAAACAGTAAGAGATTATATCTCATTTGACTTAGAATTCAACAAACACCAAGATAAGACTCATTTGATTCAGGTATCGGCAGTGCACTTTAAAGATGGTGAAGAGGTAGAAGCGTTTGACTCTTATGTTCACTCCGATGTACCTTTAAAGAGTTTTATTAATGGTTTGACTGGTATTACTTCAGAGATACTCAAGGATGCCCCAAAGGTAGAAGAAGTCCTCCAAAAATTTCAAGATTTTGTTGGTGATTTACCCCTTGTTGGTTATAATGCAGCAAAGAGTGATTTACCGATTTTACTAGAACATGGTTTGGACTATCGAGAACAATATTTTGTCGATCTCTACAATGAGGCACTTGAGCGACGTAGTTCTGATCTGCATGGAATTGCTAATCTAAAATTACAAACTGTGGCTAATTTTCTAGGTTTTAAAGGGCGATCTCATAATAGTTTAGAGGATGCTCGTATGACTGCTCGAGTGTATGAAGCTTTTCTTGAGTCTGATGAGAGTAGGCTGTTACTCAATTCTCAGAGTAGTCTCAATTCGAATCCATTTGATGCCTTAGATCTATCACAGTTTTTTGATTAGGAGATTTTATGAAACCTGAAAAACCGAAAAAATTGGGTTTTAAAAAGATTTACCTAAATCTAGATAAAATCCTCTTTCTATTCTTTCTAATCTTTATGTTGGTTGACTATATCTGGTTGCCATTAAACTCAGTGATAGCTGGATTTTTGCTAAGTCAGACTGGATATTTGTTTATTTCCTACAACAATATTTTTGAGATTATAAAAAACGCACCTATAGTCAGTCTTGGCTTCTTAATCTTAATAGCCATCAATCTGCTGGTAGCCTATTTTCAACTTAGTATTCTCTTTATTGGAGCTCGCCACCTCCTATATCACGAAAAAAGAACTCTTATAGAATACAGTCGAAAAGTATTTCGTGAAAGCCTTGCTTTTATGAAGGAATTGACTATTTCAAAAGCTTTGTTCATCTTTATATTTGTAGCAATGCTATTTCCGTTTATCAGAAAGATATTTAAGATTTATTATTTCAATAAAATCGTAATTCCAGAGTTTATTCAAACCTACATGGAAGATAAGTACTGGATGTGGTGGGTAGCCATTATTATCTTATCACTCTTATTCTTCTATGTTTCAGTTCGCTTGATATTCACTCTGCCCAAGGTCTTTTATGAAAAGATGACGGTTAAGGAAGCAATCATTTATAGTTTGGATAAAACTAAAGATCACTTTTGGTTTTACGCTTGGCATTTATTCTTAATTATTGTAAAAACCAATCTATTTTTCTATCTTCCTCTCATCCCAATATTATCTACTCAGTATATAGTGGATAGCCTTACTCGGAGAGAGTCTCTGGTTCTAGCTATTTTGAATTTTGTTCTTATCAAGAATTTCCACTATATGGCATTAACCTATTTCCTTGTGAAATTTACGTCCTTCCTAACAGGAGAAGAACTTGATATTATGCCAAGACGCGAGAAGGACCATATCATGAGGTGGGGTGTTATGGTGTGTGCATGTATCTTTTTTGCGATTGAAGGCTATAATTATCTAGAAGCTCCTGTAGTCAATCCACCACTTGTGATTTCACACCGTGGTGTATCAAATGGCAATGGTGTACAAAATACCATTCAATCCCTAGAAAAAACATCTCAATTAAAACCAGATTTAATCGAGATGGATATACAGGAAACAAAGGATGGACAATTTGTCATGATGCATGATGCGAATCTTAGAGGATTAGCTGGTATCAATAAAACACCACAAGATTTGACCTTAGAAGAGTTAAAGCAGATTGACATTCATGAGAATGGTTATGATACGAAAATTTCAAGTTTCGATGATTATCTAACTCGCGCAAATGAACTGCATCAGAAACTACTCATTGAAATTAAGACCAGCCACAAAGATAGCCCGCAGATGATGGAACATTTTCTAGAAAAATACGGTGCAAAAATTAAGGTTTATGGTCATCAAATGCAATCCTTGGATTATAAGGTTATTGAAAAAGTAAGAGAGTATGATAAGGATATTCCGGTCTACTTTATTCTTCCCTATAATTCTGTTTTTCCTAGAACGGTTGCGACAGGCTACACAATGGAGTACTCTACTTTGGATGAATATTTTGTCACGAAACTATGGAATACTGAGCAAAAACTCTATGTATGGACAATCAATAGTTCCGAATCTTTTAATAAGTCTTTTCACCTAGGTGTTGACGGAATGATTACGGATGACTTGGAAAAAATAAAAGAAGAACTAGAAACTGCTCAGGAAGATCCTGAATATAGTGACTTATTGCTAAATAAAGCAACTGAATTATTTGCTTTTTAACATAAATTAAAAGAGGCTGTGTACCAGCCTCTTTTTGATAATCTAATTAAAATGGTAACTTACCAGCAAATGCTCCAAGTTTCTTCTTAGTAGTTTCATCAATTTGATCGAGCGCAGCATTGAGGGCTTGAACAGTCATATCTGAAAGAGTTTCAATATCTTCAGCATCCACAACTGCGGGATTAAAATCAATCTTAACGACTTTTTTATCACCTGTTAAAGTAGCAGTCACAAGGTTTTGAGCAGAAGTTCCAACAAATTCTGTTGCAGCAAGTTCAGCCTGACTTTGCTCCATTTGTTTTTGAAGTTTTTGAGCTTGACGCATCATGTTTTGCATATTCATCATGGCGGTAGTTAGCTTCCTTTTCTTTTATTTTCCATTTTATTTTATCAATTTTAATACGAAAAGTCTAATTAAAATTTCAGGATTGCTATATATATATCAACCAATGGTTTAAGGTTTCTTTAAGCTTTCTATATTATTCTGAAGAACTCTATATTAACCGAGAGTTAATAATGCAAGGATTAGTTTTAAATGTTCAATGCATGAAATGCTCTCATCATCAGTTTCTAACTAGAGAGAACTAGTATTTATTTCAAGATAGTGCTAGATTATGATATAATAGTAAAGAATGAGTTTTTAAAACAAACCAAAGGAGAATCAATATGATTTACGCTGGAATTTTAGCAGGTGGAACCGGCACGCGCATGGGTATCAGTAATTTACCCAAACAATTTCTTGAGTTGGGAGACCGCCCAATTCTAATCCATACAATTGAAAAATTTGTTCTAGAACCAAGTATTGAAAAAATTGTTGTTGGAGTTCATGGTGACTGGGTTACACATGCAGAAGATCTAGTTGAAAAATTCCTTCCACTTCACAAGGATCGCATCATCATTACAAAAGGTGGGGTTGATCGTAATTCTAGTATTGAAAAGATTATTGAAGCAATTGATGCTTACCGTCCACTAACAGAAGATGATATCGTAGTGACGCATGATTCGGTTCGTCCCTTTATAACACTTCGCATGATTCAAGACAATATCGCTCTTGCTCAAAAACATGATGCGGTTGACACTGTGGTTGAAGCGGTGGATACAATTGTTGAAAGCACAAATGGTCAGTTTATTACAGATATTCCAAATCGTGCTCATCTTTACCAAGGACAGACTCCACAAACATTCCGTTGTAAAGACTTTATTGATTTGTATGGTTCATTATCAGCAGAAGAAAAAGAAATTTTAACAGATGCATGTAAAATCTTTGTCATTAAGGGTAAAGATGTGGCCTTGGCTAAAGGTGAATACTCAAACCTTAAAATTACAACAGTTACAGACTTGAAGATTGCTAAAAGCATGATTGAGAAAGACTAGAGACATGATTAATCAAATTTATCAACTGACAAAACCAAAGTTTATTAATATTAAATATCAGGAAGAAGAAATTGATCAAGAGAATCATATTCTCATCCGACCAAACTATATGGCTGTTTGTCATGCGGATCAGCGCTATTATCAAGGTAAACGAGATCCAAAAATTTTAGCCCAAAAACTACCTATGGCTATGATTCATGAATCTTGTGGTACAGTCATTTCTGACCCAACCGGTACCTACAAAGTTGGTCAGAAGGTTGTTATGATTCCAAATCAACCACCTATGCAAAGTGATGAGGAATTCTACGAAAATTACATGACTGGAACATATTTCCTTTCAAGTGGTTATGATGGGTTTATGCGAGAATTTGTATCTCTGCCTAAGGATCGTGTGGTATCATACGAAGATATTGAAGATACAGTTGCTGCCATTACAGAGTTTGTCAGTGTTGGCATGCATGCTATGAATCGTTTCATGACGGTATCTCACAGCAGACGCCAACGAATTGCTGTCATTGGTGATGGAAGTTTAGCTTTTGTCATGGCTAATATTATTAACTATACTTTGCCTGAAGCTGAGATTATTGTTATCGGTCGTCACTGGGAAAAGTTAGAACTCTTCTCATTTGCAAAAGAGCTTTACATTACTGATAGTATTCCAGAAGATTTAAGTTTTGACCATGGTTTCGAATGCTGTGGTGGTGATGGATGCGGACCTGCTATTAATGACTTGATCCGTTACATCAAACCACAAGGGACCATTTTGATGATGGGTGTTAGTGAGTATAAGGTCAACATCAACACTCGGGATTCATTGGAAAAAGGCTTGTTACTAGTCGGATCTTCACGTTCAGGAAGAATTGACTTTGAAAATGCTATCCAAATGATGGAAATTAAAAAATTTGCCAATCGTTTGAAGAATATCATTTATCTAGAAGAACCAGTCAGAGAAATTAAAGATATTCACCGAGTTTTTGCAACTGACTTAAATACCGCATTTAAGACAGTCTTTAAGTGGGAAGTATAATGGAGGATTATTGTGAAGGAAATCGTTAAAGCAAAGATTGCTTCCTTATTGTCAGCTGACGAAGAAATTCAGAGCGTTGAACAATTGGGGGGGATGACCAATCAAAACTATTTGGTTAAGACAACCTCAAACCAGTACATCGTTAAGTTTTTCGGTAAAGGTACTGATAAATTAATCGATCGCCAGAATGAAAAGTACAATCTTGAGTTGTTGAAAGATTTGAAATTAGATGTAGAAAATTATCTTTTTGATATCGAAGCAGGTATCAAGGTTAATCAGTACATCGAAAATGCTGAGACACTTAATTTTAATACCATTAAAACTAAATTTGAAAAGATAGCTCCAATTTTACAAACGATTCATGCTTCTGGTAGAGAATTGAAAGGAGAGTTTGCTCCTTTTGAGGAAATTAAAAAATATGAATCATTGATTCAAGGGGAGATTTCTTATCCTAATTATGAAGCTGTCAGAAAGGCTGTATTTTCTCTGAAAGAAGAGCTTGAACAAATTGGAATTGACAAGAAATCATGTCATATTGATTTGGTTCCAGAAAACTTTATTGAAGGTCCAGACGGACATCTTTATCTAATTGATTGGGAATATTCTTCTATGAATGATCCTATGTGGGATTTGGCAGCCCTCTTCCTAGAATCTGAATTTACAAGTGCAGAAGAAGAAGACTTTTTAAGTCATTACGAGAGTGACAAGACTCCAGTTTCAAGGGAGAAAATTCGTATTTACAAAATCTTGCAAGATATCATTTGGAGTCTTTGGACTATTTACAAAGAAGAAAATGGTGCAGATTTCGGAGATTACGGAATCTCTCGTTACAATAGAGCAGTAAAAGAATTAGAGTCTGAAGGAGATTTAAATGAAAACTAAAAATGGAGTTTCTTTTGGGCTACTATCAGGTGTGTTCTGGGGATTAGGATTAACTATTAGTGCTTATATCTTTTCAATATTCACGGATTTATCGCCCTTTGTAGTAGCAGCAGCACACGATTTCCTAAGTATTTTTATCTTGCTAGGATATCTTCTAGTTAAGGAAGGCAGAGTTCGTTTTTCAATCTTCTTGAACATTCGAAATGTCAGTGTTATCATCGGAGCTTTACTAGCCGGTCCGATTGGTATGCAGGCCAATCTCTATGCGGTTAAGTATATTGGAAGTTCATTAGCTTCGTCAGTCTCAGCTATTTATCCGGCAGTCTCAGTCTTGCTTGCCTTCTTCTTTTTGAAGCACAAGATTTCCAAAAATACAATTTTTGGTATCTTTCTAATCATTGCTGGGATTATTGCTCAGACCTATAAAGCAGAGCAGGTTAATTCTTTCTACATAGGTATTCTATGTGCTTTGATTTGTGCTTTTGCTTGGGGAAGTGAAAGTGTTCTGAGCTCCTTTGCTATGGAAAGTGACCTCAGCGAAATTGAAGCTCTCTTGATTCGTCAAGTTACATCCTTCTTGTCTTATCTTGTTATTGTGCTTTTCTCGCATCACTCATTTGCAGAAGTGGCAAATGGCCAATTGTTTGGTCTATTAATTGTCTTTGCAGCATTTAATATGATTTCTTATCTTGCCTACTATATGGCTATCAATCGATTGCAACCAGCAAAAGCAACTGGTTTAAATGTCAGTTATGTAGTTTGGACTGTCCTGTTTGCAGCAATGTTCTTGGGGACACCTCTGACTGTCTTGACCATTATAACTTCATTTGTTGTAATGGCTGGTGTTTATATTATCATTAAAGAATAAAGGAGAAAACGCGTGAAAGCGATCATCTTAGCAGCGGGATTGGGAACTCGTTTACGTCCTATGACAGAAAATACTCCCAAAGCCTTGGTTAAAGTCAATCAAAAACCTTTGGTTGAATATCAAATTGAATATTTAAAAGAACGAGGAATTGATGACATTATCATCGTCGTAGGTTATTTGAAAGAACAGTTCGACTATCTCAAAGAGAAATACGGTGTGCGTTTAGTTTTCAACGATAAGTATGCGGATTACAATAACTTTTACTCTCTTTACTTGGTAAAAGAAGAGTTGGCTAACAGCTACGTTATTGATGCTGATAATTATCTTTTCAAGAATATGTTCCGCAATGATATCGAGCGTTCAACATATTTTAGTGTTTATCGTGAGGATTGTGACAATGAGTGGTTCCTAGTTTATGGTGATGACTTCAAAGTTCAAGATATCATCGTCGATAGTAAAAACGGACGTATCTTGAGTGGGGTATCGTTCTGGGATGCTCCAACAGCTGAAAAAATTGTTGGATTTATCGATGAGGCTTATGCAAGCGGCGAGTTTGTAGACCTTTACTGGGACAACATGGTTAAAGATAATATCAAAGAACTAGATGTTTACGTAGAGGAGTTAGAAGAAAATTCTATCTACGAAATTGACAGTGTTAAAGATTATCAAAAACTAGAAAAAATTCTTTCTTCACAAAAATAAGCAACTTTTATGAACTGATACCTTACCTATTTTTACTTGACTTTTCATGTTTGATACAGTATACTAGTGAAAATTTAACCTTTAAGGGAAGTCCAGAGAGACTCACAAGGTGTCAGAGTAAAGAAGCTACAATGGAAACAAGTAAGCAGGTGCTTATTTGCTACTTTTGTGTAAATATCTTAACTGAAACCTTGCAATAGCAAGGTTTTTCTTTATCTGATCCCCTTAAAATTTAAGGAGGAAAAGGTTTGAATCCAAATTGTAGAAAACGCATGGGTGCTATTCGCTTGGAAAATATGAAAGTGATTGATCAAGAGGAAATCGCACCAGCAATCTTTGAGCTAGTACTTGAAGGAGACATGGTTGAAGCTATGAAAGCTGGACAATTTCTTCATTTACGTGTACCTGATGATGCCCACCTCTTGCGTCGTCCAATTTCAATCTCATCCATAGATAAATCTAAGAAACAATGTCATCTGATTTATCGCATCGAAGGCTCTGGTACAGCTATCTTTTCAACCTTAAAAACTGGTGATAGCTTAGATGTTATGGGACCTCAAGGAAATGGCTTTGACTTATCTGATTTAGACAAGCAGAATCGTGTTCTTCTAGTTGGTGGAGGAATCGGAGTACCACCCTTACTCGAAGTAGCTAAACAACTACATAAGAGTGGTGTGGAAATTACAACTGTTCTAGGATTTGCTACTAAAGATGCTGTCATTTTAGAAAGTGAATTATCCCAATACAGCAAAGTCTTTTTGACGACTGATGATGGCTCCTATGGAATCAAGGGGAATGTCTCAGTTGTGATTAAAGAATTAGACACTGAATTTGACGCCATATACTCTTGTGGGGCACCTGGTATGATGAAATATATCAATCAAACCTTTTACGACCACCCAAGAGCTTATCTATCTTTAGAATCGCGTATGGCCTGCGGCATGGGGGCTTGCTATGCTTGTGTCCTAAAAGTTCCAGATAGTGAAACAGTTAGTCAACGTGTCTGTGAAGATGGGCCTGTATTTAAAACAGGAACAGTTGTTTTATAAGGAGAGTATCATGACTACAAATCGATTACAAGTTTCTCTGCCAGGCTTAGAGTTAAAAAATCCTATCATTCCCGCATCAGGTTGTTTTGGTTTTGGTCAAGAGTATGCTAAATACTATGATTTAGATCTATTAGGTTCTATCATGATAAAGGCTACTACGCTTGAACCACGATTTGGTAATCCAACACCTCGAGTGGCAGAAACACCTGCTGGTATGCTCAATGCCATTGGTTTGCAGAATCCTGGTTTAGATGTCGTTCTCTCTGAGAAATTACCTTGGCTTGAAAGAGAATACCCAAATCTCCCTATTATCGCCAATGTTGCTGGATTTTCAAAACAAGAATACGCAGCAGTTTCTCATGGAATTTCAAAGGCAACTAATGTAAAAGCCATCGAGCTCAATATCTCATGTCCAAACGTTGATCATGGAAATCATGGACTTTTAATTGGACAGGACCCTGAGTTGGCTTATGATGTGGTAAAGGCAGCTGTTGAGGCTTCTGATGTACCCGTTTACGTTAAATTAACACCAAGTGTGACGGATATCGTAACTATTGCAAAAGCAGTAGAAGATGCTGGAGCTAGCGGTCTCACCATGATTAATACCCTTGTTGGTATGCGTTTTGACCTCAAAACTAGAAAGCCAATCATTGCAAATGGGACAGGGGGCATGTCTGGACCAGCAGTCTTTCCAGTAGCTCTCAAATTGATCCGTCAAGTAGCCCAATCTACCAATCTACCAATCATTGGTATGGGAGGAGTTGATTCAGCTGAAGCTGCTATAGAAATGTACTTAGCTGGTGCGTCAGCTATTGGTGTTGGAACAGCAAACTTTACCAATCCATATGCTTGTCCAGATATTATCGAAAATCTGCCAAAAGTTATAGACAAATATAACATCGAAAGTTTGGAACAACTGAGGAAAGAAGTGAAGAGTAGCTTATAGTCTTTTTAAATTCGTAATATTTTGAATGCCTTCTTCTTTTTGGTATAATATGACTATGATTGTAACAATACCGATTAAAACTGAAAAAGACATTGCAACTCCAGGACCGACTGTCCTAGTATTAGGATATTTTGATGGTATCCACCTAGGGCATCAAAAGCTATTTAGTATAGCTGGTGAAATAGCTGCAAAGAAAAGATTAAGCGTCGCTTTAATTACCTTTCATGAATCACCGAAGTTAACCTTAAAATCTTATTCACCAGAAAATTTACTTCATATCCTGAATGCAGAAGAACGTGAACGTAAGTTTAAACGAGCTGGAGTTGAAAATCTCTATCTGATGGACTTCTCAAGTCGTATTGCCAATATGACCGCTCAAGAGTTTGTAGATACCTTTGTCAAAGAAGTCAAAGCAGATACCATTGTGGTAGGATTTGATTATAGTCTTGGTTCTGATAGAAAATCAGCAGAAGATCTAAAAGAAATCTTCGATGGAGAAGTGGTTGTAGTACCACCTGTAGAAGATGAAAAAGGAAAGATTAGCTCTACTCGCATTCGACAAGCTATCCTAGAAGGGAATGTGAAAGAAGCTGGCCAATTGCTTGGTAGCCCACTTCCGACAAAAGGAATTGTCGTTCATGGCAATGCTCGTGGTCGAACAATTGGATATCCTACTGCAAATCTCGTGCTTTTGGACCGCACTTATATGCCATCAGATGGTGTCTATACTGTTGATATTGAAATCAAACGGAAACTCTATCGTGGAATGGCCAGTGTCGGGAAGAACGTGACCTTCGATGGAGAAGAAGAGCGTTTTGAAGTGAATATCTTTGATTTTGATGAAGATATTTATGGTGAAACAGTAACCGTCTATTGGTTAGATCGTATTCGAGATATGGTGAAATTTGACAGCATTGAACAACTGGTCAAACAACTCGAAGAAGATGAAAAAGCTGCAAGAAAATAAAAATGAAGTTCGAATGAAAATTCGAGCTTTTTATTTTGTTAAAATCATAGAAAAACAAGGATCAGAGATGAGATATATACTTAAGTCTGGTATAATTTCAATAAGAGATTAAAGGAGAAAAGCATGTTTAAAGAAAAAAGAAATAAGAGTTTTATTTCCGTACTGTTGCTTTCGCTGCTATTCTTTGCAATTGCTACAATTTCAGGATTCTTAGGTCAAATGCACAAGAATCCTACAGAGAGGTTTGCAGATACAACTGATACTGGAAAAGAAGTTACTATGTCAGTCTACGGTATCTATCCTGAACCTGTTGGTGAAGTTGATGGTGGAACTGTTGTTTATATTGTGCAATATAGCAACGAAGGTGAAGGAAAATTTGCTGTAGTTGAATCTAAAGTGAAAGATGAGTCAATCAATAAACTTCTTAAGAATGCAGATAGTCTTGCTGAAAATCCTGGAACACTCACAGGTATTCAGTTAGAACCCCTCACTAATACCAATTTTATCAATACTTCGAAAAATACCAAGATTATAAATCTTGACGAATTTATTAGCTCTATTCTTCCAGCTGAGTCAGTTGTTGCTCGTAATATGAATACAAGAATCTATCTCAGTCTCAGCGAATATTCACGAGACAGCCTGAGTTATATTTTTGGTATTGTGATTTTCTCTGGTATGGGATTAATGACCTTAGTCGCAGCCTTTATCATACGAAAGAAAACAATTGATTCGTTCAAGGAACTTTATCGTTTGTATCCTGAATTAGAAGGAAATCTTGAGCTGCTTGATACTCAAGCTGAATTTTACGACCAGGACTTGAAAGTTATTTTGTATAAGAATCATCTCATTACTTATTACAAAGGGACCCAAGCTCTAGATCTTAGAGATGTGTGGAGGATCTATTTAGTACGTACAAGTTATAGCCGTTTTACCAAAGTTTATCAGTTGGTATATACTCGAAAGGATAGTTCTAAGAAGTATAGCCTAACTATTCGAAACACAAATAGAGTAGAAGAGCAATTAGAAGAATTCTGGCAACTCCTTCCGAAAAAGTTTCCAGAGATCAACATTGGTAGTTTATAAGAAAGCATCTTTTAGGGTGCTTTTTCTTTTGGGTAAAATTTTGGAAAAAAGTGAATTTATAACTTGACATTTTAAATTTTAAGGCGTAGAATGTTTACTAGTTAATTAAACGGTTAAATACTAGTTAAGGAGTTGTGATGAAAAAAAGAAGTGTCCTGTGGTTTGTAATTGCCTTGTTTTCTCTTTTCTTAGGAGCTTGTGGACAAAAATCTAGTCAAGATAATAGAAGTGAAGCTAAGGGGATGAAGATTGTGACTAGTTTTTACCCTGTCTATGCCATGGTTAAAGAAATTTCTGGTGATTTGAATGATGTGCGGATGATTCAGTCGAGCTCAGGTATTCATTCCTTTGAGCCCTCTGCAAATGATATTGCAGCCATCTATGATGCTGATGTTTTCGTCTATCATTCTCATACCTTGGAGTCATGGGCTGGAAGTTTAGACCCAAGTTTGCAAAAATCTAAGGTAAAGGTTTTAGAAGCATCAGAAGGTATGACCTTGGAGCGCGTGCCTGGATTAGAAGATATGCAGGCTGGAGAAGGGATTGACGAGAAGACCTTGTACGATCCTCACACTTGGCTTGATCCTGAAAAGGTTGCAGAAGAAGCACAGATAATTGCTGATAAGTTATCCGAACTGGACAGTGCCAACAAGGATACCTATCAGAAAAATGCACAGAACTTTAGTGCCAAAGCTCAAGACTTAACCAAGAAATACCAACCCATCTTTGAAAAAGCTAATCAAAAAACTTTTGTAACCCAACACACAGCTTTTTCTTATTTAGCAAAACGATTTGGGCTAAATCAACTTGGGATTGCAGGAATATCTCCTGACCAAGAACCAAGCCCGAGACAATTGACTGAAATCCAAGAATTTGTTAAGACTTATAAGGTTAAAACAATTTTTACAGAGAGTAACGCTTCATCAAAGGTAGCTGATACCCTTGTTAAATCAACAGGTGTAACTCTTAAAACGATAAACCCTTTAGAGGCTGACCCACAAAATGACAAGTCTTACTTGGAAAATTTAGAAGAAAATTTGGCAATTTTAGCTCAAGAATTGAAATGAGGAGTTTATGAAAATTAATAAAAAATATTTAGCAGGATCCGCAGTGGTTCTTGCCTTAAGTGTCTGCGCTTACGCTTTAAATCAACATCAAGCGCCTGAGAACAAAGAAAATAACCGTGTATCCTATGTTGATGGGAAAGAGTCTGATGCTAAAAAGAATGAAAATCTGACACCTGATCAAGTCAACCAAAAAGAAGGAATAGAAGCTGAACAGATTGTTACTAAGATTACAGATCAAGGCTATGTGACTTCTCATGGTGACCATTTCCATTTCTACAATGGTAAGGTGCCTTATGATGCCATCTTTAGTGAAGAATTGGTCATGAAGGATCCAAACTATCAACTAAGTGATGGAGATATTGTCAATGTGATTAAGGGTGGCTATATTATCAAGGTGGATGGCAAATATTATGTCTATCTGAAAGATGCTAGTCACGCAGAAAATATTCGTACCAAAGACCAAATCGAGAAACAAAAACAAGAACACACATCAGATAGTAGCAGTACGAGTAAGGAAGTTATTGCTGCCAGAGCACAAGGTCGATATACAACTGATGATGGTTACGTCTTTAATGCTGCAGATATTATTGAAGATACAGGTGACGCTTATATCGTTCCTCATGGTGGCCATTATCATTATGTTCCTAAGAGTGCTCTATCTTCAAGTGAATTGGCTGCCGCTCAAGCTTACCTTGCTGGAAGAGGAAGTCAACAAAGTCTAACAGACTACAAACCGATTCCAAGTGTTGAACCAAGTCATCAAGTAGAGAAACCAGCTACAAGCAATCCAGTACAAGAAGAAAATAATCTTCAAAAACTTCTAGAACAGCTTTACGCTTTACCAGTTAGTCAACGCTATCAAGAATCTGATGGTTTGGTATTTGACCCAGCTAAAATCACAAGTCGAACACCGTCAGGAGTTGCCATCCCACACGGTAATCACTACCATTTCATCCCTTATAGTAGTCTATCTGCTTTGGAGCAAAAGATTGCACGCTTAATACCACTTTCAGGTTTAGTAACACCATCAAATCCTGTAGAAACTCCAAGTAAACCAAACGAAGACCCTAACCACGACCATGACCACGAAGATGTTGATCATCATCACGAAGAAGACCATGACCACGATCATGCTAATCATCATCACGATGAAGAAGAGCATGACCATGACTTTGCAGCTGATCGAGTGATAAGTGAGGACGACCAAGGTTTCGTAGTTTCACATGGAGACCACAATCATTATTTTTACAAGAAAGATTTGACGGCTCAACAGATTAAAGAAGCTCAGGAACACTTGAAAGGTAAAACCGAAGTTAAACCTAATCCATCAGATGAGCACCATGATGAAGACGGGCATGATCACCACCATGGTGAAGACCACAATCACGGATTCGATGCTGAGCGAGTGATTAGTGAGGATGAGCAAGGTTTTGTGGTTTCACATGGAGATCATGCCCATTATTTCTTTAAGAAAGATTTATCAGCAGAGCAGATTAAGGCTGCACAAGACCATCTTCATGGCCATCAGCAGACAGAACCTGTTAAACCACTTGCCAAGACGGTTGAAAGTTTCTCTCGAGATGCCAGCGATGAAGAAAAAATAGCTTATATTTCTAAAACATATGGCGTTCCTCTTGAGGCTATCAGAATTTCAAATGGATTCTTTGTATTTGGAAATCCAGACCAGGCTTATGACCCAACTCACATTCACCCTTATGCGGTTCGAAAGGAACACGTTCGAATTCCGCTACAAACAGGTGATGCAGAGCTTGATTTTCTAAACGAACTCTATACAACTGCACTTCGTGACGGTGTCTCTCCTTATAGCCTACAGGTTGAAAATGGTAGCTTCGTCATACCTCACGGTGACCATAATCACTACATTAAAGTTCAGACTAAAGGTTATGAAGTTGCTTTGAAACATAAGATTCCTTCCTTGCAATCCAACTACCAACCAGGAGCCTTTGATGAAGCGACTGTTCAAAATAAGGTTGATCAGCTTCTAGCAGAAAGTCGAGAAGTTTACAAGGATAAACCAATTCTACAGAGACAGATCGAGCTTGCTTTGGGACAATTCTCTGAAAATATGAAGAAGCTCTCAACCAACTCTACAGCTGGGTATCTAGCTGCGTTAGATCTCTTTGACAAGCAGTATATCCATGTTGATGCTAGCGTAAAACCAACAGAAATCAGTCCTTTAGATAAGAAATATCAAGCTTTAGTAGATAAGATTAATACCTTGGATACGGATGCTTATGGACTTCCTAAGAAGGATCTCTTGGCTCAGCTCCAAGAAAATAAATTGGCTCAAGATGAGGCTGGTTTAGATGCAGTAGAAGCAAAACTACAAGCTCTACAAGATTTTAATGATCGAACTGGAGTTACAACAGTCGAGTACATTAAGTATTTCTATCAACATTTATCTGATAATCACTTAAATGACACTCTTAGAAATAAAATTGCTAACTTAACTTGGACACTTTATCAATCACAATCCTTCCTTAAGGCGACTGACTTGAACAAACTATTCCCAGAAATCTATCAAACAAAACTGGAAGTTGAAGAAGCTCTGAAGAATGAACCTGTTACAAGTAAGCCTTCTGAAACGATTTTAGATACAGAAAAAGTGGATGGCCATAGTGCTAAAACAGCAGTCTATGAGTTTTTGAAAGGTTTGTATGATGATATTAAGCCTGAGGAACAAAGCAATCATGTTCGAAAAGCTCAAGTAGAAGGACTCTTAACGAAAGCTGAAGAATTAGTTGCTCAAGTCAAAGAAGAAGGCGTAAAAGCTTCACTCGCTGACGAGGTGAAAAACCTGAAAGCTGCTCTAGATAAAGACGATGCAGACCTTGATGAACTAAACACACAAGTCCAAGATCTTATAAAACGTATTTCACAAACCATTCAGACTGAACGTGAGAATGCTAATCAAGACCCAGAGGTTTTGCTTCTCTATCAAAAATTATATAATGGAGTCCTTGCCCTACATACTTATTTGGAAATGAATAATGGTTCTGATGCGGAC
The DNA here is from genome assembly GCF_047464155.1 of Streptococcus infantis. GTDB lineage: Bacteria > Bacillota > Bacilli > Lactobacillales > Streptococcaceae > Streptococcus > Streptococcus infantis_U. The sequence continues at coordinate 300,040 of NZ_JASHCL010000001.1, forward strand.
TTTGAAAAAGTGGATGCTTTGTTCGATAAATTGTCAGCTGCAAGCAAAGACAAACAAGCTCTTCTAGCTCTTGCGCAAGAAATTGTCTCATTAAACCAAGAACTTCAATCCAAAGCTAAGCCGAATGAAGCAAGTTCTGAAACAACTAGCAAACAAGTAAGCGACAAACAGACTGAATCAAGCAATCCAACGACTAGTTCTCCTGAAACAAGCGAGAAAGAAGTCAACTAAAAAAGAAGTAGCTTTGCTACTTCTTTTTTAGTCTTTATAAGATACAATTCCAATGATTGTATCAACTGCACGCTCCATAGTTTGGAGACTGACATATTCGAAACGACCGTGCATATTTTCGCCACCAGCGAAGATATTTGGAGTAGGAATTCCCATGAAGGAAATCTTAGAACCGTCTGTTCCACCACGGATAGGCTCGATAATAGGTGTAATATCAAGATTTTCCATCACTGTTTTAGCAATAGTGATTGGAGTCATATCATTTTCAATGACTTCTTTCATGTTGTAGTACTGGTCTGTCAAAGTCAGGGTAACACGATCGCTTCCAAGTTCTTGGTTCATCTTGTCAGCAATAGATTGCATTGCGGCCTTACGCGCTTCGAAGCTTTCTTTTTCAAAGTCGCGAATGATGTAGCTAGCACGCGCTTCCTCAACACTACCAGTTATATCCATGAGATGGTAGAAACCTTGGTAACCATCAGTCAATTCAGGTCGGTCACCAGCTGGAAGTTGGTTATGGAAGTCAATTGCCAACTGAAGGGCGTTAACCATTTGTCCTTTAGCCGTTCCTGGGTGAACATTACGACCTTGGAAATGGAGTTCAGCACCCGCGGCAGAGAAGGTTTCATACTGAAGTTCACCTAGAGGTCCACCGTCAACTGTATAAGCAAAGTCGACATTAAAGTCTTCTGCATCAAATTTATTGGCACCAACACCAATCTCTTCATCAGGTCCAAAGCCGACACGGATTTCGCAGTGTTTAATCTCAGGATGAGCAGTTAAGTATTCGATAGCTGTCATGATTTCGGCGATACCTGATTTATCATCGGCACCGAGAAGAGTAGTTCCATCAGTAGTAATCAATGTTTGTCCAGGATATTTCTCTAAGCTCTTGAAATCGGCAGGATCTAGCTTGAAACCAGAATTCCCGAGCTCGATAACTCCCCCGTCGTAGTTTTCAACTACTTGTGGATTGACACCTTCAGCGTTAAAATCAGCAGTATCCATGTGGGAGATAAAACCGATCTTTCGAGTTAAACTTGGATCGTTAGCTGGAAGCGTACCGATAGCGAAACCGTTTGGCAAATAATAGACATTTTGCAAACCGACACGCTTCATCTCCGGGATGAGAACATTAGTGGCAAAGTCTACTTGACTTTGAGTACTTGGTGTAGTAGTTGAATTTTCATCAGAACGTGTATTGACTTTGACATAAGTCAAAAAACGTTCCAACAATGTTGGATATTTCATCGTAACTCCTTTTTTCCTTCTTTTAAAACCATTGTATCATAGAAAGAAGAGAAAAACAAAAGTCGGAAGGGCGATAAAATCTTTATGTTAGCGTTTACTTATGGCTTCTTTAGTGATACAATAAGAAAGATAAAAATATCACAAGGATGCAGAGATGAAAAAAGCAATTTTAATGATGACATTTGGTTCACCAGAAGAGATTACCTTTGAGGGAGTGGCTGACTTTTTTACTAACATTCGTCGAGGAGTTCGACCTCAAGACCATGAAATTCAAACACTTTATAATAATTATGTACGAATTGGAGGAACTCCACTTCAAAAAATTACCCGTGAAGAAGTTGCCTTGGTAGAAGCTAGGTTAGGAAATGAATATAGTGTCTATTTTGCCAATAAATTTTCAAAACCCTTTATTCCTGATGTAATTCGGCAAATGGAAGCAGATGGAATTGAAAAGTGTATTTGCTTGATTTTGGAGCCACACTATTCCTTTTACTCTGTCATGGGGTACGAAAAGTTTCTGGAAAGCAAACAAATTCAGTTTTTAGTTATTAAGGACTGGTATCAAGAAGAAGCACTATTAAACTATTGGACAGATGAAATTGCTAAGATTTTAAAAGAAAAGGTGAAACAGGATAGCTTTAAAGTCATCTTCTCTGCCCACAGTGTGCCCATTTTTGCCTTGGATTTTGGTGATCCCTATATCGACCAGATTTTCGAAAATAGCAAACTAATTTCTGAGAAATTAAACTTAAATCCAGACCAATATACCAACACTTGGCAGAGTGAAAGTGATATTGGTATTCCTTGGATTAAACCAGATGTCCTGGAATATCTTAGAGAACAGGAAGAACATCCAGAGCATTATATTTTTGTACCTATTAGTTTTATTAGTGAGCACATTGAAGTTTTGTTTGACAATGATGTGGAATGTTATGACTTATGCCAGGAATTGGAGGTGAACTACCATCGTCCACCAATGCCAAATACAGATTCTCGCTTGATTGATGCCTTGGTCAATATTGTCCGAGCTAACGAACATAAAGAATTTAGAGAATTGCTCCCAGAAGAAGAGACCTTTGATGAATTAGTCCCTTCGGATGAAACTAAGAATATTTTAGATGAATCACAAGACTTACAAATGCCAGAATTTGTTAAAAAATTAATTGAGAAAAAAGGTCGTGAAAATGTCAAGATGCCTTATTTAATCAAAAAAATGCTTGAAAAAGCTGGTAAATTACCCAAAGACTAAGTAAAATAGAAAAGGACAAGTAAGGTTTGTTTCAAATATCTGCTAAGGCAGGATATAACGCAGAAGGTGAAAGAAAAGGCGGTGGGACAGAAATCGATAGACAAAGTCTTGATTTCGTAGTCCCAGCCCCGCGAGGATGATTAGGAGCTTTTTGGAGTCGAAAAGACGAACAAAAAGTTCAATCAGCTACCGCGTCAAATTATGATTGATAATAAAAAGTGAGGTCGGGATCTTTTTGTCCCAACCTCTTTTTAGGTGACTAGCATTTTTTAAACTAGTTTTTCTTATTTACCTAAACAGAATTGGCTAAACAATTGAGTAATAAGCTCATCAGGCGCTGCTTCTCCGGTGATTTCTCCGAGAATTTCCCAAGTGCGGGTCAAATCAACCTGAAGCAAATCAACTGGCATGCCCAGTTCAAGACCTTCGTTAACTGCTTGCAGACTTTCAACTGCCTTTTCAATTAATGAAATATGACGGGCATTGGATAGGTAGGTTGCATCCTGTTCGACCAAGCCAGCATTTTCAAAGAAGAGGTTGTTGATGCGTTCCTCGATTTTATCTATATTCTGATTTTTGAGGACGGAAATGCGGATGACATCATCTGGAAGCTCAGCAGTTTCAATCGCTTCTGGTAAATCAGTCTTGTTGAGAAGAATAATACGGTTGGTATCTTGGCTAATTTCGAGAAGTTGTCGGTCTTGGGGAGTAAGAGGTTCACTAGCATTTAAGACAAGCAGTACTAAGTCAGCCTCCTTGAGTGCTTTTTTGGAGCGTTCAACACCGATTTGTTCCACGATATCATCCGTTTCTCGGATACCTGCAGTATCAATCAACTTCAGTGGAACACCGTTGATATTGACGTATTCTTCAATGACGTCTCGAGTGGTACCAGCAATATCCGTTACAATGGCCTTATCTTCTCGTAGAAGATTGTTTAGAAGGCTTGATTTTCCAACGTTGGGGCGCCCAATGATGGCTGTTGAAATTCCTTCACGGAGGATTTTGCCACGTCGGGCTGTTTTAAGGAGATTTGTTAGCAATTGCTCAAACTCCAATGTTTTCTCTCGGACAACAGCAGTAGTAGCTTCTTCAACATCGTCGTACTCAGGATAGTCGATATTAACCTCTACTTGTGCCAGTGTATTGAGAATTTCCTGACGAGTATTGTTAATGAGATCAGATAGTGAACCATCTAGTTGTTTGACTGCAATATTCATGGCCTTGTCTGTCTTAGCACGGATGATATCCATGACAGCTTCAGCCTGAGTCAAGTCGACACGACCGTTAAGGAAGGCGCGTTTAGTAAACTCTCCTGGTTCTGCCAAGCGAGCTCCTTCACGGATAGCAAGCTGGAGAATTTCATTAGTTACGGCGATTCCACCGTGGGTGTTAATCTCGATAATATCCTCACGAGTAAAGGTCTTCGGGGACTTCATAGCTCCCACCATGACCTCGTCCATGACCTTGCCTGTCTGAGGATCAACGATGTGTCCGTAGTTTAGAGTGTGGCTAGCAACCTTGCTCAAGTCCTTGCCTTTAAAGATTTTCTGGGCGATAGCAAAGCTATCTGTTCCGCTTAAACGAACAATCCCAATAGCCCCTTCACCAAGCGGTGTCGAGATTGCTGCGATGGTATCAAATTCACGTGTAATCATTTCATTTCCTTTTTACAATTTATATACAAATATCACTTAAAATTGTAACAAAATCTAGTGTTTTATTCAACGAATGCCACTTATAAAGAAAAGCCTAAGCAGATTGCTTAAGCTTTATTTAGTGCGCATTTCACCTTGTGGGAAATAAGTTCCTTCAGGCATATCGTTAATAATAACGTGAACAGCTGACTGAGGTGCTCCTGTGTTACGAACAACAGCTTCTGTAACTTCCTTAGCTAGGGCTTTCTTTTGCTCTAGCGTGCGTCCTTCAAATAAATCAATGCGTACAAATGGCATAATTGCGTCCTCCACTACTTATTTGATTTCTTCTATTTTACCACATTTTGCCATTTAAAGCTTTGAGAAATTATGGTATACTAGAATGTAGCAAAAATTTAGAAATGGACGTGAAATAGAAGCATGGCACAGTTGTATTATCGTTATGGGACTATGAACTCAGGAAAGACCATCGAGATTCTCAAGGTAGCCTATAACTATGAGGAGCAAGGAAAGGGAGTTGTGATTATGACTTCGGCTATAGATACGCGTGATGGTGTTGGCTATGTTTCAAGTCGAATTGGGATGAAAAGACCAGCAGTTGCTATTGAGGAAACGACAGATATCTTTGGGTTTATCCGGGATTTGCCTGAAAAGCCTTACTGTGTGCTTGTTGATGAAGCTCAATTTCTAAAACGTCATCATGTTTACGACTTGGCCCGTGTTGTTGATGAGTTAGACATACCTGTTATGGCATTTGGTTTGAAGAACGATTTTCGCAATGAGCTGTTTGAAGGTTCTAAACACCTCTTGCTTTTAGCAGATAAGATTGATGAAATTAAGACCATTTGTCAGTATTGTAAGAAAAAAGCGACTATGGTCTTGCGTACGCAGGGCGGATTGCCAGTCTATGATGGTGAGCAGATCCAGATAGGTGGCAATGAAACCTATATCTCGGTTTGTCGCAAACATTATTTTGCCCCTGAAATTAATAAGGAGAATAACACAGAATGAATATCTATGATCAACTACAAGCTGTAGAAGACCGTTATGAAGAGTTGGGAGAATTGCTCAGTGACCCAGATGTGGTCTCTGATACCAAGCGTTTCATGGAACTTTCAAAAGAGGAAGCTTCTACTCGTGATACCGTAACTGCCTACCGCGAATACAAACAAGTACTTCAAAACATCATCGATGCCGAAGAGATGATTAAGGAATCAGGCGGAGATGCGGACTTGGAAGAAATGGCCAAGCAAGAATTGAAAGACGCTAAGGCTGAAAAAGAAGAATACGAAGAAAAACTGAAGATTTTGCTTCTTCCTAAAGATCCAAACGATGACAAGAATATCATCCTTGAAATACGTGGAGCTGCAGGTGGTGATGAAGCAGCACTTTTTGCTGGCGATTTGCTAACCATGTACCAAAAGTATGCGGAAGCTCAAGGCTGGCGCTTTGAAGTCATGGAAGCTTCTATGAACGGCGTTGGTGGTTTTAAAGAAGTAGTTGCCATGGTATCAGGCCAGTCTGTTTACTCTAAACTTAAGTACGAGTCAGGTGCCCACCGTGTGCAACGTGTCCCTGTGACTGAAAGCCAAGGTCGTGTACACACTTCAACAGCGACAGTTCTCGTCATGCCTGAAATCGAAGAAGTTGAATACGATATTGATCCAAAAGACCTTCGTGTGGATATCTATCACGCATCAGGTGCTGGTGGACAAAACGTCAATAAGGTTGCGACTGCCGTTCGTATCGTTCACTTGCCAACCAATATCAAGGTTGAGATGCAGGAAGAACGTACCCAGCAGAAAAACCGTGAGAAGGCCATGAAGATTATTCGTGCGCGTGTAGCAGACCACTTTGCTCAGATTGCTCAAGATGAGCAAGATGCTGAGCGGAAGTCTACTATCGGTACAGGTGATCGTTCAGAGCGTATCCGTACTTATAACTTCCCACAAAACCGTGTAACAGACCATCGTATTGGCTTGACTCTACAAAAACTTGATACAATTCTAGCTGGTAAATTGGATGAAGTTGTAGATGCCTTGGTTCTTTATGACCAAACACAAAAATTGGAAGAATTAAACAAATAATGAAATTAGCTCAAATATTTAAAGATTTTGAGGGAAAGTTAATAGCACAAGGAGAGGAAGCAGAAAGCCTCTCCTTTGTCTATCGTAGCCTAAAAAATCTATCTTTTACAGACTTCGTCTTTGCTCTTCAGCAAGAAGTCACTGATGAAGATTACAAATTTGTAGAGGATATTTACAGGAAACTAGCAAATCACATGCCTGCTCAATACATAATCGGTTATGCTGAATTCTATGGGATGCAGTTAAAAGTCGATGAGCGAGTCTTGATTCCTCGACCAGAGACAGAAGAGTTGGTGGAACTCATTTTGGCTGAGAATCCAAAAGAAAACCTCAAAGTTCTGGATATCGGAACAGGAAGTGGAGCAATAGCCCTTGCTTTAGCGAAAAATAGACCAGATTGGTCAGTTACGGCTGCGGATATTTCACAGGATGCCCTAGAACTTGCAACAGAGAATGCTAACGTTCAAAATCTAAATCTCTCTTTTATCAAATCTGACTGTTTCTCCGAAATTTCTTCAAAATATGATATAATTGTATCCAATCCACCATACATTTCTCGAGCAGATGAGGTAGAAGTTGGTTTGAATGTTCTGCATTCAGAACCACATTTGGCACTTTTTGCTGATGAGGATGGCCTAGCTATCTACCGTAGAATTGCGGAAGACTCAAAGGATTATCTAAATGATGGTGGTAAGATTTATCTTGAAATTGGCTACAAACAAGGTCAAAGTGTGCCTGCTCTCTTTATGGAAAATCTTCCTGAGAAACGAGTTCGTACTCTGAAAGACCAATTTGGCCAAGATAGGATGGTTGTCATTGATGATGGAGAAAATTAAGCAAGAGTTGGAAAAAGGTGGAGCTGTAGTTTTACCAACAGAGACAGTTTATGGCCTTTTTGCGAAAGCTTTGGATGAGGAGGCTGTTGACCATGTTTATCGGCTCAAACGTCGCCCTAGAGACAAGGCTCTCAATCTCAATGTTGCTAGTTCAGACGCTATCTTGAACTTTTCAAAGAATCAGCCAACTTATTTACAACAACTTGTTGAAAGTTTTCTTCCTGGTCCATTGACCATTATCCTAGAAGCTAATGACAAGGTTCCTTACTGGGTTAATTCAGACATGACGACTGTTGGATTTCGCATGCCCAGTCATCCTGTCACTCTAGAATTGATTCGTGAGTTTGGTCCCTTAATTGGCCCGTCTGCTAACATTTCAGGACATGCAAGTGGTGTTAGCTTTAAAGAGATTATAAAAGACTTGGACCAAGAGGTCTTAGGACTTGAAGACGATGCATTTTTAACAGGTCAGGATTCAACTATTTTAGACCTTTCTGGTGATAAGGTGAAAATTCTACGTCAAGGAGCGATTACTCGAGAAGATATCCTTGCCAAGATACCAGTAATTCCTTTTGAGGAGGTATGATATGCTACGTGATTTGAAAGCGACAGATGTCGAAACAATTTGTGTCATTAACAAAGAAGCACTAGGTTATGCTTTTAGTCCAGAGGAGACGGCTAGTCAACTAGCTAAGTTGTCACAAGACTCCCATCACTTCCTACTAGGTTTTGAGGATTCAATCAGCCATAACTTACTTGGTTATGTTCATGCTGAGGTTTATGAATCCCTTTATTCAAAACCAGGTTTTAATATCCTAGCTTTAGCTGTTTTACCTCAAACACAAGGTAAAGGAATCGGTAAAACTTTGCTTAAAGGATTAGAACAGGAAGCAGCAAAACGTGGCTATAAGTTTATACGTTTAAACTCTGCAGACCATCGTACAGGTGCGCATGCATTTTATGAAAGAGTAGGTTATACTTGTGATAAAGTGCAGAAACGATTCATTAAATTAATAAAAGGAGAAGACCTATGATTTTTGACAAAGATGATTTTGAAGCCTATGACGTGGATCTTTGGAATGCCATTGCCAAAGAAGAGGAACGCCAACAAAATAATATTGAATTAATCGCTTCAGAGAACGTAGTCTCTAAGGCTGTTATGGCTGCTCAAGGGTCTATCTTGACTAATAAATACGCCGAAGGTTATCCAGGACGTCGTTATTACGGTGGTACAGATGTAGTAGATGTTATTGAAACTCTAGCTATTGAACGTGCGAAAGAAATCTTTGGTGCTAAATTTGCCAATGTCCAACCTCACTCAGGAAGTCAAGCCAACTGTGCAGCATACATGGCTTTGATTGAGCCAGGTGATACAGTTATGGGAATGGATTTGGCTGCAGGTGGGCACTTGACTCACGGAGCTCCTGTTAGCTTCTCAGGTCAAACCTACAACTTTGTTTCTTATAGCGTTGATCCTGAAACAGAACTCTTGGACTTCGATGCCATCTTGAAACAAGCTCAAGAAGTAAAACCAAAACTAATTGTTGCTGGTGCTTCAGCCTATTCTCAGATTATTGATTTTTCTAAATTCCGTGAAATTGCAGATGCTGTCGGTGCTAAGCTCATGGTCGACATGGCTCACATTGCTGGTTTGGTTGCTGCTGGTCTTCATCCAAGTCCAGTACCATACGCCCATATCACTACAACAACGACCCACAAAACCCTTCGTGGTCCGCGTGGTGGTTTGATTTTGACTAACGACGAAGAGCTGGCTAAGAAAATTAATTCAGCTATTTTCCCGGGTATCCAAGGTGGTCCTTTAGAGCATGTTGTTGCTGCTAAGGCTGTTGCCTTCAAAGAAGTCTTAGATCCAGCCTTCAAGGAATATGCTGCTAATGTCATCAAGAACAGTAAGGCTATGGCTGAAGTATTCCTGAAAGATCCTGATTTCCGTATTATCTCTGGTGGCACTGAAAACCACCTCTTCCTAGTGGATGTCACTAAGGTTGTAGAAAGTGGAAAAGTAGCTCAAAACTTGCTGGATGAAGTTAATATTACCCTAAATAAGAACTCTATCCCTTATGAAACCTTGTCACCATTTAAGACTAGTGGTATTCGTATTGGAGCGGCAGCAATTACTGCTCGTGGCTTTGGTGAAAAAGAAAGCCGTCAAGTTGCTGAACTTATTATTAAAGCCCTTAAGAATGCAGAAAACGAAGCTGTCTTAGAAGAAGTGAGAAGTGCAGTCAAATCCTTGACAGATGCCTTCCCATTATACGAGGACTAATATTTTATGGATATTTATATCAAGAAAGCCATCATCCATCAGTTCAGCCCTGATGAGACAGAGTTGTTCCTAGCGGATAAGTTTCTCAATATCACTCCAAAAATAGAGGAATACTTGCGTAAAAAAGTGGAGCGTGTGTATTCTGATGATGCTAAAACTGGTATTTTTGAAGAGGATAACCCATTTTTCAACAACATTACAGAAGATTTAATGGAAACATCTGTGACGATTGCCAATCTATGGAAAGAGGAATTCTCTGTATCTGAAAATCAAAAGACAAATGATTTAGTCTTTGTCCTGTTTTCAAAAGAAGGAGTCGAACATTTTGCTTTTCTTAGAATTGCATTGCGTGAGACCTTGACGCACTTAGGTGGTGAAGTTGATAATCCAATCAAACTGACTCAGAATAATCTACCAGGTTTTGGTACTGGAGCTGATGAAGCCCTTGTGGTTAATCTTCAAAACCGCAAATATCACCTGATTGAGAAACGGATCAAGTATAATGGAGCCTTTTTAAACTATTTTTCTGAGAATCTTATTCAAGCACAACCAAAGATTTCACCTAAGAAATCAATCAAGGAACTTGAAAAAACGGCTCAGAAAATTGCCGAAACCTTTAACTCAGATGATTTCCAATTTCAATCAAAAGTAAAATCAGCAATTTTCAATAATCTTGAAGAGAATAATGAGCTCTCTCCAGAAAAATTAGCCAATGATCTTTTTGACAATAATCTGACTGCTCGACTTAGCTTCATTGACCAGGTTAAAGAAGCAGTACCAGAGCCAGTACAGTTTGATGAGATTGATGCCAGTCGTCAGTTAAAGAGATTTGAGAATCAGAAACTTTCCTTGTCAAACGGAATTGAACTCATCGTACCAAACAATGTCTATCAAGATGCTGAGTCAGTTGAATTTATTCAAAACGACAATGGAACATACTCTATCTTAATCAAAAATATCGAGGATATACAAAGTAAATAATGTTTAAATTTATACGAAGAATGCTGGTACTAGCAGTCTTCCTTTTCGCTGGATATAAAGCTTATCTGATTCGTCAGGATGTCAAACAAGTCATGACCTACCAACCCATGGTTCGCGAAATCTTGAATGAAAGAGATACCCCAGCAAACGAAGAGCTTGTGCTCGCCATGATTTATACAGAAACGAAGGGTAAAGAAGGAGACGTGATGCAGTCAAGTGAATCTGCTAGTGGCTCTACTGATACCATAAACGATAATGCAAGTAGTATTCGGCAAGGGGTTCAAACCTTGACAGAAAATCTCTATCTAGCTCAAGAAAAAGGAGTGGATGTCTGGACAGCCATTCAAGCTTATAACTTTGGACCTGCTTATATTGATTTTATCGCCCAAAATGGGAAAAAGAATACTATTGCACTAGCTAAGCAATACTCCAGAGATACAGTTGCGCCTATATTAGGAAATACAACAGGGAAAACCTATCGCTACATCAATCCCATTTCTATCTTTCAAGGTGGAGAACTTTATGTGGATGGGGGAAACTATTATTACTCTAGACAGGTTCAGCTAAATCTCTATATTATGAAAATTTTTAATCTATTTTAAGCATCTAGAATTCCTAGGTGCTTTTATAAGTTTTCTTTAAGGATACTTTAATATGCTAGAGTGGAAAAGGAGGAACGTCTCATGCGAAAGAAATTCTTTCTGACTAGCGCTGCAGTACTTTTAGCAGTTGCAACACTGCAAAGCGCCCAGGCAGCTACTGATGTTCAAAAAGTAATTGATGAAACCTATGTTCAACCTGAGTACGTCTTGGGTTCTTCATTAACGGAAGATCAAAAAAATCAAACACTTAAAAAACTTGGCTATGATGCCTCAAAAGATACTAAAGATTTGAAGACCATGACACCAGCTGTCTACTCAAAAATTATGAATGTCGCAAACGATTCAAGTCTTCAACTTTATTCATCAGCAAAAATTCAAAAATTAGGTGAAAAATCTCCCCTTGAGGTCAAGATTGAAACACCTGAAAATATCACTAAAGTAACACAAGATATGTACCGTAATGCGGCTGTTACCTTGGGTGTGGAGCATGCGCGTATCACCGTTGCAGCACCAATCCCTGTAACCGGTGAAAGTGCCCTAGCAGGTATTTACTATTCCCTCGAGTCAAATGGTGTAAAATTACCTCAAGAAAATAAAGACTTAGCTCAGGAAGAGCTTAAGGCCTTGTCTGATATTAATGATGAAAACAAGGACAAATCAGGCTTCGACGCTAACAAGCTGAACGTAGCTCTTGCCGATATCAAGGCTGCAGTCGCTAAGGCTAAAGAGTCCAAAGGTGAACTTACAGAAGATGATGTTCGTAAGATTGTTGAAGATACCTTGAAGAACTACAAACTGGATCAAGTTGTTACAGGCAATCAGGTCAATGTCATCATCAACTTTGCCTTCAATCTTTCTAAGAGCGATATTCTTGATAACGAAGACTTTACAAAGACTCTAAAAGATTTGAAACAAAGTATCGTTGCTCAAGCAGGTGACAGTTTCAGCAATATCGACCTAAACTTTGATGCTAATAAAGCTATTCAAGATGGTGGAAATATCCTCAGTGCTATTTGGCAAGCAATTGTAAACTTTTTCAAGAGTTTTGGTGCTTAGGCTAATTCATGGTATAATAGATGGTAACAGAACAGTTGCCGTCTTTTTTTGTCGGTTGATAGAAAGTGAAACATATGTTAAAGAAAAATGATATTGTAGAAGTAGAGATTGTCGATTTGACTCATGAGGGAGCAGGAGTTGCCAAGGTAGATGGCTTGGTCTTTTTTGTTGAGAATGCTTTACCAACAGAAAAAATCCTTATGCGTGTCCTTAAAGTCAACAAGAAGATTGGTTTTGGTAAGGTCGAGGAGTATCTCGTCCAATCATCTCATCGTAACCAAGATTTAGATTTGGCTTATTTGCGTTCGGGTATCGCTGACTTGGGGCATCTTGCTTATCCAGAGCAGCTTAAGTTTAAAACCAAGCAAGTGAAAGACAATCTCTACAAGATTGCTGGAATCACGAATGTAGAGGTTGCTGGTACTCTAGGTATGGAAAATCCTATCAAGTATCGCAACAAGGCCCAGGTTCCTGTTCGCCGAGTAAATGGTGTTCTAGAAACTGGTTTCTTCCGTAAGAATTCTCATGACCTTATGCCGTTGGAAGATTTTTACATTCAGAATCCAGTTATTGATCAGGTTATTCTAGCCCTACGTGATTTACTCCGTCGATATGACTTGAAGCTTTATGATGAGAAGGAACAGTCTGGCTTGATTCGTAACCTTGTTGTTCGTCGTGGACATCATTCAGGTCAGATTATGGTTATCTTAGTGACAACTCGTCCTAAAATTTTCCGAGTTGAACAGTTAATGGAACAAGTCATCAAGCAATTTCCAGAAATTGTATCTATCATGCAGAATATTAATGACCAGAATACCAATGCGATTTTCGGGAAAGAATGGCGGGTTATCTATGGTCAAGATTATATTACGGATCAAATGTTGGGAAATGATTTCCAAATCTCTGGACCAGCCTTTTATCAGGTCAATACCGAAATGGCAGAGATGCTCTACCAGACAGCCATTGACTTTGCGGAGTTAAGTGAAGATGATGTGGTCATTGATGCCTACTCAGGAATTGGGACCATTGGCTTGTCCGTTGCCAAGCATGTTAAGGAAGTCTATGGAGTAGAGGTTATTCCAGAAGCAGTGGAGAATAGCCAGAAAAATGCTAGTTTAAACGGCATCACCAATGCCCACTATGTCTGTGATACAGCTGAAAATGCCATGAGAAATTGGCTTAAGGAGGGTATCCAACCAACTGCCATCTTGGTCGACCCACCACGCAAGGGCTTGACCGAAAGCTTTATCAAAGCAAGCGCCCAAACAGGAGCTGACCGTATCGCCTATATCTCCTGTAATGTCGCCACCATGGCGCGTGATATCAAACTCTATCAAGAGTTGGGCTACGAATTAAAGAAAGTGCAGCCGGTGGACCTTTTTCCGCAGACGCATCACGTTGAGTGTGTTGCTCTGCTCGTAAAAGCCTAGAAACCTTGTAACGAAAGGGAGAATGAAAAGCGTGAAGGTAGCTTCTCTAATCGAATAGAGGGTAAGAATCAGAGTAATAGTTCAAGTATGGCTTCTGGATACTATAGTCTGACATGCTATCAATCTATTTCAGAAGCTGGACAAATTGTAATAACTTTCCTTGAAGGAACTGAGGTAGATTTATAAGAGACTGTGACTGGGAAGTTGCAGTCTTTTTAGAGGTTTAATGTTATAATGAGATTATAAATGTGAATATAGTTTAAATTCTCTGGAGGATGTATAATGTTGAATTTAGTAAAAGGTCACCGAGTTAGCTTGGTAGAAAACCTGTTTGAATCATTTACAAAGTTAACTGAACATCATTTGATGGCGAATGTACACGCAGAAAAAATATTAGAGGTTTTTCAACACTTTATTGCGATTCATGACGAACCCTTGTTTTTTATTTTGGAATTGCCTGTCAGTATTGATAGAGAAAAAGTGATAGCAAAGAATATTATCAAGGAATCCCATAAGGATGTTTATTATATTGATGGTTGTTCAAGAGAGGAATGCCTAGCACTGTTGATTAGATACGGTGATTTGCTTGTTAATGATGGACTAAGTAAGTTTGGATTTGGTGGGCATAAAAGTCATGATGAGATCATGCTTGATAGCTATAATGTTGTGACAATTTATAGTAAAGAACTATCGAAATTTAATGACTTTTTTGAACCTCATAATATTCAATTTGTAGAAGAACTAGTGACAGCCTGGAAAACTTTTTCTAAGACCTCACCAGGAATCTCTGAAATCTATGAAAGTAATGGAAAAACTGTTTATGATTTGCCTACAGAATTATCTGAATGGGGAATATATTTAGCTGAAACTCGAACAGAATAGGTATAGTTATAGAATAAAAAGAGAATATTTCAATTCTTTAATCCCCAAAATTTAACTTTAGTTAATTTATAAAAGGAAAAGCTAGATGTAAATACATGTACAGTGAGTTATATTAGAGATAAGTGAATGATACTAAAAAGGCTCTGAAAGGATTTAAAGCTTAGGACTTTGATAAACTAAGAGCAATATTTGCAAAAAAATGAAAGTTATCATCGATATTTATTAAAAAAGATGAAAAAAGTAATGTAAAGAATAATCTTTATAAAAGCTGTTAGTATTGTTAAAATAGAACTAAGAAAATTAATATCGGAGGAAAAGGTTGTGTATGATAATAAAACTAAATTAAAGGTAGCGTTGAATGCCGAAGCCAATAGACTACTTAAAAATACCCAAAATAGTCAATGTATGTATAAAGAATGTTGTAATAAGCCAATTGATTCTCATTGTTATCAAAAATCAATGTTACAAGAAAAATTGTCTGATAAAGAAGGTATGGTTTATTGTTGGAGTATTAAAGGATTAACTCAAGGAATTAGAAATGGGGAAGAAAGCTTCTTTGATAAAGAACATATAAATAAAGCTACGGTCTTCAAAGGTTTTTGTGAAGAGAATCATGATGCACCATTGTTCAAATTAATTGAAGTTAAAGATTCTGTAGAAAAAGCATCTTTGGAGGAATATTCATTTCTATATGCATATCGTAATTTATGTCATCTTTTATGGGAAGAAAAAACAGTATTAACAAATGATAATGCCATTTTTGAAAAGCAGTATAATAATCCTGTAATAAATGATATTAAACCTCTTATTGATAGTGGATTGAATGAAATTTCAAAAAAATTATCTATGGATTTTGATTTCAGGAAATATGAGAATTTAAAAAATCTATTTGAAAAATTTATTGTAGATGATGGAACTGTGAAACCTGAATTCATTAAAGAATTTAAAATTTTTACTTATCAAATAGATAACGAGTTGTCTTTTGCAAGTATGGCTTGTAAAGAATTATTTGAATCTAAATATCCGATTTCTTTTGGAATACTACCCGAATTTCAGAATAAACCAAATATATTTTATATAATCGCACATGAGGAAGATAGTTATATTTTTAATCAATTAGTAGAATACTCAAAAGATAGTGGATTTTTTATTCAAAACATTGTTCTGAAATGTACATCAAACACCATTTTACACCCAAAATTATACAATAAATTATGCTCAACTGGTGAAATTTATAAGTTAAATAAATTCATTTCATCTGATAAATATCTCGATTTTAATAATTATTTTGGATTTAACTTTTTTGATGTATGATAATGAAAAGAAACCAACAACTCACAGTTTGTAGAGGTAATACCTTTTAACGATAACCTTATTTAATCATTAAAAGGTATATGAAAATGTTTTCACATACAGACAAGACTACCTGACATACTTAGTGTTAAATCGTTTCACATTTGGTGTGCATGTTTATTAGACTAACATAGCTAAACCTCAAAAGGTTCCCCAAATTTTTTGAGTCCGCCCATGGGATAGGACTCGTAGAATGAGGAGGGAAACCGACGAAATGATACGGTAAGTCCGACCCGCTGAGTGCGTGGCTCTGCTCTTCCAATCTGAGATAGTCGAAAAGTAGAAGGGGATGGTATTGGTATCAATCAATGAGTAACAAAGTAACAGCATGATTCGAAACATTTGCTTGTAATTTGCGGAGGAACATCAATATGGATGGAATAACAAAAGATTCTATAAAAACGGCTAAACTAATGAAACAATTATGGCCCCAATTGACCGATAAAGAAGCTATTGATGAAGTGAAAAAATATACGAATGGCAAAAATACTGCAATCTTTACTGAAGTTGAAGGTGACACAATTGTAGGTCTAGCACTATGTTCACTCAGATTTGATTATGTTGAAGGTTGTAAATATAGTCCTGTGGGATTCTTAGAAGGGATTATTGTCGACGAGGAATATCGTTTAAAGGATATTGCTAAAAATCTCTGTACAAAATGTGAGGAATGGGCGAAAAATAAAGGATGTAAGGAATTTGCAAGTGACAGTACTTTAACGAATACGGATTCTATAAGATTTCATCTCAATATTGGATTTCAGGAGGCAAATAGAATTATTCATTTTAAGAAGAAATTATAATTTCAGAACGTGGTCAAAATTTATGTATCTTTAGAAAGTGTGAAAGATTGGACGAACTACGAATTACTTTTCATTAGTTAAGAATATAGTAATGTTGTAAAGTTAATCGAGGAGTTATTGATGGATTTTAGTAGTAAGATAGCTATAAATAAAGGCTGGTCAGATGATAAAAAATATTGTGTGACAGATAAAAATCAGCAAAAATATTTCTTGCGTGTTTCTGATAAGGAGAAGTTAGATTCTAAAAAATTTGAATTTGATATGATGGAGAAAGTAGCTTCTCTTGGAGTTCCGATGTGTAAACCGATTAGCATTGAACTCTGCGATGACGAAGTACATTCTTTACACGAATGGATTGACGGGAAAGATGCTCGAGAAACCATTTTAACTGTTTCAAAAGAACAACAATACATTTACGGAGTAGAAGCAGGAAGAATCCTTCAAAAAATTCATTCACTCCCTGTTACAGAAGTTCGTGAAGATTGGGAGGTCTTTTATAATCGAAAAATTGATGACAAAATCTCCAAATACAAAGAATGTCCCGTTCAATATGAAAATGGTCAGACCTTTATTGAGTTTTTAAATGCAAATCGAGATTTGTTGAAAGATAGACCTCAGGTTTTCCAACATGGAGATTATCATATCGGGAATTTCATGATTGGTGAAGATCGTAAAATTTATGTCATTGACTTTGATCGATTTGATCTTGGAGATCCTTGGGAGGAATTCAATCGTATTGTATGGTCTGCTCAAGTTTCACCTTCTTTTGCCTCTGGTATGATAGATGGATATTTTGATGGTAAGGTTCCGGATTTATTTTGGAATCTTCTCGCTATCTATATTCTAAATAACTTAGTTGGATCACTTCCTTGGGCTTTACCTTACGGAATCGAAGAAATATCAGTAATGCAAAATCAAGCTAAGGAAATTTTAGAATGGTATGATGATATGAAGCAAATCATTCCTAGTTGGTATCTGATTGAGAAAAAGGTTGAATAATAAAAGAGTTTAAATATCAATTTGAAAAAATGTCAAGATTATTTGCTCATATTATAACGAATTCAATTCTTTATTAATACCTATCGAGAATTATCTTAAAACTTGGAATGTTGTTTCGGGGTCAAGTTACATGAAAGAATATATTTTAAATTTAGAAAAAGAATTCTCTTTAATAGAAAATGGATTTAAAGAAGAAGAGCAAAGAGCTCTTGCTGACTATCAATCAAACGATAATGCGTATACCAAAGAATTAGCATTTTTAGCTTTTAAATCCAATGTATATCAAGTTAGAATGTACAGTGTATTTCTCTTTGGCCATTTGTCATCGTGTGAAGAAATTTTGATCTTTTTGAGGGATGAGGTTTCAAAGGATGACAATTGGAGAGTTCAAAAAGTATTAGCAAAAGCATTTGATGAATTTTGTAAGCAAACAGGTTATGAAAAATCTCTTCCGGTTATTGACGACTAGCTACAAAATAATAATCCAAATGTCAGAAGAGCTGTTACAGAAGGTTTGAGAATATGGACGAGTAGACCATATTTCAAAGAGAATCCATATGAAGCGGTTAGACGTATTGCAGCATTAAAAGAAGATTCTAGTGAATATGTTAGAAAATCAGTTGGTAATGCTTTGAGGGATATTAGCAAAAAATTTCCAGAGTTGATTAAAGAAGAACTTGATGGTTGGGATATTAATAGTAAAGAGATTCAAAAAGTTTACAAGTTAGCAAGTAGATTTATTAAGTGACAATTATCAGCTATAAACTTGGAAAAATGGTAACTATAAAATAGTTTTATTCTAAAGTTTAAGTTTAAACATCAACTCTATCCCTTTCATTCTATAATATAGATGTTGACTAGTGCCACATGTCGAGTATGTAGGTTTGCTCGTAAAAGCATAGAAAGCTTGGTATGAATCAATAATGAAAAGCCTTGATTGTAAGGCTTTTTTTGTGTTTTTGTGATAGAATATAGGTAGTTATAATCGACAGCAACTAAGAAGCAGTAACAAATATTACATTTAAAATAATCAAAATAAGGAAGATAAAATGACAGAAATTGATAAAAGGAATTTAAAAAATTATCTTTATATTACATTTGGAATTACTTATATAGCTTGGGGGCTTCTTGCCATCTTTACTCAATCTCATATTTTGGGATTAGAAACAATTATAGGAAGAACATTACATATAGTTGGTGCACTTGGTCCAGCTATTGCAAGTGGCTTTTATTTGAAAAGGAATAATATAAAATTTCAACATTTTGTATTTAGTAAGAAAGAAAATAGTAGTATTTATTTCATTATTCATTTGTTAGCAATTTTGATACTATTTTCTGTATCTTCCTTAGAATTAAACGGAGTATCCATTTATCTGATGCCATTATTCTTTATACAACTCATTTTTTTTGGTGGTGGACATGAAGAATTAGGATGGAGAGGAATACTACAGCTATTACTTGATAAAAAATATACTTATTGGCAATCTAATTTGATTGTAGGTTCAATCTGGGGAATTTGGCATCTGCCTTTATGGTTTATAGTTGGAGAAAGTCATCAAGGATTTCCTTTTATTTTATTTTTTATATATACGTTATTTTTAAGTTTTGTTTTAGGACTTCTTTACCGTCAAACGAAATCTGTCGGTTACTGCTTATTATTTCATGCATTCGCAAATTTGTTAAATCTCTATTTTGTGTTGAAGATTAATCTTACTTTTATTATCATTTTTATAGCTTATTTAATTTATACAATATTAGCAAGTAATAGAATTAGTAAGAAAAAAATATTTTAAATTTTAGAAAAAGGAAGTATTATCATGGGAATATTCGATGATTTTAAGTACAAAGAAAAATGCCAAAATGAAGAAAAAGTAATTGAGGTACTTAAAAAAATTTTAAGAGCAATTCATCTAAATAATTATAGAGATATTATGGATTGTGTTGATGGTTCAGAAGTTGATGATGTAAGAGAGTTGCTTGAATATATTGACGATTCATTACAATTAAATGATTTTGATAAAATTGATGAATATGGTGTAGAATGTAATTTCCATCCGAATTATGAGTATTCTCAACTACAAGTTTATGAATTTAATGATCAAACTGGCTTTGCTGTTGAATATCAGATGACCTCCGATTCTGAATTAGTAGATTTAACCCTACAATTAGAATTTTTATACCAAGAGGATGGTTACAAATTAACTTCTATAGATGTAGATCCTGGATAAACTTTAGTTAAATATCTTCGTTATGTAATACATGTGTATAGTAAGAATAGGTAATTAGGTTGTAAGTCGTTTAAATCTCGGTTGGTTTTTCAAATATTGGAAGGATTAATGATGTATCTATTAGAATTGTACAAAAATGATTATTCTAAAGATTAAGTCGTGTTTGATTCTTTAGAAGAAGGGAAAGCCTTTGTATCTAAAATAACTGGATATACTCTAGAAAATGATTTTGATCAAGGTAATAAAGTAGAAATAACGAACATTTAGATGAAAGGTTTAGAGTAAACATGAGTCTCTTATTTGAAGAATTTAAAACCATTTGTTTCTATTTAAATCGAGTCGGAATTACACCGACACTGATGGGTTCTTTGGGATTGGAGTTTAGAACGAAAGAAAATTGGAGGCCGTCTGATATTGACATTCATGTGCCTGGTGACCCTAGAGGTTGGGAAGTACCTGATCATCTCAGAATTTATGACTGGGACAAGATAATGAAAGTGATGAAAGACTTAGGCTACGTCTTAATGGATATTCATGAGCATGAATTCCAAAAGGATAGAGTGAGTGTTGAATTTGGAAGTATCGATTCCTTACCTGATTTTGCAGGAGTTTCGGAATCGGATATAGAGCTTATTCACATTGAAGGCATCACTTTTCGTCTTCCAAGTATGGAGCAGTATCTAAGTATTTACAAAGCTTCTTCTCAAGACTCTTATCGAAATGATCACAATAACAATAAGGATTTTAAAAAGATCGAGTGGCTGGAAAGACATTTATAAATTATCATATGAACAATAGTAAGTTGTAAGACTGGTTGCTTTTTTATTTTTATTATTATTTTTATTTGTTATTTAATTTATACTATATTGGCGAGTAATAGAATTAGTAAGGAAAAAATATTTTAAATTTTTGATCAGCTTAACTATTATCGAAAGTAACGATTGATGTATTTAGATCACTGCTTCTTTAAACAGATTAAACAAGGATGAATCTATTGAAAGTCTCACAGTAAGGAGTTTAAACATGAAATTCCATGAATTTGGGGATAAGAATTTGCCTACTATCTTACTGATACATGGTGGTGGCAGTTCTTGGTGGAATTATCTTCGTCAAGCGCGGAGCTTGTCAGAAGACTACCGTGTTATTCTACCCACTTTGAATGGCCATGGTGAAGAATATCAACTCGATTATATTTCTACTGAAGATTCTGCTTTGGAGATCCTAGACTATATCAAAGCAAACTGTGGTGGGAAATTGTATGCAATCGGTGGTGTTTCGCTCGGAGGTCAAATTGCCATGGAGCTTTTGTCCTTAGACAGCGAGATAGCTGAGAAGGCCATCATAGACGGAAGCCTCTGTATTCCACAACCAAGGTTAGCTAAAATCAGCATCTTTATAGTAGCTCTATTTGGTAAACTGATGTTCAGTAAACTGTCTTGCAAACTTCAATTAAGCATGATGAACAAACTCTATCCTAAACTAGCTTATCCAGAGGAAATAAAAGCATATTATTTGGAGGATCTACCAAGGACACCTATTAAAACAATGGTGACCATTTACAAAACATATATGGGGTGTTACAAGCTGAAGGATACGATTTCTGCTAGCAAGGCGCAGGTTCTGTATATTTATGGTGAAAAAGAATTGAACTGTGTGAAAGCATCAGCGAAATTATTTCAGCAGCTACATCCAAACACTATTCTGTATGAAGCAAAGGGCTATAACCACGGCTTTTTATCAGCTTACCTGCCTCAAGAGTGGGTTGATTTGGTGGTACCATTTTTAAAGAGTGATTCATTGGGAATGTATAATGAATCTGATATGCTGTAAGGAGGAATCTTATGCTAGGAGCAATAGTAGGAGACATTGTAGGTTCTGTTTATGAATGGAACAATATTAAAACGAAGGATTTTCCCTTGTTTAGGGACGATTGTTTTTTCACAGATGACACGGTGATGACCTGTGCTGTGGCGGAAGCAATCATGAATGGTGGTCAGGAGGATGACTTCATTGATGCCATGAAGAAGTACGGCAGGATGTATCCAAACGCGGATTACGGTGCTAGGTTTAATCGTTGGCTTATGACCGACAACCGTGAACCTTACAATAGTTTTGGGAATGGGTCGGCGATGCGTGTTTCTCCGTGTGCTTGGGTGATGGAGGCTACAACAGACGAGTTGCCGTCCGAAGGGAAACGTCTGGCGCAACTTTCTTCAGAGGTGACGCATAACCATCCAGAAGGAATCAAAGGCGCAATGGCAACAGCGGATGCGATCTTTATGTGCCGTTATTTCTTCGGTAGTAATAACGCAGCGGAGATTAAAAGACGCGTTAAGGAACATATCGAGAAAGAATATGGATATGACCTTTCTAAAACGCTGGATGAAATTCGTCCTACGTACCGTTTCAATGAAACGTGTCAGGATACGGTTCCTCAGGCCATCGTTGCTTTTCTAGAAAGTACAGATTTTGAAGATGCGATTCGAAATGCGATTTCTCTTGGCGGTGACAGCGACACTCTTGCTGCAATCACAGGAAGTATCGCCGAGGCAGCTTATGGAATTCCTGAGTGGATTAAAGACAAGGCCTATAGCTATCTAGATGAGCCTTTGAAAGAGGTTCTCAGAAGGTGGGAGAAAGAAGTTTCAATATCAAACTCTGAAAAATAAGATTAAGGAAGTTGAGCAAATACTAGGGTAAAGAGTTATCACCTTTTGAGAGGAAAAGGCAGAAACAAACTTAACCAAGTCATGAGCTTGACCCCTGAAAAATAGTAAAGCGACGAGATAAGAAACAATCTCGTCGCTTTTTCTTTAAAGTTAATGTTTCCATGGATTCATGTTGCCCTATTCAGGTATTTACTCAGATTTTTGTTTATTCAAGAGGAGGATACAAGTCATTACTGCAATACAAGATACAAGAATTAGATACCACAGGTTTTCAAGACTAAAATCATTCTCTAGCATCAATCTGTATCCCCAATAAGCTGGGAAAACTCGCCCTAATATTTGGAGAAAATCGGGTAGTAAGCTAATAGGAAACATAATCCCCGAAAGCATAATTGAAGGCAAAAATACAAGTTGCGCTATCATGGTCAGCTTTGCTTGATTATTAACAGTAATGCCCAGTATACTTCCGATACTCAACGATACAAAAATGTAGATGGCAAGCGCGAGAAAGAATAAGGGAAATTGATTTGGTAGATTTGCTTTAAATAAAATTGGAGCAAGTAGTAGGATCACCATGCAGGTAATCATCAAATGAAGAAAGGCAGAGAGAACTATTGTCACCAATCCTAAATGAATAGGCACACCATTTGCTTTATAAATCTTTTTTATGTCGCTTCCGTATGTTTCAATCAAGGAAGGCGGTAAACCGAGAAAGGCCCCCATTGAAACACTCATGACAATCATTGACTGTATGAGTGTGCTACCCATTTCAGGCATAACGGAAGTAAAAATACCACCCATGAGAAGAAAGAAAATAAGCGGTACAATATAGTAAGTAACCAAGAGAGACTTACTTCGTATGTCCAATTTCCACTGTAATGCTAGGCTATATAAAAAACCATTCATTCCGATCCCCTCCTTGCCATTTCGATGAAATGCTGCTCCAGTGTGCCACGATCAACCTTAATATCCAATACCTGGATATTTTTCTGTTTGCATTCTTCCAATAATGAAATCAAAGTGTCCTCGATCGTATCTGTTTCAAAAGATTCCTCTCCGTCCCGGGTCTTTAAATGGATGAAATATTTTCTTCCCAACCTGTCTGTCAGTTCTGAAGGAGTACCACAAAAGACAATCTTTCCATTATTCAAAATAGCAATGCGGTCACATAAGGTTTCAACTTCGGCCATATCGTGGCTTGCCAAAACAATTGTCTTGCCCTGTGATTTGAGCTTTCGGATTTGTTCATGGAGGGACAGTCTTCCTTCAACATCAAGTCCCGCTGTCGGTTCATCGAGAAAAATAATATCCGGATTACTGATAAGTGCAAGGGCGAGATGTAGTCTTCTTTTTTGTCCTGTGGATAATTGCAGATATTGTGATTTCTCAATTTCTTTTATTCCAAGAGCCTTCAGCATGGTATTATTAATGCTTGTCTGATTCCATTTTGCAAAGAGCTTTATCGCCTCCATAGGTTTGATATGAGCAGGCAAAGAAGATGACTGCAGTTGAATTCCCATTTTGCCGTTTACAATAACAGTGCCTCCATCATATTTTCTCAGACCTTCGATACATTCAAGTGTTGTTGTTTTCCCAGCTCCGTTCACACCGAGCAGAGCAAAAATTTCTCCTTTTTCGATTTGAAGATCAAGACCTTTTAGGACCATCTTACTTCCGTATTTTTTCTCTAATCCACGAACCTCTATTGCGTATTTCATGCCTATACCTCCTCAAAGGGATTGGTTTCAAGTCTTGAAAAATAAACTTGCAAAGCTGGCTCTAAATAATCATTAACGATCTTTTGTTTTTCTTCCCAAGCATTAGTGGCGGTATCAATATTACCGACTTCCATCAACTTCGGAAGCATAGTCATATCTCCATTTGTAAACTCCATAATCAAGCCCCAGTATTCTTGAACAACTTGTTGGCATTGTTCGCTATCAGCTGGCACCTTTTCTTTTTGGAGCTTCACAATCTCATCACTCAGGCGATTAAATCTGTCCATAAAGTCTACTCCGCTTTTCTTGTCAAATCGACTGCGTATACGGTCCAGCGTATCATCATCAAAGCGCTTAATTAAAGAGTATGACTCATTCTTCATCTGTAGATTAACAATAATATCAGCATACTTCTTAAAATTAACCGTTTGCATCTGTAAAACTTCTGTTTTTAACTGTTCTATTGCGGCCAAAGAATCCTTAAGTTGTTTAATATTTATACGTATAGCATCCGCCTGCTCGGTAAGAGCATTTGCGATATCATCAGGTGTTTTCAAAGAGTTCAAACGCCCCTTTATGTCCTTCAGAGAAAAACCAAGCGATTTCAAGGATATAATCTGATGAAGCATGACTAGATCTTTATCGGTATAAAGCCTACGTCCCCCCTCACTTTCTGTAGATGGAGAAAGCAATTCTTCTTTATCGTAGTATTGTAGAGTACGGACTGTAACTCCCATTTTCTTTGCGACTTCCCCAACTGTCATAAAACCTTCAGGGATTGCTCTGAATTTTGCCATTATTCTCACCTCCTAATATATATTATACATCATGACGCAAGGTCATGAGCAAGCGCTTTATAAAAATTATTGATTAACGATTTTTCTATCGACCTCATACAGTTAATATAATTAAAAATGCTTGTAGAAACACCTATTTTAAGGTGACAAAAAAGAGTTGAAAGAGAAGTCCCAAAACAATTACTTGCATTTAGTATATCTTTTTGCTTTGTTCAATGATTGGTGCTATAATGTAGTTAAAAAGTAAAGAAAACATAGGAGATAGATGATGAATACAATGTATATTATCGTAGGATTTGTTGTTTTTTGGTTCTTGCTATTTGTTGTTTTTATGATTGCAAATGGTAATAGAAAGAAAAAAGCTGTTAGCTTTGTTAGTGATAATAGTGATAAAGCTATTGTTCATTTATACTGTTCAAAAACTAAAATTAATGGACAGAATCTTGCTGACTTTAATCCAATAACTGGAGAAAACCTAGAAAAGGTAGTTGCTTTAGTTCCAGGGAGATATACAATTGAGGGCGTTTATAAAACGACTGAGACTCGACTGAATCAAACAATCAATATCAAATCAGAAAATATCAGTATGGATCTTGACTTGGAGGCTGGGAACACCTATTCAATAGCTATGTACCTATACTCTCCTGAAGAAAGACAAGAGTATGAGAATGGCAAAACTGATGAAGTTGTTTTGAGTGTTCCGTTAACCATTGTCGCGGGTAGTGATTTCATCAAAGCATACATTATTTGCTACAAAGAAAAATGATTATCTAAGAGGCTGGGCTTAAGTTTGTTACTGGCCTCTTTTCTAATATTAAGTCAAGCTATGAGCAGGATCATTTTGTCAAGTAGGCTTGCTAATTAATCCAAATTTATGTGGGAGATAAATATTATGAAAAAGAGTACCTATAATCTATTAACTAAGATTCCTATATACGGAGTTTTATTAAAACAATCGAGTAAAGGTGAGATGAAGCTATGCAGTCCATTCCTTCAAGATATGGCGGAAATAGGAATTAGATCAAATGAAATTTATGCACTTCTAGAGGAAAAATATCCAGGCGAAGTGGTAACAAGAGATCGTTTTCATGAAGGTTATAATAAAATACTTGAATTAAAGTTTAAGAAGGAGATTGACAAAATTTAATGTCTTACTCTTATTTTTCAACAGTAGTACCACCTGAGAATGAGTAATAACGTAAAAATGATCAGAATTAATAGAAACATTTAAGATTTGAGGATGATAGATGGTTATATTGGAATTGTACCAAAATGATTTTTCTAAAGATTTAGTCGTGTTTGATTCTTTAGAGGAGGGGAAAGCCTTTGTAGCTCAAATCCCTGGATATACTTTAGAAACAGAAGATGAGTTTGAAGTTGAGTATTTTAACCCTAAACACTTGCCCGATTATATGGAAATTGTCTTCAATGGAAATATTGTCCCTTTATCTAGGTTTTCGTTTAATTCTGAGGAAAATGTGGACATTATTTGGAAAGAGATTTCGAATCTATCTGTTAAAAACGATAAAGTGATTGAAGGAGCTACAAAAGTCGATGCCTATGTCGTTAACAACGATGAAGTGAAAGTCTATGTCGAAGCCAGAGAAGCAAACTTCCGCAAGGCAAAAGCTTTCTTAGAAAGCAAAGGGTACGAAGTCGACAGAAGCTTTTTCGGAAGTGAAGACGGTGAAGCGATTGTCTACAGAAAACGCGACACTGAAGATTGGCACTTCCTATGTCACTTAGACCCGTTGTTTGTAAAGATTGAAGATGTCGAAGGATATTTGAAAGAAGCTATGGTAGATATGCAATAGTCAACCAAAGTTCGTTTTGAAATTGTGTCACTTCTTGTGTGACCTGATTAATTTGCAAAGAGAAAATCTTTTGAACTATTAGTTTTTTAAGGAGAAATATCTATCATGAAAATGGAAATCGGGAAAACCTATCTTGTAAAAAAAGATATTTTCGGTTTAAAAAAAGATGAACTTTGGACCTTAGTTGACAAGGGTTATCAGGCTTATTTTGGAGAACATAACTTTATATTTGTCAATGATGATAAAGTGAAGGTATTTGCAGTTTTGCAAGATGGTTCAGAAGAAGATATACAAATTTACGATCATCTTGATGACTATCTTGAAGAAGTCGCTCATGAGAATTTCTAGAGGATGCGAGTTGCAAATTGAAAATGCTTACTTTTAATTTAGCTTAGACCTAATTAATCATTTTTAAGTTAAGGGTTTATATTTGAAATAGAGTCTTCATTGAGACTTTTTGTTATAAAAAACTAGACTGAAACCAAGGTGAAAACCGTCTGGTTCAGTCTTTTTTTTCTGTTAATGTAGTATAATAAGGGTATAGGAATTCTATTTTTTAATAGGATTTTTCCAAGAACGAAGCTCTTATCAGAAAGAGGAGAAGTATGAAGCAATCACTTGAATTTTTAAGAGAAAGAATTACTGATAAGATGCCCTTAGACGATATGGTCGCAATCTTTGAAGATTTGTGTCGTGAGCCTATTGATGATGAAATGATTTTGTTTGAAGTAGGGACATTTACAAGTATATCTGATAAACCCTTGTTTCAACTATCGTTGGTAAGGCAAGCTCCAAATGAAGATGAAGAGTTTTATCAAGTTCACCTTGATATTTTCTATGAAGCTAGTCAAGACAATCAAATTTTTAGTGAATCAACCTGGGATGAGGATTTAGAGGAAAATATTTTTGACTACATTAGAAATTCAGAAGTATTTGCCTATGCAAAAGATCAGGAATACCTATCAGTCAAAATGTATCTTGAAGAAACTTAAGAAAGTTAGTTAAAGTAAGGAAATCTAATGACAGGAGAATTATAAATGAATAAAATAATGGTGATTATCAACCCTACATCTGGTGGTGAAAAAGCCCTGGATTATAAGGTGAAGTTAGAAAATAAAGCTAGAGACTACTTTGAACATGTGGACATTAAAATTACGGAAAAAGCGCAAGACGCAACAAACTTTGCAGAAGAAGCTTCCAGAGAGCGTTATGATGCAGTCCTTGTTTTTGGTGGGGATGGTACAGTTAATGAAGTAATATCTGGTATCGCGGAAAAAGAATATACTCCTAAACTAGGAATTATCCCAGGAGGAACTGGAAATCTCATTACGAAACTATTAGAAATCAATCAAGATATTGACGGTGCGATCGATGAACTTGATTTTAGTTCTACCAACAAGATTGATATCGGAAAATCAAATGGAAACTATTTTGGCTATATTTTCAGTATCGGTTCATTACCAGAAGCCATTCATAATGTTGGCATAGAGGATAAAACAAAGTTTGGTATGCTAGCCTATGCGATTAATACTATGAAGTCTGTGGTTACAGATCAAGCATTTAACATTACAGTTGTGACTGAAAATCGAAATTACATTGGACCAGCCAGTCATGTTTTAGTTCTCCTCACCAATTATTTCGCTGACAAAAAGATCTTTGATGAAGACAAGGATGGTTATGCTAATATTTTGATTTTAAAAGATGCATCTCTTCTTACTAAATTGTCAGTTATCCCTGACTTATTAAAAGGGGACATCGTAGAAAATGATCACATCGAGTACATTAAAGCTCGTCACATCAAAATCTCTTCAGATAGTGAATTAGAAACGGATGTTGATGGTGACAAATCTGATAATTTACCAGTAGAAATCAAGGTTCTAGGGCAGCATATAGAAGTTTATTCTCAACCGAAAGAATAAAACTTTTGAAAAGAATAGTAGATAATAAAGGAGCTGATGATGATGAAGATTTTAGTAATTAATTCTATTTCGTTTAAAAAAAGAATGATTGAATTACTATTTGATTATCTTTTCATTCTAGCTTATTTAGCACTTCTGTTTTTAGGTTCTATGCTTTTTTACATTATTTTTTTTAATGGTATCCCAGAGTTTACAGAAATTCAGTCGCAGTGTCTTGTTTTTTTTACCTCTGTTTTGCCAATCACTCTACTTTTTACATTCTTAGATTATACAAAGAATGGGAGTTTTGGGAAGGCGAAAGCAGGACTTCAATTGGTTTACGAGAAAAAAACAGTGCAAGCTAGCTTAATTAGAAACACCATTAAATTTTTACCTTGGCAAATAGGTCATATGGGCACGATACATGGTTTCTATAGTGAGTTTGATTTCTTATCTATTATCCTCTCGTTTTTAGCTACTCTCCTCGCAGTTGCCTTACTAGCAATGATGGTTTTCAGGAAAGATAAGCGACATCTAGGTGATCTTATAGCTCATACACAGGTACAGCTAAAAGGTGACTAAATTAAATATTTCATAGATATTTCACTTATTAGGGAGCGTGCTGTGTGCCAGCTTCCTTTTTAATGATTTAAAATCTACTTTACTTAGCAAAATGCTTGGACTTAAAATAAATTTGAACTATAATGTAAGAGAAGCTAATCGACTTGAAAAATCTTAGTAAAAAAGGAAACATTTTATGAAAGTATCTAAAAAAATTAGATTAATGAGCTGTTGTTGTTTAGCTATCTTTACGTTAGCTGCCTGTGGTACAAACCAAAACCAATCTATGGAACAACAGAATAGTTCAAATACTAAGTTGGCTAGCTCAGATAAAGAAAACTACAAAGGAACCTATAGCAATCTCAATAGCAAGGAAAGTTCAGAAGAAGTTCGGAAAGCCTTGGCTGCACATTTGGATAAAGACAGTGTCGATGCATTTTTCAACCTTGTCAATGATTACAACGCGACTGTCGGTTCAGTAGGCTTAACTGGAGATTTTTCTACATTTACCAAAACAGACTATGATGTTGAAAAGATAAGCAATCTTTGGACGCCTAAAAAGGGTGATTTTGTCGGTACCAACTGTCGTATTAACAGTTATTGTTTGTTAAAAAATTCTATCGAAATTCCTAAGTTAGAGAAAGATGATTCCCTTTTGTTTGTCGATAATGATGCCATTGACAAAGGTAGGGTCTTTGCTGCAGAAGACAAAGATGCTTTTGATATTTTATTCTCAAGAGTCAAGACCGAAGCAACGACAAATGTCAAAGTTCATACTGCAAAGATGGAACAATTCCTTTCTCAATTCAAGTTTAACGAAAATGCTCGAATGCTCTCCGTAGTCGTTCATGATGACTTGGATGGTCAATCCCTATTTATTGGCCATGTCGGGATACTTGTACCAAGCGAGGATGGCTATCTCTTTGTCGAAAAGCTGACCTTTGAGGAGCCTTATCAAGCCATCAAATTTGCGACCAAGGAAGATTGTTACAAATATCTAGATACAAAATATGAAAACTATACAGGTGAAGGTCTAGCTAAGCCATTTATTATGGATAATGATAAGTGGGTTCAATTTTAAAGGATGGCATTGAAATGGAAGTAGTACTAGCATTCATAATAATTGTTTTAATCGGAGTATGGGCTGTTTGGGTTATCAAAGGAAACCAGCAGAGACCAAGAAAAAATGAAAGGTTTATTGGTTATATCAATCGATACGATGAAGATGGAGAACCTTACCAAGCAGAGATTTGGGAAGTGACAGAAGATGATAGTGATGATTAGGAGAGATCAAGCATGGATGAACATACATTAAGAGTTGTAAAAATTGATAAGGAAGCTATTTTTGAGCTGATTTACGAGACTTTTATAGCGCAAGAGCAAGAACTGCTGGGCCTGTCGCCGGTAGATGTTATCAATGATTGTGCTATGGATTGGGAAAAGGGAGAGTTTATCTTTGCAGCACACCTTCAGGAAAATAGTCTGGGAGAATTTAATCCTCTTCCCAAAGATATTGATATTCAATTGTTGCTGAAAAAACTACCTGTTACAACAGATTCCGTTCTTGGGAAAGAGCGGATTTATAGAGATTTTTCATTCGACCAATTAAAAAAATAGTATAATAGAAGCAAATAAAAAAGTCATAAGGAGACACAATGGATATTAAAGATTTTACAGAAAAAGAACAAGAAATGATTAAAAAGGGATTAACTTTCTCTAAACTTAGCGACAAGGAAACAGCCGATAAGATTATCGCCTTAATTCCTGAAGATATGATTAAACGAATTCCATTTTTTGTTAGAAAACATGCCATTACACGTACTGTTAAGAGAATCTCGCTCGAGTATCCAGAATTGTATGCTTTAGCTGAACAAGAAGGCCAACTTCCTGAAAGAGAAGCTCAAGAATTGCGCCAAATTCTTACAGATATTTTCCAAGAAAAAATGAACAAGCATAAGATTAAATAAGTTTTGAGATTTATCAATAAGGTGTCGATTGAGCATTAGGAGTTTAGTATGGCTATTGATGGCGTTAAAATCATTGACAGTGATCAAGGTTATGATATTTATAATGAAGTAGTCGGTCGCTATAGAGACGGTGATCATGTGTCCGATATTATCAAGGATATCCTCGATGCAGAAAAAGATTACTGTCAAACAGACTTTTTTACAGAAATTTATTGGACTGCTCTTGCCTACTCACTGTGGAAGATTGGTCACCTGACAGACGATATCAGAGATAAAACCTTGGAGCTTATCAAAAAAGGGGCTGATCCATTTTGGTTGGAAATAGATTCAAAGGCTTTGAAGCAAAGGCAAAAGGTCTTGGATAAACTTGCTATCCAGTTGAAAACTGAAAATCCTAGACCTCTAAAGGTCCTCAAGACCAAAGCTAAACGCAAACCCTACTTTGTAGAAGGGGATCTCCTTGCTGTTAAGTTCAAAGACCAGTATGGTCTTATCTTTGTATCTATGGTTGATCAGAGTCCTAGAAAGCTTGAGTATCATCTGGCTTGCACGCGCCTCTTACAGACAAAAAAGCCCACCATCGATGATTTTTTGACCAGTCAAATCTCCTGTAAGATGGAAAATACAAAGTTTGCTCTCGTTACAGACTGCTGGTTCAATCACAAAGATTTAGGGCAATTATTAGAAAATATTGAAAAAATTGGACAGGTGAAACTCAGACCTTTTAGTCTTTGGATGCTGGCACCTGCCCAAAATTTAGAAGATATTTAT
This sequence comes from Streptococcus infantis, assembly GCF_047464155.1. Classification (GTDB taxonomy): domain Bacteria; phylum Bacillota; class Bacilli; order Lactobacillales; family Streptococcaceae; genus Streptococcus; species Streptococcus infantis_U. The sequence continues at coordinate 332,165 of NZ_JASHCL010000001.1, forward strand.
CAAGAAATCACTAGAGATAAAGGTTCCTCTGGCATTCGATTCATCGAAACCTATAAACTTGTCGACGATATTTTTCCAGTTTAATGCTTATGTGATAAAGGGGGAGATGGTCAATCATTCCCACATGCTGTGCTGGGCTCTAACACCATAGCTATCTAGGGAACCATCTGAATTGAACTTGGATTCAATACGGTACCTTTTCCAGAGGTCGTAGTCTGCTGTTTGAATGGTTAGGATAAAGTTGTTATCCTTATCAGAGACATTATAATCAGCAGGATTGACTTCAAAGATATCGATTAACTTTCGTGTTTGAAAATCTTGAAGCTTGAGATTGGCTAGCTTGACATGATTGACGGAAATTTCTTCTAGTTGATTGTTATCCTTAGGTGTTCTGTAGTAGGTAATGACGCAGTTTTTGAGCTGATCTGTATCTTTACCTGTGGGAGTAAGGGTCATAAAGCCATAGGACTGATCATCCCGCTTGACTTCAAGAAGCTGACCGTAGTAGAAGTGGTCGTTTTTTGGATTGGTAATAGGACTATCTGCACCTTTATCTGCGAAGGTGAACCCATGCTCTAAAAGCTCGGAAGCCTTGGTCTCCCCGACAATGACAGTAGTATCTTGAATGGTTACTGGAACAGGTTGAGCCGGAAGGCCACTCATCATCATGCAAAACATAAAAACATAACTCGTTAAAAAAGCTGTCCCGATAAAAGCGTTGGTTGATGCATAGACATGACTGTTATGAAAGTTTTTTCTTATAGCCAGTACAACAAATTTACCAATACTTTTTAAAACCATACTAACAAGTACGATAAAAAATTGTTTTTTCAAACATTCATAAATGGCTTGAGGAAAGCTATTACCATGATAGTAGAAGACAGCCAATACGAGTAGATTTACGATTAAATAGATTAGCAAGAACCAATGAATCTCTTTAAGGGCGTTAGCATCAGTGATTTCTTCATAGTCAACGTGAATTCTTCCTTGAACAGCATGGCCAAGTTTATAAATCCATTTGGGAATGTCTTTGCCTTTTTTAACCGCAACTACAAGACTAATATAGAGATAGATAGTAAAGGACAAGGATAGAAAGAAAAGAGCATAAAAACCCAAAACAATACTAGTGAACATGACTATTTCCCCCTATTTAACATTCAATAAAACAATTTCTTAGCTCCATTATAGCATTTTCTATAGAAATAGAGCTAAAAACAGTATTATCCTACAAGATTCAAAGGAGAAAAATCATGGGAATGATTGCCAATTATCAATATTTACCAGACAATGAATTAGAACAAATAAAAGGTCTTTCCAATCAAAAAGATGACTTGTTAGACTTTGCTGAGGACTCCGCTGATAGTCATGATATCTTAATAGATATCGATAAGATGTGGGATGTCTTAGTTTTTGTAATGACAGGATTTAGTAGTTCAGAATTTTTGGATGACAATCCCTTGAGAGAAGCTGTTTTAGGGGTGACTCCTCTAGAGGATGTATCTGAATATATCGCCTATACTGAAAAATCGAGAATTGCGGCTATCAGTCAAGCTTTAGAAGAATTTGATATGGACAAGGCTTTGAAAGACTTTAGTATGAAAGCATGCAAGAAAGCTGACTTGTATCCTGATATTTGGGATTATCTTGAGGAAGAGGAAGAAATCAAGGATGATATTTTAACCTGCTTTGTCAAAATGAAAGACTTTTACAAAAAGATTCTGGAGCTCAATGGAAATGTCTTAGTTACTATTTGTTAGAAAGTATATTAAACTTTCCTAAAAGAATAAAACTGCTTGAGGAAATAAATGAACAAAGAAGATTTATTGGCGTTATGGAAGGGAATAAGCTGGGAAAAACATGATTCGGGGATCTATTTTCTAGGGCGATATCTTAATAAAGACATAAATATTTATTTTACAGGGTACTGTGAACAGGATTTACTCTTATTATCAGATGATTTGATGACTAGTTTATATAGAAACTTGGAACACCTTGATAAAAAAGCTCAAAAGGTTATCCATGATAATTGGCCTGATAAAGCAGTTACAGAACTGGAATTAAGGGAGTTAATCTTGGATAAAAGTGGTTCTTATGGCGAATTTGCTCTAGGTTATGATGCCGGTGTTTCTCCAGCTGGATCCCTATATCTTTTAGTGAAATTCGACAAACATTTTCAAGCTGATAGAGAGCTTGTGTATGAAATTTACTGACTGTCTGACAATGAGAGGTTAAAATCAGGTGATGAAATGAAAGATTTATATAAAGCAATATTGGACTTAAATGGTATTGTCCTTGTTACCATTTGTTAAGATTTTATTTCATCCATTAGGAAGGTGGTCAGATGAATCCATATTTACAAGAATATATCACTCGGACAAGGGAATACCATGCTAAAGATGGAAATTCTTCCAGTGTTGCAGCTCTCTATGATTTGGCTAATGAATTAGCTAAGTCTGATGATTTAGAAGCTAAGAAAGTCTTAGTTGACCTCTATGAACAATTGGGTCTCTACGCTAGTGCCTATAGCTTATTTACCGAAATCTTAGGCAAACCTGATCGAAAACAGATAAAGAAACTGAGCCGTTTACAAGAAATGAGTCAGAGTCATGGCGATCGTTTTGCTCTTCCTCGACCTCTAAGAAAAGAAGAGAAGAAGCAAAGACAGAAGCTATTACAGTCTTTGCCGCATTTTATCTATCATCCAGATCCGTTGGCTACAGGTTCATTTGTTGAAGGAGAAGCTAAGGTTTGTCCATCTTGTGGGAAAGAAAGCAATGTTTATTATGCTCTTAGACCCTACAGTATTGAAGAGGTAGAACATCTCTGCCCATCTTGCATTGCAAACGGTCAAGCAGCTAAAAAATTCGATGCAGAATTTATCCAAGATGCCGAGTGCCAGTGTGAATTGGATCCAGAAAAGAATCAGTTGCTTTTTTGTCAGACTCCAGGCTACTCTAGTTGGCAGGGAGAATATTGGCTTTCTTGTTGCCAAGATTATTGTGCTTACTTGGGTACAGTTGGAACTCGTGAATTAAAGGATATGGGAATCGCTGAGCAAGTCTTGGCAGACTATGAAGCGCGTGAAGAATATCAAGAGGTAGAAGACTACTTGGTCAAAGACGGGCCTATCTGTGGTTACCTTTTCAGATGTCTCCATTGTCAAAAATACCAGATCTGGGTTGATGCAGATTAAATCGAAATGTGATTAGCTATGAAAATTAAAGAGAAGACTATGGAAGAACTAGAATTATTCGAAGCCGCCTCCAAAGATTTATTAGATACTATGCAGGGATTTAAAGACAATCTATCTGTTCAATTTCCCCTATTAGATAGTGATAACTGGCAGTATGATAAGGGATTGATAAAAGTTTGTAGGGCTGATGAGTCAGGATTCAAAAAAAGATGTAGGGTCGGAATCAGCTACAACTTGAAAGTATCCCTATTAAACGAAGATGCCGAGCAAATCTGGTTACTGTTTAAAGACTGGTTCAATGCTAGCAGATTGAGTCTAGTTGAAAGAAATCCTAATAATGAAGATTTGGGAAGATATGTCTTTTCAGCAAGTTCCTCTCTAGGTGATCAGGTAGACTGTTCAATTTATTTGCCTAATGAGTGGAATATCCCTCAGATTAGTTTTTCAGGCTATCTAACAGCTCGTTATAGGGCTTGTGATCTTGATAAATAGCAAGAATAAGATGGAGGTTTTTAGAGATGAGAAAGATTAATTGGGACAAGATAAAGACTCGCTTAGATGCCTTGCTAGTCATTGACGAATATCTGACAGATCCGAGTGAGGATTGGCTCAGACTCGTGATTAAGACTGAGGAAGACTATGGAGTCCGCTATCTTATTGATAATGGATCTGGTGATTCTTTAGATGTGATTTTGACTGATAAAATGATCCTTATAAAAGGCTTTGATCATGAAAGTAGTTTAAGCCAGTTTGCTGCTGACGAGTGGGATCAAGACGTCATTGATGGTTTTTATAAAGGTCTGGATGAAAAGTATGTCTCACTTTATTCAGAAGAACAAAAAGATGAAACAACCTTCTTTATCTGGTATGACGGTCACGCGCATCAACAGACTTACCAAGGCCAGGATGGTGGAGAATGGTTGCTTTCATACCTTTTTGATAGTTTTGAGAGATTTCATGAGTTTGTGACTGACTATTATGAAATTACCGTAGATAAAGATTTACTTAGGAAACTCTACATGGAAGGACAACTTTCAGACATAGAAGTAAAGCAATTAATCCAGGAGTGTTAAGAGAGTAATTATGAGAGTGAACTATAAAAATACCCCTGAAAATTATCGAGCTATGGCGGAAATAATCATCCCACCCTTGCTTAATTTACTCAAAAGTTTAACCTTGTTAGAAGAGGAAATTTTTGAGCGTAACAGAGCACTGGATAAGGAAAAAGAAGGCGTTGGCATCCCAGCAAATCAAATTCATCCCAAGTGGAATGAACTTATGGATGACTATTTTCAGAGGCAAATGCAACTTCTAACTGGACGAGTGACTCAAAATTACTTGGAAGGAGGAGTTCGAATTTCTTATGGCTCCCCAAGTGAGTATAACTATGTTAAAACGAATGATTTTTCTGTAGATTTTATCATGACAAAAGCTGAAGAAGCAAGAGTCATCACCCACTATCAAGAAGCTTTAGAAATGAAGCATCAGTTTGTACTTAGATTAGTGGATGGAAATTGGCTACTTGATGAAAAATTTTACGGTTTTGAGGATGAGGAAACTTGGTATGGCGACTTACTTTGAGTAAGAGAGCTTTGCTTTCCAACTGATATTAGAAAAAGGAGAAGTCCTGTGAATTTTTTAAAAAATCTATTTACTAGTAAGAAAGAAAAGTCAGAGAAGAAAAAACAACTGAACTTGTCCATGCCTCTTTTCAAAGGCAATCAAGCCTATTCTTTAGATCAGGTCGTTCAGGAATTGAAAACTCACTGGGGGCTTGAAATTTCTGAAGTTTCTGGGGATGATTCTAGTGCAACCTTTGTGATTGATGGTGCTCTTGTTGCGCTGGCTTTAATAGATTTACCTATCCCAAGCCAAGAATTTGAAAAATTGTATGCCTATTCTTACCTCTGGCAGGATGTTGAGAAGGAAATAAAGGAGCATTCACAACACGCTATTGTATCTATCTTGTCTGACAATCTTTCGCCAGTAGAAACCTATTCCCTATTGACTAAAGTTAATGCCTCTATCCTAAAAACTAGTCAATCAGCAATTGGCATTTATCAGGGTTCTGCTACCTTACTCATACCCAAAGATCTTTATCTAGACCTGGCTGACCTTTTGAAAGAAGAAATGCTTCCCCTTCAACTCTGGATTTATATAGGAATTATCAATCAGGAAGATAAGACCAGTATTTACACTTATGGTTTAAAAGAGTTTGGAAAAACTGAGATTGAAATTATTGAGTCTCCTATGAATAGCGATGACTTATATTATTTTATCTTGTCTATTCTTCAGTATGTTTTAGGCAGTGATGTCACTTTAAATGACGGTGAAACCGTTGGATTTTCAGAAGATCAAAAGATTAAAATCACTGAATCAAAAGCAGTCTTTTTGGAAGGCAATTCCTTGAAATTAGATGTTTAGACCATGATTTACAAATGATTCGTCCTTCCTAGATTGAGGTTTTTATGAAGCGTGATATAAAAAAGTATTATCTCTACCGATTTCTGGTCTATAGATTTGAAAAACTCTCTTGTAAGAATGCAAGTCTAAAAAAAATAAAGCCAGAGAAGAGAGAAAAAATCGTTCTAGAGGCTACTCGAACTAGTCAAAAGATTATTCTAGTTCTTGGAATTCTCTACATCCTTTTAAATTCAGTCCTCTTCATTTACCTAAGGATAAGTGATTTTCACCCACCTTTATTTACTTGGTTTACTGACTACATCGACTATTTGGGACAACTGATAAACGGAGAATGGGGCGGTAGTTGGCGGCAAAAGAAAGCTAGTTTTTTGATGATTGCTATTTTGGCTATGCCTATTGTGGTCATAGAAGGCGGCCCCTTCTTCTTACTAGTTTTATTAGTTGGGAATTGGGAATTAAAGAGAAAGATAAGATTTGAGAGAGAACATAAAGGAGTAGAGAACCATGGGTAGAACGGTGATTATAGGTACTTTAATAGTTTTTGCAATCTTTAATCTGTTACTCGGTCTGGGCTTTTATCTCTTTCTAAAAAAGAGGAAAGAGAATGGGCAGTCATTGTACGAAACTCCTGTAAATCAACAAACTCGAACAGAAAAACTAGGTTTAGGTGAGATTCTTGTCTACCTGACACTGATTGCCATCGCAGGGATCTTTGCTTTTCAGACCTTAAATCGAGGTGGTGTTGGGAATTCTATTTTAGCTAAAATGATCCTCCTCCCAGCTATAATGGCTCTTTTCAATGCAAGAAAAAGGACTGGAAAGTCTTTACTTGCCCTCCTTATAACCTTTATGGTCTTTCTAGTAGGAGTCATGTTTAATCTCACGATTGGTTTGCCACCTCAAACACCAATTTTGCAAATTAATGAAAGTAAAATTACGTTAGCAGAAACAAAAGCAAGTGATCTGATGGAAGCTGGGTTTAATATCTATGTAAGACAAGTAGATGGTACTAGTGACTACGAAGACCTCCTGACAGATGGCAGTTTCCAAAAGTATGCAGGTGATAAATCAGTCACTATCGAAAAAGGCTTTAGGCTTGATAGCAATGCAGTCCCTTACGCTCCCTATCTCCTAGCAAAAAATGGTATAGTGCTGGGGAGTATTTCCTTTTACGGGGCAGAAGATAAGGACGTGGTTCTAGAAGATGCTAAGGTTATTCAGATTCGATTTAACAAGGACAGTATTGAAGCAGCTAAGAAACATTCTATCACTTTCAAGTTAGATGAACTCGACTTGACTACTAGACTTGATATTCCGCTTGTTCAAGAAACTTTCAAAAAGCATCTATGGTCAATCCCCCCATCAAATACAAGTGATGTCACTCAATTGTGGTATGGATTACAATGGTCAAGTAACAGCGACTCTCTATTTTGGAATGAGTATTACAGCATTATCCGTCTAGATGAAAATTATTTGATGACTGATTTTGAACTAGCTGCCAAAGTAGCGCGTGATGAGTAAATACGATTTTGAATAGTTGAATTTGATTATGCCTATCTAAAGGAATTAATTTATTTAGTTCCTATTTTATTATTTAAAGACAAATTTGAAATAGTTTTCAATTTTTGGGTATAGTAAAAATACGAACAAAAATGTAAATAATTTATAAAGTTTCCCCAAAATACTTTACAAGTATCTGAAAACATGATATAGTAATGAAGCTTAGAAAATGAGATGATGTTTTCTAGCAAATATAAACCCGAGTAAAAAATGCCTACGGACAGGCAGGGTTGAATGCCGAAGCGTGGTTGAAAAGCCGCATTATTGATAGGGTTAAAAGCCTACTTTTATAAGTTGATGTTAGGACATTAGTTCTAATTCGTATACATTTGTTAGTGTGGTGAAAGCACACGTCATCTTGTGAAACGATCAATAAAGTACGTAATATTTGCTACTAGAGAGTTAGGAAACATCAGGAACAGACATACTCAAAAGAAACAAACATAAACACGTCAGTAGATTGTAGAGCAGGTGCCAACCTGCTCTTTTTTCATAAGTATCCTTTAGAGCCTTACACAAGGTGAAAAAAACTATGATAAAGGAGTATGTCTCTATAATGTTAAATCAAAACCAAGCTCCTATTTATGAGGGACTGGTCAAGTTACGAAAAAAAAGAATTGTACCTTTCGATGTACCAGGTCATAAGCGTGGCCGTGGTAACCCAGAATTAGTGGAACTTTTAGGGGAAAAATGCGTTGGTATTGATGTCAATTCTATGAAGCCCTTGGACAATCTAGGACATCCTATTTCGATTATTAGAGAAGCGGAAGAGCTAGCGGCAGAAGCTTTTGGTGCTGCTCATGCCTTTTTGATGATTGGTGGGACAACTTCATCCGTGCAGACCATGATTCTTTCTACCTGTAAATCAGGTGATAAAATCATCCTTCCACGAAATGTCCATAAATCAGCTATTAATGCACTCGTTTTATGCGGAGCTATTCCCATCTATATAGAGATGAGTGTGGACCCAAAAATCGGTATTGCTTTGGGGCTTGAAAATGAGCGTGTGGCGCAAGCGATTAAGGACCATCCGGATGCCAAGGCTATCCTAATAAACAATCCAACCTACTATGGGATTTGTTCAGATCTTAAGGGTTTAACAGAGATGGCACACGCCGCAGGAATGAAAGTCTTAGTAGACGAGGCGCACGGTGCTCATCTGCACTTTACAGATAAACTTCCTCTGTCTGCTATGGACGCAGGAGCAGATATGTCAGCTGTATCCATGCATAAGTCCGGTGGCAGCTTGACTCAAAGTTCCCTTCTTTTAGTTGGCGATCAGATGAATCCTGAGTACGTACGTCAGATTATTAATTTGACACAGTCAACATCAGCATCCTACTTGCTAATGGCTAGTCTAGATGTTTCTCGTAGAAACCTAGCCCTTCGTGGCAAAGATTCCTTTGAGAAAGTTATTGAGTTATCTGAGTATGCTCGTCGTGAAATCAATGCTATCGGTGGCTACTACGCCTACTCAAAAGAACTAGTAGATGGTGTATCAGTTTGTGATTTTGATGTAACCAAGCTGTCAGTTTACACTCAGGGGATTGGTCTAACAGGTATCGAGGTTTATGACCTCTTACGAGATGAATATGACATTCAAATTGAGTTTGGTGATATCGGGAATATCTTAGCCTACATTTCGATTGGTGACCGTATCCAAGACATTGAACGCTTGGTCGGTGCTTTAGCTGATATCAAGAGACTATACTCACGAGATGGGAAGGACTTGATTGCTGGAGAATATATTCAGCCTGAGTTGGTGCTATCTCCTCAGGAAGCCTTCTATGCAGGGAGAAGAAGCTTAACATTAGACGAGTCCGTTGGCCAGGTCTGTGGGGAATTTGTCATGTGCTATCCTCCAGGAATTCCAATCCTAGCGCCAGGTGAACGAATTACACGAGAAATTGTCGATTATATTCAATTTGCAAAAGAACGTGGTTGTTCCCTCCAAGGTACGGAAGATCCAGAGGTCAATCATATCAACGTCATTGAAAGAAAGGAGAACTAGATGGATTTATGGTTTTCTGAAGTTCATACTCCAGATGTCAAGTTAACAATGAGAACAGCCAAACAGCTTTATTCTGGTCAAAGTGAATGGCAGGATATCGAGGTTTTGGACACCCCAGCTTTTGGGAAAGTATTAATTTTAAATGGGCATGTCTTATTCTCAGATGCAGATGACTTTGTCTACAACGAAATGACAGTTCACGTTCCTATGGCTGTCCATCCAAATCCAAAGAAAGTCTTGGTTATTGGAGGTGGTGACGGTGGTGTTGCCCAAGTATTAACTCTCTATCCAGAATTGGAACAAATTGATATTGTAGAACCAGATGAGATGCTGGTTGAGGTTTGCCGAGAGTATTTTCCAGACTTTGCTGCAGGACTTGACGACCCTCGCGTCACCATTTACTACCAAAATGGACTGAGATTTTTGAGAAATTGTGAAGATGATTACGACATTATTATCAACGATGCGACAGATCCATTTGGTCATACGGAAGGGCTCTTTACCAAGGAATTTTACGGTAATAGTTATAGGGCTCTCAAAGAGGACGGTATCATGATTTACCAGCATGGTAGTCCCTTCTTTGACGAAGATGAGTCAGCATGCCGAAGCATGCACCGCAAGGTCAATCAAGCCTTTCCAATCAGCCGGGTTTACCAAGCACATATCCCAACCAGTCCTGCTGGCTATTGGTTGTTTGGATTTGCATCGAAAAAATATCACCCTGTCAAAGATTTTGACAAGGAAGGCTGGAAAAAACGCCAGCTTTTCACAGAATACTACACTGCAAACTTGCATATTGGTGCCTTTATGTTGCCTAAGTATGTAGAAGACATTTTAGAAGAAGAGGAAGGAAGAAAATGAGTCGTTTATTAGTTATTGGATGTGGGGGAGTTGCCCAAGTTGCTATTTCAAAGATTTGCCAAGATAGCGAAACTTTTAAAGAGATTATGATTGCCAGCCGTACCAAGTCAAAATGTGATGACTTGAAAGCTAAATTAGAAGGCAAAACAAGTACTAAGATTGAGACAGCTGCTCTTGATGCAGACAAGGTAGAAGAAGTGATTGCCTTGATTGAAAGCTACAAACCAGAAGCCGTTTTGAACGTAGCTTTACCATACCAAGATTTGACCATTATGGATGCATGTTTGGCAACGGGAGTTCACTATATCGACACAGCCAACTATGAGGCTGAAGATACAGAAGACCCTGAATGGCGTGCTATTTATGAGAAACGCTGCAAAGAGCTTGGATTTACGGCTTACTTTGATTACTCATGGCAATGGGCTTACCAAGAAAAATTCAAGGAAGCAGGTTTGACAGCTCTTCTTGGTTCTGGTTTTGACCCAGGTGTAACCAGTGTCTTTTCAGCTTATGCTTTGAAACACTATTTTGATGAAATCCACTATATCGACATTTTAGACTGTAATGGTGGTGACCACGGTTATCCATTTGCAACAAACTTTAACCCAGAAATCAACCTCCGCGAGGTTTCTGCGCCAGGTTCTTACTGGGAAGATGGAAAATGGGTTGAGGTCGAAGCTATGTCTATCAAACGTGAGTATGATTTCCCTCAAGTTGGGCAAAAAGACATGTATCTTCTTCACCACGAAGAAATTGAATCACTGGCTAAAAACATTCCAGGAGTTAAACGTATTCGTTTCTTCATGACTTTCGGTCAATCTTATCTAACGCACATGAAATGCTTGGAAAACGTCGGGCTCCTTCGTACAGATGCTATTAATTTTAACGGACAAGAAATCGTACCAATCCAATTCTTGAAAGCCTTGCTTCCAGATCCTGCAAGCCTTGGCCCACGTACAGTTGGTAAAACTAATATTGGATGTATCTTTACAGGTGTCAAAGATGGAGTTGAAAAGACTATCTACATCTACAATGTTTGCGACCATCAGGAGTGCTACGCAGAAGTTGGTTCACAAGCAATTTCTTACACAACAGGTGTTCCAGCCATGATTGGGACAAAATTAGTGATGGATGGCACTTGGAAACAACCAGGAGTGTATAATCTTGAAGAGTTGGATCCAGATCCATTCATGGAAGCTTTGAATAAATACGGTTTGCCATGGGTTGTGGTTGAAAATCCACAAATGGTAGACTAATGAAGTTAGAACAAGTACCAACGCCTTCTTATATCATTGACTTAGGAAAATTAGAAGAGAATTGCCGCATTCTGCAAAAGGTTCAGGAAAAGGCAGGTTGTAAGGTTTTGCTAGCTCAAAAGGCTTATTCCCTCTATAAAACCTATCCTTTGATTAGCCAGTATCTTTCTGGCACAACGGCTAGTGGTCTCTATGAAGCAAAGTTAGCTAGAGAAGAGTTCCCAGGGGAAGTCCATGTTTTCGCGCCTGCTTTTAAAGAAGCAGATATGGAAGAGCTGCTTCAAATATCTGATCACATTGTTTTTAATTCGGAGAGACAACTACGAAAATACGGTCAAATTTGTCGTGAGGCTGGTATTAGTGTAGGTCTACGCATCAATCCTCAATGTTCAACACAAGGAGATCACGCGCTCTATGACCCTTGTGCTCCTGGATCCCGTTTTGGAGTTACTCTAGATAAGGTACCGAGCGATTTGCTGGACTTGGTGGACGGACTTCATTTCCACACTCTTTGTGAGCAAGGGGCAGATGATTTAGCGACAACCTTGAAAGCAGTAGAAGAGCAGTTTGGGCAATACTTGCATCAGGTTAAATGGCTCAATATGGGTGGCGGACACCACATTACTAGAGCCGACTACGATGTGGACTTACTGATTTCTGAGATTAAACGAATTCGAGAAACCTATAACCTTGACGTCTATATCGAACCAGGAGAAGCCATTGCACTCAATGCTGGTTATTTAGCTACTGAAGTCTTAGATATCGTAGAAAATGGGATTGTGACCCTAGTGTTAGATGTTTCAGCAAGCTGCCATATGCCAGATGTTCTAGAGATGCCTTATCGTCCCCCATTGAGAGATGGTTTTGAAGTGCAAGAAAAAAACTATACATATAGACTTTCTTCCAATACCTGTCTAACTGGTGATATCATTGGAGACTACAGTTTCGAAAATCCAGTTGAGATTGGAGATAGACTGTACTTCGAGGACATGGCAATCTACTCCTTTGTCAAAAATAATACCTTTAATGGGATTGGACTGCCAAGTTTGTATCTGATGGATAAAGAGGGTGAGTGCAGTCTAGTCAAGGCATTTGGTTACAAAGACTTTAAGGAGAGATTATCATGATGGACAGTCCAAAAAAATTAGGTTATCGTATGCCTGCAGAATATGAACCCCATCATGGGACTCTCATGATATGGCCTACTCGACCAGGGTCTTGGCCTTTTCAAGGTAAGGCAGCTAAAAAAACATTTAGCCAGATTATCAAAACCATTGCCCAAGGGGAAACAGTCTATCTTTTGGTTGAGGAGGACTATCTATCGGAAGCCCAATCCTATCTTAGGGACCAGGTCGTTTATCTAGATATCCCTACAAATGATGCCTGGGCTCGTGATACAGGTCCGACCATTCTCCTTAATGATAAAAGGGAAAAATTAGCGGTAGATTGGTCTTTCAATGCTTGGGGAGGTTCTGTGGATGGACTCTATCAAGACTATGAAGCAGATGACCAAGTGGCCAGTCGTTTTGCAGAATTCTTAGAGGTACCTGTTTACGATGCAAAACCATTTGTACTAGAAGGTGGAGCCATACACAGTGACGGCCAAGGAACAATACTTGTCACAGAAAGTTGCCTCCTCAGTCCTGGTCGCAATCCTCATCTGACTAAAGAAGAGATTGAAAATACCTTACTAGAGAGTCTTGGGGTTGAAAAAGTCATCTGGCTACCTTACGGTATTTATCAGGACGAAACCAATGAACACGTCGACAATGTAGCAGCCTTTGTTGGTCCAGCTGAGGTTGTTTTAGCTTGGACGGACGACCAAGACGATCCCCAGTATACCATGTCTGCTGCAAATCTAGCTCTTTTGGAGAATGAAACAGATGCAAAGGGTCGGAGTTTCACCATCCATAAACTTCCAATTCCAGCGCTTCATCAAGTAGTGACGGAAGAAGATTTGCCGGGCTATTCATATGAAGAAGGAGAAGAGGAGCGCTATGCTGGTGAACGTTTAGCTGCTTCCTATGTGAACTTCTATATTGCTAATAAGTCTGTCTTGGTGCCACAATTTCAGGATGAAAACGACCAAGTGGCCTTGGATATCCTGAGTAAGTGTTTCCCAGACCGTGAAGTCGTCGGAATCCCTGCAAGAGATATTCTTTTAGGTGGTGGAAATATCCACTGTATTACCCAACAAATTCCAGAATAGGAGAAAAAGATGAGAAATGTAACGGTTGCAGCTATTCAGATGCAATGCGCTAAGGATGTGGAAACGAATATCCAAACAGCTGAACGTTTGGTCCGTCAAGCTGCAGATCAAGGTGCGCAAATTATTCTCTTACCTGAGTTGTTTGAACGTCCCTATTTCTGTCAGGAACGTCAATATGACTACTACCAGTATGCCCAGTCGGTTACAGAAAATACGGCAATTCAGCATTTCAAAGTGATTGCTAAGGAATTAAAGGTCGTTTTACCAATCAGTTTCTATGAAAAAGATGGTAATGTCTTATATAATTCGATAGCTGTCATTGATGCTGATGGAGAAGTACTAGGAGTTTACCGCAAGACGCATATACCAGATGACCATTATTATCAAGAAAAATTCTTCTTTACTCCTGGAAACACAGGCTTCAAAGTTTGGGATACTCGCTACGCCAAGATTGGTATTGGGATCTGCTGGGATCAGTGGTTCCCTGAAACAGCCCGTTGCCTTGCTTTAAATGGTGCAGAATTGCTCTTTTATCCAACTGCCATCGGTTCAGAGCCGATTTTGGATACAGATAGTTGTGGGCATTGGCAACGTACCATGCAAGGGCACGCAGCAGCAAATATTGTCCCAGTTATTGCTGCCAATCGTTATGGCTTGGAAGAAGTACAACCTTGCGAGGAAAATGGAGGACAAAGTTCAAGTCTGAATTTCTACGGTTCATCCTTTATGACCGATGAAACAGGAGCTATCTTGACTCAAGCAGATAGACAAGCTGAAGCAATTTTGTTGACTACCTATGACCTCGATAAAGGAGCAAATGAGCGACTTAACTGGGGTCTCTTTAGAGACAGAAGACCAGACATGTATAAAGATATTGTGAGATAATCGTTTGTATTTTTAGTTTAGGTAATTATCGTTCTAGAATAGATAGGAGTCTTTTAATGAATCAAGCTTGGGAATTATTATTTGAGGGAAAAATTAATGAAGCTAAGCAATTAGTTCAAGCAGAGTTTTGCCTAACAACTTGTAAAGATTACAGTCTTTTAAACTTGATGGGTTATATCTATTTGTACGAAAAAAAGTATGAACACTGTTTAGAGGTTTACCAACGTTATCTCCACTTGGCTATTACAGAAAAGGATCGTGAAAATGAACACATCGCGTATCATCAATTGGCCATGGTCTATCGTGAAATGAATGATTTTCAGACAGCTCTTAGCTATATCGAAAAAGAGCGAGAAGTTATTGAACAAGATTTTTCAGGGGATTCTCTCAAAAATTCTGTTAATGACTATGAGCAAGGTTATTTACGATTAAAGTTAGGTCAACTAGTTGAAGCGGAGTTTTATATGCAGCAGTCGCTAGACTCAGCCTTAAAGACAGATGATCTTATCGCTCAGGCCTGCGCTTATAGAGGATTGGGAGAGATTTATTCTATAGAAAAACCTGAAAAATCGCAAGAGAATTTTTTGCAAGCTATCGATCTTTTTGAAAAAGCAGGCGATCAGGTTGGAGCTCAAGAAGTTAAAGATTTGTTAAACAAGAAAAAGTAGCCAGCTCAGGCTACTTTTTTAAAATTCTTTATAAACATAAGGGTTCTCAGGTTTATCCACTTTGATGAAAGACTGGACTTCAAGGGTTGGGAGAACCTGGTTGAGTTCCTTGTGATAGCGATTGTTAATCTTACCTTTGACTTTTACCCAGGTGTTATTTTCGTACTTATTAGTGTTTCCAGTGGTCAAAAGTCCAAAAACACCTGAATCAGCGATACAGTGCATGATACCAAAGCGAAAGACAAATTGACTATCGCTGTGACTAGGATCGTTATAGACAAAGCCAATAAACTCAATCTCTTTACCTTCAAATTCATTGGGATAATCATAGATAGCTTCCATGACCTCCAGGTAATTCTCATCCTTGATAACAATACTTGATTTAGCTAAGTATTTATCAGCACTCTTCCGAATAATATTCTCATGAGCTGTTTGTGAATAAAAACGACTGGTATCTGGCTTAAGATACTGACTGCTTGTTCCTTCACTTGCTTGGATAGCCTTGTCAGTTCCTTCCGACAAAGGGAAATAATATCCTTTTGCCGATACTGTTTGTGAATCCAGAGTGACAGTTGGAAATGTAAATCCAACTAACAAGGGTAAACTTAAGAGGACAAAACTAGCAAACTTGGCTAAAAAACTATGCAAGTGACTATGTTCTTTCAAACGCTTGAAGCAAATATAGGCTTGAACGATGGCTAGTAACAATGACAAAACCATAGTAATATAAGCCAGATAAGAATAGTGGAGGTTTAGATACTGATTTAGTTTACCTGATAGCTGTAGATAAAGGGTTAAGATAAAATAGCCAAATAAGATAAAAAATCGAATCATAGCATCACCCCAACTATATAAGAATAAACAAGAACAACAAGAGTTACAATTGTCATGAATTGCCAAATAAATCGCGTTTTGAGATAATTCTTCATCATGAGTAGATTTTTGACATCAAGCATGGGACCTATAACCAGAAAGGCTAAAACAGGAGCTAGACCAAAACTTGATAGAAGAGAAGACCCGATAAAGGCATCCGCTTCACTACAGAGTGATAGTAGGAAGGATAAGAGCATCAATAGAATAATAGCAAGCAGTGGGGTAGCGCTGATAGTTGTCAAGATTCGAGTTGGTACATAGACTTGTACTAGGCTTGCAAAAAGACAGCCAAAGACCAAGTAACGCCCCATATCGAAGAACTCATCAATAGCTTGGATAAAGACTTGAAGAAGTTTCTGACCTTTCGTTAAATGAGAAAAATCATGTTCTTGACAAGTTAGTCTATTTTCCTTTTGAATAGGTCCCTCCCAGACAAAACCAAGCAAGATACCCAATATCATAGCAACAAGTATCGAACCCAAAACTCGTAGTAAGACCATTTTAAATGAATTACCAAAAGCTGAATAAGTCGCAAAGAGTACGATAGGATTGATGATAGGAGCTGTTACTAGAAAGGGTATAGCTGTATAGCTTGGAACCTTCTTTTCTAAAAAACGATTGATGATCGGAACAATTCCACATTCACAAGAAGGGAAGAGAAAACCAATGAAGGTACCAAAAAAGATTCTCCCCAAACGATTTTTAGGGAGAAATGTATAAACCTTCTCAGGAGTCACATAGATTTCAATGGCACCAGAGATGATGCTACTAATTAAGACAAAGGGTAAAGCTTCAATGATAATTGATAGAAAAATGGCACCAGCTTGTAAAACACTTGAAGGCAGGTTTTGAAAGAGATCCATCTATTTTTTCTTTTCTGCTTTTTCTTTCTTTTCTTTGTCATCAGGAAATGTTACTTGTTTCAAATCAGGAAGTTTGGCAAACTCTTCGAACATTTTATCTAAGTCATCAGTTTTTGTAAATTTAACAGCCATAAGGCATACCTCGATTCTTTATGTTACCTCTATTATACTATTATTTCTGGGAAATAGTTATATTTTATAATCAACTTCCTTTTTATCTTTATAAAGTTGAAATAAAGGAACAAATTAATGAAAACAAGCTTTCTTCCTTATGGTATAATAGTTTCATGGATAAAAAATATGAAAAAATTTCCCAAGATTTGGGTGTAACCTTAAAGCAAATTGATACAGTCTTATCTTTGACAACTGAAGGGGCTACGATTCCCTTTATCGCTCGTTATCGGAAAGACATGACAGGTAGCTTGGATGAAGTTGCTATTAAAGCTATTATCGACCTCGATAAGAGTTTAACTGCTCTAAATGATCGTAAGGAAGCGGTCTTAGCAAAAATTAAAGAGCAAGGTAAGCTAACAAAGGAATTGGAAGAAGCTATTTTAGCAGCTGAAAAACTCGCAGATGTAGAAGAACTCTATCTTCCCTATAAGGAGAAACGTCGGACCAAGGCAACGATTGCGCGTGAGGCTGGACTTTTTCCACTTGCTCGTTTAATTTTACAAAATGTTTCTAACCTAGAAAGAGAAGCAGAAGCATTTGTCTGCGAAGGTTTCGAAACTCCTCAAGAAGCTTTGGCTGGGGCTGTAGACATCTTGGTTGAAGCACTATCCGAGGATGTTCATTTGCGTTCAATGACATATCAAGAGGTACTTAGACGCTCTAAGATTACTTCTCAAGTCAAAGATGAGAGTCTTGATGAAAAACAAGTCTTTCAGATTTATTACGATTTCTCAGAAACAGTTGCAAACATGCAAGGTTACCGTACGCTTGCCCTTAATCGTGGTGAAAAGCTAGGCATTTTGAAGATTGGATTTGAGCATGCAGTTGATCGTATCCAAGCCTTCTTTGCTGCTCGTTTCAAGGTTAAGAATGCTTATATTGACGAAGTTATTCAGCAATCTGTTAAGAAAAAAGTATTACCAGCTATTGAGCGTCGTATTCGCACTGAGCTAACAGAAAAGGCAGAAGAAGGAGCTATCCAACTCTTCTCAGAAAACCTTCGTAATCTCCTTCTCGTAGCACCACTAAAAGGGCGCGTGGTTCTTGGATTTGACCCTGCCTTTCGTACAGGGGCTAAGCTTGCTGTTGTAGATGCGACTGGTAAAATGTTGACGACACAAGTCATTTACCCAGTAAAACCAGCTTCAGCTCGTCAGATTGAGGAAGCTAAGCGTGATTTGGCTGATTTGATTGGCCAATACGGTGTTGAAATTATTGCTATCGGAAATGGTACTGCCAGTCGTGAGAGCGAAGCTTTTGTTGCTGAAGTGCTTAAGGATTTTCCAGAAGTTAGTTATGTCATCGTTAATGAGAGCGGTGCGTCTGTCTACTCAGCTAGTGAACTTGCTCGTCAAGAGTTTCCTGACTTAACCGTTGAAAAACGTTCAGCCATTTCTATCGCTCGTCGTTTGCAAGACCCACTTGCAGAATTGGTTAAAATTGATCCCAAATCTATCGGTGTCGGCCAGTACCAGCACGATGTAAGTCAGAAAAAACTATCTGAAAGTCTTGATTTCGTGGTGGATACAGTGGTTAACCAAGTCGGTGTCAATGTCAATACGGCCAGTCCAGCCCTACTTTCCCATGTTGCAGGGCTTAACAAAACGATTTCAGAAAATATCGTGAAGTATCGTGAAGAAGAAGGTAAAATCACTTCACGCGCCCAAATCAGGAAGGTTCCTCGTCTAGGTGCTAAGGCTTTTGAACAGGCTGCAGGTTTTCTCCGTATCCCAGAAAGTAGCAATATCCTTGATAATACAGGTGTTCACCCTGAAAACTATGCTGCTGTCAAGGAACTCTTCAAACGTTTGGACATTAAAGACCTAAATGAAGAAGCACAAGCCAAACTCAAATCTATTTCTATCAAAGAAATGGCTCAAGAGCTAGACCTCGGTCAAGAAACACTTAAAGATATTATCGCAGACCTTCTTAAACCTGGTCGTGATTTCCGTGATTCTTTCGATGCTCCAGTTCTACGCCAAGATGTCTTGGATATCAAGGATTTAAAAGTCGGTCAAAAGCTAGAGGGAGTAGTTCGCAATGTTGTTGACTTCGGTGCCTTTGTTGATATTGGTATTCACGAGGACGGTCTCATTCATATCTCTCACATGAGTAAGAAATTCATCAAGCATCCGAGTCAAGTCGTTTCAGTTGGTGATTTGGTAACAGTTTGGGTAAAGAAAATCGATGTTCAACGTGAAAAAGTAAATCTGTCGCTCATTGCACCAGATGAATCTAACTGATTACGTTAGGCAAGTCTCTTTAGAAGACTTTGGGAAACCATTCAAACACCAGGCTCAATGGAATACTCGTCTGCGGTCGACAGGTGGACGATTTTTCCCAAAGGATGGGCATTTAGACTTTAATCCTAAAGTCTATCAAGAGCTAGGGTTAGATGTTTTTCGGAAGATTGTTCGCCACGAACTCTGTCATTATCATCTATACTATGAGGGGAAAGGTTATAAACATAAGGATTTAGCCTTTAAGGAACTGCTAAAAGAAGTGGATGGACTCCGCTTTGTTCCTCCTCTATCAACTGCTTCTCAAAAACCAGCTTTGGTTTATAAATGTCACTCTTGTGGCCAACCCTATCAAAGAAAACGACGAATCGACACCAAACGTTATCGATGTGGTCTTTGTCATGGGAAGCTTATTCTTAAAAATCAGCCCAAGGACTGATGCAGGGATCTTTAGTTCATGTTATACTTATTTCAAGAATATCGAAAGAGGTACAAACCATGAATACAAAATTTTATAAAATGAGAAGAAATCGTATGGTATCAGGTGTACTTGCAGGTCTATCTGATAAGTGGAATCTTGATGTAACCCTAGTTCGTTTCCTTTTTGTAATCTTTACAATCGCAAACTTTGGACTCGGAATCATCATCTACATCATCCTAGCCTATATCCTGCCAACTAAGGAAGATATCGAAGCGGAGATGTACGGAACTGGCCCACGCAAGATCAAGGAAGCCCAGCCTATCAATGATGACGAAGGTTGGTTTTGGTAACCATCTCACCATTCATTTGAAGTATTAAACCCTTGTAATTACAAGGGTTTTTCTTTTGCTTGAAAATTTGTGGTAAACTAATAGTAGTTGATTTCAAAAAATATCTCTATCTTACAAAAATGTAAGATTAAAGCTCCATTTGTAAGGTTATGTTATGGAACCGTCTCCTTTTTTAGAGTACACTTATATCATAAAGATAAAGGAGCAAAACTATGAAAAATATTTTACAAAAGAAACATACAAGTAAGCCGAGTCCAAAGGATATCGAGCGAGTTCAGCTCGGTTGCGCTATTATACAGGCTCAGTTTCAATTAATGGGATATTAAAAAGGAGATGTTAAAATGACGCTATTAGATGTAAAACACGTTCAAAAGATTTATAAAACTCGCTTTCAAGGCAACCAAGTAGAAGCCTTGAAAGATATTCACTTTACTGTAGAAAAAGGCGATTACGTTGCTATCATGGGTGAATCTGGTTCTGGGAAATCTACTTTACTCAATATTCTCGCCATGCTAGACAAGCCAACTCGTGGCCAGGTTTTCCTTAACGGAACAGACACAGCTACCATTAAAAATTCTGAAGCATCAAGTTTCCGTCGTGAAAAGTTAGGCTTTGTCTTCCAAGACTTTAATTTGTTAGATACGCTT
This sequence comes from Streptococcus infantis, assembly GCF_047464155.1. GTDB lineage: Bacteria > Bacillota > Bacilli > Lactobacillales > Streptococcaceae > Streptococcus > Streptococcus infantis_U. Next base: position 352,800 of record NZ_JASHCL010000001.1, read on the forward strand.
TCTGTCAAAGACAATATCTTACTCCCTTTGGTATTGTCTAGAAAGCCTATTACAGAAATGATGAAAAAATTAGTCGTGACGGCTGAAAATCTTGGCATCAATCAATTGCAAGAGAAGTACCCTTATGAAATCTCTGGTGGACAAAAACAAAGGGTGGCAGTTGCACGGGCTATCATCACAGAGCCAGAAATTCTCCTTGCAGACGAGCCAACAGGAGCTCTAGATTCTAAGTCATCTGCAGCCCTCCTTGATATCTTTGATCAGATCAACGAGCAAGGGCAAACCATTCTCATGGTGACCCACTCAACAGCAGCTGCTAGCCGTGCAAAACGTGTTCTTTTCATCAAGGACGGTATTCTCTATAATCAAATCTATCGTGGTGAAAAGACGGATCGTCAGATGTTCCAAGAAATCTCTGACACCTTGACTGTTATGGCAAGTGAGGTGAACTAGTATGTTTCGATTAACCAATAAGTTGGCCATATCCAACTTAATTAAAAACCGCAAACTCTATTATCCGTTTGCTTTATCTGTCATTTTGGCAGTCACTATCAGCTATCTCTTTTACTCTCTAGCCTTTAATCCTAAAATTGTGGATTTGCGTGGTGCATCTTCTATACAATTTACCCTACAACTAGGGCTTGTCGTTGTGACACTTGCATCTGCCATTATCGTTCTTTATGCCAACAGTTTTGTCATGAAAAATCGCTCAAAAGAACTGGGTGTATATGGCATGTTGGGCTTAGAAAAACGCCATTTGATTGGTATGACTTTTAAGGAACTCTTGATATTTGGGCTAGTAACAGTCACTGCCGGGATTGGAATTGGTGCCCTCTTTGATAATCTGATTTTCGCTTTACTACTTAAACTTGCAAAGATGAAGGTAGAGTTAGTTGCAACTTTCCAATGGTCTGTAGTGCTTTCAATCCTTCTGGTATTCGGTTTTATCTTTTTAGTCATCGTTTTCCTGAACGCTGTACGCATTATCCGTATGGATGCTCTACAGCTTTCTAGAGAAAAAGCAAAGGGTGAGAAGAAGGGGCGTTTCCTAGTTCTTCAGACACTTGTAGGGCTAATTACTCTAGGTGGTGGTTACTATCTAGCTCTAAGCGTAACAGATGCTTTCAAAGCTGTCGCTACTTTCTTTATTGCGGTTATGTTAGTTATTGTAGGGACCTATCTCTTATTCAATGCTGGTATTACAGTTTTCTTACAGTTGCTCAAGAAAAACAAGAGATATTACTACCAACCCAACAACCTCATCTCTGTTTCTAACCTCATCTTCCGTATGAAGAAAAATGCTGTCGGTTTAGCAACCATTGCCATCCTTTCAACCATGGTTTTAATCACCATGTCTGCAGCCACTAGTATCTACAACGGATCTGAGAATATGAAAAAACTCATGTATCCTCACGATTTTGATGTTAAGGGACAACATGTAGAAGTTGAGGATTTAGACAAGCTTTTGACTCAATACGCTAGCGAAAAGAACCTAACCATCAGCAATAAGGACGTCCTCAATTATGCAAGTTTCGGTCTTTCGAGTCAAGAGGGGACCAAATTAACCATCTTTGAAAAAGGGCAAAACAATGTCATGCCTAAGACAGTCTTCCTGGTTTTTGATCAAAAAGATTATGAAAAAATGACTGGACAAAAGCTGAACCTTACTGGTAACGAAGTAGGACTTTGGGCTCGAAATGACCAACTTAAAAATCAGAAAGCATTTAGTCTGAACAATCAGAACTATACAATCAAGGAAGCAATCCAGCAGGATTTTATTGCCAATCATGTTTCTAATCCCTATGTACTATTGGTATCGGATTATAACTATCTTGTAGTAGCTGATATTCAAAGTTTTTTGGAACAGTACCAGGATTCAGCTGTATACACACAGCTCTACGGTGGTATGGATGTAACAGCTAGTCTAGAGGAACAGTTAAAGCTATCTGATGATTTTGAGGAGTTTGTAAATAATTTTAGTCATAATCTCAAAAATGAAGACGGCATGGTTTATGGTGGAGGCACTGCAAGTGACGCAATTGCCCAAATGAATGCTCTCTTTGGAGGAGTTCTCTTTATTGGTATTTTCCTCTCTATCATCTTTATGATTGGAACTGTACTCGTTATCTACTATAAACAAATCTCAGAAGGTTATGAGGATCGCGAACGCTTTGTCATCCTACAAAAAGTGGGCTTGGATCAAAAACAAATCAAACAAACCATTAACAAGCAGGTCTTGACTGTTTTCTTCCTCCCTGTAATCTTTGCTTTCCTACACTTGGCTTTTGCCTATCATATGTTAAGTTTGATTCTTAAGGTCATTGGGGTAGTAGATACAGCTATGATGTTAAGTGTAACACTTTCTATTTGTGGTATCTTTGCCCTCATCTACGTACTTATCTTTATGATTACTTCAAGAAGCTATCGTAAGATTATCCAGCTATAATAAAAAATACCTCGATTTTTTCGAGGTATTTTTATGTTTTAAATGCTAAACAATTGTCCAAATAGATAAGTAACACCCATGGTCAAAAGGCCGATACAAAGGTTACGAATCATAGCTGTTTTAGTGGGAGCTTTTCCAAGTTTTGCACTGGTATATCCAGTAATCAAAAGGGAAATTGCTACAATAACAACGGTAGCAGGGATTCGATAGTCGCTTGGGAAGATAGTTATTGAAAGCATGGGTGGAAGACTTCCAAGAACAAAGGCAATAAAGCTAGATGCTGCAGCATGCCAAGGATTGGTGAATTCTTCATACTCGATGCCGTATTTTTCCTCAACCAAGGCTTTTAGTGGATTTTTCAAAAAAGCCTTGTTAACTAATAGTTGTGCTGAAGTTTCACACTCACCATTTTGAAGATAGGCTGCGTAGAGTGATTTTTTAGCAGCATCCATATCTTTATCCAAAAGTAGTTGTTCACGGGCTACAGCGGCTTCCTCAGTGTCTTTCTGAGTAGATACGGATACATACTCGCCACCAGCCATAGAAAAGGCTCCAGCAAGGATTGCAGCTAATCCCGAAAGAAAGATAATCCAGATATTAGTTGTAGCACTGGCAACCCCGATAACAACTCCAGCAATAGAGATGATTCCATCATTAGCTCCCAATACACCAGCACGCAAGATATTTAAACGGCCAGCAAAGTTTGCATCAATTTCATGAGTAATTTCTGACATAGTTTTCTCCTTTTTAAACATTATAAAGTATAGGAGAAGTGAATACAAACTTTTTAAACTATCTGAAAAAAGTTCTACAATTCTAATAATAACCATAGCTATTTCTTATGCCAATATATAACAAAGTTGTACTTGTAACTGAACGAATTAGGTGATACAATGAACCTAATGAAATCTTTGGAGGTCTAAATATGACTCGTGAATTTAAATTTGAAACTCTTCAATTGCATGCAGGACAAGTGGTAGATGCGACTACCAAGTCTCGTGCTGTTCCAATTTACCAAACAACATCTTTTGTATTTGAAGATACACAAGAGGGTGCAGATCTCTTTGCTCTTCAAAAGGCTGGTAATATCTATACTCGTATCACAAACCCAACAACATCAGCCTTTGAAGAGCGTATCGCAGCCCTTGAAGGTGGTGTAGGTGCACTTGCAACTGCGTCAGGGATGGCAGCTATTACTTACACGATTTTAGCTCTAGCTCACGCAGGAGACCACGTCGTTGCAGCATCAACCATCTATGGTGGTACCTTTAACCTCTTGAAAGAAACCCTTCCTCGTTACGGAATCACCACAACTTTTGTTGATATTGATAATCTAGAAGAAGTAGAGGCAGCGATTAAAGACAATACAAAACTTGTATTGATTGAAACCTTGGGAAATCCTGTTATCAACATTCCTGATATCGAAAAAATCGCTGAAATTGCTCATAAACACCAGATTCCTTTGGTTGCAGACAATACCTTTGCAACACCTTATCTCATCAATGTCTTTTCTCATGGTGTAGACATTGCAGTTCACTCAGCAACTAAGTTTATAGGCGGTCACGGTACAACTATTGGTGGTGTCATCGTTGATAGTGGTAAGTTTGACTGGGCTGCTTCAGGGAAATTCCCTCAATTAGTCGAAGAAGATCCAAGTTATCACAATATCAGTTATACTCGTGATGTTGGTGCCGCAGCCTTTATCGTCGCTACTCGCGTTCAGTTACTTCGCGATATGGGAGCTGCCCTATCACCATTTAACTCATTCTTGCTCTTACAAGGACTTGAAACTCTCTCTCTTCGTGTTGAACGTCATGTCCAAAATGCTGAAAAAATCGTTGATTTCCTTGTAAACCATCCAAAGGTTGAAAAGGTCAACTATCCAAAACTTCCAGATAGTCCTTACCATGCCTTGGCTGAAAAATACTTACCAAAAGGTGTTGGTTCAATCTTTACCTTCCATGTTAAAGGTGGAGAATCAGAAGCTCGTAAAGTGATTGACAACTTGGAAATCTTTTCAAACTTAGCCAATGTAGCAGATGCTAAATCATTGGTGGTTCATCCCGCAACTACAACACATGCTCAGTTGTCAGACTCTGATCTAGAAGCAGCAGGAGTAACAAAAAATCAAATCCGTCTCTCAATCGGTCTTGAAAATGCTGATGATTTGATTGAAGATTTGCGACTAGCGCTTGAAAAAATCTAAAAATAACTAGTTTTTATCGAATTAATTTTCCTTCTCACGAATAATAGAGTGAGGAGGATTTTTATGTATAGTATTTCATTTCAAGAAGATTCACTCTTACCGAGAGAAAGATTAGTAAGAGAGGGAGTAGAAGCACTCAGCAATCAAGAATTACTGGCAATATTACTAAGGACAGGAACAAAACAGTCCAATGTTTTTGAAATAGCACAGAAGGTTTTAAATCAGCTAACATGTTTAACCGACCTAAAAAGAATGAGCCTACAGGAATTGCAGACTCTATCGGGTATTGGACGTGTTAAGGCTATCGAATTACAAGCTGTTATCGAATTAGGCTACCGTATTCATAAAAGGGAAACAGTGGAAATGGAGAATATTCTTAGCAGTCGTAAATTAGCTAAAAAGATGCAGGCTGAGCTTGGAGATAAAAAACAAGAGCACCTAGTGGCGCTCTATCTGAATACTCAAAATCAAATCATTCATCAGCAGACTATTTTTATTGGGTCTGCCACGAGAAGTATTGCTGAACCGAGAGAAATTCTCCACTACGCCCTAAAGCACATGGCAACATCTGTGATTCTGGTTCACAATCATCCATCAGGTGCAGTAGTTCCTAGCCCCAATGATGACCATGTTACGAAGCTTGTTAAAGAAGCCTGCGAATTGATGGGATTGGTCTTATTGGACCATCTAATTGTCTCACATTCAGATTATTTTAGTTACCGTGAGAAGACGGATATGTTATAAAAAACCTGCATCATATACAGGTTTTACAATTCATTAACGACATAGTCGAAAAGTGTTTTATCTTTAGGGCGATTTTCAAAGAGAAATTCAGGATGCCATTGAACACCAAGATAAGGGAAGCCGTCCGTAGTTGTAACAGCTTCGATAATACCATCTTTAGGATCGTGTGCTACAACCTTAAGATTAGGGGCTAAATCTTTGATGCTCTGATGGTGGAAAGAATTGATATGAGAGATTTCTCCATAGATTTCTCTTAGAATAGTATCTGGTTCGGTGACAAGTCGCTGAGTGGTATATTCAGCGGAAGTATCTTGCCAATGATCTTCGATATCTTGATAAAGAGAACCGCCCATGGCTACGTTAAAAAGTTGAGTACCACGACAGACAGAAAAAATTGGTTTCTTTTGCTTGATGGCCTCTTTGATGAGTGCTAGTTCAAAAATGTCTCTTTGAAGATGGTAGTCATCACTATCGATAGATTTAGGTTCACCATAGAATTTTGGGTCAACATTTTGCCCACCTGTTAGTATGAGTTTATCAATTAGGCTGATGTAGTAACCAGCCATTTCTTCATCACCAATTGGTAGGATAATGGGGATACCTCCAGCTTCCTTAACTCCTTCAACAAAGCCTTTGGCAGCATAACTCATCATAAGATCATCATCTGGATGCGGGGTTTCATTTCCTGTAATCCCAATAACTGGTTTTTTCATAAATCAATTCGCTTTCTAATCCTCTTTTCGCATGAAATAGAGGAGGGTTTGAAGTTCGCTAGTAAGATCGACATACTGAACAACTACGTCTTTAGGAAGATGTAGGTGAACAGGAGAAAAACTGAGGATACCTTTGATACCAGCATTAACCAAAAGTTCCGCAACTTCTTGAGATTTAACACTAGGAACAGTAAGAATAGCAGTTTTAACATCACTATCCTTAATTTTGTCCTTTATTTGAGAGATTCCATAGATTGGAACACCGTCGGGTGTTTTGGTACCAACCTCTGGATGATCATCTAGGTCAAAAGCCATGATGATTTTCATCTTGTTACGCTCATGAAAGCGGTAGTGTAGGAGGGCATGCCCCATATTTCCGATACCTACCAGCATAACATTGGTAATAGAATTATCATTTAAAAGATCAGCGAAAAAGTTCATGAGCTTTTTGACATCATAGCCAAATCCACGACGTCCAAGTTCGCCAAAGTAAGAGAAGTCACGACGAACAGTGGCAGAATCAATTCCAATCGCTTCTGCAATTTGTTTGGAATTAGCTCTTTCAATTTTTTCGGCATTAAATCTTTTAAAAATACGGTAATAGAGAGAAAGTCTCTTTGCTGTTGCTTTAGGAATAGCAGACTGTTTTTCTTTCACAAAATCACAACCTTTCTATTTACTATTTTATAGAAAGTTTGTGAAAATTGCAACAATAACGAAAAAAAACTAAGAAAAATCTTAGTTTAGGTATTTTCGTGATAGGTTGTTAAAAAACGATAGAGGTTCCCAAGAAGACCTTGATAGATTTCAACTCCATTGTGTGTTAATGAAGTGATAAGAGTCGTATCAGGAAGGGTTACACAACCCGATAGAGAGAGCATAAGAGCTTCATAGTCTTCATATTCTTGCACACGCTCTACTTGATATGAGTCCTTGTAAGTTAATCGAAACATAATAATCTTCTATCTTTCGCTTTTTGTAAATACGCCACGTTCAACAAGACTATCCATCAAAAAGTAGAATTTCTCTTGGTGAATATGTGTTTCCTCAGACTTAAAAATGTCAACTAAACGTAGACCAAATTTATCAGTAATATTGATTTTTGCACCTGTTAAGTCTTTGTTAATGATAATCTTAAGTTGGAATCCATCTCCACTATTTGGTACTTTTTCAAGAAGACGTGTTAATTCATAGTTACCAACTTTAGTTTCAAAAAAAGTATTATCTTTAAGTGTAAATTTTTTTACAGTTGGGCTAAGTGTGTAATCGTAACGGCAATTTTTTAGTTTAATCGTTTGTTCGAATGCCATTGAGTTATCCTCCGATGATATTTTTAAGAGTTTTAGCAAGAGTTATCATTTCTTGTTCTGTATTTTGAGGTGAAATGCTGACGCGAACAGACTCGTGTAAGCGAGGCGAGTCTTCTCCATAAAAAGCCTGAAGAACATGACTAACCTGAACAATACCAGCGGTACATGCTGAACCTGTTGAAATAGAAATGCCTTCTAGATCCAGGCGAAGTAGTAGCAGATCATTTCGTTGTCCTGTGAAACCAATGTTGAGGACATAGGGAAGTTGCTCTTTACTTTGGTTTAGATAGTAGTTTAATCCATCCATTTCAGTTAGAAATGTTTCTTGTAACTTTTGAACTTTTAAAAAATTACTTTCTAAATGTTCAAGATCATCCTTAAGTGCTGCGACCATCCCTATAATTGCAGGAAGGTTTTCTGTTCCTGCTCTTTTTTTCTGTTCTTGATCTCCACCGTGTAGATAAGAATCAAAATCTGTAGAAGAAGCGTATAGGAAACCTACGCCTTTGGGACCATAGAATTTATGTGCAGAAGCGCTAAGAAAATCAATTCCCAATTCTTCGGGAAGAATCTCTACTTTACCAATCGCCTGAACTGCATCAACATGATAAGAAGCTGGATGATTTTTTAAAACCTCACCAATTTCAGCAATCGGTAATAGAGTTCCTGTTTCATTGTTTGCAAACATAGTTGAAACTAGAATGGTATCTTCACGAAGAGCATTTTTGACTTGGTCTGCTGTGATTTCTTGATTTACAGGTTTCAAAACAGTTACTTCAAACCCGAAATTTTCAACCAAATATTCAATTGGTTCAAGAACTGCGTGATGCTCAATAGCAGTAGTAATGATGTGTTTCCCACGCCCTTGGTGGCGAAGGCAGTAGCCGATAATTGCAGTATTATTACTTTCTGTACCACCAGAGGTGAAGAAAACATGCTGTGGCTTTGTTCCTAGTAAACTCGCTAACTCTTGACGCGCTTCTCGTAATAATTTACCTGCTTGGCGTCCATGACTATGAATACTAGAAGGGTTCCCATATGTTTCTTGCATGACTTGAGTCATCGCTGAGATAGCTGCAGGTGACATTGGAGTCGTAGCAGCATTATCTAAATATATCAAAAACTCACCTAATTTCTATTTAAACTTAAATAGTGGACTAACTGGTTTTCTTTCATGAATACGAACCATGGCATCACCAATTAATTCGCTTGCAGTAATGTATTGTACGTTTTTAGGTTTTTTACTTTCTGTTACAACAGAATCTGTAACCAAGATTTCTTTGATATTAGCTGCATCAAGCAATTCTGCAGCGCCGTCAACGAAAAGTCCATGACTTGAAACTGCATAGATTTCAGTCGCTCCATCGCGTTCTAGGATTTTAGCAGCTTCAGAGAAAGTACGACCTGTATTTAGAATATCATCAATCAAGATTGCTTTCTTACCTTCAACCTCACCGATAATATATCCCTGGCTACGTTCAGAATCATCTTGAGCATAGTCGATGATAGCAATCGGTGCATCAAGGTACTCAGCAAGGCTACGAGCACGTTTTACACCTGAATTTTTAGGGCTAACAACAACCACATCTGAACCTGTCAAACCTTTATCACAATAATGTTTTGCAAAAAGAGGAATTGTGTAGAGGTTGTCAACAGGAATATCAAAGAAACCTTGAACCTGAACAGCGTGAAGATCAAGTGTCAATACACGACTAACTCCAGCTTTAACCAACATATTTGCAACAAGTTTAGCCGTAAGAGGTTCGCGAGAAGAAGCGATACGGTCTTGACGAGCGTAACCAAAATAAGGCATGACAACATTGATTGTATTTGCACTAGCACGAACACAGGCATCAACAGTGATTAAAAGTTCCATCAAATGATTGCTAACAGGATAAGAAGTAGACTGGATGATATAAACATCATAGCCACGAACACTTTCTTCGATGTTAACTTGGATTTCACCATCTGAGAATTGACGTGATGATAATTTTCCAAGTGGAACACCTGCAGCATCTGCGATTTTTTGAGCAATTTCATGGTTTGATGAAAGTGAAAAAAGCTTCATATTCTTTGTATCTGACATTGATAAACCGTCCTCTATAAACTAAGTGAATCAGGAAAAGAAAACAATTTTAAAACAAGTGTTTTCTGTTACAGATTCTAATATTTTTTATCTCTTTTATTTTATCAAAAAAAGTTGATTATTTCAGGATTTTTTCATATTTTCTATAAATCGTACTAATTTTGAAGGTGCTTTCTTGTATTCGATATCATTTGCTTGTAAAAACTCCTGAAAATCAAGACTTCCCTGGTCTCCATTTTCGATTTCTAACTCTAGTTCATAATCAACAACATCGAAGTAACTGCTTTGATCAAGTGCCATGAGTCCGATAGACGTCTCTTTCTCATAACGAACAGTAGTTAAACAACCTAAGACAACCCAGCCACTTGGTGAAACACCTCGATTTGAAAGTTCTTCTAAAATTAATCCTTGAGGGAGTTTGCATTCTTCAAGACAAGCATTGGCTTCCTCAAGAGTAAGGGCTTGATTGTATTCCATATTTCCAACTGTTTGTGGGATTTTTATGGTCAATTCGGCGCTATTTTCAAATGTACGAATGCGCATGGCAATCTTATGTTGACGAAGATAAAAATCAGGTGTATCTAAGTAGTAATTTTTTTGTGTAATCGGTGTAATTTCTGAAAACTGACCTTGCAATCTCTGATATTCTTCTTTACTGAGAAGTGTTTTCATTTCAATTTCTAAATGTTTCATTTTTTCAACCTTTTCTTTATATTTGAAAGCGATTTATGGTATAATAAGCATTGTATTTATTGTATATGATTTTCATGAGAAAATCAAAAACTAGATAAATTAAACTGCATAGAGAATTGGACGTAAGAGTTATATGATTACAGAATGGGAAGAATTTTTAGATCCTTACATTCAAGCTGTCGGAGAATTAAAAATAAAACTCCGAGGAATCCGAAAACAATATAGAAAACAAAACCGACATTCTCCAATCGAGTTTGTCACGGGTCGGGTTAAACCGATTGAAAGTATCAAAGAAAAAATGGCACGTCGAGGTATTGGCTATGACACGCTTGAACAGGATTTGCAAGATATTGCAGGTTTACGTGTCATGGTTCAATTCGTAGACGACGTAAACGAGGTTGTTTCTATCCTTCGTAAAAGACAGGACATGAGAGTTGTTCAAGAACGTGATTACATTACTCATCGAAAGGCCTCAGGTTATCGTTCTTACCATGTGATTATTGAGTATACGGTTGATACGATTTACGGTGCGAAAACTATTCTAGTTGAGATTCAAATTCGTACCTTGGCTATGAACTTTTGGGCTACAATCGAGCATTCTCTCAATTATAAATATCAAGGAGATTTCCCAGAAGAAATCAAAGAACGACTTGAGATTACAGCCAGAATTTCACATCAGCTAGACGAAGAAATGAGTAAAATACGCGCTGATATCCAGGAAGCACAAGCGCTCTTTGATCCTTTGCACAGAAAGTTAAATGACGGGGTAGGAAACAGTGACGATACCGATGAAGAATACAGGTAAACGAATTGACCTAATTGCCAACCGTAAGCCTCAGAGTCAGAAAGTTCTATTCGAGTTAAAAGAACGATTAAAAAAGAATAATTTTATTCTGAACGATAAAAATCCAGATATCGTCGTCTCTATTGGTGGTGATGGCATGTTGTTATCTGCTTTTCATAAGTATGAAAACCAACTGGATAAGGTTCGTTTTGTTGGGGTTCATACGGGACATTTAGGTTTTTATACGGATTATCGTGATTTTGAGTTGGACCAATTGGTTACAAATTTACAGTTGGATAATGGAGCTCAAGTTTCTTATCCACTCCTAAGTGTTAAAATCTTTCTTGAAAACGGTGAAGTTAAGTCTTTCCGAGCACTAAACGAAGCTAGCATTCGTCGAGCGGATCGAACTATGGTTGCTGATGTCATTATTAACCATGTTCCCTTTGAACGTTTCCGTGGTGACGGCCTAACAGTTTCAACGCCGACTGGAAGTACAGCTTATAATAAATCACTTGGTGGAGCAGTACTACATCCTACCATAGAAGCCCTTCAATTAGCTGAAATCGCCAGTTTGAACAACCGAATCTACCGAACACTTGGTTCATCAATTATTGTTCCTAAAAAAGACAAGATTGAATTGATACCAACTCGAAATGACTATCACACAATCTCAATCGATAATAGTATCTATTCTTTCCGAAATATTGAGAAAATAGAGTATCAGATTGATCACCACAAGATTCATTTTGTAGCCACACCAAGCCACACCAGTTTTTGGAATCGTGTTAAAGATGCCTTTATTGGCGAGGTGGACGAATGAGGTTTCAGTTTATTGCCGACGAACATGTCAAGGTCAAAACCTTTCTGAAAAAACATGAAGTTTCAAAAGGGTTACTTGCCAAGATTAAGTTTCGAGGTGGTGATATTCGAGTCAACGGGCATCCGCAGAATGCAACCTATCTCTTAGATATCGGAGATGAGGTCGTCATTGATATTCCGCCAGAGGAAGGATTCGAGACACTTGAAGCAATTGATTATCCTCTAGATATTCTATTCGAAGATGATCATTTCTTGATTATTAACAAACCCTCTGGAGTCGCTTCAATCCCTAGTGTCAATCATTCCAATACCATTGCCAACTTTATTAAGGGCTACTATGTAAAACAAAACTATGAGAATCAGCAGGTTCATATTGTGACTCGGCTTGATAGAGATACCTCTGGATTGATGCTTTTTGCTAAACACGGCTATGCGCATGCTAGGTTAGACAAGCAATTGCAAAGAAAGGCTATTGAAAAGCGTTATTACGCCCTAGTCAAGGGAGATGGACATCTGGAACCAAAGGGAGAAATCATCGCTCCAATAGCTCGAGATGAAGATTCTATCATCACTCGACGAGTAGCAAAGGGTGGGAAATATGCCCATACGTCCTATCAAATCGTGGCATCTTATGGGAATATTCACTTAGTTGATATTCGTCTCCATACTGGGAGAACTCACCAGATTCGGGTTCATTTTTCTCATATTGGATTTCCATTGCTCGGAGATGACCTTTATGGTGGAAGTTTAGACCACGGCATAGAGCGTCAAGCGCTTCATTGTCATTACTTATCGTTCTATCATCCATTCTTAGAAGAACAGTTAGTGCTAGAATGCCCACTGCCGGATGATTTCGACACACTTATTACACAGTTATCAAATAATAATTTATCTTAAAAGGAGTCAAAACTCATGGAAGTTTTTGAAAGTTTGAAAGCCAACCTAGTTGGTAAAAATGCTCGCATCGTTCTACCTGAAGGTGAAGAACCACGTATCCTACAAGCAACGAAGCGTTTGGTTAAAGAAACAGAAGTTATCCCAGTTCTCCTAGGAAACCCTGACAAGATTAAAATCTATCTCGAAATCGAAGGAATTACAGAAGGTTACGAAGTCATCGATCCAGAACATTACCCACAATTTGAAGATATGGTCGCTTCACTCGTTGAACGTCGTAAAGGAAAAATGACTGAAGAAGAAGCGAGAGAAGTGCTCAGCAACGATGTAAACTACTTTGGTGTTATGTTAGTTTATATGGGCTTGGTTGATGGTATGGTTTCAGGTGCTATTCACTCTACAGCTTCAACAGTTCGTCCAGCTCTTCAAATTATCAAGACTCGTCCAAATGTTAGCCGTACATCAGGTGCCTTCCTTATGGTTCGTGGAACAGAACGATACCTTTTCGGTGACTGTGCTATCAACATCAACCCAGATGCTGATGCTCTAGCTGAAATCGCGATTAACTCAGCTATCACAGCTAAGATGTTCGGCATCGAACCTAAGATTGCTATGCTTAGCTATTCAACTAAGGGGTCAGGTTTTGGTGAAAGTGTTGATAAGGTTGTTGAAGCAACAAAAATCGCTCATGAGCTTCGTCCAGATCTTGAAATTGATGGCGAATTGCAATTTGACGCTGCCTTTGTTCCAGAAACTGCCGCTCTTAAAGCTCCAGGAAGTAATGTAGCGGGACAAGCTAATGTCTTTATCTTCCCAGGTATCGAAGCTGGTAACATTGGTTACAAGATGGCAGAACGTCTTGGTGGATTTGCTGCAGTTGGACCGGTTTTGCAAGGACTTAACAAACCTGTAAACGACCTTTCTCGCGGATGTAACTCTGATGATGTTTACAAATTAACTCTTATCACTGCAGCACAGGCTGTTCATCAATAAGAATCCATTCCCTCTTTTCCGCTTGGTTAAGGGGGATTTCCCATTATTAGAGATATCATTCATCTGCAAAAATAGCCAAAATATGGTAAAATAGTCAGTAATCATCTATGTTTAATAGAACAAGTTTGTATGAAGAAAAGGAAATAAAATGGCAACTATTCAATGGTTTCCTGGACATATGTCTAAGGCGCGCCGTCAGGTCCAGGAAAATTTAAAATTTGTTGACTTTGTAACAGTTTTAGTAGATGCACGTTTGCCCTTGTCTAGTCAAAATCCGATGCTGACTAAAATCATCGGAGACAAACCTAGATTATTGATTTTAAACAAGGCAGACCTTGCAGACCCAGCATTGACAAAAGAATGGCGTCAGTACTTCGAATCCCAAGGAATTCAAACACTGGCAATCAATTCTAAAGAGCAAATTACAGTTAAAGTCGTAACAGACGCTGCTAAGAAACTCATGGCAGATAAAATCGCTCGTCAAAAAGAACGTGGGATTCAAATCGAGACCTTGCGTACCATGATCATTGGGATTCCAAACGCTGGTAAATCAACGCTGATGAACCGTTTGGCTGGTAAGAAAATTGCTGTAGTTGGTAACAAACCAGGTGTGACAAAGGGCCAACAATGGCTCAAAACAAATAAAGATTTGGAAATCTTGGACACTCCAGGGATTCTCTGGCCAAAATTTGAAGATGAAACCGTTGCTTTAAAGTTGGCTTTAACTGGAGCTATCAAGGACCAGTTGCTCCCAATGGATGAAGTGACAATTTTCGGTCTTAATTATTTTAAAACACATTATCCTGATAAGCTTCAAGAACGTTTTAAACAAATGAATCTGGACGATGAAGCTCCTGAAATCATCATGGACATGACTCGTATCCTTGGTTTCCGTGATGATTATGATCGCTTTTACAACCTTTTCGTCAAGGAAGTTCGTGATGGAAAACTAGGTAACTATACCTTAGATACATTGGAAGACCTCAATGGCAACGATTAAAGAAATAAAAGAAGCATTAGCAAATATAACCGATCTTGATAGTCCTCTGTTTAAGGAGTTTGAAAAAGATTCTCGTTCAGGTGTACAAAAGGAAATTGAAAAGCGTAAGAAAGCCATTCAAGCTGAAATTGATGAAAATTTGCGCTTAGAAGCTATGCTTCGATATGAAAAAGTGCTTTACGTTCAAGGGATTAACCTAATTGCAGGTGTAGATGAGGTTGGACGTGGTCCGCTTGCTGGTCCAGTGGTGGCTGCTGCAGTTATTTTACCTCAAAATTGTAAAATTAAAGGTTTAAATGACAGCAAAAAAATTCCTAAGAAAAAACATGAAGAGATCTTTCAGGCTGTCAAAGAGAATGCCCTAGCAATCGGTATTGGCATTATGGACAATCATGTCATTGACCAAGTCAATATCTATGAAGCAACGAAACTAGCCATGAAAGAAGCTATCTCTCAACTTGAACCTCAACCAGAACACCTTTTGATTGATGCTATGAAATTGGATTTACCAATCACTCAGACATCCATCATCAAAGGAGATGCTAATTCTCTATCCATTGCAGCAGCATCAATTATAGCTAAAGTTACGAGAGATAAGATCATGGCCAACTATGACCAGAAATTTCCAGGTTATGATTTTTCACAAAACGCTGGTTATGGAACGGCTAAACATTTAGAAGGTTTAGAAAAGTGCGGTGTTACACCCATTCATCGCACAAGTTTTGAACCGATTAAAACGAACATTTCAGAAACTAGTAAAAGATAATTAAAGGAGAGAATTATGGAGGAACAGTCGGAAATACTTAGTTCCAAGAAAGAATTTGCCTTCGCGTCCAGTACGATCTTAGCTCAAGTAGGGCGAGGTATTATTGTTGGATTAGTCGTAGGACTTATTGTTGGGTCATTTCGTTTTTTGATTGAAAAAGGCTTTCATGTCGTTCAAGGACTATATCTAGACCAAAAAAATCTACTTCGAAATCTATTGATCATTTTATTGTTTTATATTCTAATTTGCTTGCTTAGTGCCAAATTAACACGCTCAGAAAAAGATATTAAAGGTTCTGGTATTCCTCAAGTTGAAGCGGAGTTAAAAGGTCTCATGTCTCTCAATTGGTGGAGTGTCCTCTGGAAGAAATACATTCTAGGTATCTTGGCCATTGCGAGCGGACTCATGCTCGGTCGTGAAGGTCCCAGTATTCAGCTAGGTGCCGTAGGAGGAAAAGGAATTGCCAAATGGCTCAAGTCTAGCCCTGTTGAGGAGCGTTCTTTGATTGCTAGCGGAGCTGCTGCTGGACTTGCTGCTGCCTTTAATGCACCGATTGCGGGGTTATTATTTGTAGTAGAAGAAGTCTATCACCATTTTTCACGATTCTTTTGGGTTTCTACCTTGGCAGCCAGTCTAGTAGCAAACTTTGTTTCCCTTCTCATCTTTGGCTTAACACCTGTTTTGGATATGCCGGATGATATCCCTCTTATGAGTCTTAGTCAATATTGGATTTATCTGGTAATGGGAATTTTTCTTGGACTCTCAGGTTTTCTTTATGAGAAAGCGGTTCTTAATGTCGGAAAAGTTTATGAATGGATTGGCCAAAGGCTTCACATTGATAAAGCTTATCATCCGATTTTTGCTTTTATTCTTATTATTCCAGTAGGAATTTTTCTACCTCAGATACTTGGTGGCGGAAATCAAGTTGTATTATCCTTAACAGAACAAAATTTTAGTTTCCAAATTCTCTTACTTTACTTTATCATTCGCTTTATCTGGAGTATGATCAGTTACGGAAGTGGACTGCCAGGAGGTATTTTCTTACCGATTTTAGCATTAGGTTCTTTACTTGGGGCTCTAGTAGGCGTTATTTGTGTCAATCTTGGACTTGTTAGCCAACAGCAATTTCCTATCTTTGTAATTCTTGGAATGAGCGGTTATTTTGGGGCTATCTCAAAAGCACCTTTGACAGCTATGATTCTTGTGACGGAAATGGTTGGTGACATCCGAAATCTCATGCCTTTAGGAATGGTAACCCTAGTAGCTTACATCGTCATGGATCTGCTCAAAGGGGCACCTGTCTATGAAGCAATGCTGGAGAAAATGTTACCTGAGTCAGCAACTGATGATGGTGAAGTTACTCTAATTGAAATCCCCGTTTCAGATAAAATTGCTGGTAAGCAGGTACACGAACTCAATTTACCACACAACGTGCTTATCACAACCCAAGTACATAACGGTAAAAGTAAGACTGTTAATGGATCAACAAGAATGTATCTAGGTGATATGATTCATCTCGTGATTCCAAAAAGTGAAATTGGAAAAGTAAAAGATTTGCTTTTATAGCAGTATTAATTTACATAATTTTTATTACGAAAAGTTATAACATATTTTGAAAGGTTTCTCTATGAAAAAAAATAAGGCAATTTTGGTATATTTGCTAGGAACATTTATCCAATTAGTATCAGTTTGTCTAGTTTTCTTTCTATTGAATCGTTATTCTGTTCAGTCTAATTTATTAACTATTTCAGGAATCATTCTAGGTGGAATTTCTTCAGCTCTTTGGGGAATAATTGTTGCTAATCGATATTTTCATATTCATTTTAAGAAGATTTTAAAAGATTTTTTTAACATTCATACTAGTTATAAACACTATTTATTATCTTTCTTCCTAATTATATTTGATTTTTCTTTCATATTGTTTGGTGGGAAAATGTTAGAATTTAACTGGTATCTCCCTTTTTTGATGTTCTTCAAATTTATTTTATTTGGAGGAATAGAAGAGATTGGATGGCGATATGTATTTCAACCAATTTTACAAGAACATTTGCCGTATTTCCTCTCAACAATCTTAACCTTTTTTAGTTGGGCTATTTGGCATCTGTTGTACTTTTACATAGATGGTTCTCTGGCAATATTACAATTGACGCCGTTTTTAATTGGATTACTGACAAATTCTTTCATACTATCAGCACTATATATTAAAACAAACAATCTCTGGATTTGTGTAATGACTCATTCAATTATTAATGTCTTGTCTCAACTAACCATAGATACTAATCAATACGAAACTTACTTAATCAAAATCTTCGTCATCTTAGTATCATGCTATATGGTAATGAATAGAAAAGAAGAGTATAGTCGTAACTGATTGTATTGGTAAACTATTCATTTTTATAAAATGAAATATAAAACTCCAAAACCAAATCAAATTTGATTTGGTTTTTATGATAGATAATAAGAATCAAATTTTACCTGAATTACATTTATTAGAATTGAAGATTGACGGAGAAGCAGTTAGCAAACAGTATAAAAAATTTTAATCATAATAAATTAATTAAAAGAAAAACTAAAAAATTTTGGTTACAAACTATACACTAGCAAAACTAAAAGTTTATGTACAATTGACTTAACGTGAGCTAAACTATTGATACAACTGAATTAGAAGCATAAAGTACATTCTTTAAGGAGTGTACTTTATTTTTATTTTGTACATTATTTTGAAGTGTTATTTTGTATATTTTCTAGTTCATAACATCATCTGATTTAAGGAATTGATTTGTACATTTTTACTCTAATAGGTGCAGAAGAAGTAGTGGTTCAATTGTACATTTTTGGCTACTCATTTAAGGACTTATTGATAGTAAGATATAGATTTTTACTCGTGGTGCTAGTTAATCTCAAAGTATCTCAGATTATAAGTCAGTACAATTTGCTCCATTCTCAACTGCAATCCTGTAAAGCCTCTAGCTAGTGTTTGTTCGACATCAAAAAAAGCACAAAGTTCTGAAAATCGAGTTTCAATAATCCGTCTCATAGCCATTAGTTTCCAATGATTATGTTGTTTAGCTCTTGCCATATTTTGACGTAAAGGCGTCCAAAGATGGTAACCTTTCTGTTTCAACTGTTCTCTGAGTTCATAGCTAAGATAAGCTAAATCAGCTAAAACATAGGGTTGAGAACAATTTTCTAGTAAGTCATCAACTGCCTTGACCGTCGATTAAACCGACTTCTTTCAAGGAGACACCCACAAGGATTCTTGTTTAGAAGCACCGAATCAATCAAGAAGGAGCATCCTGAGGTTCCAGCATTTGAAGAATATGACGAGCTACTTGAAGCAATCAAAAAATCCCTATAAAAAGGGATTCTTTTATACCTATAATACCTTGTGCAAAATAGTCGTATATATCAAAATCAGAGTCACGTTACCTACTATTAGACCAAAAGTAGCAAGCAAGGTCTTTGATGTACCCGGCTTAAAATCTGCACTAATCAAATATGGCCAAAAGCATACCATTGGGAAAATGGCTATTAACACGCATACATAGGTAGGAAAGCTTGTCCAAAGAAAACGTGTCGTCTCTAACCAGTGCCCCCATGAAGGTATCATTATTTTGCTTATAGTGAAAAGTATGCATATAAGGTGGACCATCAGAAGATAAATAGCATACTTTGTCTTACTTAGTACTTTTTTCTTTTTCATTTTGCCTAATTATCCCTGCAAATTCTTCTATCGCTCTGCTGCAATATTAGAACTAAAATTAAAATTAACTATATCATTATTCGAATCAAGGTCTAAATTCATAAAATAATGATTCCAAAAGAATTCATTGTTACCTGCTCCCCACTGCACGCCATAATGACCCAAATATTCATCTCTTAGCTCGCTTGGAGTCAGCCATATTTTTTTCCCAAATACTTTCGTGAACTTATTTTCATCAAGCTTCTTTAGCAAATCTATACCATCTATATTATATGAAATACCATATTTTTTAGCAGCAGCTGTGCATTCAGAATCGAAGCAAACCTGCGTAACCACACAGTCCTTCAGCTCCGTACTCTTCCTCTTATCTCCGTAAACACCTATACATCCGAGAACTACATTCTTCTTTACAAGAAGATAGGTAGATCGCGTAACTGCTGAGTCATATGACTTAAAGCCGTTTGGTACGCTAACCCCCGATCCTTGGTATTTAGAATAGCTTCCCGTTGTCAAAAGATCATTATAATTAGGATAATCATGTCTACCATTTGACACATAGATTTCAAACCCCTGGTCTATCAAATCCGAAATCTTAGTCTCTGTAAGATGAATTTCAGTTCCGTCAATTTTAAGTGGAGCTGCGTTATCAGGTAAACCTATCAGTATGTATGCGAACATCAAAAATACAAATACCATAAGCACTGCAACAATACCTATCCAAGATTTCCCGGTTCTCCTTCGTGCATTGAAAAGCGACAGTATAGAAGGCGTGATTATAGCAGCACCAATTGGCGCCGCCCCCCCATGAGGGAACATGCTCATGACCTTAAAGGCAATTACAGCGCTAATTAGTATTAAAATTATGTGCACTGCATACTCTCCTACGCTTAGCTTACTCGTCCTAGTCTGATTATTTGCTGGGGCATCGTACACTGGAACACCGTTCTCAAAAGTGTTCTTCATTCTAAAACGTAGCCAAATCAATATTCCAATAAACACAAATGCCAAGAACACTAGCATTCCGATAAAAATTAATTTTTCCATCTGTAACCTTTTCTCTGACCTAATTATCGTCCATCAAAATTCATATTTAGTCTACCATATTTTGAAATTGTTTTACAATATTTACACACTTGTGCACGAATCAAAAAGTTTTAAAAGGATTTAACGACTTAGCAATAACTCAACAAAGTCTAATGAAAAAGTGGGATTATGAAAATAACCTCCTAATAACAAGTCCAACTGAAATCACAGAGTTGAGTAATATGTCTGTATGGTGGATATGTCAGGAAAACTCAGATCATCGTTATAAAATTCAAGTTAAAGAAAGAATGGCGTACAGAAAACGAAATAAAAAGGCATGTTCGATTTGCAAAGGTTACATAAGAAAGCAAGAACATTTTATACAGTTTAAAAAAGATATAAAAAAATAAGAACACTTTATTTAAGTAATATAAAGTATTTTTATATTGTCAAAATGTACATTTGAAAAATTTTCAGTTTTCACTTAGATAAAGTACATAATTGAGTATAATTGGCTTAAAAAATTTTTTTGGTTATCCTTTTAAAGATTTAGATATTGCATATATCACCTATAACATCTTTCCGAAAAACTATAATTTTCTTGAAAAAAATATATAGCTATGCTATACTACTAGTATAGAAAGATTTGGAGAAAAACATGAAACGCGAGATCTTATTAGAACGTATTGATAAACTCAAACAAGTCATGCCCTGGTACGTTCTGGAATACTATCAATCAAAACTAGCTGTTCCATACAGTTTTACGACCTTGTATGAATACTTAAAGGAATACGATCGATTTTTCACCTGGGTTTTGGAATCTGGTATATCGGATGCTGATACTATGGCAAATATTCCTTTGGATGTTCTTGAGAACATGACCAAGAAAGACATGGAATCTTTTATTCTTTACTTACGTGAACGTCCTTTACTCAATGCTAATACGACAAAGAATGGTGTCTCCCAAACAACTATTAACCGAACTTTATCAGCATTGTCTAGCCTTTATAAGTATTTGACTGAGGAAGTTGAAAATGAGCAAGGAGAACCTTATTTCTACCGCAACGTCATGAAGAAGGTTGCTACCAAGAAAAAGAAAGAAACCTTGGCTGCGCGAGCTGAAAATATCAAACAAAAGCTCTTTTTAGGTGATGAAACAGAGGGATTTTTGAATTATATAGATGAGGAATACCCTAAAACTCTCTCAAATCGAGCCTTATCGTCCTTTAACAAGAACAAAGAACGTGATTTAGCGATTATAGCCCTTCTTCTCGCCTCTGGTGTCCGTCTCTCCGAAGCCGTTAACCTTGACCTTCGAGATCTCAATCTAAAGATGATGGTGATTGACGTCACTCGAAAGGGGGGAAAACGAGACTCAGTCAATGTTGCTGCCTTTGCTAAGCCTTATTTAGAACAATATCTTGCTATAAGAGACAAACGTTATAAGACAGAAAAGACTGATACAGCTCTCTTTCTGACCTTGTATCGAGGTGTTCCAAACCGTATCGATGCTTCTAGTGTTGAAAAGATGGTGGCTAAGTATTCGGAAGACTTTAAAGTTCGCGTAACCCCCCACAAACTACGCCATACGCTTGCAACACGTCTATATGATGCAACCAAATCACAGGTTCTGGTCAGTCACCAGCTGGGACATGCAAGCACACAAGTTACCGACTTGTATACCCATATCGTTAATGATGAGCAAAAGAATGCCCTGGATAGTTTGTAAGATACATAACATAAATTATGTAGTGTTTTAGAGTTAGAAAAAGAGCGTAGGATTTTTTATCGAATCTTACGCTCTTTTATTATTCTATAAAAATTCGATCCAATAATTACGGTGTGGCTCAATAATGACTGGTTTTCCCCAAAATGACTTTAGATAAGCCAGATTTGCAGGGGTAACGGGTCTTTTTTCTTCGTTGTACTTCTCAGCACTTTCTTTCGTTAAAAAACATTTAACAGCTTCATATGGCGTACCATCACTAGCTGTACGATCAATGCCCATATAAGCAATTTCATCACCTTTTTGAGGAATGTCAGTAAGCAGTTTTCCAATAAAGTAGACCGTTTTATCTTTCATTAATTCATAAGCTTTACTATTTTCAAGGCGTTTATTAGCTGCAGCATACATAATACAAAAACTATCAACAATATCTTTCATTGACATTAACGCATCTTTGCTAACGATTATTTCCTCAGGAGCAAGACCACCAATAATTAGGGCTTTAAAATGTGCTTGCTGAATAACATTGTCTAAAGCCATTCCCAGTGGGATTTGGACAGCTTGCAAACCTAATGGTTCTAACTCTTGTCTTTTCTTATCGAAGTGTTCTTGTGTGATACTAATATGCAAATCGTAAGGATTTGTAGATTCTTGATTTTTAAAAAAAGCTACCACAGTACGATCTAACTGTTCAAATAGTCCGAGATTTTCAATTGGAATCTTTATCATTGATGTTAGGCCTCTTTTATTTTAAATTTCCACTACATTATACTCTCATAATGATTGATTATCAAGTTTTAAAAAAAGAAATCCATAGCATATGGATCTCTTTTGATTTTATTCTACAACTGCCTCAGCAATTTCTTCTGCAGTGATTCCTGCGAAGTATCGACCTAGGTTAATGGTTTGAAGGGCTTTGAGGACATCTTCACGTTCGTATTTGACACCACGAAGAACATTTTCTACTGCTGCAACATCTTCGATACCGAAAAAGTCACCGTAAATCTTGATATCTTGAATTTTTGATTCAATGACGTTTGCGAAGATTTCAACCTTACCACTTGGGAATTTAGTTCCACGACGGACATTGTATTCAGGTGATTTACCGTAGTTCCAGTCCCAAGTTCCAAACTTGGTATCTTTAATACGATTGATTTCAGCCAATTCTTCCTCAGAAAAAACGTACTCTGTCATTTCAGGGTATTCTTTTTTCATGTATTCCAAAAGCAAGTCACGGAACTCTTCAACGGCGATTTTTTCTGGCAATTCATCTACGATATTGGTTACACGTGCGCGAACGGATTTAACACCTTTTGATTCGAACTTATCTTTAGAAACTTTGAGTGCGTTAGCAAGGACTGACAAATCAACGTCGAAGAGAAGGCAACCATGGTGCATGATACGGCCATTGATATAGGCTTGTGCATTTCCACAGAATTTCTTACCGTCGATTTCTAAGTCGTTACGGCCTGTAAATTCAGCTTTAACACCAAGTTCAGCCAAAGTATTGATAACTGGAGTAGAGAAGCTCTTGAAGTCAAAGGCCTTGTTTTCATCTTCTTTTGAAATGATGGTATAGTTAAGGTTGTTCAAATCATGGTAAACAGCTCCACCACCACTGATTCGACGGACTACTTCAATTCCATTTTCACGAACATAGTCACGGTTAATTTCTTCAATCGTATTTTGGTGACGACCTACAATGATAGATGGTTTGTTGATCCAAAGAAGGAAGATTTGATCCTCGTCCAAAAGGTGTTTAAAAGCATATTCCTCTAAAGCAATATTAAAGGCAGTGTCATTTGAATGATTGATAATGTATTTCATAGTATTTCCAAAAATCTAGTTTTTAAATTCTGTTCATAGCAATCCAATTTTCTAAAGTGGTAAAAAGAAATGTAACGAGATATCGTTACATTTCTCAGAAAAATTGAGACAAGAGGCTCAATTTTTAGGCATGGAACTCTAATAGAGGTCGCTGCCGTCCGTACTACTTTAAGAAAATTTTATTGAGAGACTTGTTTATTTTTTCTTAGGTGAATGGATAGCCATTCCAAGAACATCCGCAAATGCTTCGTACATAACTTCAGAATATGTTGGGTGTCCGTGGATTGTCTTCAGCATTTCTTCTACAGTGATTTCCATTTCGATGATACTTGACGCTTCGTTGATCAACTCTGCAGCTGCAGGGCCAATGATGTGAACACCAAGGATTTCACCATATTTCTTGTCTGCAATAACTTTAACAAATCCTTGAGCCGCATCTGATGCAATGGCACGTCCGTTTGCAGCAAAATTGAATTTACCGATTTGGACATCATATTTCTCACGAGCTTGTTCTTCTGTCAAACCAACTGCTGCTACTTCTGGAAGTGTATAGATAGCTGCAGGAGTTAGGTTCAACTTAGCAACAACGTGATTTCCTTTTAGGGCATTTTCAGCAGCTACTTCACCCATACGGAAGGCTGCGTGAGCCAACATCTTGGTACCATTGATGTCACCTGGTGCATAAATACCTGGAACAGAAGTTTCCATGTATTCATTAACCTTGATACGACCACGGTCTAACTCAAACTCAACATCTCCGATACCTTCAAGGTCTGGAACACGACCGATTGAAAGAAGGGCTTTATTCGCGATGATATCATCTTTTCCTTCAACTTTGATACGGAGTTTGCCATCTTCTTCAATAATTTCTTGGAGTTTAGTACCTGTCAAGATAGTCATACCTTTACGTTCTAGGATTAGACGTAGGTTCTTAGATACTTCAGCATCCATAGCTGGTACAATGCGGTCCATCATTTCGATAACAGTAACTTTTGAACCAAATGTCATAAAGGCTTGACCAAGTTCGATACCAACGACACCACCACCAATAATCACAAGGCTTTCTGGAACTTCATTCATTTCAAGAATATCGTCACTAGTCATCACAAGTGGTGATTCCATACCTGGAACATTAATCTTGCTGACTTTAGAACCACCAGCAAGGATGATTTTCTTGGTTTCAAGCAATTCAGAACCATTTACCAAGACATTCTTATCTTTAGTAATAGTACCGATACCTTTATGAACATCAACTCCATAGCTACGAAGAAGTCCTGCAACACCACCAACAAGGGTATTGACAACTTTAGATTTTGTTTCTAAAAGTTTCTCCATATCAACTGTAAAATTAGGATTTTCAATTACGATACCACGATTAGCTGCATGACCGATATTTTCAATAATTTCGGCGTTGTGAAGGTAAGTCTTAGTTGGGATACATCCACGGTTCAAACAAGTTCCACCAAGTTCAGATTTCTCAACAAGAGCAACCTTACCACCTAATTGAGCTGCTTTAATGGCAGAAACATAACCAGCAGGTCCACCACCAATAACAACGATATCATAAGCATCATCACTCTTACCATCATCGTTTGAGGCACTTGCTGCAGGTGCTGGGCTAGCTTTTGGTGCAGTTGCTCCAGCTGTTGGGATATTTTCCCCTTCTTCACCAAGATAACCGATAACTTCAGTAACAGGAACAGTTTCGCCGTCACCTTTCAGGATAGCGATCAAATAACCATCTTCTTCTGCTTCCAATTCCATGCTGACTTTGTCAGTCATGATTTCCAAAAGGATTTCTCCTTCTTTTACAAATTCTCCGACTTTTTTATTCCATTGGACGATTTGTCCTTCTGTCATATCCACGCCGGCTTTTGGCATAATTACTTCTAAGGCCATATCTTACTTCCTTTATCTATATTTCTAAAACAAATATTTTAAACCAACATTGAGATTGGGTTTTCAATCAAAGCTTTCAAGTCTTTCATAAACTTAGCACCAGCCATACCATCTACGACACGGTGGTCAATTGTCAATCCAAGACTCATAATTGGACGAATCACGATTTCACCATTTACTACAACCGGTTTCTCAACTGTTGAGCTAACACCGAGGATGGCTGAGTTCGGTTGGTTGATGATAGGACCAAATGATTGAACCCCAAACATTCCCAAGTTACTGATGGTGAAGGTTGAATTTTGCAATTCGCTAGGAGATAGTTTACCATCCAAAGTACGTCCGATGACATCTTTAAATGCAACAACCAATTCAGACAAGCTGAGTTTTTCAGCGTTGTAGACAACTGGTGTCATAAGACCGTTATCCATACCAACTGCCATTGCAAGATTTACATAGTTGTGAGTAATAATTGTCTTACCATCTTCTGTCAGTGAAGCGTTGATGTATGGGTGTTTCATAAGAGTCTTAACAACCGCTAGAGAAAGCAAGTCTGTAACAGTGATTTTCTTACCAGTTGCTTCCATAATTGGATCAAGAACTTTCTTACGAAGTGCTAACATTTCAGACATATCAACATCGTAGTTAAGTGTAAAGGTTGGAGCAGTTAAGTATGACTCAACCATACGTTGCGCAATAACCTTACGCATAGGAGTCATCGGAATGCGTTCGATTTCTCCATAAGGCGTTACGTTGTCTGGAACTTCTTCCACTTTCTCAATTTGAGCAGGTGATTTAATGGTGTCATTTTCGATATTTTCAGGAAGATAGGCCAAAACGTCCTTCTTCATGATTTTACCACGATGACCAGTTCCTTGAATTTCTTGCCAAGCAATATTATGCTCTAGTGCAATTCGTTTTGCGAGTGGTGAAATGCGAACCACGTTAGTGTCTTTATATGTTTCCACGTCTTCTTTGTGGACACGACCGTTTGCGCCTGAGCCAGAAATGTCATAGAGGTTGATCCCTAAATCATCCGCTAATTTTCTAGCCGCAGGAGTCGCTCTTAGCTTATCATCAGCCATGACCTCTCCTATTCTATACTAAGATATCAAGGGCGTTAAAAGTCACAGTGAAAATAGGAAACTTGACGAAGAAACTTTAGTTTCTAGAAAAGTTGATCTTTTTCATCCAGACTTTAGCCCGAGTTCAATTTTATGATGCAAAGGGCTTTTAGCCCGTGCTCTAATCTAAGATATCAAGGACGCAGAGAACTCTGCACCTAAAAGATACAAAGCTTCTCGTCTGATTTATCATATATTACATAATTTATTTTATGTATTATTGTTTGTTATGAGTTTTACGGATTGCATCTTTGATGCTTTCAACTGTCGGAATCATTGCATTCTCAAGGTTTTGTGCGTAAGGCATTGGCACATCTTCCCCTGCACAACGGCGGATTGGTGCATCCAAGTAATCAAATGCTTCTGATTCTGAAATAATAGCTGAGATTTCACCGATAAAACCATTTGTCTTGTGGGCATCGTTGACAAGAACTACTTTTCCAGTCTTCTTAACTGAATTAATAATGATGTCTTTATCAAGTGGAACCAAAGTACGTGGGTCTACTACTTCTACTGAGATGCCTTCTTCGGCCAATTCTTCAGCTGCTTGCATGACACGACGAAGCATTTTACCGTATGTTACTACTGTTACATCAGTTCCTTCGCGTTTGATTTCTCCAACACCAAGTGGGATAGTATAGTCTGGATCAACAGGTACTTCACCTTTTTGGTTAAATTCTGATTTGTATTCAAGAATAATAACAGGATTGTTGTCTCGGATTGAAGACTTAAGAAGGCCCTTCATATCAGCAGGTGTACCTGGAGCTACAACCTTCAATCCTGGGATATGAGTAAACCAAGATTCCAATGATTGTGAGTGTTGAGCAGCAGAACCTACCCCATTACCAGCGGCACAGCGGATTGTCATTGGTACTTGCCCTTTTCCACCAAACATGTAACGAGTTTTAGCTGCTTGGTTGACAATATTATCCATGGCAATAACAGAGAAATCCATGAAGGTCATATCAACGATTGGACGAAGTCCTGTCATAGCAGCACCTGCTGCTGCACCAGAAATTGCAGCTTCAGAGATTGGACAGTCACGTACACGTTCTGGCCCAAACTCCTCTAACATACCTACAGAAGTTCCGAAGTCTCCACCGAAAACTCCGACATCTTCACCCATCAAGAGTACATTTTCATCACGACGCATTTCCTCAGACATTGCAAGGATAATGGTATCGCGGAAAGACATTAATTTTGTTTCCATATTTCTCTACTTCTCCTTAGTCTGCGTAAATATCTTCAAAAGCTGATTCTAGCGGAGGGAATGGACTTTCTTCTGCAAACTTAACAGATGCTTCCACTGCTTCCTTGACTTGAGCCTGAATTTCTTCAAGTTCTTCTGCACTAGCAATCTTGTTTTCAACAAGGTACTTGCGGAGATTTTCGATTGGATCTTTTTCCTTCCACTCATCGACTTCTTCACGTGTACGGTATTTACCAGGGTCTGATGATGAATGACCAAGCCAACGGTAAGTTACACTTTCGATTAAGACAGGGCCTTTGCCAGAACGAACATGGTCAACTGCTTTCTTAAATCCTTCGTATACATCAATTACATTGTTTCCATCAGGAATAAACATTCCAGGAATGCCGTAAGCAGCGCTACGCTCATAAATATGCTCCACATTAGTCATTTTCTTAATATCAGCAGAGATTCCATAACCGTTATTAATACAGTAGAAAATAACTGGAAGATTCCAAATTGAAGCCATGTTAACAGCTTCGTGGAAGACACCTTCGTTAGTCGCTCCATCACCAAAGAAGCAGACAACGATTTTACCAGTGTTTTTCATTTGTTGAGTAAGAGCTGCACCTACTGCAATCCCCATGCCACCACCTACGATACCGTTAGCACCAAGGTTACCTGCATCAAGGTCGGCGATGTGCATTGATCCACCTTTACCCTTACAAGTCCCTGTATATTTACCAAGGATTTCAGCCATCATTCCATTGAGGTCAATACCTTTAGCAATGGCTTGACCGTGACCACGGTGGTTTGATGTGATAAGGTCATCTTCATTAAGAGCTAACATAGCCCCAACGTTAGCAGCCTCCTCACCAACAGAAAAGTGCGTCATACCGGGCACTTTACCTTTTTTTACTAATTGAGCAATTTTTAAATCCATACGACGAATTTCTTCCATCTTACGGAACATCTCAAGCAAAAGATTTTTATCTAGAGTTGACATAATCTTGCCTTTCTATGTTTAATTTCTTATAGTTCTATTCTAACTTATAGGTTAATGAGAGTCAAAGAATATGCTTGCTATTTTTTCACAATATAAAAAAAGAAAAGTCTGTAAAATCAAGACTTTTCTTTACATAAAACAACTATTTCACAAACTAATTTTTAAGGATATATTCATCAAATTATTTGAATCTTTTCATAATAACTTGTAAACGCCACCGATAGAGTAATCCACTGACAACTAAACTTACGATGAGACCTATCCAATATGAGTAAGCATCGAGATTTGTTGAATAATCTAGAAATACACCAAGAGGTATAGCAACTCCCCAGTATCCAAGGAGACCAAGGCAGAAAGGTATGACAGTATCTTTGTAGCCTCTTAAAATCCCTTGTAATGGCGCCGCAAATGTATCAGCTAACTGGAAAAACAAGCTATAAGTCATAAAACTTGCAGTTAATTGAATGAACTCTGGATCATGGCCATATAGACTGGCAACATTCTCTCTAAAAACATACAGAAAGGAAAGCGTTAAAATTGCGAATGCCATAGCTGATAGTCGTCCAATTTTAATGTATCTCTTAGCGTCCTCTAGACGTTTAGCACCAACTTCGTAAGAAACAACGATAGCCATTGCTGTTGAAATACTCATAGGAAAGGCATACATGAGAGATGAAAAGTTCATGGCAGACTGATGACTAGCTATTATCAACGATGAAAACTTCGCCATAATCAAGCCAACGGCTGAAAAAATAGCAACTTCCGCAAATACAGTTCCACCAATAGGTAACCCCAGTTTTATCGCTTCTTTTATTTTATCACCGTCTAAGGGTAATCGTTTCTCTAAATGCAGTTCTTTCAATTTTTCCTGTTTAAGAAGGACTAGGATTGAAATCCCCAATAATGCCCAATAAGCCATAGAGGTCCCAAGTCCCGCTCCAGCTCCTCCCAACTCAGGGAAGCCAAAAGCTCCGTAGATTAAGAGGTAGTTAAAACCACTATTGAGAGGTAGCAATAAAAGCATTAAATACATGGATAGCTTAGTTAATCCCAGTGCATCAAGTAATGAACGAATAACACTAAAGAGTAATAGAGGAATAATTCCAATAGCTAAAAGCCATAGATAACGAATTGCTATATCTGCTACTGCTGCTTCTAGCCCCATATTATTTAGAACTAGAGGAGCAGCAAGAAAAACTAAAACAAATAGAAAGATGGATAAGCCAAGCGAAAGATAAAGAAATTGATAAAAATCAGAAGCTACTTCATTTTTCTTCCCTCGTCCTAAATGATGTCCAATTATTGGAATTAAAGCCGAAACAATCCCAGTTAAAAAAGTAAAGAAAGGATTCCACAAACTAGTCGCCATTGATACGCCAGCTAAATCTATCGTATTATACTGGCCAGTCATTGTCGTATCAACAAAAGAAGCCGAATAATTTGCGAATTGATAAACCAAAATAGGGAAGAAAATCTTAAGAAATAAAATGAACTTGTCTTTAAAATGATGGGTTGGATACATATCGTCTCTCTCTAATTAATGATTCGAAAGAGCAGATTTCACCTAGTTCTTATAGACAATCTGTCCATTACAGATGGTGTATTTGACCTGCCCTTTCAAAGATTCACCGATAAATGGTGAATTCGCTGCTTTAGAAGCAAAATGACTATCCACGATTCGGTCCGCTTTATCATCAAAAATTGTAATATCAGCTGGACCGTTTTCAGATAGATAACCTGCTTCAAAGTTATAAAGTTTAGCTGGGTTATAGGACATTTTTTCTAATAATTCCATCAAGCTCAGCTCACCAGCTTCGACTAAGTAGGTTAAACCAAGCGACAAAGAAGTTTCTAAACCGGTCATACCTGAGGGTGCCTTGGTAATATCTTCGACGTTCTTTTCATCAGCATGGTGCGGCGCGTGATCTGTCGCAATTACTGAAATGACACCTGACTTGAGTCCTTCGATAACTGCACGGCGATCAGACTCCAAGCGAAGTGGTGGATTCATCTTAGCATTGCTTCCCTTAGTCAAGAGAAGCGCTTCAGTCTTAGAGAAATGTTGCGGTGCAACTTCGGCTGTTACATTTGCTCCTAAACCTCGAGCAAACTCCACAACCTTGACACTTTCTTCCTTAGACAAATGCTGAATATGAACATGGGCTTTTGTTGCATAGGCGATCATAACATCACGTGCAATCATAGCGTACTCTGCAACCCCAGTAGCACCGCAGATATGAAAGTACTCTTTAGCGATATTCTCGTTAAAACCAAGTGTACCATTCAAGCCAGGATCTTCTTCGTGCAGACTGATAAAAGTGTTGAGTTTTTTAGCCTCTTCCATAGCTTCTTTAACTACTTTACTACTTTCAAGAGGAATACCATCATCTGAAAAACCAACGGCTCCAGCTTCTAAAAGCGCCTTAAAGTCAGTCAAGTCTTGGCCATTAAAGTTCTTGGTAATCGTTGCTACAGACTTAACATTAATTTTTTCCTTAGCGGCAGACTGAAGAACTTCCTGCAAAGTCTCAACATCTGAAATGGTTGGATTGGTATTAGCCATCATGACAACTGTCGTAAAACCACCAGCTGCAGCTGCTAAAGCACCTGTATGAATGTCTTCTTTATGAGTTTGACCAGGTTCACGAAAATGAACGTGGATATCCACTAAACCGGGTGCAACTACAAGACCAGTAGCATCTATTACTTGAGCGCCTTCTTCCTGGATTTCAGAAGCAATTTGAACAATTTTACCGTCTTCAACCAAAACATCACACACTCGATCCAAACCAGACTTAGGATCCATTACTCGACCATTTTTAATTAGTAACATCTGCTTTCTCCTTTATTCGTAGAAATCCACTTGGGTATCCAATAACTTATCACCATCATAAACAAACTTGGCTGAAAAGAATGGTTTATCTTCTAAAAGCCACTCTACGAAGGTGTGGTCTCCTTCCCAGGTTGGTTTGCTTAAAACCTCGTCATAAGGAACCCATTCTAAAGTCCCTTCATTACAATCAATCAATTCACCCTCAAACTCAGTCACCTTAAACACATAGGTGTACCAGTCCAGGTCTGGTGTAAACTCAGGAAAGGTGATAACTCCCTTTAATACTGGTTTTGCTTTTAGACCAGTTTCTTCTAAAATCTCACGAGCAGCACATTCTTGTGGAGTTTCTCCACGCTCTAACTTGCCACCTACACCGATCCATTTTCCTTCATGGACATCATTAGGCTTTTTATTGCGATGAAGCATGAGCAATTCTTTTCCATTATCAATGTAGCAAATTGTCGCTAGCTGAGGCATATTCTCTCCTTATCTAAGCCAATCAATTGGCTCTTGTCCTGTTTCTTTTAAGAATGCATTGGCCTTAGAAAAAGGCTTGGAACCCCAAAATCCTCTGTAAACAGAAAGAGGACTTGGATGGGCTGATTCAATAATCAAATGTTGAGGATTGGTCACTAAAGCCTTCTTCTTACGTGCATAAGCACCCCAGAGTACAAAAACCACAGGTCTATCTAAATTATTGACAACCTTAATCACTGCATCCGTGAATGGCTCCCATATCTGACCAGCATGACCATTAGCCTGGCCAGCAGGGACTGTCAAGCAAGCATTGAGAAGCAAAACACCCTGCTCCGCCCAAGAGGTCAAGTCATGAGACGGTTTTACCCCAATATCATCCGCAAGTTCTTTTAAAATATTTTGCAAAGAAGGAGGTGCTGGAATAGAATCTGGAACTGAAAAACTCAAGCCCTGAGCTTGACCAGGCCCATGATAGGGATCCTGCCCCAGAATCACTACCTTAACCTCTTCCAGCGGAGTCGTCAAAAGAGCCTGAAAAACCTTCTCCTTAGGTGGATAAACAGTTCCCTGAGCATAGACCTGTTCCATAAATTGATTGATTTTCCCAAAATAACCTTCAGGTAATTGCTCCTTAATCAAAGCATGCCAAGATGAGTGTTGCATCGCCAACTCCTTTATCGTATCCATCTAAAGGCACGTCTTAATTCATCCGTACCATTTTTAAAAAAGCATAAACCATGTGCAAGAATGATCTTATCCGGTTTCCAGTTTAACATACGGGCAAAGGAAACCTTTGCTTCCCTTTGCCTTCCTATAAAAGTCATCCGATAGTCAATAGGAGTTTGACCATCAGGAGCTGTTACACGAGCTAAACGATAGAATCTTCTGCGAATTGGACTAGCTATTTTTTCCTGTTCAAAGTTCTCTATGAGGTCTGTTACAATTAGTGTTTTAGTTGATTTATGAAAAAACACCACCTCTTCAATGACTGAACTTCCCTTAAAAATGAGTTGATCTATCTCATCAGACCATAAGTCAGGAGCTTTATCTGTTAAGGGAGCATCAAATACAACCTTGACATTCTGACTTTTCGCTCTCTCTTCTACTCCTGGACTAGACAATGCTTGCGCATGAGGATATCTTTGTTTCCAATCTGCAATATAGGCGTAGTGAATCTTATTTGGTGAAATCAGGTAAGCGACTTTGCCCAAAGCGTCTAGTTCATTAAAAAGTTTCTCATTTGGCGCAATAGGAGAATGAATCCAAAGTTTACCATCATTTAACTTAATCACCGTCATACGTGTCTGAAAAGGAAGTTTGAAGACCTTCATGTCCATTTGAATCAAATCACCATCTACTATCCAGATATTTTGATCAACTTCCTTTAGTGTATACAATGGTTCATAAAGAGAAAGTTCTGGTCTTGACATCGTTTACCATTCCTTTATTTTTACTGCCTCTATTATAGCAAAAAGTGGCTATTGAAACCACTTTTTACAGTTTATCTAAGATTTCTAGCAAAGCCTGATAAGAGTCGACTTCATAAGTTGGCTGGGCTAGGCTTTTATTTTCCAAATGATTCGGATTGTACCAGATAGTATCGATGCCAGCATTATTTCCACCCTGAATATCAGCTGACAAAGAATCGCCAATCATAAGGGCATGATTTTTATCAAAGTTAGGGATACGAGCTCCAATTTTCTCATAAAATGCTGCATCTGGTTTTTGAGTATTGAGCTGTTCTGAAATGAAAATCTCCTTGAAAAATGGTTCGATACCAGATTGTTCCAAACGACCTGTCTGAATAAAGGTAATTCCATTTGTCGCAGCATAGAGTTCATAGCCTCGACTTATCAATTTTTTTAATAAATCTTCCACACCTGGGAAAATCTGTCCCTGTTTAGACAGGAAAAACTGGTAGCGCGCTGCTAAGTAGGCGCCATCTTTTTCAATGCCAAAGTGAGCAAACAATTTTTCAAAACGAGTATTAACCAACTCTACCTTTGTGATTTTTTTCTGCTCCAAATCCTTCCAAAGTGCTTTGTTCATAGGTACATAATAATTTTTGTATGTTTGGATATCCTCTACTCCTTCTTCATTTAGGAGTTGCGATAAGGCTACATCCTCAGCAGCATCAAAATCAAGTAAGGTATGGTCGAGGTCGAAAAGTAAAAATTTATAAGTCATTAATTTATTGTCCTGTATTCAATAGTCTTAATATACTTCAAAGTATAGCACAAACAGATAGAATAATAAATCCTCACACGATTGATTTTCAAATAAGTAATTTTAAAAATATAATAAATAATAAAATTTAATATAAAATTTCTAGTATTCAAAAATAGGTAATTCTTAGATTTTTGTAAATTGTTGAAATAATTTTTATTATCATTAGATGAAACACTAAAAAGTTTAAACGTGATAAAACAAAGAATGTAAGCGGTTTTTATATTATTTTAATTCTTAAGAAACAAATAAATTCTAAGTTTTTGTGAATTTTTTTATTTATAGCAAATTCCACATATATATTATTGATGTACACATTATAATGTGATATAATTCGCTTATAGGATAGTTTTAGTAATAGACTAGGAGGAGGCCAGTAATAAGGGTGTCTATAAAATCATCCTATATATAATAATTTACTCAGGGAGTATTACTTAAAGTACAATTTTTTTGTATCTTAAGAATACCAATCTAACAAAAGGAAGGAAAATAATGAAGAACAAAAAGAAATTGGGAATCTTTTCTTTTATTATTTGCTTATTGACAACTGTCTTTGTATTTAGTTTGAATAAGACATTTGCTGAAACTCCTGAGATTTCAGTAACTGGAAAATTTGTAGATGCAATTACAGATGTCAAAGTTGTAAATAATGAAGGTGGAGATCTAACTTGGGATTTAGCGCAATGGGCTACATTCGGTATCAATGCAAAATTTGATTTAAAAGGTAAAAACGTCAAAGCAGGGGATACTACTGTTATGACTGTACCAGACGCTTTGGTGATTACTTCACAATCATTCGAAATTCGTGCTCGCGGTACAAATGAGATTATCGCTTACGCTAAAGTAAATGCGGATAACAAGTCCGTTTCTTTAACTTATACGAATTATGTTGAAAAACACTCTGATACAAATGGCTCTTTCGTCTTCTATGCTCGTGTCGATTTCAAAAAACACCCTCAACAAGGAGAAATTCCAGTTGAAATCACGATAAACAAGGAAACAAAACCTGCTGGAAAGATAACATTTAAAGGTATCGGAGATGGAGATCCAAAACTTTTAACAAAGACTAGTTGGGTTAATGAAGGTGATAAAAGAGAGGTCCAATACACTATTTCAGTCAATCGTACAAAAGAGAATATTCAAGGTGTAACGATTGAGGACCACTTGCAATTTACAAACGCTAGCTATGTAAAAGATAGTATTAAGGTTATCAAAGGTAAATTCTCTTATGAAACCGGTGAATGGGTATTCTCAAACCGCGTTGATGTTACTGATCAACATAAAATTACAGTTAGTGAAGACGGCCAATCCTTCGTTATCGAACTAGGTGACATTACAGATCAAGATCAGTATCGTATTTCTTATAACGTTCGTCTAAATTATGATCCTGTAGATAGAGAAGTCTTGAGAAATGAAGCAACTCTTAAAGGTGTTGGTATTGAAAGTACGAGCGTAATTAATGCTGCTGCAGTTCAAATTGCTGGTGGGGTTGGTGAAGGTTATGTTTACTCAATCAATATCCATAAAGTAGATGAGGCGAATCAGCCACTTAAGGGTGCTAAATTTAAACTAGTTCGTCAAGCTAATAACCAAGTTATTGGTGAGTATGTATCAGATGATAATGGTAATATTGCTGTTAACAAACTGTTAAAAGACAAATATATCATCACTGAGGTTGAAGCACCATCCGGCTATATCATCAAGGATGCGGATACAGAAGTTAACGTTGACGATTTTGGAGCTGATCATTCAGTAACTAAAACAATTGTGAATCCAAAAGAAGAAACAACAACTACTACTACAACAACTACAACTACAACTACAACTACAACAACGACTGAAGAGCCTACAACTACTTCAACTACAACAACAACTGAAGAGCCTACAACTACTTCAACTACAACAACAACTGAAGAGCCTACAACTACTTCAACTACAACAACAACTGAAGAGCCTACAACTACTTCAACTACAACAACTACAACTGAAGAGCCTACAACTACTTCAACTACAACAACTACAACTGAAGAGCCTAAGACTACTTCAAGCACAACAACTACAACTGAAGAGCCTAAGACTACTTCAAGCACAACAACTACAACTGAAGAGCCTAAGACTACTTCAAGCACAACAACTACAACTGAAGAGCCTAAGACTACTTCAACTACAACAACTACAACTGAAGAGCCTAAGACTACTTCAACTACAACAACTACAACTGAAGAGCCTAAGACTACTTCAACTACAACAACTACAACTGAAGAACCTAAGACTACTTCAAGCACAACAACTACAACTGAAGAGCCTAAGACTACTTCAAGCACAACAACTACAACTGAAGAACCTAAGACTACTTCAAGCACAACAACAACAACTGAAGAGCCTAAGACTACTTCAACTACAACAACAACTGAAGAGCCTAAGACTACTTCAACTACAACAACTACAACAACCACTGGTGAAGAACCTAAATCTACAGTAACAACAACAAACGACAAACCAGGACTTCCTAATACTGGTGAAGGCAAAGGAACGTTAGTTACTATCATTGGTTTTGTAACTCTCATTTCATCAATCGGTGCCATTGCATTCTTACGTAAAAATGAAAAAGAATAAGGTTAAAGATTGATTAACTATATAAAGGACTATTTCAAAAATAGTCCTTTTTCATTTCCTCGACGAATGAATCATTGCTTACAAACATTGTTCAAAGTAAATGTTTAAATTTTTTCAGAGAATTTAATATAATTTTATAATTAAAACAGTTAAATACTTGAAGTTTTATTTATTTGTGATATAATTCACCTTATAGGATATTTTTTTGATAATTGACTAGTAGGAGGTGCATTTTTAGTAGTGTTGTCTTGAAAAAGTAACCTATATAATTATGCATATATTTGTAAGTTTTGGTTTTAACATACAAATAAGTGTAAAAATTTGGAGACAAATAGGAGAAGGAAATGAAAAAAAATAATCTAAGTAGACTTGCAAAAGTCTTCTTTCTTGTATTTTTACCCTTATTGTTCATAGTATTTTCGCAGTCTGATGTGGTAAAAGCTGGAGATGTCAGTAATAATATTAGCTCACTGACTGTTTCATCAAATGAACTCACAAATGGTGGACAAACAACTGTTAAGTTTACATTTGACGAGCACGCACAAAAAATCCAACCAGGTGATACATTAAAAGTTAATTGGACTAGTTCTGGTACAGTCTATGGGGTAGGTTTTAAAAAGACTATTCCTCTAAACATCGACGGAACTTACGTTGGAGACATGGTCATTACTGATGGCTCTGCTACTGTTACTTTTAACGAAGCTATCAAAAACCTTCAAAACATCCGTGGTTGGGGTGAATTTGAGATTGAAGTTCATAATGATACAGCAACTGATAAAGAACATGTTGGTAAATTTACTATCATCAGTGGAGATAAGACAGTAGATCTAAGCGTTAAGAAAGAGGCGACTGGCGAAAACCACGCTCCATTCTACTTAAAAGCTGGGGATATGCACGCTAATGATCCTGAACACATTCTTTGGACATTGACAATCAACGCAATGAACTTAGAAGTGGACGGCGACGTTCGTGTGGAAGATGAAATCCAAGGTGGTCATTCACTTGTAAAAGATAGCTTCAGTATTACTACAACAGGTAATAAACCTGGATATTACGGTGGTGCAACTGCTATCGACGATTTCTTAGCGGCCTTTCCTGGATCAACATTCACAATTGATGCTTCTGGAAAAATCACTGTTACAATTCCAAAAGACTTGATCAACAAGACTGGCGTTCTAATTTTCTATCGTACAAAATTAGAAAATGAAAAGCAAAAAGACTTCAAGAACAACACAAAAGTTTGGTACCAAGTCAAAGGTGAAACTGCGGTTGTGGCCAAAGAAGTAAACGCATCTGTGGCAAACATCAATGCAAACGGTGGTGTGGATGGCGATCAAACTTCAACTACTACAACCACAACTACAACCACAACCACAACTACAACTGAAGAGCCTACAACTACTTCAACTACAACTACAACTGAAGAGCCTACAACTACTTCAACTACAACTACGACTGAAGAGCCTACAACTACTTCAACAACTACAACAACAACTGAAGAGCCTACAACTACTTCAACTACAACTACGACTGAAGAGCCTACAACTACTTCAACAACTACAACAACAACTGAAGAGCCTACAACTACTTCAACTACAACAACAACTGAAGAGCCTACAACTACTTCAACTACAACAACAACTGAAGAGTCTACAACTACTTCAACTACAACAACAACTGAAGAGCCTAAGACTACTTCAACTACAACAACTACGACTGAAGAGCCTAAGACTACTTCAACTACAACAACTACAACTGAAGAGCCTAAGACTACTTCAACTACAACTACAACTGAAGAGCCTAAGACTACTTCAAGCACAACAACTACAACTGAAGAGCCTAAGACTACTTCAACTACAACTACAACTGAAGAGCCTAAGACTACTTCAAGCACAACAACTACAACTGAAGAGCCTAAGACTACTTCAACTACAACTACAACTGAAGAGCCTACAACTACAACTGTAGAACCTAAGACTACTTCAACTACAACAACTACAACTGTAGAACCTAAGGCTACTTCAACTACAACAACTACAACTGAAGATAAGCCAGGGCTTCCAAAAACTGGTGAAAGAAAAGGAACATTTGTAACAATTCTTGGTACTATCATCCTTGTTTCATCAATTCTAGTTGTTAGAAACTCACTTAAATCTAAAAATAACTAATTTTAATGAACACAATTAAAGTGGTCTAATTTTATATGATTTAAGTTCACAGCCAAAAAAGGGTTTACTAAAAAAGTAAACCCTTTATTTTTTATGATTTATAATAGAGAAAATCGATAACCATTTTAAAGTTATCGATTTTAAAATATTTTAATCTTTTTCACCAAGTTTACTATTGATTGTCATCATAATGCTAGCAATCTTTTCACCCCAATATGGATCGGAAGCGTAAAGAACGTTCATACCAGATGATTTGTTACCAAGATAGGTTCTACCTTCATCAATATAATTTTCTCGAATCCATTTAGCTGCACCCAAGATTCCCTTATCAACATTGTCAAAACTCTTTGCAGAATCATATGGAGTTGTATCATAGGCGGCAATACCAAAGAAGTTATTCTTATCTTTAGCAATTTGACTACGTCCCCATGCACTTTCCAGAGCACTGTGGGCCATTAGATAGAGTGCGTTGACCTGATAACGTTTCTCCGCTTCTTTGAAGACCTCTCCTTTACCTGCAAGTCGGCTCCCCTGAATATTCATAAGAGAATAAACTTTATCTAGTTCAGCTGCTGTATAATTTGTTGGCTTCCTTAGATCTCTATATAAGAATGGATTCTCAACTTTAAAGTTATCGAAGTTAACGCCATCTGCTGAATAGTATTTTGTACCAATAGCCATCGATGAACTATGAGGTGCTACACGAATACTTGTATAAGGTGATAACTCGTGATAAACGTAACGACCATCACTTGTGTAATGAGGGATAAACTCATTATTAGTGTTAACAGCTGCAAGGTCACTCTTATTCATAAAGCCTGAAAGTCCAGAAATTTGGACTGGGAGTCGGTCACCTTGAGACTCTGTGTCAGAAACAGCAACTATAGTACCTTGAGAAATATAGCTAAGTCTAGCTCCAGAAGCACTATAAACATAGGCTGTTATTGGTTTTACTTTATAATAACTAGATGGGTTAGAGATCCACTTCCCGTTATTTTCAAAGCTATAATTTTTACCATTGATTTTGAGTGTTCCAGTAGCATATAGTCCATCTTCTTTTAGATAATACCAAGCATTGTAACTCTTATCAAAGATCCACTCATTCTTGGCCATATAACCATATGATTTGAGATAGTAGGACCCTTGCCATTGATTTTCAGCATAAGAACCATCTGATTTTAAGTAGAACCAACTATTGTATTTTTTATCAAAGAACCATTCATTTTGAGCCATGGCGCCACTATCTTTTAGGTAGTATTTATCTTTCCATTGACTACTCAACATGACCCCGTCTTTATCAAATAGGTACCAAGAGCTATTAATCTTTTCCCATTTATTACGAACGACTTTTCCTGAATCAGTAGCATAGTACCACTTTTCATCCATTTTTACCCAGTTCTTTTCAGCCATAGCACCGCTAGTCTGAAGAAGATAGTCATTATAAATGGTTTTGCTTAACATGATACCAGTTTCATCAAAACGATACCATGAACCGTTAATTTTTTCCCATTTGTTGCGGATAATCTTTCCTGATTCTGTAGCATAATACCACTTATCATCCATCTTTACCCAACCCTTCTCATGCATAGCACCGCTACTTTGAAGAAGGTAGTCGTTATAAATGGTTTTGGTTAACATGGCACCAGTTTCGTCGAAACGATACCAAAAACCGTTAATTTTTTCCCATTTGTTGCGGATAATCTTTCCTGATTCTGTGGCATAATACCATTTTTCATCCATTTTTACCCAAGAAGTTTCAACCATAGCTCCGCTTTTGTTAAAGAGATAGTCATCATAAACTTTATTGCTAAGCATGGTACCGTCTTGGTTAAAATAATACCAGTGACCAGCTATTTTTTTCCAATTCGTAACAGCCTTTTTATTTTCATAATAACGCCATTGACCATTCTCTTTTTGCCAACCTTCTTTGTTGACTTCTTCAGTAATTTCTTCTGTTGAAGAGTTATCCTTAGTAACAGCTGTTTCCGGTTTCTGTGTGGTATGAGAAGATTCTTTTTCAGGATTCTGTTGATTTGAGTTTTGATTCTGCTTATCGTTCTGCTCTTGACCTTGAGCTTGCTTTTTCTCTTTAGCTTCCTTACTCGTTCCATTTGCTACAGTTTTTTCTGAACTTTGTACTTTGTTTGTAGCTTGGTTTTCTTCAGCCAGGACGTTGTTTTTTGAAATCCCTGCTATGGAAAGAACAACTGTACTAGCCAGCAATAACTTTTTCATTATTTTATCCTTTCAATTTTATAAATTCATATTCTTTATTTCTTGCTTATCTCTATTACAGACGAGAATTATCCATTTTATTATACAATATAATTTCAAATATAAAAGTAACATCTTTAAGAAGAAAGAAAGTTGTAATATTGTTAAAACAATTTAGAAATAAAAGTCAACAAAAAGCAGTCGAACAATATCTGAACGACTACTTATTTTATTCTAATAATTAACCTTCTATTACTTTGGTACGTTTATTAGTTAGAAGCGGATTTATAAATATAGATAGAATAGCTATGATTGCAAAACTAATACCTACATACCAATATGGTGCATCGAGTGTGGTTGAACGACCAGATAGATTGACAATACCTCGGAATAGTGTGCCTGTTGTAACAATAGCTACTGCAGAATTCCATAAATTAAGGCTAATTCTGGACAAATACGGAAGGACTTTGAGCAAAATTGCTAGTATTATCCCACCCACCAGAGGAACAGCAAACAAGTAATGCATATGAACTGATGTCTCTCCAAAACTAAATGCTTCATAAATTCTAGAAAAAGCAAAGAAGAAAATCGTAATTAGAGTATAAGAGATGACAGTTTTTTTAAAGCGTTTTTTGTTAGGATTAATAACC
Source organism: Streptococcus infantis (assembly GCF_047464155.1). Classification (GTDB taxonomy): domain Bacteria; phylum Bacillota; class Bacilli; order Lactobacillales; family Streptococcaceae; genus Streptococcus; species Streptococcus infantis_U. The sequence continues at coordinate 394,935 of NZ_JASHCL010000001.1, forward strand.
GATGTAGACAATATCACTCACCGCCCTTTCTGAAATTCTATTTCCTCCAGTCGTTGGCTTGTTAATAACCTGACCGTTGAAGTAAAGCGTAGATGATCCACCACCATCAAGGTTGTAGGCCGTTTTTACACCGTATGATTTCATAACTTCAGCCATTTGGTATAGTGAGAGACCCTTGCTTTCAGTAGTACGTCCATCTGAAACTACGATAATATAGTGGTTTTCATCAATAATTCCAATCGCAGTACGAGGATTTGATGCCATAGCTTGTCCAACTTCTTCATTTGTTCCTACTGCAATCTCACCATTTTCAACTAAAGTTGGTCCAAAAGCCAAGAGATTGACAACACCATCTTTAACTAGTTTCTCAGCTGAAATCTGATCCTCGTAAATAATCTTGAAAGAACCATCCTTATAAATAGCTAAATCACCATTGCTAGAATCTTCTCGTACACTATCACGATAGACGACTCCATTACGGATAACATATCCTGTTGAGTTGGCACCGTAGTAGTCTCCATTGACTGCTAGAATAGCATTGTTATCAGCAGCTGTTTCAGAAGTTTTTGCAGTTACGTTGGTCCCAAAGGCATTTTGAGCGAATGCTGTTTTTAGATATTCTGATGAACTTACCCTAATATCTGCAACATACACTTGGGTATGATTAACCGTCGTTTCAGACAAATTAACAGAAATATTGTCATCTTTATAACTAGAGTCAGTGACAGTAGCTGTCTTAGCAGCTTGGCTTGCTGCTGCAGCATTGGAGCTTGTGCTAGTTGTGGCAACTGTCGAAATAGTCTCAGCAAGGACAAAAGTCTTCAGCATGGAGTAGCTAAAGGATCCTGTCAAGAGTAAACCAAGAACTGAGGCGTAAGCATAGCGTTTCTTTAAAAATTTCATAATACAGTTGATGTCCTTTCCTTAAAGATGAATTTCTTCTGCACTGTCCAAGAGACAGCGAAGAGAAGGATGCCGACGATAACTTTAGCAATCAGAAGGTTGATACCAAAGACTGTAAAGAAGAGACGAATCAGTAGCGTGTCTAAGACAAAGAGTCCTACTGCCAGACCGAAGTATCCCATCCCTGTTTTCACAAGGCTATCTTCGTTTTTAAAGACTAGTTTTTTATTGGTTGAATAGTTAAAAATCGAGCTGGTCACACGGGCTAGTCCGTTAGCTAGGAAAATTCGGAAACTTGTTGGCGTTGTTGGTAAAAACAAGATTGCAATAGCATAAACGATATAGTCTACAACAAAACTACTGAGAGATGACAAGGCAAATTTAAAGATATTTTTATAAATCATGAGCCCATCTTTTATTGGTCGGAAGTGTGAATCCTCATTATCATTGATATAGACCGTTTCGATTGGTACTTCTAAGATTTCATATTCTTTGCTTGCTTCCAGAAGCATGTTCATTTCGTATTCATAACGTTGACCTTCGATCTTTAGCATAAAAGGAATGAGATTTGTTGTAAAGGCGCGAAGGCCTGTCTGAGTATCTGTTACTCCTACTCCTGTTTGTAATTTAAAGAGTACTTTTGTCAAGCTATTCCCAAAACGACTACGGAGTGGAACCTTACCTGTAAAGGCACGCACACCCAAGATTAGCTTGTTAGGATTTTCAGAAGCTTTGTTAGCCGCACGGAAAATATCCCAAATTTTGTGTTGCCCATCCGCATCTGCTGTTACGACAGTTCCATAAATGTTTTGCTCTTGGATATAAGAAAAGGCTGTTTTAAGCGCCTGCCCTTTACCTTGATTCACTTCGTGACGGAGTACCGTAGCATATTGCTCGGCTTTATCAAAGATATTTTGACACTTTGTTGAACTGCCGTCGTCGATAACTAGAATATGAAAATCACTCTTTTCATTGATTTTTTCGATGAGTTTGATAAGTTTATTATCAGGTTGATAAGCTGGAATTACTATATAGTTCATACCGGCACTCCTTTCTTAGTAATGGCATAACTATACAGAATATCGCTTAAAGATACCTTATATCAGTTTTCTTTAAGAAAAAGTTAAAGAAACTTTAAGACAAGTAGACGATTTTTGATTAGATAAGATTGATAAATATACAAAAATCAAAAAATTAAAGCCTGTTAAATACAGACTTTAACTATAGAAAAATAGTAGACTATGCTAAAAAGCCATCCAATTTAGATGGCTTTTTATAGAACTATTCACTTAATTCTTTGTTTTTTTTTTACTTTTTTTGAAAAGTGAAATACCGAAGATTCCAGCTATAATAGCAAGAAGATTCATAGTTAATGACGAATCAGAAGTACCTGTATTTGGTAACTGAGCTTTTTCATGAGCTACTTTTTGCTCAGAAGATTGAACTTTATCTTGTTGAATAGGTTTCGGTGTTTCTTCTGATTTGCTTCCTGGATCTGGAGTTGGTTTCGGATCTGGAGTTGGCTCTGGATCTGGAGTTGGCTCTGGATCTGGAGTTGGCTCTGGATCTGGGGTTGGTTTCGGATCTGGAGTTGGCTCTGGATCTGGAGTTGGTTTCGGATCTGGAGTTGGCTCTGGATCTGGAGTTGGTTTCGGATCTGGAGTTGGCTCTGGATCTGGAGTTGGCTCTGGATCTGGAGTTGGCTCTGGATCTGGAGTTGGTTTCGGATCTGGAGTTGGCTCTGGATCTGGAGTTGGTTTCGGATCTGGAGTTGGTTTCGGATCTGGAGTTGGTTTCGGATCTGGAGTTGGTTTCGGATCTGGAGTTGGCTCTGGATCTGGAGTTGGCTCTGGATCTGGAGTTGGCTCTGGATCTGGGGTTGGTTTCGGATCTGGAGTTGGCTCTGGATCTGGGGTTGGTTTCGGATCTGGAGTTGGTTCTGGATCTGGAGTTGGCTCTGGATCTGGAATTGGTTCTGGATCTGGAGTTGGCTCTGGATCTGGGGTTGGTTTCGGATCTGGAGTTGGCTCTGGATCTGGAGTCGGCTCTGGATCTGGAGTTGGTTTCGGATCTGGAGTTGGCTCTGGATCTGGAGTTGGCTCTGGATCTGGGGTTGGTTTCGGATCTGGAGTCGGCTCTGAATCTGGTTCTTTCTCATACTCATAGATAACATGAGTTGTTCCTTCTTTTAGCTCACCTGTTTCTGGTGCAGATGTTGAAGAAACACCAACTAGATTGTATTTTTTACCATCTACAGTGATAGAAGACGGACGCTCATCTGCGTTTTCAGCAGCATTGTAGGTCACAAGATTTCCATCAGATCCATAAATAGAAGTTAATGGTGTGTCTTTATATGTTTCCTTGATAGATTGATTTGTTCCTTTGATCACATAATCCACCACTACATCTCCATAGTGAAGCGTAGAAACATCCTGGTCAGCCATATCTTCAAATTCTGAAGCATAGTATTTAACAGCAGGATTGTATTTCAAAGTAAAAGTTTTAACATAATTAAAGAAGGTCTCAGGATTAATATTAACATCATGAGGAATAGTTTTCCAGTCACCGTTATTTGGTGTGATATGAGTAGTTGGGTTTGAAACTGACCTAACTAGATGGTCATTCTGAACATAAGTATCATCTACTAAGCTTGGATTAGCTAGGGCGCCATAAGTCATTTTCCCATTGCTATCTGGATAATATGGTTGAATTCGATGATATTCTTCTAGACTTTGGCAACCTTCTTCAAATGAACCAATCCCACCTTCTTGAGAACATTTCCAAGCAAATCTCGCGTCGATTGGTAAGTACTTGATCTTCTTGGCTTCCTCCAAGGGTACGGTTACAGATACTCGAAGAGCAGTTGATCTCAATGTTTTTGAACTGACAGCATATAAATTAACAGTTCCATCACCGAAATCATAATCTTGCATATCTACAATAGATGGTTTCTTACCCGCTGCTAGTTCCTCAGCAGTTGGAACAATCGCATCCCAATCAGAATACGCATCATATTCATCATACTTAAGCTCTTTCATTGGAACATTGACATCTACAGGATTTTCATTAGCATCACGTGTTCCAATCAAAGTGAAATCAGCCTTTGCACCTGCAATTTTAGGAATACGAACACGAATGTCACGGACTGTTTGGCCACGATCACTTGAGTGCATTCCTTTGAAGGATACAGTGTAATTGTAGACTACACTTTTACCATCTTCACTAAAATGTGCTGGAAGTCCTTCAACATTGACGTAACCACCTTCATCAATGATATTGCTACCATCTGGTTCCCAACTAGCGCCTGGGACAGAGCCTGTTGAAGTCCCAGAAGGAGAAGTTGAATCTTCTTTCCCGCCAGTTGTAGCTTCGCTATTAGTTGAGATTTCTTCAGTTTTTGGTGAGGAAGCATTGGCACCCTCTTCGTCTGATTTTAGTGAGGTGTCACTAGTAGGGTCTGGTGCAACCATAGTTTTTGGTGAGGAAGCATTGGCACCCTCTTCGTCTGATTTTAGTGAGGTGTCACTAGTAGGGTCTGGTGCAACCATATTGTCTACTGAAGAAGTGTTCTCAGCATCAGTTGAATTAGTAATACCTGGTGTCACTGAAACATTTGCTGGTTCGCTATTAGTTTCATCAGCTTGAACCACTGACTGTGATACCAGATTTAGAACAAAAACAGACATTGTGATAATGCCAAATTTAGTGAGTTTTTTCATACACTTTTTCTCCTTATATGAAAGGGATCATGCATTAACAAAATCCGATAGATTGATAATTTTATCACATACATTATACTATGTAAGCGCTTAGTTTACAAGCAATTACCTAATTAAGACTCCTTCATTCGGTTTTTTCTCTTAATTTCTCAACGAAGAGATAGGCCGCAGGACAGGTTAAAGTGTTTTTGATAGTCAGATTATTGATTTGATAAATCTTTTTTCGGTCGGTATGTGGAAATTCTCTACAAGCCTTAGGACGAACATCATATATAGAACATAGATTATCGCCACCTAGAAATGGACAAGGCATAGATTTAAAGACCTTATCACCGTCTTCATCCACTTGGAGAAATTCGTCTTCGAAGGCTGGTAATTTCATTTTAAAGTACTTGGCAATGCGAGTGATATCTGCTTCCTTAAAGTCAGGTCCAAGGCTCTTGCAACAGTTAGCACAGGCTGTACAATCAATTTCCTCAAAAACCTCTTGGTGAATCTCAAGTGCAATCTTATCCAAATTTTTAGGAGCTTTCTTCTTTAGGTTTCCTAGAAATTTTCTGTGTTCCTTTTGTTTTTGTAGCGCTAATTGATGATAGTATTCAATATCGATTTCTTTTGGCATTAATTCTTTTACATCCTTTTCTGAAACTAGTATACCATAACTGAAAACAAATAAAAACTACTGCCAAAAAGGCAATAGTTTTAATAGGTTAGTTAACCTCGACTACTTCTACAGTATCCTTGCCAAGTAAAATTAGATGTTTCTCAATTCTATCTATCTGATAAGAACGAGATAGAGCCTCAGCATATAATTCTAATTGACAACGATAACGATCAATCAGTTGACTAGCGTAATCGTATCGGTCTGTCTTATAGTCAAATAGAACAATCTTATCATCGTAGAGGAGATAACCATCTAAAATACCACGGACAACAAAGTCTTCCTGACTCTTAGCATCTCTTTTTAACATAGAGAAGGGTTGTTCTCGGTATAGTTTATCTTGATTAGCAATAATCTCTTGACCAAGAATTGTATCAAAGAAGGATAGGATTTTTTCTAGATTGACTTTCTCCTTAACGGTAGGACTTGCTTGCACTTGATCTAAGGCTTCTGATAGAGTTTTCAAAGTAGGCTTCTTATTGAGGTTAATTCGTTGCATGAGTTCGTGGGTTGCACTACCAATCTCAGCCCCTGTAACTTTTTCAGTTTTTGAAAAATCTGGAAGCTCAAACTGAACAGTCGTCTCTTTTGGTTTACTTTGACCAGCTACTACAACTCCTTCCATATCCATGACCGGTTCATAGAACTTTTTAATCTGACTCGGTGTCTGAACACTTGGAAGATTGATTGCTGCACGGTGGATCTCGTTATACACTTCCACTTCTTTTAGCATTTCCAACGCATCTTTGATGGTTTCTGACTGACGGTTGTCTGCTTGGGATAGATCTTGAAGTTGACTTTTATGTTCCAATTTTCCGATAGCTTCTTCTGTTAGTTGTTCTTCACCCTTGAAACGAACACTAAAGTGTAAGTCCTCTTTAGAAAAAGCTTGATAGATGGCCCAAATCCAGTCTTGGAAATTTTGAGCATCTAACCTGGTTTGACGAGTTAGGAGACCTTGCCCATTTGTCGGGTATTCTTTAGACTCTAACTTTTCTCTTGATCCCTTTCCGACTAGATAGAGTTTTTTCTCAGCACGAGTCATGGCTACATAAAGTAAACGCATCAACTCAGAATAGCTTGCTAATTGGAGCTCCTCCTCATTTTGACTATAAGTCAAGCTTGGGATGGATAACTTAATAGTAGATGGAAGATATTCCTCTTTTGCATTTGTAGCTACTCTAGCTACGTATTTAAGACCAAGGCCATTTTTACGACTTAGGATAACTTCAGACATGGAATCTTGCTTGTTAAATTGCTGATCAATATTGAGGATAAAGACATAAGGGAACTCAAGCCCCTTACTCTTGTGAATACTCATCAGCTCTACAGCATCCTTAGGTGGAGCTACAGCGACACTGGCAAGGTCATGCTTAGCTTCTAAGACTTGATCAATCATAGCAATGAAACGAGATAAGCCCTTAAAATTACTCTTTTCAAACTGGTCAGCTCGTAGAGCTAGTGCATAGAGATTGGCCTGTCTAGCCTGACCATTTGGCAAGGCACCAACATAATCATAGTAGAAACGTTCGCTATAAATTTTCCAAATAAGGTCATAAAGCGAATGCGTTTTTGAGAACAAACGCCAAGAATTAACAGTTTCCATGAAAAGGTTGAGTTTTTTATGGAGTTCAGATTTTATCAAATATTTTTGAGGACTAGTTTGAGCTTGAGCGTTGACTAGTTTTTCATAAAAGTTTTCTTGAATCTTATTCTCAGATTTTTGAAGTGCGAGACGAGCTAATTCATCCTCATCAAAGCTAAACATCGGAGACTTCATCAGAGCTACCAAAGCGAAGTCTTGCAAAGGATTATGGATGACACGAAGAGTATCCAACATAACCTGCACTTCTAAAGATTGCAAATAATTATTTTGAGCGTCATCCGTTTTAACTGGTATCCCATATTCTGACAAGGCAAGTAAAACTTGATCATTGCGGGTTCTGCTAGCAGTTAATAGAGCAATGTCATTGAAAGGGACACCTTTATCATGATGAAGATGCAATATCTCCTTAATGACCATTCGCATTTCACCAGTCAGTTTATTAGTTGCAAATTCCTCCTCATCATCAGAATCGCTATCATCATCCTTATCGTACAAGAGAACTTCTGCCTTGTTTTCTGGATTTGATTGAATATCAGTATTTCCAAAAACAAGTTGATGCATACCGTCATAAGATATCTCTCCTACTTCCTCGTCCATGAGGTGTTTAAAGACATCGTTCGTAGCATCAAGAACCTCTGAACTGCTCCGGAAATTTTCTTTAAGCAGAATTAACTGACCTTCTTTGTCATCTTGAGCGAAGCTGTGGAATTTTTCGTTGAAAATTTGTGGGTCGGCCTGTCTAAAACGATAAATAGACTGCTTAATATCTCCTACCATAAAACGATTATGACCGTTTGAGAGGAGTTCTAACATCCTCTCCTGGATATGGTTGGTATCTTGGTACTCATCGACCATGACTTCGTGGAAACGTTCCTGATACTCTTGACGAACCTGAGGGTAGTTTTCCAATATCTCAATGGTATAGTGACTAATATCCGCAAATTCAAAGGCATTTTCTTCGCGCTTCCGTTGTCGATAAGCATCAACAAAATCACTCATGAAAACTTGGAAAGTCTTAGCCAAGTCCCAAGACTCTTGATGATAATCTTCTTGGAATTTTAGTAACGTAATTTCGTTTTGAAGAGAGTTTAGTTTTTTAAATTTTGCTTTTCTTTCTTCATTATAGGCCTCTCTTAAAATTTTAAGGTCGGCATTACGATTACGATTGACAAGACCATTACCAATATTATTTACTATTCTATCAAGAACTTCCTGACATTGATTAAAATTCGATTCAGTCGTTAAAGCACCGATTTCATCAAGGACTTGTTGGACAGATTCTAGGTAAGCTGCTTTACCAAATTCCTTGGCATCATTATCCAAATGGTAACGGAAAAAGCTTTCTAAATCCCAAAGTCTTTCTTTTATTTCCTCTGCAAGTTTTTCTTTAGCAACCGTAAAATCAGCCTTTTCAAAACCTTTTAGGAAAGAATCCTGTAGCCAAGTCTGAGGATTGCTAGTAGATTGCAAAAAGTCATAAATCATATAGACCTGTTTACGTAGTCCACGTGCGTCTTTGCTTCTACCTGCAAAGTTTTTGACCAATCGACTAAAATTATCTTTATCCTTGCCTTGGTAGTGCTGTTCAAAAACTTGGCGAAAAACCTCATTTTTTAAGAGAAGTTGTTCACTTTCATTCTCAAGAATCCGAAAGTTTGGGGCGAGGTCAATCAGATAACCATGTTTAGCCAGGAACTTCTGAGTAAAAGAGTCCATAGTTCCGATGGCAGCGTTTGGTAAATCAGCTAATTGTCTTCCAAGATGTTTTTTTAGCTCCAAATTTTGAGTCTCTTGGATTTGTTGGCTGATTTTCTTTTCCAAGCGTTCTTTTAACTCGGTGGCTGCCTTTACCGTAAAGGTTGAAATAAAGAGTTGGCGAATTTCTACTCCACGCGCTAGTTGATCAAGAATTCGTTCAGCCATGACAAAGGTTTTTCCTGAGCCAGCTGATGCTGAAACCAGAATGTTTTTACCAGAACTGTAGATAGCTTGAATTTGCTCAGCGGTTTTCTTTGGTTTCTTGTCAGAATGAGCTTCTGCTACTTGCAACTCTTCAACCTCTTCTTGGGATAAAAATTTCATCGTTCCAACTCCTCTCTAATTTTATTAAACCAAGCTTCCTTGTCATTACTCTTAGCTACCTTATCTAACAATCTAGCCTGACCTAGATGATAATTAGCTTCAAAACCTGTAATAGACTGATATTGCTGAACATAGGGCGCAATGCTTCTACCGTTTTCTGTATATGGATTGATAGCAAATCTACCAGATAAAATCTTCTCTGCCGCTTTTTTGTAGATAAGGGCGTTGTAGTCCAGTAATAACTGGAATTCCTCATCAGACAACTGATAGGTCTTGTTTTTATTATATAGTTCACCAAGATTCTTTATCTCTTTTTCAAGAAATAGTCCTTGGTATTTCATACTCTTATTGGTTTCAGTTACTGCCTTTGAAAGAGTTTTAACAGTTTGTAATGACTGAGTTGGTTCAGCCATTTCTAAGTACATAGCTCCAAAGAAGTCTTTATTTCCTTCTTTCTTAAGAGCAGCCAAGTATGTTGGCAATTGTGAGTTTAGACCGTTAAAAAAGAGAGGAAAGTTAAATTGAGTTAGAGAAGATTTGTAGTCTACAACACCAATAGCATCTGATGTTTTCAAACGGTCAATACGATCGACCTTCCCACGAACATAAATATTACGACCATTATCTAACTGTACAAAAGCTTGTTCCTTGCCACCAAAGACAGCTTCTTCCTGAATTGTTTCAATTTCAGAATTGTGACGAAGGATGTGACCAGTTGCACGCGCAACATCCAAAAGAACTTCCTTGGTGAATTGAGCTTCTAAGCTTTCCTGATAAATAGCTTGAAACTCTCGTTCCTGACTAGTTTCAGAAATGGCTTGTTCTAAACGTCGGTCAAAGGATTCATTAGTCGGAAGTTTCATTGCTCGTTCAAAAATACGATGCAAGAAATTCCCGTGACTTCGTGCATCAGGACGGAGACGCAATTCTTCCTGCAAGCCTAAGACATAACGAAGGTAATAACTATATTCATTTCGATAAAACTCCGTTAATCCCGAAGTTGATAGATAAAAATCTTGGTTTTGAGGATACAAGGCATCCAAAGTATCTGCTGCTAAAGTCTTACTTCGTGGACTTGTAGGCAGGACTGGATTTTCTAAACCTTGGTCTTCCAACTTTCTCCCCATAACACGAGCTAAAACTTTAACAAAGGTTAAGTCTTGTTCACTTGTCTCCATCTCACCTTGCTGATGATAGGCAACAAGACTAGACAAAAGACTGTGATAAGAACCAATATCATCCTTTGATAGGTTTTTTCGATCAATTCTCTTTTCAATCTTGCTAAAACCAAAATCCTGTAATTCTTTCAGATAAACCGACTCTTTACTCTCATTTTCATTGAGTAAACTTGGCGCTGATAAGACTAATTGCTTCTTAGCAGAGTTGACCAAAGAAAGCATGGTGTAGCGATTTTTCTTGAGGTTTTCTTGACTTGCAATCAGTAATTGAGAACCTTCTTGGGTTGCTCGGTTCAGCACTTCCCTTTCTTCATCGCTCAATAAACTAGTGTTTTGAGCAATTTTAGGCAAGTGATCTTGAGTTAAGCCAAGTGCATAGATGTAATCAGCTGTCAAAGGCGCAATCAAATCATAACTTTGCACCAGAACAGTATCTACCGTTGCTGGGATCGTACGATAATTTGATAAGGACATTCCTGAATGAAGAAGAGCCAAGAAATCATCCAAAGTGACCTGAGAACTTTCAAATACAGTTGCAAATTGCTCCATGACATGACAAAAAGCCTTCCAGACCTCCTCTTGTCTTTCTTGTTCCGCCACTTCCATTGTTGCAGAGAAGATTTGCAGTTGCTTAGTCACAAAGGAATCCTTCAAAAAGTTCTTCCATTTTGCAAGAATATTTTCAGACTTTTGTTTACGACTGGATAATAGAGTTTCTAGTGGGCTTACAATGCGAACACGAAGCTCATTTAATTTGACCAAATCAAATTTTTCACGATGATTTTTTGTAAACTCTTGTTTAAAACTAGAGAGACCATCAATGCCTAGATAACGAAGATATTGCTCAAAACTATCGATTTCCTCTTGACTAAGGTCGGTATATAAGCCGGTTCGTAAGAGATTAATCAAATCTTCCTGACGGAAATAGTAACGTTTGAGACGTCCGATGGATTCTACGAATTGAGACAAAGGATGATGAGCCATAGACTCACTCTTACCCAAATAGAAGGGAATCTGATATTGATTAAAAATTGTCTGCAAGGACAGTTTATAGGACTCTACATCTCCTAGTAGAATACGAAAATTCTTATAACTCAGTTCTGGTTCTTGGTGCAATTTCTGGCGAATGCTGCGAGCAACTAGCTCCAGCTCTTCTTTTTGTGTCAGACAAGACCAGATTTGCAAGTCTTCTCTATCCTTAGCATCCACTTCCAAACTGATTTCAGAATAATCATAAGCACTTTCCAGTAATTTTGAAGCCTTGGCAAAAGCATCAACATTTTTATGTTCTTGACATGCGTCTTCTGCCTTGGTCTGATATTTAAAAGCTAACTGACGTAAAAACTCAACACTGGCTTGATAGAGGTTGCCTTCAATAAAAGGACTTGTATAAGCTTTTTTAGTCGCATAAACACCAATAACAATCTCAACACCCTTACGATAAAGTAGATCCACTAGGTGTTCCTCTTCCGCAGAAAAACGAGTAAAACCATCAATGACTAAGGCAATCTGACTAAAATCACTGCTTACTTTATTTTCTTCGATAGCATTGATCAGATAGGTTAATGGACTCCCTTGCGAAACTTGACCTTGATTGAGATAAGCTGCTACCTTTTCAAAAATCAAGAGTAAATCAAAACGTTTATCAGCGTCAGATAGACTTTCTAAATCCAAAAAGCTCATCTTCGCAGTTGTCATTTCATGATAAATCTCAATCAGTTGTTCGATGAATTGCGGATCTTGCTTAATAGCCCCGTAAACACGCAAATCCTTAGCGTCTATCTCAGACAAACATTTATAGAAAGCCATACCCAGACCAATATCATCGAGATTTGACTTCGCGGGTATATCGTTTAAAACCAAATAACGAGCCATTTGAGCAAAGCGCGTGACTGTGATCGCAAAAGAAGCCTGCTGACTCAAGCACTCCAGCACGGCGCGTTCCTTTTCAAAAGAAAGAGAGTTAGGGGCAATATAAAAGACACGTTTACCTTGGTCAACTAGTCCTTGAGCCTCCTTGGTTAGGATTTCTGTCAAAGAAGTCCGAGTATCGGTATAAAGTAGTTTCATCTCTGCCTCATTTGCTTTTTTTCATTACCTTTTATTATATCATTTTTTAAGTCAAAACAGATTGATATAAAGCCCTAATTTTAACCTGTCCCATATCAAAAAAGTCGGAATAAACTCCGACTTTTTATTATTTACCTACCAGAAAACAAGAGTACCCATAATTCCCAAAATGCAGTAATGTTGATCATAATGTGAAGTAAAATAGGATAATAGAGAGAATGAGTTTTTCGGTAGAGGAATGCAGAAATTGCTCCACCACTTGCATAGGTGAAAAAGGCGAGTGGTGTTAAACCTGAACTGACATGCACATAGCCAAAGACACAGGCTGATAGTAAAACATCTCCATACCAAGGTGAATCTTTCAAAAATGTATTCATCAGAACTCCTCGATATACCAATTCTTCTGTAATTGGTCCTAGCAGACAAACAATAAGTAAAAGATATAGTAGCTCTTGTCGCCCTGTCATCTCAGTCAATTCATTTAAAGCGATTTGATTGGACGTTGCTGGGGTTAAAAAGGAAAACACAATATCTGAAAGATAACTGACTCCATAAGCAAGAAGCAAATAAACTAGATATCTCCATTTCAACTTAAACTCAAGAATTCTTCTACCTTCGAATACTAGTAAATAAATCATAGCTAGAAAAGTAACGCTAAACTCTAAAAAAGAAAGAATTTGAAAAAATTCTCTACTAGCAGGCACAAGTCTACCTGCAAAATGATTAAAAATCCACCAAAACCATGTCTTTCTATAAATGATTACCAACAAGGCTAGTAAAATCTGTACTGTTCTTCTTTTCATGATAAGACCTCTGCTTTTTTATACTTTACTCTATAATATTAAATGCTCGCAAATTTAGTATATCATATTTTTGTTATCTATCTAGTAAAATCCTAAAAAGAAATAGCATTTCTCCTTACTTTAGCCTTATTTGTCTAAAATATGCTATAATATAGGCAAAACACGTAAAAAGGTAAATACTATGATTAAATTACTTGCCCTAGATATGGATGGTACTCTTCTCAACGAAGCCAAGGAAATTCCTCAGGCTCATATTGATGCTATTCATAAAGCTATCGAAAAAGGTGTCAAACTGGTTCTATGTACTGGACGTCCTCTCTTTGGAGTTCTTCCCTACTACAAGAAACTCGGTCTTGATTTGCAGAATGAATACATCATTGTCAATAATGGTTGTTCTACCCACCAAACTAGCGACTGGAGCCTTGTTGACTGGAGGGAACTTAAAAAATCAGACATTGAATACCTCAATGACCTTGCTGAAAAGAGTGATGTTCAGTTGACTCTCTTTGATGAGGAACACTACTTCGTTCTCGGAGGCAAACCAAATCCTATCGTTCAATATGATGCCACACTTGTCTTTGCTGACCTAACTGAAATCTCACTAGAGGAAGCTACTAGTGGTAAATATCGTATGTTCCAAGGCATGTTCTTAGGTACAAAAGAACAAACAGATGATTTTGAACAACGATTTGCTGAAGAACTTTGTCAGAGATTTAGCGGTGTTCGATCTCAACCAGTTATCTATGAAGCAATGCCACTCGGTACAACTAAAGCTTCTGCCCTTTCTCGTTTGGCTGAGATTTTAGATATCCAACCTTCTGAAATCATGGCAATGGGTGATGCCAATAACGATATTGAGATGTTAGAGTTTGCTGGTCTTGGGATTGCCATGGGAAACGCTAGCGACCACGTCAAATCTCTCGCGGATGCCGTAACTGCCAGCAATGAAGAAGATGGTGTTGCACGCGCTATTGAGAAATATATTTTGTAAACAAATAAAAGCAACCAGCAGAACATTCTGCTAGTTGCTTTTTATTTTTAGAATAAAGCTGTCAAAGCTGTGATAATCCCAAAAACGATACCTGGTGCATTGGCTGCTGCCAAAGGAATATCACGTTCTTTTTTAAAGAGTCCGTAGTAAACCCAAAGACTGCAGTTAATTGCAGCTACTGCTGGCTGGATAAAGTTTCCTTTTTGACCCGCAAGGTTGTTCATAATTTGTGGAATATATGAGATATACATCATAACAGACATAAAGGTTGCAATCCAACCCAATGTTTTCATTTGTTTTTCAGTCATTTTCTTCTCCTTTCAAAAACATTTTCAATTATACACTATTTTTTTAGATGGTGAAGTTTAAAAAGCTATTTGTTAAAAACTTGTAAACTATCACAATCTTGTGATAAGAGAATCAAAAAAAATACCCTCTTGCTATTTCAAGAGGATATTTTATTCGTTTAGAAACTTACTTTTTCTCAATCGGTGCTACACTAGCCAAAAGTTTTTTCAAACCGACTTCTGGGAAATTGATTTTCAATTCCTGAGTTGATCCGCTACCTGAAACTTCAAGCACAGTTCCTTCACCCCATTTTTTATGAAGAGCAATATCTCCAATAGACCAGCTAGTTTCACTAGATGACGATTTACTATTAGATGCAAATTGTCCAAATGGTAAACCACTTGATTGGATCGATGTAGGAGCAGCATTCCGCTTTCGTTCTTGAAGTGCCTGAGCCAAACTCATTCCTTGACCAAATGTAGTGTTTCCGCTTGTATAAGAAGATTTAAAGCTAGTATTTGTTGGACGAGCCAAACCTTGATAGGTCAACAAATCTGAACTAATCTCGTTGATAAAACGGGTCGGACGATTGTAACTTGTACGCCCGAAAAGCAAGCGAGAGTTGGCGTTGGTTAGATAGAGAATTTTCTCGGCGCGCGTGATTCCTACATAGGCCAAACGGCGTTCCTCTTCTAATTCATCTGGATCTTCAGAGGCACGACCTAGAGGAAAGACATTTTCTTCCATGCCAATAATAAAGACAACTGGGAACTCAAGTCCTTTGGCCGCGTGAAGAGTCATCAAGGTTACTTCAGATGTCTCCTGACTACCAGAGTCAGTATCTGCAATCAAAGCCAAATCATTCAAGAAACGACTAAGTTTATCTAGTCCTGTTTCCTCTTCTTGACTTTCAGGATTGTCATCGAAGTTTTTTGTGACAGAGAGGAACTCCTCGATATTTTCAACCCGAGCCTTACTTTCCAAGGTTGCTTGGGCATTCAGGATATCAACGTAACCTGTTCTTTCTAATACTGCTTCTACCAACTCAGTGATTGAAAGTCGATCAAGTTGTTCCCTCAAATCGAGGATCATATTTGCAAAATCCCAAATATACTGAGCCGCTTTACCTTTGATACCTGATAACATGATATTTGCTGAAGCATCTAGCATGGACATTTCTTGCAAATTAGCAAAATCACGAATCTTCTCAACAGTACCTGGGCCAATTCCACGCTTGGGTTCATTGATAATACGCTCAAAACTGATATTATCACTTAGGTTGGCAATAAGATTGAGGTAAGCAATAATATCACGAA
Organism: Streptococcus infantis; assembly: GCF_047464155.1. GTDB lineage: Bacteria > Bacillota > Bacilli > Lactobacillales > Streptococcaceae > Streptococcus > Streptococcus infantis_U. The sequence continues at coordinate 410,552 of NZ_JASHCL010000001.1, forward strand.
TTTCCTTACGGCTGTAGAATTTTGTTCCACCAACCATTGTATACGGAATATTTGACTTAAGCAAAGCTTCTTCAATGGTACGTGACTGGGCATTGGTACGGTAAAGCACCGCAAAGTCTTTATGTAGGAAGTTTTGAGTGCGACCAAGTTCATCGATGGTTTTGGCTACAAAGACAGCCTCATCCTGTTCATCATTAGCACGATAGTAAATAATCTGTTCCCCATCAGCATTTTGCGTCCAGAGATTTTTTGGACGTCGATTTTTATTATTTTTAATGACATCGTTAGCTGCTTGGAGGATGGTTTTGGTAGAACGGTAATTCTCCTCTAACAAAACGACCTTTGCATCTGGATAATCTTTTTCAAAATCAAGGATATTCTGCATATCAGCGCCACGCCAACCGTAAATAGACTGGTCTGCATCCCCAACTACACAGATATTTTTGAAGCGAGAAGCCAACAGTTTGACCAGTTGATACTGGGCATGGTTGGTATCTTGGTACTCATCAACATGGATGTACTGGAACTTTTGCTGGTAGTATGTCAAGACATCTGGATTCTGATCAAAAAGTCGCAGCGTCAACATGATCAAATCATCAAAGTCTACAGATTCAGATTGACGAAGTTCCTTTTGGTATGCAGTATAACATTTAGCCACAATATCAGTATACAAATCTCCAGCTTGAGCAGCATAAGCCACATCATCAATCAGGTCATTCTTAGCATTAGAAATAGTTCCTAAAATAGAGCGTTCATTCCATTTTTTAGGATCTAAGTTTAATTGTTTTAAAATGCGCTTCATCAGGGTTCGTTGCTCACCTGAATCGATAATTGTAAAATTACGATTATATCCAATATGATCTGCATCACGACGTAAGATACGAACACACATAGAGTGAAAGGTCGCAATCAAACAATCTTGAGTAGCTGGATTGAGCCCATAGGCACGCTCCTTCATCTCGCGTGCTGCTTTATTCGTAAAGGTAATAGCTAAAATATTCCATGGATTAACCATTTTTTCATCAATTAAGTAGGCGATACGGTGGGTCAAAACTCGTGTCTTACCGGAACCAGCCCCCGCCATGATCAGCAGTGGACCTTCTGTTGTTTGGACCGCTTCAGCCTGTTTGTCATTCATACCGTTTAATAAAGGGTTCATTTTCTCTTCCTATTCTTCAAATCAATGTTTCTATTATATCAAAAAAGACAAAAAATAACTTTAACTGAGACAAGCTTCTATTTCCAATAAAAAAGAACACTTGCTAGTGTTCTTTAGATTTTAATTATGAATTGTTTCTAGGAGAGTTAGAAGGGCTTGTGCTGAGCGACGTCCAGCTTCTACGATAAATTCATCAAATGAAATAGAAGCTTCGTGATTCGCATTATCACTCATGGCACGGACAACTAAGAAAGGTAGATTCAGCGCGTGAGCTGCTTGAGCGATAGCCGCTCCTTCCATCTCAACCGCAAGCACCTGAGGAAAATGTTCTTTTATAGCTTTAATCTTATCTTCACCCGCAATAAAACTATCACCGGTCGCAATCAAACCTATATGCCATTTTTGGTTAAGTTTAGATAAACTCTCTTGAATCATACTGACAAACTTCTTGTCAGATTCGAAATAGAGTGGTTGTTGGGCCATTTGACCGTATTCATACCCAAAAGCAGTCACATCAACATCATGATAAGCTAGCTTATCAGCAATCACTACATCACCGACTTCGATCCCTTCTGCTAAAGCTCCAGCTGAACCAGTGTTGATGACAGCATCTACTTTAAAGTGGTCGGCTAGGATTGCTACACTCATTGCAGACATAACTTTACCAATTCCACTCTCGACCAAGACAAGCTCGACTGAACCAATTTTTCCTGTATGATACTTATTTCCTAATACCGCCTCTTCTTGAGCATTTTCTAAATGTTGAATTAGATAAACTAGCTCTTCTGGCATAGCTGCTATAATTCCTATTTTCATGACATTCCCCTTAAATAAATCTCATTGCTAAAACTAGCAAAATCAAGAGAAGAATAACAGAAAATAGAATCTTATTCAATTTAGAGTTAAAGACATTTCTCTTGGTATTTTCGATTCGACGACTCTTATGGATTTGAGGTTCAACCTCAATCGTTAAAGTATCCTGACTAAATCCATGGTCACTTGAACGTGAATATCCATCATATTGAGATGAAGTTGACAATATCTTCGTTTCTTGATCATCTACTAAAGCAGGACCAGAGATATCTTCACCTCGATTCGCACGCTCAATGATTTCGTCTGTTAATAAAGGTTTTCCCATGGGTTCCTCCTCTATTTTTCTTGTAATTCCCAATACTGGATAGCCATGATAGTCTTGGCATCACAGATATCACCAGACTGGATGAGTTGTTTAGCCTGTTCAAGACTAACTTCAAGTAGTTCTATTGTTTCATCTTCATCCTGTGGACGAGGATTATTAACCTTTGTCAAATCACTTGCCAAATAAAGTTTTAAGCGCTCGTTACAAAATCCAATCGCAGAGTAAAAATCATAAAGAAGGCTTAATGTTCCGGTATAGGCTGCCTCTTCTTCTAATTCACGAAGAGCTGCTGCTTCTGGATCTGCATTTTCGCCAACTTCTAATTTTCCAGCAGGAATTTCGTAAGAAACTTTTTCAATCGCCTTGCGATATTGCTTCACTAAGACAATCTTGTTTTCTTGAGTAACTGCAAGAACACATACTGCACCGTTATGAAAAATCAAATCGCGTTGAGCCGTCCCTTTCCCTGAAGGAAGTTCAACCTGGTCTTGAACTAATTGGAAAATAGGACCTTTATAGATTTCTTTTCGACTAATCGTCTTCTCTTCAAATTCCATGGTTAGCTCCTATTTGTTTTTAGGATGGTGAGGGAGACGAGTTGCGTATTCGTCCTTATTAACTTGACGACCTCGTCCGATGGCAATAGCATCAGCAGGCACATCTTTAGTAATTGTTGAACCCGCACCAACAAGAGAGTTATCCCCTAGTTCTACTGGAGCGATAATCGTTGAATTTGATCCGACAAAGACATTGTTACCGATGACAGTTTTAAACTTGTGTTGACCATCGTAATTCACAGTGATTGTTCCAGCACCAAAATTAACATCACTTCCAACATCACAGTTTCCAATGTATGTTAAATGGCCTGCTTTAGTATTTTCGCCAATAGAAGAACCTTTCACCTCAACATAGTTTCCGATATGAACATCCTTAGCTAGGCTAGACCCTGGACGAATATGAGCGAAAGGTCCGACTGTAACTCCATCAGCAACTGTGCTTTCCTCAATCATAGAGTTGGTAATTACTGCACCTGATCCAATAGTACTATCAACAATATATGTTCCATTTGTCAAAACAGTCTCTGAACCAATCTTACTAGAACCTTTTAGGGTTACATTAGCTTCAATTTGTACATCTGGAGCAATTTCAACATCCACATCAATATAAGTTGCTTCTGGATTTACAAAACTTACTCCATTGACCATATGAGCTTGGTTAATACGGCGACGCATAACAGCTTCTGCTGTAGCGAGTGCCACACGGTCATTAACTCCGAGACTTTCATCAAAGTCTTTCAGAGTATAAGCTCCAACTTTTTCTCCAGCTTCACGGAATATTCCAATCACATCCGTGATATAGTATTCACCTTGAGCGTTGTTGGTATTAATATTCTTAAGTGCTTCAAAGAGACGAGCGTTATCAAAAACATAGGTTCCTGTATTAATTTCTTTGATTTGTTTTTCAAAATCAGTCGCATCTTTTTGTTCAACAATTCTTAGCACTTCAGCATTATCATTACGAACAATACGTCCATAACCAAATGGGTCGTCAGCTTCTGCAGTTAAGATTGTTGCTACATTCTTGTGGTTTACATGGAAATCAATCAAGTTCTTTAGACTTTCACCCGTGATTAATGGTGTATCACCTGCAATAACCAATGTTTGTCCAGAAAGGCCTTCAAGAATTGGTTCGGCCATCATAACTGCATGACCAGTTCCTAATTGCTCAGACTGTCTGACAAAATCAGTTTGACCAGCTAAAACTTGCTCCACAAGTTCTGCCTTATGTCCAACAACCGTTACTGTTTTTTCAGGAGTGATGGCCCCTACACTACGAAAAACATGCTCCAGCATAGAAATTCCCGCAACCTTGTGCATGACTTTTGGTAGATCTGATTTCATACGAGTACCTTTACCCGCTGCTAAAATAACTGCATAATTTGCCATATTTTTCTCTTTTCTATAGAAATTCTTTATTATTATACCATAATTTAGTCTGCGATACACAAATTTGATGAACTCAACATGACGTTAATGACTATCACTACTTAATTTTGAGTAAATTTTTTGATTTTTTTCACAAATTACGATAAACTATAGAAGTATGAGAAAAAAAATTCGTCCAGCTTTTATAGTTATTATATTTGCTGCTTTTATAGGATTCTTGATTCTCAATCGTCCACGATTCGAAGAACATCCTGTAAAAACTAAACAAAATCCAGTTCAAATAGAAACACAAGCTCTACATAACTTGGATAAGCCTATCATCGATATCTCTGGTTGGCAGAGACCATCGGAAATCAATTACGATATTTTATCTCAAAATATCTCCGGTGTCATTGTTCGAGTCCACGGAGGAAATCAGATCACCACTGAGAACGATGCATCTTATACAAACGGTATTGATAAAGCTTATAAAAGTCATATCGCTGAGTTTCAAAAGAGAAATGTTCCAGTTGCTGTATATGCCTATGTATCTGGTAAAAGTGTAGAGGATATGGAAAAAGTGGCCGAATCATTTTATAATTCAGCTTCGCCATACAATCCAAGTTACTATTGGTTAGATGTTGAAGAAAAAACAATGTCAGATATGAACCAAGGAGTAGAGGCATTTCGTGCTAAGTTAGAATCACTTGGAGCTAAGAATATTGGTATCTACATCGGTGTTTATTTCATGGAAGAACATAGCATCAGTACAGATAAGTTTTCTGCTATTTGGATTCCATCCTACGGACTTGACTCAGGCTACTTTGAAAGTTCACCAAATACAGACCTTGACTTTGATCTCCATCAATACACCTCAAAGGGTAAACTGGTTGGATTTGAACATCATCTTGACTTAAATCTTATTTCTTTATCAAAAGATAAGGAAGAAACGTTTAGAAAACTATTCTTAAAACCTTAATTTCATTCAGCAAGCAGATATTCCTTCTGCTTGCTTTTTTATTTCTCTTACTTTGTGATATAATACAAGAAGAGAATTTTAGAGAATAAATATGGAGAGAGTTTATGTTATCTTGGATTTCAAAAATCATTAAAGGAATTGTTATTGCCCTAGGATTTATATTACCTGGTATATCTGGTGGTGTTCTGGCAGCTATTTTAGGGATTTATGAAAGAATGATTCGATTTCTTGCCCATCCATTTAAAAACCTTAAAGAAGATATCCTTTATTTCTTACCTGTTGCTATTGGAATGTTACTAGGTATTGGGCTATTTTCTTATCCAATTGAGTACCTCCTTGAGCATTATCAGGTTTATGTTTTATGGAGTTTTGCGGGTGCTATTATTGGTACAGTCCCAAGTCTTGTAAAGGAAGCTACTCAAGATTCTGAAAGAGACAAAGTCGATCTGATTTGGTTTTGGGTTACCTTTATCGTTTCTGGAATTGGTCTTTACGCTTTAAACTTTGTTGTTGGTTCACTCAGCGCAAGTTTCACAAGTTTTATCCTAGCTGGTGCTCTGCTCGCTCTAGGTATCTTGGTTCCTGGATTAAGCCCCTCAAATCTTCTCTTGATTTTAGGTCTTTATACCCCAATGTTAACTGGATTTAAAACTTTTGATTTATTTGGTACCTTCCTTCCAATAGGAATTGGGGCTGCTGCCACTCTTATTATTTTTTCAAAATTGATGGATTATGCTCTTCGTGTCTACCACTCTCGTGTCTATCACTTTATCATTGGGATCGTCCTTTCAAGTACTCTCCTGATTTTGATTCCAAACGCTGGTAATGCTGAGAGCATCAGCTATAGTGGCTTATCTCTTGTTTCCTATGTCATCATCGCCTTCTTCTTCGCCCTTGGCATTTGGTTAGGGATCTGGATGAGTCAATTGGAGGATAAGTACAAATAATGGCAAAAAAAACTAAAGTAAAGAAGACCTTAGTCGAGCAAATATTAGCTAAGGCAGGTGTTGAACACCAAGGGATTCAAATCAATGCTTTAGAGGGAGGGCTTCCTTCTGAGTATGAGAGAAATCACATTTTTAAAACACTAGCTCTTTTAGGGGACAAGACTGGTCCAGTTATTGGGATTATTCCTATTACTGAACATCTTTCTGAAAAGAAATTAGCAAAGATTTCTGGTAACAAAAAAGTGAGTATGATTCCGCAAAAGGATTTAGAAAAAACAACTGGATATATTCATGGCGCAAATAACCCTGTCGGTATCCGTCAAAAACACAACTACCCTATTTACATTGATAAAAGTGCTTTTGAATTGGTAAAAATGATTGTTTCTGCTGGAGAAGTCGGACACAGCATCATCATTTCTCCACAAGATTTAGCAAACTTTGTTAAAGCGAACTTTGTAGATATTTTGGAGGAAAACAAGTCATGAAACTTTACTTTGTTCGTCACGGTCGAACAGTCTGGAATCTAGAAGGTCGCTTTCAAGGTGCAGGCGGAGATTCTCCACTTCTTCCTGAGTCTATTGATACCTTAAAAGAACTCGGTCAATATCTTAAAGACATTTCATTCGACAAGATTTATTCGAGTGATTTACCAAGGGCTGTAAAATCAGCTGAAATTATCCAAAGCCAACTGACAAACCCATGTTCCTTGGAAAGTGTTCCTGAACTCAGAGAATGGCACCTTGGTAAACTTGAAGGTTTAAAAATTGCGACTTTAAATGCTATCTACCCTCAGCAAATTCAAGCCTTTAAAACAAACTTAGCTAAGTTTGATACAAGTATGTTTGAAGCTGAATCACTCTACACTACAACTCAGCGCACCATCCAATTTATCAAGTCCTTAAAAAACTCTAAGGCAGAACAACTCTTACTGGTTGGACACGGAGCAAATCTTACTGCAAGTCTTCGTACTCTTTTAGGCTACAATGAAGCTCTTCTCCGCAAAGATGGCGGTTTGGTTAATGCTAGTCTGACAATTATAGAAACTGAAGACTTTAAAAACTTCACTCTAAAAACATGGAACGATACTTCTTATCAAAGAAAATGATAGAACTTGATGGATAGCATCAAGTTCTTTTTAGTTTTTATAGAATATCCGTGAATTTCTTGACTATTTATGATAAAATGGGAGTATCGTGAAAAATTGATTTATTATTTCAAAATTTAATTAAAAATTAGGAGGAACCCATGTCAACAGAACATATGGAAGAATTGAATGATCAGCAGATCGTTCGCCGTGAAAAAATGGCAGCGCTCCGTGAACAAGGAATTGATCCTTTCGGCAAACGTTTTGAGCGTACCGCTAACTCTCAAGAACTAAAAGATAAATTTGCTGACCTTGATAAAGAACAACTACATGAATTAAACGAAACTGCTACTATTGCTGGACGTTTAGTGACTAAACGAGGTAAAGGTAAAGTTGGCTTTGCTCACCTTCAAGATCGCGAAGGACAAATCCAAATCTACGTTCGTAAAGATGCTGTCGGTGAAGAAAACTACGAAATCTTTAAGAAAGCTGACCTTGGTGACTTCCTAGGTGTTGAGGGTGAAGTGATGCGTACGGATATGGGAGAACTCTCTATCAAGGCTACTCACATCACACACTTGTCTAAAGCCCTTCGTCCATTGCCTGAGAAATTCCACGGACTTTCAGACGTTGAAACAATCTACCGTAAACGTTACCTCGATTTGATTTCTAACCGTGAAAGCTTTGACCGCTTTGTCACACGTTCAAAAATCATTTCTGAAATCCGTCGCTACCTCGATGCTCAAGGTTTCCTTGAAGTAGAAACACCAGTGCTTCACAATGAAGCTGGTGGTGCTGCTGCTCGCCCATTCATCACACACCACAATGCACAAAACATCGACATGGTACTTCGTATCGCGACTGAACTTCACTTGAAACGCCTTATCGTTGGTGGTATGGAACGCGTCTATGAAATTGGTCGTATCTTCCGTAACGAAGGAATGGACGCTACACACAATCCTGAGTTTACTTCTATCGAGGTTTACCAAGCTTATGCAGACTTCCACGATATCATGGACTTGACTGAAGGTATTATCCAACACGTAGCTAAAGCTGTTAAAGGTGACGGTCCAGTTATCTATCAAGGAACTGAAATCAAGATCAATGAACCATTTAAACGTGTACACATGGTTGATGCAATCAAGGAAATTACTGGTGTTGATTTCTGGAAAGATATGACTTTCGAAGAAGCTAAAGCTATCGCAGCTGAGAAGAAAGTTCCAGTTGAAAAACACTACACAGAAGTTGGTCACATCATCAATGCCTTCTTTGAAGAATTTGTTGAAGAAACATTGATTCAACCAACATTTGTATACGGTCACCCAGTAGCTGTATCACCACTTGCTAAGAAAAATCCTGAAGATGAGCGCTTTACAGATCGTTTCGAGCTCTTCATCATGACTAAAGAATACGGAAATGCCTTTACTGAGTTGAATGATCCAATCGATCAACTTAGCCGTTTCGAAGCTCAAGCCAAAGCCAAAGAACTTGGTGATGATGAAGCAACAGGCATTGACTACGATTACATCGAAGCCCTTGAATATGGTATGCCACCAACAGGTGGTTTGGGAATCGGTATCGACCGTCTCTGCATGCTCCTCACAGATACTACTACTATCCGTGACGTACTTCTTTTCCCAACAATGAAATAAAAAACAAATCTCCTAGTCATCATCTAGGAGATTTTTTAGTAATTTCAAAAAGACAAACTCGATGTTGAGCTTGTCTTTAAATTTTCTTATTAGAATAATCCAAGAACAGTTCCATCACTTTCAACATCCATGTTGAGAGCGGCAGGTCGTTTTGGAAGTCCAGGCATAGTCATAACGTCACCAGTAAGGGCAACGATAAAGCCTGCACCCAGTTTTGGTACTAATTCACGAATAGTAATTTCAAAGTTTTCAGGTGCACCAAGAGCATTTGGATTATCTGAGAAACTGTATTGAGTTTTCGCCATACAGATTGGCAATTTGTCCCAACCGTTTTGTACGATTTGTGCGATTTGAGTTTGAGCTTTCTTCTCAAAATTTACTTTGCTTCCACGATAGATTTCAGTGACAATCTTTTCAATCTTTTCTTGTACTGAAAGGTCATTGTCATACAAACGTTTGTAGTTAGCTGGGTTTTCATCAATTGTTTTGACAAGAGTTTCAGCAAGAGCCACTCCACCTTCTGCTCCATCAGCCCATACGCTAGCTAATTCGACTGGTACGTCGATTGAAGCACAAAGTTCTTTCAAAGCTGCGATTTCCGCTTCTGTATCTGATACAAATTCATTGATTGCAACAACTGCTGGAATACCGAACTTGCGAATATTTTCAACGTGGCGTTTTAAGTTTGCAAATCCAGCACGAACTGCTTCTACATTCTCTTCTGTCAAAGCATCCTTAGCAACTCCACCATTCATCTTAAGAGCACGAAGGGTTGCAACGATAACTACTGCATCTGGCGCAGTTGGCAAGTTTGGAGTTTTGATATCGAGGAATTTCTCTGCACCAAGGTCTGCACCAAAACCTGCTTCTGTTACTGTGTAATCTGCCAAATGGAGGGCTGTAGTTGTAGCCAAGACAGAGTTACATCCGTGTGCGATATTGGCAAATGGACCACCATGTACAAAGGCAGGTGTACCATAGATTGTTTGAACCAAGTTTGGTTTGATAGCATCTTTCAAAATCAATGCCAAGGCACCTTCAACCTGTAGATCACCCACTGAAACAGGTGTACGGTCATAACGGTAACCAATGACGATATTGGCCAAACGACGTTTCAAATCTTCAATATCAGTTGACAAGCAAAGGATGGCCATGATCTCTGAAGCAACAGTGATATCAAATCCATCTTCACGTGGAATACCGTTAAGAGGACCACCGAGGCCGACTGTTACGTGACGAAGAGCGCGATCGTTCAAGTCCACTACACGTTTCCAAAGAATACGGCGTTGGTCGATACCTAGCTCATTTCCTTGATGCAAGTGATTGTCAATCAAGGCAGAAAGAGCATTGTTTGCTGTTGTAATAGCATGCATATCACCAGTAAAGTGAAGGTTGATATCTTCCATTGGTAAAACTTGCGCATAACCACCACCAGCAGCACCACCTTTAATCCCCATAACAGGACCAAGAGAAGGTTCGCGGATGGCAATCATAGTTTTCTTACCAAGCTTGTTCAAAGCATCAGCAAGACCGATGGTAATGGTTGATTTCCCTTCACCTGCTGGAGTTGGGTTGATGGCTGTTACCAGGATCAATTTACCGACTGGATTGGTTTCAACTTCACGAATCTTATCAAAGCTTAGTTTAGCCTTGTACTTTCCATACAACTCCAAATCATCGTATGAAATACCAAGTTTCTCAACGACATCAACAATCGGTTTTAACTCAATACTCTGTGCAATTTCAATATCTGTTTTCATAAAAAACTCCTATAGCCTCTAATGTGTTAATTCATTATATCATAAAACAAGATTTTTAACAGTCATTATGATTAGTAACGTTCGTGAATATCGCTAAATAACAGACTTTCTTTATCTCTATCTAAATTTTTATATGCCTTTATAGATTTTAACTATGGATTAACATCCTATTTCCGACCCTTGTTATATCACTTTCATTTTACTTAATGATCATTTTTTTGTACAATAGTTCTATGAAAATTTTAGTTACTTCTGGTGGTACTAGCGAAGCAATTGATAGTGTTCGTTCAATAACCAACCACTCTTCTGGTAGACTAGGTAAGATTATCACCGAAACTCTTCTAGAGGCTGGTCATGAAGTTTGTTTGATTACCACTCTTCAAGCAGTTAAGCCAGTTAGTCATCCAAACTTGACCATCATCGAAATTAAAAATACAGTTGATTTGCTACAAGTCATGAAAGATAAGGTAATGGATTACCAGGTATTAATCCATTCTATGGCTGTATCAGATTACACTCCTGTCTATATGACTGGATTTGGTGAGGTTAAAGCTAGTCAAGATTTAACAGAGTTTTTAGATAAGAAAAATCAGGAAACCAAAATCTCATCTAAGGAAGACGTCCAGGTTCTATTTCTCAAGAAGAATCCAAAAATCATATCTCTTGTTAAAGAATGGAATCCTAAGATTCACCTGATAGGATTTAAATTACTGGTTGATGTCAGTCAGGAACATCTGATTCAAGTTGCTCAGGAAAGTCTTGAAAAGAGCCAAGCTGATTTAATTGTCGCAAACGACCTTACTCAGATTAGTAGCGACCAACATAAGGCTTACTTAGTTGAAAAAAATTCTTTCCAAACTGCTATGAGTAAACAAGAAATTGCTGATTTACTTCTCGAGAAAATCAAAAGCTATGACTAAAAGAAAGGAATATTATGGCCCGTATTACACTCGCTATTACTGGATCTATTGCCGCATATAAGACAGTTGACCTAGTTAGTTCTTTGAAAAAACAGGGGCATTCTGTTACTGTTCTTATGACTCAGGCAGCAACAGCATTTATTCAGCCATTAACTTTACAAGTACTATCACAAAATACTGTACATCTCGATGTCATGCAGGAACCTTTTCCAGATCAAGTGAATCACATTCAAATAGGAAAAGAAACAGATTTATTTATCGTAGTTCCTGCGACAGCCAATACAATTGCTAAATTAGCTCACGGGTTTGCTGACAATATGGTGACTGCTACTGCTCTTGCTTTGCCACACTTTGTACCCAAACTATTGGCTCCAGCTATGAACACAAAGATGTATGACCACCCTGCGACCCAAGCTAATCTTAAAACTTTAGAAGATTATGGTTATACAATTATTTCTCCTAAAGATTCGCTACTGGCCTGTGGTGATATCGGTCGTGGCGCTCTCGCTGATTTTGAAAGAATTTTACAACAAATAAAGGATAAACTTCATGAACAAACGCTCTAATATTGCTCCAATCGCTATCTTTTTTGCCAGTATGATTGTCATTCATTTACTGAGTTCAATCCTATTTAACGTACTGCCCTTTCCTATTAAACCAACTATCGTCCACATTCCAGTAATTATTGCAAGTATTATCTATGGACCAAGAATTGGCGCAACATTAGGTTTCTTAATGGGAATGATTAGCTTGACTGTAAATACTCTCACAATTCTTCCAACCAGCTATCTCTTCTCACCTTTTGTACCTAATGGTAACCTATATTCAGTTGTGATTGCAATTGTCCCACGTATCTTGATCGGTTTGACACCTTATTTCGTTTATAAACTGCTAAAGGGAAAAGCCGGACTCATCTTCGCAGGTGCACTTGGCTCACTGACTAATACAGTATTTGTCTTAGGTGGTATCTTCTTCCTCTTTGGTAATGTTTTTGATGGAAATATTCAAAAACTATTAGCGACTGTTATCTCTACAAATTCGATAGCAGAATTAATCATCTCTGCTCTCTTGACCCTCATTATCGTTCCAAGACTTGAAAAAATAAAACAATAAAAACTGTATCAATAGATACAGTCTTTTTTTATTTATTACTGGGCTAAACGAGCTTCTTCTAAAATCTTTTCAATCTTAGTAGTCAACAAGTCAATCGCTACAGTATTGGTTACTCCTTCAGGAATTACAATATCAGCGTAACGTTTTGTAGGTTCAATGAATTGATGATACATAGGTTTTACTACACCTAGATATTGATTAATAACGCTATCCAAACTACGACCACGCTCTTCCATATCCCGTTTAATACGTCGGATGATACGGACATCATCATCAGTATCTACAAAAATCTTAATATCCATCAAATCACGAAGGCGTTTGTCTTCTAGAACTAAGATTCCTTCTACAATAAAGACGTCTTGAGGTTCTTGACGATAGGTTTTCGAGCTTCTTGTATGGGCAGCATAATCATAGGTAGGAATATCAACAGGACGCCCCGCCAACAATTCCTTAATTTGCTCAATCATCAAGTCAGTATCAAAAGCAAAAGGATGGTCATAATTAGTTTTGATTCGTTCTTCAAAGGTTAAATGTGATTGATCTTTATAGTAGGAATCATGCTCAATCATAGAGATTTTCTCATTTGGAAAATGTGACAAGATAGCCTTCGAAACACTGGTTTTTCCTCCACCAGATCCCCCTGTTACTCCGATAATGATTGGTCTGTTTTGCATAGTTGCCTCCGTATTTTTCCTTTGTCTATTTTACCATATTTTTAGAAAATTTTACAGGATGACTTTTCAAATTAGAGTACAAAAAACCTTGTAGTTTAGTTCTACAAGGTTTTAATGTTTTTAATCAAAGTTAACGTATTCTTTAGAAAGTTCAAGAACTTCTTCCATTGTTGAACATTCAGTAAGAGCACGGTTAGCGTATTCTTGCATCTTAGCTGTGTCAAGTTTCTTCATCAAGCTACGTGTACGAAGTACTGAAGTAGCTGACATAGAGAACTCATCCAAGCCCATTCCAACAAGAAGTGGAACAGCTGTTTGGTCACCAGCCATCTCACCACACATACCAGCCCATTTACCTTTAGCGTGAGCTGCTTTGATCACGTTATTGATCAAACGAAGAATTGATGGGTTATATGGTTGGTAAAGGTATGAAACTTGTTCGTTCATACGGTCAGCAGCCATTGTGTATTGGATAAGGTCGTTTGTACCAATTGAGAAGAAATCAACTTCTTTAGCAAATTGATCCGCAAGCATCGCTGCAGCTGGTATTTCAATCATGATACCAACTTGGATATCATCTGCAACAGCAACGCCTTCAGCAACCAATTTTGCTTTTTCTTCTTCAAGAATAGCTTTTGCAGTACGGAACTCTTTCAACAAAGCAACCATTGGGAACATGATACGCAATTTACCGTGAACAGATGCACGAAGCAAGGCACGCAATTGTGTACGGAACATTTGGTTACCAGTTTCAGAAATAGAGATACGCAAAGCACGGTAACCCAAGAATGGGTTCATTTCTTTAGGAAGATCGAAATAAGGAAGTTCTTTATCCCCACCGATATCCATTGTACGAACGACAACAGGTTTACCGTTCATACCTTCAAGAACTGCTTTGTAAGCTTCGTATTGGTCGTCTTCCGTTGGGAAATCTTGAGAATCCATGTACAAGAATTCTGTACGATAAAGACCAACAGCTTCAGCACCATTTTCGTTCACACCTTCAACGTCTTTAGGTGTACCGATATTAGCTGCTAACTCAAAGTGTTTACCATCAGCAGTAACAGTTTTAGCATCTTTCAAAAGAGCCCATTCAGCTTTTTGTTTAGCGTAAGCTTCACCAGCTGCTTTGAATTCTGCAATCTGTTCTTCACTTGGGTTGATAACCACTTCACCTGAAATACCTGAAACAGCTAAAATGTCACCATCTTTTACAAGTTCAGTGATGTTGTTTGTACCCAATACAGCAGCAATTTCAAGTGTACGAGCCATGATAGCTGAGTGACTTGTACGTCCACCAATGTTTGTTACAAAAGCTTTTACAAAATTTTTGTCCAATTGAGCAGTATCAGACGGAGTCAAGTCATGTGCGATCACAATCACTTCTTCATTGATTGAAGCTGGGTTTGGCAGTTTCTTGCCAAGAAGATTTGCCAAAACACGTTTGGTAACGTCGCGAATATCCGCTGCACGCTCCTGCATGTATGGGTTGTCTTCCATGCCTTCAAAGATTGTGATAAACATGTCTGTAACTTCTTTCAGACCTGCTTCTGCATTTACTTTCTTAGCACGAATTGTTTCTTTAATCTGACCGATCAATTCAGGGTCAGCAAGAACCATCAAGTGAGCGTCAAATACTTGCGCCGCTTCTTCACCAAGCGTACCTACAGCCTTCTCGCGGATAAGAGAAAGCTCGTTTTGAGAAGCTTCAAGAGCAACATCCAAACGAGCCTCTTCTGCATTTGTATCTTCGACAGTAATAGTTTCGAAAGATAAATCCGGTTGAACGAGTAGATATGCTTTGGCAACGGCAACACCATCAGATGCTGCAATTCCTTTAAGCATTTCTGTCATTTTCTTATGCCAATCCTTCTTTTTCCATTGTTTCTGAGATAGCAGCAATAGCGTCATCAGCGTCTGCACCTTCAGCAGTAATTGTAACGTCAGCACCTTGACCAACACCAAGGCTCATAACACCCATGATAGATTTAAGGTTAACTGATTTACCTTTGTACTCAAGAGTAATATCTGAAGCAAATTTGCTAGCAGTTTGTACCAACAATGTTGCTGGACGTGCGTGAATACCTGTTTCTGCCACTACGTGGAAATCTTTAGAAGCCATAATTTGACTCTCCTTTAAATGTTTTCTTTTTGAGTTATATCTGATAACCCTTACAATTTGGTATTATATCACCTTCTAGGATTTTTTTCAAGTATTTTATGGGATTTCTTCTTTTTCCTTTCAGATAACTTGCTGAAAATCTTCTATTTTATGTATCAAAATACATCATGTAGTTTTTTATAGTTTTAACATTTAGAAAACGCTGTTATTTATGGGTTTTATTTTTTTGTAATCACTACATATTGTGTTTTGACATCTATCATCGAAAAAAAATCTACAATATTTAGTTTTTCTTCGTTGACAAAGATTTTTTTTCTGATATACTTAAGAAGTAATTAAATTTTTGAAAGAGGAGTTACAGAATGGTAACCGTTTATTCTAAAAATAATTGTGTTCAATGTAAAATGACCAAACGTTTCTTAGATAGTAACAATATCGCTTATCGCGAAATCAATCTTGACGAACAACCTGAATTTATTGAACAAGTTAAAGAGCTTGGCTTTAGCGCTGCTCCTATCATTCAAACACCAACTGAAGTTTTCTCTGGTTTCCAACCAGCAAAACTTAAAAAACTTGCTTAAGTATCAGGATTAAAAGCTTCTATGTAAATCTTAGAAGCCTTTCTTTTGTAATGAAATAAAGGGAATTTTATGGGATTAAAACAACTTGAGGATGTAACATACTTCCGTCTAAATAATGAAATTAACCGTCCTGTTAACGGACAAATCATGCTCCACAAAGATAAAGAAGCTCTGAATGCTTTCTTTAAAGAGAACGTTGTACCAAATTCTATGGTATTTAATTCTATCACTGATAAAATTGATTACCTTATTAAACACGACTACATAGAAACAGCGTTTATCAAAAAATATCGTCCTGAATTCTTAGAAGAGCTTTATCAATTTATTAAAGATCAAAACTTCCAGTTTAAGTCTTTCATGGCTGCATACAAGTTTTACAATCAATACGCCTTGAAAACTAACGATGGAGAGTATTACCTTGAAAGTATGGAAGACCGTGTCTTCTTCAACGCTCTTTATTTTGCTGATGGTGACGAAGCTATCGCAATTGATATTGCCAATGAAATCATCCACCAACGCTACCAGCCTGCTACACCTTCATTCTTGAATGCAGGTCGTGCACGTCGTGGTGAATTGGTATCATGTTTCTTGATTCAGGTAACAGATGATATGAACTCTATCGGACGTTCTATCAACTCAGCTCTTCAACTTTCACGTATCGGTGGTGGTGTGGGAATTTCCCTCAGCAACCTTCGTGAAGCTGGGGCTCCAATCAAAGGATATGAAGGTGCAGCCTCTGGTGTCGTACCAGTTATGAAGCTTTTCGAAGACAGCTTCTCTTACTCAAATCAATTGGGTCAACGTCAAGGTGCTGGGGTTGTTTACCTCAACGTCTTCCACCCAGACATTATCGCTTTCCTTTCTACTAAGAAAGAAAATGCTGATGAAAAAGTTCGTGTAAAAACTCTCTCACTTGGTGTTGTGGTACCAGATAAATTCTACGAATTAGCACGTAAGAATGAGGAAATGTACCTCTTTAGTCCTTATTCTGTAGAAAAAGAGTATGGAGTACCTTTCAACTATATCGATATCACAGAAAAATACGATGAATTGGTGGCAAATCCAAACATTCGTAAAACAAAGATCAAGGCGCGTGATTTGGAAACTGAAATTTCTAAATTGCAACAAGAATCTGGCTATCCTTATGTAGTCAATATCGATACTGCTAATCGCGCAAATCCTGTTGATGGTAAGATTATCATGAGTAACTTGTGTTCAGAGATTCTCCAAATCCAAGAACCAAGTTTGATCAACGATGCGCAAGAATTCCTTAAAATGGGTACTGACGTTTCATGTAACCTTGGTTCAACAAACGTGGTCAACATGATGACGTCACCTGACTTTGGTCGCTCTATCCGAGCTATGGTACGTGCTTTGACTTTCGTTACAGATAGTTCTCATATCGTCGCTGTTCCTACTATCGACCACGGAAACAGCCAAGCTCATACATTTGGACTTGGAGCTATGGGACTTCACAGCTATCTTGCTCAACAATTGATCGAATACGGATCTCCTGAGTCTGTTGAATTTACAAGTATCTACTTTATGCTTTTGAATTACTGGACCTTGGTAGAATCAAACAATATCGCGCGTGAACGTGGCGTCACCTTCCACAACTTTGAAAAATCAGACTATGCAAATGGAAGCTACTTTGATAAATACACAAGTGGAGAATTTGTTCCAAAATCTGATCGTGTTAAAGAACTCTTTGAAGGAATCTTTATCCCGTCTACAGCTGATTGGGCTGAACTTCGTGATAAAGTTAAAGCAGATGGACTTTACCACCAAAACCGTCTTGCTGTAGCACCAAATGGTTCTATCAGCTACATCAATGACGTGTCTGCTTCTATCCACCCAATCACTCAACGTATCGAAGAACGTCAAGAGAAGAAAATTGGTAAGATCTACTATCCTGCTGCAGGATTATCAACAGATACCATCCCTTACTACACTTCTGCCTATGACATGGATATGCGTAAAGTAATTGATGTTTATGCTGCTGCTACTGAACATGTAGATCAAGGACTTTCACTCACACTCTTCATGCGTAGTGATATCCCAACAGGTCTTTATGAATGGAAGAAAGAGAACAAACAAACAACACGTGACCTCTCTATCCTTCGTAACTACGCCTTTAACAAGGGAATCAAGTCTATCTACTATGTTCGTACCTACACAGATGACGGCGGTGAAGTTGGTGCTAACCAATGTGAAAGCTGTGTGATTTAAAATCTCACTAGAATCTTGCTTGCAAAGATAAGGTAACATCAAAAAGTCGGTACTCCGACTTTTTGTGCGGTAACCCAATCACACAAGGCTAGAACATTCATCACTATTTTAATAAAATCAAAAGAAAGAGATTTGTAATGGAAACTTACTACAAAGCCATTAACTGGAATGCCATCGAAGATGTCATCGATAAATCAACATGGGAAAAACTAACCGAACAATTTTGGTTGGATACACGTATTCCCTTGTCTAATGACTTAGATGACTGGAGAAAGTTATCAAATCAAGAAAAAGACTTAGTAGGAAAAGTCTTTGGTGGTTTGACACTTTTGGATACCATGCAGTCTGAAACTGGGGTAAATGCGCTCCGTGCTGATATCCGTACTCCTCACGAAGAAGCTGTTTTTAACAACATTCAATTTATGGAATCTGTTCACGCTAAGTCTTATTCTTCAATCTTTTCAACTTTAAATACCAAATCTGAAATTGAAGAAATTTTTGAGTGGACTGATACAAACCCATATCTACAGAAAAAAGCACAAATCATCAACGAAATTTACCTCAATGGTACTCCACTTGAAAAGAAAGTAGCCAGTGTATTCCTTGAAACCTTCCTCTTCTATTCAGGTTTCTTTACACCACTCTACTATCTTGGAAACAACAAACTGGCTAACGTTGCTGAAATCATCAAACTTATTATTCGTGACGAATCTGTTCACGGAACATACATTGGTTATAAATTCCAACTTGGTTTCAACGAATTACCAGAAGAAGAGCAAGAAAAATTAAAAGACTGGATGTACGACCTCCTCTACACTCTTTATGAAAATGAAGAAGGTTATACAGAGAGTTTATATGATGGTGTTGGTTGGACTGAAGAGGTTAAAACTTTCCTTCGCTACAACGCCAATAAAGCCCTTATGAACCTAGGTCAAGATCCCCTCTTCCCTGACTCAGCTGACGATGTAAACCCAATTGTTATGAACGGGATTTCAACTGGTACATCAAACCACGACTTCTTCTCTCAAGTTGGTAACGGATATCTACTTGGTGAAGTTGAAGCTATGCAGGACGATGATTATAACTACGGATTAGACTAATTAAAAAATATAAAAACATCTGAGTTAAAAACAAACACAGATGTTTTTTGTTTTTGTTTAGTTTTGTTTTCTTTAAGTTGCTTAGATGTTTAAAATATGATAAAATGATAGTGGATATGGGGGTGATTCAATGCTAAAACAAGAAAAACTAGATGTGATTTTAGAGATTGTCAATACAAGAGGAACCATCACAGTCAAAGAAATAATGAATCGTTTAGATATTTCTGATATGACTGCTCGACGTTATCTACAAGAATTAGCTGACAAGGATCTACTTGTTCGAGTGCATGGAGGTGCTGAAAAGCTTCGTTCTGGTTCTCTATTAGCAAATGAACGCTCGAATGTCGAAAAACAAGGTCTTCAGATTGCTGAAAAACAAGAAATCGCAAAATTTGCTGGTCATTTAGTCGAAGAAAGAGAAACAATTTTTATCGGTCCAGGTACTACTCTCGAGTTCTTTGCTCGTGAACTTCCTATAGATAATATTCGTGTGGTAACAAATAGCCTTCCCGTTTTCATTATCTTGAATGAACGAAAACTGACTGATTTAATTTTGATTGGTGGAAATTATCGAGAAATCACTGGTGCCTTTGTCGGAACCTTAACGCTCCAAGATATCGAAAGCCTTCAATTCTCTAAAGCTTTTGTTAGTTGCAATGGTATAAAAGATCAAGCTATCGCTACTTTTAGCGAAGATGAAGGCGAAGTCCAAAAGTTAGCATTAAATAATGCTAATAAAAAGATTCTTCTTGCTGACCATAGTAAATTTAATAAGTTTGATTTTTATACTTTCTATAATATCGCTGATATTGATACAATTATTTCAGACTCAAAACTTAGCCAAGAAACCCTAAAAACTTTGTCAAAACAAACAAAAATTATTAAGTCGACACCTTAAAAAGTCTCACCAATGGTGAGACTTTTTTATCGTTACATCTACTCAATAAGGCCAGTTTCAGCTAGTTTTTTGTACCAATGAGCTGATTTCTTAGGATAACGTTCTTGTGTATCGAAATCAACGTAGAAGAGTCCGTAACGTTTTTCATAACCATTAGACCATGAGAAGACGTCCATCAATGACCAAATGAAGTATCCTTTTACGTTTGCACCATCGGCAATCGCATCAGACAATACTTCCAAGTGTTGTTTCACATAATCAATACGGCCATCATCGTAAACCGTATTGTCCACAAATTCATCTTTGTATCCAAGTCCGTTTTCAGTGATGTAGATCTTCTTGTAGTTTGGATAATCTTTCTTGACACGCATGATTTGATCATACAAACCTTGAGGGTAGATGATCCAGTCCCAATCAGTACGAGGTACATAGTCAGGAGCTACACGACGTCCAACACCTTTGATTTGGTATTTAGAGCTTCCTTTTTCCCCTTTACCATTGTGGATGATTTCAGTTTCACCATCAAAGGCTTCCATCCAGTCACTCATGTAGTAATTGATCCCAAGAAAGTCATTCAGGTCTTTTGCAGCTTCAAGTGCCGCAAAATCTTCGTCACGAAGATCCAAGCTACCGCCATTGACAGATAAGATGTGATTAACACCTTCCATGGTTGCATCTGAATAGTGTCCAAGGTAAGTAGCATCCAAGATAAATTTGTTGTGGATGATATCTTCCAACTCAGCAGCCCGAACGTCTGCAGGATTTTTAGGATCCAATGGATACTTAGTTGGAAGGGCGTGAACAACCCCGATTTCACCTTTATAACCTTTGTCTTTGTACAATTTCACAGCACGTGCATGAGAAATCATCATATTGTGGTGAGATTGGAAGACTTTGGCAAGGTCATATTGAATACCTGGTGGGAATTTACCGACCAAGTATTGACCATCACCAATTGGGCCAATTTCATTGAAGGTTGTCCAATAGTTGACTTCTGGGAATTCTTCGAAACAGAAGGCAGCGTAATCAACGAAATAGTCCATATTCTCACGATTCAAGAAATCTCCATTTGAGTGAAGAGCTTCTGGTGTATCAAAGTGATGGAGGGTTACAAAAGGTTCTACATGACGTTTATGACATTCTGCAAATAACTTATGATAGAATTCTACCCCTTTTGGATTGACTTCACCATAACCAGTTGGGAAAATACGTGACCAAGCAATAGAAATACGAATTCCGTTTACGCCATATTCTTCAGCCAACTGTAAGTCTACTGGATATTTATGGTAGAAATCACTTGCTGGTTCTGCTGTATACCAATAGTTATCAGCTAAGTATTTGTCCCAAGCAACTGGTCCTTTTCCGTCAGTATGGGTAGCTCCTTCTGCTTGATAGGCAGCCGTTGCTCCACCAAAAATAAAATCTTTAGGAAGTGTTTTTGTCATTTTTTCACCTATTTCTTGATTGTATAAAATGAAAAGTGAGGGGAGAGGAGTTAGTGAGCCATCCATCTCCATCTCACTTTTTAGTTCTTATTCTTCAAATTGAGCTTGAACAAAGGCTAGAGCACCTTGTCCATCGCGTGTCAATTTAATGTACTGAGCACCTTCTGTCTTCGCCAATTTGATGCCTAGTTTATCTGTTTCAGCTTTCATATCCTCAAAGTTTGAAGCTACTTGAGGAGCAAGAATAACAAGGTCAAATTCTGGCAACATTTCACGGTGAGCACCGTAACCACCAGCAGCAGCCTTCACAGGAACATTGTATTCTGCAGCAGCTTTATTCAAAGCATTGGCAAGAAGTCCACTAGTTCCACCACCTGCACAAAGAACCAATACGTTTGTTTCTTTTGTGATATTGTTTTGAACTGGTTCACCTTCAACACCAGCTTTTGCAAGAATAGCATCTGCTTTTGCAGTGTTAAAGTTTGCAGCTACTTTTTCTTTTAATTCATCATTAGCTTTACCTGAACGTTCTTCTTCAAGAATTTGTTCATCATAAACCTTGAGGAATGGATAGTAGATAACAATATCTACTACAATTAATAATGCTGCAAGAGCGAATGATAAGAACTGGAAGTTTGTACCAAGAACAATACCAAGAGGTCCTGGTGTAGTCCATGGAAGGTTGGCAGTGAATGAGTTCATGCCAAGTGTTTCAATAAAGAACTTAAAGATCCATACGTTTGCAATTGGTGCAAAGATGAATGGGATAAAGAAGATTGGGTTCAAAACAAGCGGTGCACCAAACAAGATTGGTTCGTTTACACCGAAGAATGTAGGAACTACTGAAGCACGTCCAATAGCACGATTTCGTTTTGATTTACATAACCACATAAACATGAACGGAACAACAAGAGTTGCACCAGTACCACCCATAGTAACGATGAACATTTGTGTACCAGATGTAAGGATCTTATCAGCGTGCATACCTTGTTGGAGAAGGTTCAAGTTGACTTCAGCATTTGCATAAGTAATCGCTGCAATCGCAGGTTCAACGATAGATGGGCCATGGATACCAATAAACCAGAAGAATGCAAAGGCACCGAAAATGATCGTAATACCAACATAACCGTCTGCTGCTGAGAATAGAGGTGCAAAGAATTTTCCGATTGATTCTGCTACACTTGTACCAACAAATTGACGAGCAAGTAAGTCAAGACCGTAAAGGGAAACGACAGAAAGCGTAAATGGAATAACATCTTTAAAGACCTGTGAGATATTTGGTGGAACTTCGTCAGGCATTCGAATAGTAACATTATTCTTCACACAAACCTTATAGATTGCTACAGTAACAAAGGCTGCTAGAAAAGCTGAAAGCAAACCTTTTGTTCCGAGGAAACCTGTTGCAAAGCCTCCTTCAATTGGGTCAGCTGCCAAGATCAATAAACCAACAATAGCAGCTAATAGAGTTGACATATAGTTGATTTGGTTGGTTTTTTCCATACTACGGTTAACAGAGTCTGTTAATGATTTAGCTGTTGTACCCGCGACCAAGAGGGCGAGAATACCCATTGAATAGCTATAAGGTTTCATCAAAAAGGCCACAACTTCATCAGACCATTGGAAGCCCCATGAATTAGGTACAAAGGCAATTAAGATAAAAATACTTGAGAATAGAATGACAGGCATTCCAGCGATAAATCCATCACGAATAGCACGAAGATAGATATTTCGAGATAGTTTTTCAAAGAAAGGCTTTCCTTTCTCGATATAGGCAATTAACTTATTCATTATTTAGCTCCTCTTTTATAAAGTTCAATTAAATGATGCATCAAATCTTTTAGCAAGATTGTTGTCATCAGGTGATCCTGTCCGTGCATCATTGTGATGCTGTATGGAATTTCTTCCCCCGCAGCTTCTTGAGCAAGCATAGATGTTTGCGCTTTGTGAGCTTCCGCAATGCAACCTGCTGCTTCTTCAACAAGAGCTTCTGCTTTTGCAAAATCGCTAGCTTCAGCAGCCTTCAAGGCTTCCAATAGTTTTGAACGAGCATCGCCAGCATAGGCAACAATCTCAAAACCTAACAATGTTACTTCTTCTCTATTCATGATAGATTTCTCCTTATATAATTTTTAGTAAATGTTATGACAATAAACGTTGAATATGTAGAACAAGGTAAACTCGTTCACTCTTATAAAGGTCAACACCCGTTTCCTGTGCAATAACTTCATAAATTTTACTACCAATCTCGAATGCTATCGGATAGGTATTTTTTATATGCTTCTCCATATCAAGCAAGGATTGATTATCATCCCGACTTCGGTCAAGGTAATCCAAGAAATAATTTAGATGAATCATAAAACGATCGTAGAAATTATTATTCTCATTGGTTCTTTGAATATCATAGCTCCTGAGAAGACTCTCAACCTTCTTTATGATTTCCTTTCTCTTATCAATAGCTTCTGCAACTTCTACCTCATTCTCACCCTCGGCATTAATAAAGTGGTAGGCAATTCTCTTGATTTCATCCTTTGGTAAATTACCAGATAGTTTGCTATTATAAATTTCAAAAGACTCTTGAGCTATTTGAAAAGCAACAGGATACTCCTTTGAAATATCAGGTAAATTACTATCCTTATAACGTCCTTGGCTAATCGCTTGATAAGAACAATAGATATGGTCTGTTAAGGTTACGTAGAGGTACTCTTGAACAGGATATTGATATTTTTTAGAAAGTTTATCAATAATCTCATAAGTGACCGTAATAAAATCAAGCGGTACATCCTTGAGAAGAGCCATAAAATTTTCTCGCGACTCTTCTGTTTTCATCCGAAAAACTTTTTCAACCTGATCCTCAGAAATCAAATCTCCCTTCTTCTTACCATACGAAATACCCTTACCAATTACGATCAACTCCTCTCCCTTGCTATTCCGCACAAGAGAAACATTATGGTTCATTGGATTTAATATCCGATACATGTCGACCTCCTTGTTCTGTCATTTAAGAGCTAGAGTATAAAAAATGACCACAAATAACCCTGAAAATAAATTTCTGAGTCATCTGTGATCATGCCTAATATTACTTAGTAACACTCACTCTTATTAACTTGTGACTTAAGTATAGCACAAGATTTTTATTTTGTAAACCTTTACATACAACTTTTTTAAAAGTTTTTTAGCTGGGTTTTAGACATAAAAAGGGTGGAAATTTACACGCGTTCAGTCCATGAAGTTGCTGTTGTTTTAAGAACTTTGTTGAGTTCATCAATGTTCTCAAAACCAGTTGTACGGAGCCATTCGCGAGCAGCTGCTTCACCGTCTTTGATGTAAGCTTCAACTGATCCAGCCCATGTAGCACGTCCACAAAGAACACCATTGAAGTTTGCACCTGATTCGTGGGCAAATACAAGAGTTTCTTGGAAGAGCTTAGCTGACACGCCAGCACTCAAGTAGATGTATGGAAGATTTGTTGCTTCATCTTGAGCTTTGAAGAAAGCAGCTGCTTCTTCACGTGTATGAACAATTTCACCATCCCCAAATCCCTCAACGTATTTCACATTGACTGGAACTTCCACTTTCAAAACATCGATATTGAAGCGTGGGTCTGAGAAGACTTTCATCGCACCAATAACCTTGTGTGGTTTTACTTTAGCGTATTCTGCAGAACCTGCATCAGCAATTTTTTCATCGTAAGCAAGGATTTCAAGGAAGAATGGAATATCTTCAGCCACACACTCAGAACCAATACGTTCAATGTAGGCTTGTTTTTGTTGGTTAAGTTCGTCAGAGCTATCTACGTCATAGTAAAGCAAGAACTTAACAGCATCTGCACCTTGTTCTTTGATACGTTTTGCAGACCAAACATCCAAGCAGTCTGGCAAACGTTTTGTGCTTGTTGTGTCGTATCCAGTTTTTTCATAAGCAAGGAGAAGACCAGCATTTGGAGCAAGAGCTTTAGTCGCTGGAAGTCCGTATTCAGGGTCAAGAAGCATTGATGAAGCGTATTTAGTCAATTCATCTGCTACCAAGACTTTGAGTTCTTCCATTTGAGCTACTGTAGGCTCTTCTGTTTGGTATTGAGCCATCAAACGTTTCAAAGCACCACGTTGGTCAAATGCTAGAGCTGAGATGATTCCATTTTCATCTGAGAGTTTTTTCAAACAAGCACGTTTATTTTCTGTTAAAGTCATTTTATACCTCTTTCACAATTAATTGGTCAAATAAATTTTGATAGTTAGCCATATTGATATGACCAGTCATTTTTTCTTGAGCATTTAGCATACCAAGGACATTCGCCTTAGTCAACAATTCATGATCAGATTCTTTATGGAAAAGACCTGAAGCAATACCTGCCACTGTAGAATCACCAGAACCGACTGGATTTACTACTTGAATTCTTGGAATATCTACTTTGTAGAAAGTGTTACCGTGTTTAGCGAATGCTCCGTTAGCACCTAAGGAAACGATAATCCACTCGATTCCATCAAATAGTGGTTCTTGAAGGACTTCTTTTAATTCGCCCAAATCTTTAGAAATTTCTCTTCCTAAAAGTTGAGATAATTCTTCATTATTTGGTTTAATAACTGTTGGTTTATGTGGAGATTCAAGGACGGCCTGAAGGGCAACACCTGAGCAATCCAATACAACAGGTTTTCCAGCTTGGTTAGCAAGTTCAACCAAACTAGCATAGTAATCAACAGGAAGTCCTGCTGGTAGACTACCTGAAATAGCTACTACTTCTACAGTATTAAGAAGTTCTTTGAAGTAAGCCAAGAAATCTTGTCCTTCTTTTTCTTGAACCTCAGGGCCTTTTTCAAGAATTTCTGTTTGGTTTTCTCCATGTAGAATGGCGATACAGTTACGTGTTTCTCCTTGGATTGAAAAGAAGCGTTTGCTTACTTTATCATCAATGTTTTCTACAAGAAATTCTCCAAGCTTACCACCGACAAGTCCCGATGCGACTACCGAATCACCAAATTCTGATAGGACACGTGTAACATTTAAACCTTTACCACCAGCCGTTTTAGTAACATCTACAACACGGTTGACAGTATCAATTTTCAATTCATCCAAAGGATATGAAATATCAATGGATGGGTTCATTGTGACTGTTAAAATCATAAGTCACCTCTTAGTCGTGGTATTCACCACGATCCCATTTTTCAAGGAACTCTGTAAAGAAGTTGGCATCAGTTTGATGATCGTTATGAGTTTCAACGTGTTGGATTTTAGCGATCAATTTTTTGTTTTCTTCTGATGGTTTGTATTCAGCGTTGATGAAAGCTTCAATAATATCACACATGAGCAATTCGCCAGTGATTTTACCACCAAATCCGATTACGTTGGCATTCAATTGTTCTTTTGCATATAGAGCTGTTGTCATATCGCGAACCAAAGCAGAACGAACACCAGGAACCTTGTTAACAGCATTATTAATACCTACACCAGTACCACAGATACATACACCAAGATCAGCTTGGCCACTAACTACTGCTTCACCAACTTTTTTACCAAAAATTGGATAGTGGGTACGAGCGTGGTCATAAGTACCAAAGTCGATGACTTCATGTCCTTTAGATTTCAAAAATTCTGAAACCGCCATTTTTTCATTTGTTACGATGTGGTCACATCCGATTGCAATTCTCATTTTATCTTACCTTTCTTTCAATGTCAAAATTAGCACATTTTATTCAACATGTCGACACGGATTTGGTGACGACCACCGTCGTATTTACCATTTACAAAGCCTTTAGCAATGTTTTTAGCCAATTCGTCCCCAACAAGTTGAGCACCCATCGTAATCATACGTGAGTTGTTGTGACCTCGAGTCATATAAGCTGAACGTTCATCAGAAACTTCTGCAGCAACCATTCCTTTGATTTTAGTAGCAACCATAAACGGACCTGCACCATAAGCATCAATGACGATACCAAGGTTTTGTTCTTCTTTCTTGACTTCTTCCGCAACTGCTAGAGTTACATCAACAAAGTCTTGACCTTCTGCTGTAACATCCACTACGTGGAAGTTTTCTTTTTCCAAGAAGTCTTTTACAACTTCTTTCAATCTTAAACCTGCAGCATCTGCACCAATAACAATAGACATATTGTATACTCCTTTTTTAATAATAGACTAGTAAACTTTTGAATTCAGATATCATCATCCTCAAAAAGCTACCAGTAGTTTTGTTGACAATAATTTTAATTAAGAACGAAGACCGTATTCCGTTCTTAATAAGTTTTCTTCATAGAAAAACTAGAACAGTCACTTTGTTAAAATAAACACAAATTGTTCTTTATAAACATAATATACTACTATTAGTTGAAAAAGTCAACAATTTATGTTTGTTTTTGTTTATTTTTTATAAAATTTCGATATCAAATCCAACGTGATCAAAATCGACAGGTTTCAAAATTCGAACATCTTTCTTTTCTTCAAGTCGATCGCCTTCTTCAAGTGAAGTAGACAAGCCAGACCATGGTTCTAAGGCGATAAAAGGGCCTTTATTAAGAGTTGACCATACAATTAAATTTGGAAATTCTTCAAAGTGTAGTCTCAAACCTTTATCATGTTTTCTTGAGCGTAAAGTTACTTTGCGGGACTCTAACTCATCTAATGTCACTGCATCATAGCTAAACAAGTCATAATTTAGGTCCAATTCTTGTTGATTGTCTAACAAAGAACTTCTTACTTTGAAATCTAACATTCCTGTTTCTGGGAAAGGTTTCGGAACTGAGCACGTTTCAGGCTCTTCAAATTCAAGATAGTAATCTTCATAAACTTCATCAGCTAAGAGTGGACAATTAAAGCCAGGATGCCCTCCAATAAAGTACGGCATAGTCTTTTCAGATTCTTTATTGTAAATTTTATACTCTGTACGAATTATTTTACCAGTCACAATATAAGTGATTTCTAGTCGGAAATGATAAGGATAATTCTCATACATTTCCTCAGTATCTTCAATAGCAAATGTAACAGAATTATCTGTTTGAGCAACTAATTCAAATTCCTTTTTTCTTACCAATCCATGACGCGGAATTTTTCCTATTTTATGACTTCCGTCTTTATTCTCATAAACGACGGTATCATTTCTAACTGATCCGCAAATTGGGAATAAAACAGGTGCTTGTCCACTCCAATAAGTTGGATCACCTTGCCACAGATACTCTACACCATCTTTATCCTTAATTGAAGATAAAGCACCTCCAAAAGTTTGAAACTGTACATGCAATTGATCTGATTTTAATTCAATCACAGCTGTTACCTCCATTTTTTCAAAAAAACTAGGCTGACTGCTCCACGCTGGAAACTGACAACCTAGTTTTTACAATTTACATTTTTAGGAGCAAATTATTTTGCGTTTGCTGCGTATTCTTCGTTACGTTTGATCATTTGTTTTCTGTACCATGCAAAGATACCAACGTAGAATACAAGGAATACTACTGCGCCAAGGATAGCTTTGATATCACCAGTTGTAGCGTTACCAATTGCCCAACCTAATAGTTTTTCAATTGGTCCTTCAAGAGTTGAGTGAGTAATCAATTGAGTTTGGCTCACACCTTCTGGGAAGGCACCTACACCTTTAGCAAGTTCAGTTGCGAATGGTGCGATAAGTGTACCTGAAAGAAGGAAGAGTGGCAATAAGAGAGTTCCGAAGATAATCATACGGAGCAATTTACCACGAGTAACTACCAAGAGAGCTGGAGTCACACCCATAGCGATGATACCAGCAAGTGGCAAGATACCATTTCCGACTTTTGAAAGAAGCACAGCTTCAACCAACATGATTGGTGCAAGTACGTTAGCACAAGCCCAGATTTCAGCACGACCAGCGATAAATGGCCAGTCAAGACCGATGTTGAATTTACGTCCTTGAAGACGTTTAGTAGCAACGTTTGTAATACCTTGTGAAAGTGGTTCTACGGCTGCGATGAACCATGAACCGATAAGAGAGAATAGCTCCAAGCAGACACCGGCAGTCAAACCAAGTGACAACCAACCTTTAATAACAAGTTCCCATTTATCAGCACCTTCAACACCAGGAACTGGATGTGGAGTTCCCATCAAACCGATAACGATACCAAGGATGAAACCGATGAAGAATTTAGATCCCCAGAAACCGATTCGTTTATTCAATTTAGCAGCGTCAAAGTCGTATTTATCAAGACCTGGGAAGAGTTTATCAAAAATCTTATCCAAAACCATGATAACTGGGTTCATCATGTAGTTCATGTGAGTTGAAGTCATTGGTGATGAACTTGGTGCATTAAGAAGGTCATCAAATGTTGGTTTCATCAAGTCAGAGTTAATGATTTTAAGAACCCCAACAAGAACAACTGCTGCAGTCGCGATGAAGAGTGAAACTCCTTGGCTAACTCCATTGTTGTCAGCGTACCATTTGATCAAAAGACCTGTGATAGACAAGTGCCAGATATCAAAGATATCGACGTCAAGTGTATCAGTTTTCTTCATTGCAAGCATGACAATGTTGACGATCAACATCACAAGCAAGAAGTAAAGTGTCCAAGCTGAACCCCAAGTGATTGTAGCAAGTGGTGCCCAACCAACGTCGGTAATATTCAATTGAATACCAGTGTTTTCAACGAATTTTGCAAGTGATGTTGAGAAAGCACCATTTAACATACCGATGATAGCACCGATACCAGTAAGAGCGATGGCAAGTTTGATACCACCTTCAAGCGCTTTGGAGAATTTCACTCCAAAAAGTAGAGCCAATACTGTCAAAATGATCAGCATGATGATTGGTCCACCCATCTCCAAGATAGGTTTGAAGACCTTATTGGCTAGGTCGATAATGATATCCATAATTTTCCTCCCTTTATTTTTATGGAAATTTACAAAATAATAATTAACTTAATCCGTGTTCTTTAATTGCTGCTTCAATATTGTCATAAACTGGAGCGCTCATAGCTGGAATACGGAACAAGATTGGTCCAGCTTCAACTACTGGAATACCTGGGTCAAAACCTAAGTCAGTTGAAGCGATTGGTGTGAAGATATCATAACCTTTAATCAAGTCTTCATTGACATCTTTTACCATAACTGCGTCACATTGTACATCGTATCCACGGTTTGAAAGCTCTTCTTCTAGAGCACTTTTAATTTGGTGGCTTGAGTTAACACCCGCACCACAAGCAGCAAGAATTTTAATCATTTGGATTTCCTCCGTTTTTTAGTTTCTATTTATTTTAAAATTAAGCAGTTGCTTCTGAGATATACTGGTACAGAGCTTCTGGTTCTGTAATCTTAGAAAGCGCCTCTAGATGACCGTTACCTGTAAAGAAGTCCATCAATTGAGCAAGAATGTTTGTTTGACTTGAACTTGAATTATTGATAATAAAGAAGAGTAATGATACTTCTACTTCCTTGTCAGGTGCAATCATATTGTGGAATGTTACTGGTTTTGGTAAGCGAACCACAACAACATTTTCAGTTAAATTATGAATCGTATCTGTGTGAGGGATTGCTACATTTGGCAAGTCCTTCCCTAGAAATTCCATATCTAAACCGGTTGGGAACATTTTTTCACGTTCAATCAAAGCCGATCGATAGGTATCCGTAACAACTTTCTTTTCTTCCAATAGGGTTGCAACTTGATCAAATAGTTGCTCTTGATTATCTGCTTCTAGACAAAAGACTAAGTCTTTGCTGAAGAAATGATCTAATCCCATGATCTTCTCCCTTCATATTTAACTTTTATGTTACAAGTATAACACTATATGAAACCGTTGTCAATATTTTTTGTTGTATTTTGTTTGATTTTTATTTTTTTTGTTTGATTTTAAACAGCAAATAATTTTAAATAGTTTTGAAAAAAGATATAAAAAAACAGGACATACATCCTGTTTTTTTATATTAATTATTTCTCGTTGTCCAACTTTGTTCAATCAATGGAAGCATATCCTTTAAAACTTCAGGTGTTCCTTCTAGAGAAACGTATCTAAACTTACCATCGTCTGATTTAAAAATCCAGATTACTAGATATTTACCATTTTTAGCAATACAGTTTACGACATAGGCGTCATAACCACCAATTTTTGACTTAGATCCCCAAACTTTAGAGAAATCCTTGCTTTGTTGTTTAGTTTGATAAACGCTAGTAGAAACTTGAACAGCATCAAGAGCAGCATATTCACTTTCACTAACACCAAGGTGCTCTGGTTTAAAAGTATTTAGGGTTACGATATTGATGTCCGTTCCATCACAGTACTGAATATCATCACCACCCTCAACTTCTGTAAAATGTATCCATGATTTTGGCACTTTTACGTAGCCATAAGCATCTGACCCAATTACCTGTGTATCTTTAATTGTTGATTCGGCTACAGTTGTTGTTTCTTGGGCTGTAGTAGTTTCTTGAACTGTTGTTGTTTCTGAAGCTACTTCTTTTTTAGATTTTGAAGTATTACAAGCAGCGAGAGTTAAGCAACACACTAAAAGTGTAGATAAGCTGACCATTTTTTTCATGATCCTTCTCCTTTCACTTCTATTCTAATGAAAGAATAGATAAGTGTCAAAAGATAACTGTATTAGGAATCAATTATTCTTCATCCATACTCAAAACGCTAAGGAAGGCTTCTTGAGGAACTTCTACTGATCCAATAGCTTTCATCCGTTTCTTACCAGCTTTTTGTTTTTCGAGGAGTTTACGCTTACGTGAAACGTCACCACCGTAGCACTTGGCAAGCACATTCTTACGAAGGGCTTTGATATCAGTACGAGCCACAATCTTGTGTCCAATTGCAGCTTGAATGGGCACTTCAAATTGTTGACGAGGAATGATTTTCTTAAGTTTATCTACGATAAGTTTCCCACGTTCATAAGCAAAATCTTTGTGAACGATAAAGCTGAGGGCATCGACCTTGTCTCCGTTGAGAAGGATATCCATTTTGACCAGTTTAGATGGGCGGTACTCTGACAATTCGTAGTCAAAGCTTGCATAACCACGTGTCGAAGACTTAAGTTTATCAAAGAAGTCAAAGACAATCTCAGCAAGAGGAATTTGATAGATGACATTGACACGATTATCATCAATATAATCCATGGTCACAAAATCACCACGTTTGCGTTGAGCTAGTTCCATTACTGCTCCAACGAATTCTTGTGGTACCATGATTTGTGCCTTTACATATGGTTCTTCAATGGTCGCAATCTTTGTAGGATCAGGAAACTCAGATGGGTTCGATACATCCATAGATTCACCATCTGTCTGATTAACCTTGTAGATAACGGATGGTGCAGTCATGATAAGGTCGATGTTAAACTCACGTTCCAAACGTTCCTGAATAACATCCATATGAAGTAATCCAAGGAAACCACAACGGAAACCAAATCCGAGCGCTTGAGAAGTTTCAGGTTCAAACTGCAAACTAGCATCATTTAGTTGTAATTTTTCAAGGGCTTCACGAAGATCGTTATATTTATTTGACTCAATTGGATAGAGACCTGCGAAAACCATCGGATTCATCTGCTTGTATCCAGATAGTGGCTCTGAAGCAGGATTTGTTGCCAAGGTTACTGTATCACCAACACGGGTGTCCTGAACAGTCTTGATAGATGCTGCAATATATCCAACGTCACCTGTCGCAAGGAAATCACGTCCCACTGCTTTAGGTGTGAAGATTCCCACTTCGGTAACATCAAAGGTTTTTCCATTACTCATGAGCTGAATCTTATCGCCTGGTTTGACAACTCCATCCATAACACGAACCTGGAGGATAACTCCACGATAAGCATCGTATACTGAGTCGAAAATCAAGGCTTTTAATGGTGCTGATACGTCTCCTGTTGGAGCAGGGACTTTTTCGACAATTTGCTCGAGAATTTCTTCGATACCGATACCAGCTTTGGCTGAAGCCAATACCGCTTCACTAGCGTCTAGACCAATGACATCTTCGATTTCTGTACGCACGCGCTCCGGATCTGCTGCAGGCAAATCAATCTTATTGATAACTGGAAGAATTTCCAAATCATTATCCAAGGCAAGGTAAACGTTAGCTAGAGTTTGAGCCTCAATCCCTTGTGCAGCATCGACTACCAAGATAGCACCCTCACAGGCAGCAAGGGAACGTGAAACTTCATAGGTAAAGTCCGCGTGTCCTGGTGTGTCAATCAAGTGGAAAATATAAGTCTCGCCATCTTTTGCAGTATAATTAAGCTCAATGGCATTAAGCTTGATAGTAATCCCACGTTCACGTTCAAGGTCCATACTATCTAATAGTTGGGCCTGCATTTCACGGCTAGAAACTGTTTCTGTCTTCTCTAAAATACGGTCTGCTAGCGTTGATTTCCCGTGGTCAATATGGGCAATAATAGAGAAGTTACGAATCTTCTCCTGTCGTTTTTTCAATTCTTCTACGTTCATGATTCTCTTCCTTTCAGGGTATCTATTAATTATAAAATGTTTTTAATATTTTGACAAGACCATACCCTGCTAGGAGTACTAATCTTCGGCGACAAAGCCGTCATTTTCGATGAAATAGCGTTCAGTCATACCTTGGTCAGTAAAGACAATACCGTGAAGGACACCGCCGTAAACAGCTCCTCCATCCATTCCAATCTTACCGTCTTCTGTAATCCAAAGTTCCGCTGTACCGCGTTCTTGATTCAGTAAACCATAGACTGGTGTATGTCCAAAGACAATCGTTTTACCAGTATGATTAGCTGCTTCGTGGAATAGTTTTCTGAGCCAAACTTTCTTGTAATCTGTAGTATCATGCCAGTCATCCAAAGTTAAATCAATTCCAGCATGAACGAATATATACTTATCTGTCTCAATCACAAAAGGCATCTGACGGATAAACTCCACTAAGTCAGCTGCTTCAGTTTCAACACGCTTAGCATCTGCTACACCATCTACTGGTGCATCCAATGGGCGGCCTAGAATAGAATTAATAGTTGTATCCCCACCATTACGACGATAGTGGTCATAGCTTTCTTCAGGGTTATCCAACCAAGTTAAAAACATATACTCATGGTTCCCTGACAAGCAAATAGCTCCCTGATTGTCGACTAAGTCTTTGACCATTTCTAGAACTCGGCGACTATCTTCACCTCTATCAATCAAATCTCCAAGAAAGAGTAATTGAGTCTTACCATCCCATGTTTTTAGAAGGTCCTCAAGCATTCCTGCTTTCCCATGGACATCTCCAATAACATAATAGTCTGTCATTTATTTCTCCTTACTTTGCAACAATTCTCTCGCTTGACTAAGTGCTGCTTCTGTTACATTCTCACCAGCCAACATTTTAGCAACTTCTTCCACTCTTTCATCAACTGTTAACAAGCGAACTATTGAAACGGTTGAATGCTCATTGCTAATCTTTTCAATGAAGAACTGATAATCAGCGATAGCGATGACTTGAGGAAGATGCGAAATAGCTAGAACTTGGCCATGCTGACCAATCTTATGAATTTTCTGTGCGATTGCCTGAGCTACGCGACCTGAAACTCCTGTATCCACCTCATCAAATACAATGCTAGTCTTACCTTCCTTACGAGAAAAGGCAGACTTAATAGCCAACATCAAACGAGATAACTCACCACCAGAAGCTACTTTTACTAATGGTTTAAAGTCTTCTCCAGGGTTAGTTGAAATATAAAATTCAACACTCTCATTCCCTTCACGAGTAAACTTACCTTTAGTAAATTGAACCTGAAATCGAGCCTTATCCATATAAAGGTCTTTGAGTTCTTGCTGAATCTCAATTTCTAATTGTTGAGCTAAGTTATGTCGAGCAGATGCAAGCTTTGTTGCTAAGTCAACTAGACTTACTTCCAACTTTTTGAGTTCTGCTTCCATATCATCTGAAGATAAATTATTACCAGTCAGAAGATTGTATTCTTCTGTGATTTTAGCAAAGTACAACAAAACATCGTCAACATTACCACCATACTTACGTGTGATGGCGTGAATGAGATCCAAACGGCTTTCAATCTGCATTAGATGATTACCGTCGAAATCAAGATCTTCAATAATATCCTCTAAACGTTTGGTAACATCTTCTAGAACATAATAAGATTCAGATAAGGAAGTAGAAATTTCACGATATTCTACATCATACTCTTCTAAACTTTCCATATCATTCATAGCTGAACGGACGTTAGATAGACTTGAAAACTCATCATTATCTAACATAGTATAAGCGTTAGTTAGCGTATCAGCAATATTTTTATGATTTAGAAGTTTATCTCGTTCTTGGTTTAGTTTGAGGTCTTCGCCTGGTTGTAAGGACGCAGATTCAATTTCAGCCATCTGAAATTCCAACATTTCAATACGAGCCTTGTGCTCTTCTTGATTTTTCTTAATCTCAAGAAGTTGCCTGCGCATTTTACGATAAGCATCAAAGTTTGTCTGATAGGCTTGCTTCAGTTCCAGAAAATCTGCATCACCAAACCCATCAAGCATCTGAATGTGCAATTGGGGACGCATTAACTCTTCTTGATCATGTTGGCCATGGATATCAACAAGATACTGTCCAATTGAGCGAAGAACAGATAGATTAACCATCTGTCCATTGACACGACTAACACTACGCCCGTTTTGTAAAATTTCACGACGGATGATGATTTCATCACCTAACTCTATTCCTTGCTCATCAAA
The DNA here is from genome assembly GCF_047464155.1 of Streptococcus infantis. Lineage (GTDB taxonomy): Bacteria > Bacillota > Bacilli > Lactobacillales > Streptococcaceae > Streptococcus > Streptococcus infantis_U. The sequence goes on from NZ_JASHCL010000001.1 coordinate 446,895, forward strand.
AATCATTTGCAAAGCATGACTGTTTTCAACCGAGAAAAGACCTTCAATTTCTGCTTTAGGTGCACCATGACGAATGACATCTGTTGTTGCTCTGGCTCCCAGCATCATGTTCATAGCATCGATGATGATAGACTTCCCGGCACCAGTTTCCCCAGTAAGAACGGTCATTCCTTTCTCAAAATTAAGTGAAATAGCCTCAATGATGGCAAAGTTTTTAATTGAAATTTCAAGTAACATAAGGTCCTACCACTTTTTAACTTGCTCTACAATTTCTACAGCTGCTTCTTCAGTTCGCGCTATAATTAAAATTGAATTATCATCTGCTAAACAGCTAAAAATCTTATCTGAAAATGTTTGAGTCAGTTGACTTTTCACAAAAATTGTATTCCCAGGAATAACATCTAAGTTGATGAAATTTCCCATTCTCTCAAAACTTTCAATATTGTTCTCAGCCAGCTGTAAACTTTTAACTACTGACTTTGGTAATTCATAGACATATGTATTGTCTTTCAAAGGAATTTTTACAATCCCTAATTCTTTGATATCACGTGAAACAGTTGCTTGAGTAGCAGAAATGCCTGCTTCTCTCAAGTGTTCAACGATTTCTTCTTGTGTGCCGATTTGATAGTCAGTCACAAATCTTCTAATCTTTTCAAGTCTTTCTTTTTTATTCATCTTTAAACTCTCTATGTGCTTTTTCTACTAGTGGTTCTATTTCAGAAACCACCTGATTACTTGCGTGTTCTTCCTTACGTAAATAAGCAAGAAACTCAATATTACCGTGGCCGCCTTGAATAGGAGAGAAATCCAATCCTAAGACTGAGAATCCTTCATCAACTGCCATTTTAGTAACTGATTCTAAAACATGTTGGTGAACTTTGGCATCTTTGATAATACCATTTTTTCCAATTTGTTCTCGCCCTGCTTCAAACTGTGGTTTTATAAGTGCAACAACTTCTCCTTGAACGGCCAATATTCTATGTAGAGCTGGTAAAATGAGACTCAAAGAAATAAAACTCACGTCAATACTTGCAAAACTAGGTTCTTGTTCAAAATCAGTCTTTTCAGCATAACGAAAATTAAACTGCTCCATACTAACAACACGTGAGTCTTGGCGCAATTTCCAAGCCAGCTGATTGGTCCCGACATCAACTGCATAAACTAATTTTGCTCCATTTTGAAGCATGACATCCGTAAAGCCTCCTGTTGAAGCTCCAATATCAATGGTCGTTTTACCTTCAACTGATATGTCAAAATTTTCCAAGGCTTTCTCAAGTTTCAAACCTCCTCGGCTCACATACTTGAGTTTCTCACCCTTGAGTTTTAATTCAGTATCATCAGGAATTTTTTCTCCTGGTTTATCAAAACGCTCACCATTAAGGACTGCAATCACTAATCCAGCCATTACGCCCCGCTTAGCCTGTTCTCTTGTTTCAAATAAACCTTGTTTGTAGGCAAGTACATCTACTCTTTCCTTAGCCATTGATTCTCAAACTTTCTACTATTTTTACAATTGGTTCCTTATCAAAGGTGACTAACTGACTAATCTCTTCCAGCTTTGCATTTGCCTGATCCAAAGTTTGGTTACAAAAAACTTTTGCCTCATCTAATCCTAACAAGGCAGGATAGGTTGATTTCTCAGCTTGCAAATCTTTTAGTGGTGTTTTACCAATTTCCTCAAAACTAGCAGTAACATCAAGGATATCATCCCTCACTTGAAAAGCAAGCCCAATCAGCTCCCCAACTGTTTTCAGCTGTTTTTGAAGATTTTCATCCAATCCTGCAATAATTCCTGCAGCTTGAAAAGGGAAGGCTAAGAGTTTACCAGTCTTATTAGCATGGATGGTCTGAAGTTCTTCTAGGTTTAAGTGTTTCCCTTCACCTTCCATATCTAATACTTGACCAGCGACCATTCCCATACTACCCGAAGCAAGGGACAAAGAAGATATTAAATCTACCTTAGCTTCGCTGCCTAAATCAGCTTGCGCTATCAAAGCATAAGGATCTAAAAAGAGGGCATCTCCTGCTAAAATGGCTAGCGCTTCACCAAACTTCTTATGGTTGGTTAAACGCCCTCGACGAAAATCATCATCATCCATAGCAGGAAGGTCATCATGGATCAAGCTTCCTGTATGAATCATCTCAAGCGATGCTGCAACCTGGGCATGAGCTAGAGTGATTGGCACCTGCAAAGAATCCAAAACTTCTAAAAGTAAATAAGGACGAATTCGTTTACCTCCAGCATGTATGGAATAAAGAACCGCTTCTCTTAAATTTGACGCAAATTGCTGGTCACCATAAAACTCCTCTAAGGCTGATTCAACTAAGGCTAGTTTTTCTTGCTTGTTCATAGAAGTTCGCTTTCTGTTCCATCTTCTTGCATGACTTTAACCAAAGTCTTTTCAGCTTTATCAAGCGTAGCTTGCAATTCTTTTGAAAGGACCATTCCTTTTTGAAATGCAGCAATGGCATCTTCTAAAGCAATTTCACCATTTTCTAAACTCTGAACAATAGTTTCAAGCTCTGCTAAATTATCTTCAAATTTCTTTTGTTTTGACATCTTTAACCTCTAATTCTACATGACCATCTCGCATCATCAACATCACCTGGTCATTTTTTTTCAAATCTTTTGCTGAAGATACCACGGTATCCTCTTTTTTAACAATCGCAAACCCCCTTGCTACGATACGACTCGTATCTAACATGAGTAGCGCTTCTGACAAGCGTTTTACTTCAGCAACTTTGGCATCGTATACTACCGCCATTTGACTACGAAGTAACTTTTCAAGTTGTAGCTGGCGATCCTGGTAACGATGAATCTTGACATTTGGTGATAATTGCTCCAAACGGTGAATTTGAGCTTGAATCTTCTGTTGATTTCTAACTAACTCACCATTCAATCCCTGCTTCAGTCGAAGTACTAACTGATCCAAGCGTTGCAGATATCCATCATATAAACGCTCTGGTTGCCTGAAGATGACTGATTGACTAAGCCCTCTAAAGGATTCTTTTTTCTTAGATAAAGTATTTTGTACAGCTGTAGCCATACGTCTCTCTTGATTCTTCAGATAAGTCAAAAGATCTAACTTAGTAACAGGAGTCGCTAGTTCTGCTGCAGCAGTCGGAGTTGCTGCTCTCTTATCTGCTACAAAATCTGACAAAGTAACATCCGTCTCGTGACCAACACTTGAAATAATCGGTAAACGCGATTCAAAAATAGCACGAACAACAATTTCCTCGTTAAAGGCCCAGAGATCCTCTATCGAGCCACCACCACGACCAATGATAAGTACGTCTAAGTCATCACGTTCATTAGCTTTAGCAATGTTACGGGCAATCTCCTCTGCCGCTCCTTCACCTTGAACCTTGGTTGGATATAAAATAATTTCTACACCTGGAAAACGTCTAGTAACTGTTGTAATGATATCCTGGATAACGGCTCCACTACGACTAGTCACAACTCCAATTTTTTTTGCAAATTGAGGTATTGCCTGTTTAAAACGATCCTGAAACAGACCTTCCTCTGAAAGCTTCTTTTTTAGTTGTTCAAACTGAAGGGCAAGTGCGCCGACACCATCAGGCTCTGCCTTTTCAATAATAATTGAATAACTCCCACTTGGTTCATAGACTTGAACTCGGCCGACTACATTAATCTTCATGCCTTCTTCCAAGTCGAACCCAAGTTTTTGATAAATACCCGACCATATGGTTGCTTGTATTACAGCTCGATCATCTTTTAGAGAAAAGTATTGGTGAGTTGGACGCTTTCGAAAGTTAGAAACCTGACCAGTTAAATAGACCCTCTCCAAGTATGGGTCTTTATCGAATTTCATTTTCAAATACTTGGTCAAAGTTGTTACCGATAAATACTTTTCCATCTCAACCTCCTTCTTTCTCTAGTTTTTCCTGGGTATTATTATACCAAAAATATGATTAAAAATCTCTTTTTCCACTTTGAATGGCAAAAATACAGCTTGTTTGTACAAAAATTTTGCACTTTTCATCCCCCTAGAACAACGAAAAAATCCCTTGGATAATATCCAAGGGATTTTATTAGTTCATTGAACTATTTTATTTTTTAAGGTTGTAGAATGATTTCAATCCACGGTATTCAGCTACTTCACCAAGTTGATCTTCGATACGAAGCAATTGGTTGTATTTAGCGATACGGTCTGTACGTGAAAGTGAACCAGTCTTGATTTGTCCTGCGTTTGTTGCAACTGCGATGTCAGCGATTGTTGAATCCTCAGTTTCACCTGAACGGTGTGATACAACAGCAGTGTAACCAGCTTCTTTCGCCATTTCGATAGCGTCGAATGTTTCAGTAAGAGTACCGATTTGGTTAACTTTGATAAGGATTGAGTTAGCAGCACCTTCTGCGATACCTTTTTCAAGGTATGAAGTGTTTGTTACGAAGAAGTCGTCACCAACCAATTGAACTTTACCGCCAAGACGTTCAGTAAGAGCTTTCCAACCGTCCCAGTCGTTTTCGTCCATACCATCTTCGATAGTGATGATTGGGTATTTGTTTACCAATTCTTCAAGGTAGTCGATTTGTTCTGCAGCAGTACGTACAGCAGCTCCTTCACCTTCGAATTTAGTGTAGTCGTATACTTGACGTTCTTTATCGTAGAATTCTGATGAAGCACAGTCAAATCCGATAAATACGTCTTTACCTGGAACATAACCAGCAGCTTCGATAGCAGCAAGGATAGTTTCAACACCATCTTCAGTTCCTTCGAAACGAGGAGCAAATCCACCTTCGTCACCTACAGCTGTTTCAAGACCACGAGATTTAAGGATTTTCTTAAGAGCGTGGAAGATTTCAGCACCCCAACGAAGAGCTTCTTTGAATGTAGGTGCACCAGCAGGTACGATCATGAATTCTTGGAAAGCGATTGGAGCATCTGAGTGAGAACCACCATTGATGATGTTCATCATTGGAGTTGGAAGAACTTTAGTGTTGAATCCACCAAGGTAGCTGTAAAGTGGGATTTCAAGGTAGTCAGCAGCAGCACGAGCTACAGCGATAGACACACCAAGGATTGCGTTAGCACCCAATTTACCTTTGTTAGGAGTACCGTCAAGTGCGATCATAGCACGGTCGATAGCTTGTTGGTCACGTACATCGTAGCCGATAATAGCTTCAGCAATGATATTATTTACGTTGTCAACAGCTTTTTGTGTACCAAGACCACCGTAACGAGATTTGTCACCGTCGCGAAGTTCAACTGCTTCGTGTTCACCAGTAGAAGCTCCTGATGGAACCATACCACGTCCGAAAGCACCTGATTCAGTGTAAACTTCTACTTCAAGTGTTGGGTTACCGCGTGAGTCTAGGACTTCGCGAGCGTAAACATCAGTAATAATTGACATTTTTTACTCTCCTTTGAGTTAAATTATTTTACACCTCTATGATACATCAAAAAGATACCTTTTTCAAGAAAAAACGTTATCTTTGTGCAAATTTTCCTTAAGTTTATAAAGTAATCGCTTTCTTTTCCGACTTATCTAGAGACTTTTATGATATACTATATTTATGACTGATGTATCAAAACAAATATTAGAAAAAGCCAATGGTGGAATTAAGTTAAATCCAGACGAACAAAGACGTTTTCTTGGTACCTTTGAAGAACGTGTTCTTGGCTACGCTGAACTCGCCACTGCAAATGATGACAAATTTCAAAAGGCATTTTTAACAATATTAGAGACCCTAAAGAAAGAAACTGAACCTCTATTTATCAAAATTTCTCCTCAAGTTGAATTTGATAAACAAGTCTTTTACCTAAAACATGCCAAAGATGACAATTGCCAAGCAACTATCGTTTCTGAAGATCATAACTCTTCTCCTTTTGGCATGGTCATACACAGTGATAGTCCTGTTCAAACCCAAGAAAAAGACCTCAGAAAGGCCTTTTCAGACTTATGGCAAGAGAAAGAGCAGAAAGCTCCTACTTCTCTCTGGAAAAAATGGTTTGGTTAACTCTATCTCAAAGACATGATTCGGGCAATACTTGCAGCTGTATTTTCTAAATAAACAGCTGCTTTTTTAAAACTATCTGCTAACGGTTCGCTTTTTTCAAGTATGGAAAAAGCTGCGACTATATTCTCGAAAGGTAAAGGTGGTAAATCCTCTGATAAACTACCACAAATAGCAAGAACTGGAACACCCCTAGGTGTTCTTTTTGCTACTCCAATTGGCGCCTTTCCAGCTAGGCTTTGCGAGTCCAGTCTACCTTCGCCAACAATCACTAGATCTGCATCAGTAACTTTTTCATCGAAATTTATCAAATCCAAACAAGTTTGAATACCAGATACAATCTCTGCTCCAGCGAAGGCACACAAGCCAGCTGCAATACCACCACCAGCTCCTGCACCATCTAATTTTAATATTTCAGGTGCAACTTTACTATAGAAGTCTTTAATAGCAGCATCAACTTCTTGAAATTTAGATGAAGCCAATCCCTTTTGTTTTCCAAATGTGAAGGTAGCACCATGAGGTCCACAAAGCGGATTGGTCACATCTGCAAGTATTTTTATATGTACGTCAGAAGGAATTTGAAGCACTCCCTCCTTCGAAATTTTCCTGATATCAAATAGAGATTGACCATTTGCTTGAAGTACAATTCCGTTTTTGTCATAAAACTGGTAACCAAGTCCTGATGCAATGCCAATACCACCATCATTACTAGCCGTACCACCGACGCCGACGTAGATATCTTTAATCCCTTGGTCTATCAAATGAAGAATCAGTTGACCAATTCCCTTTGTTTGAATCTCTAGAGGATTACGTTTTTCAAAAGGGATTTTAGCAAGGCCTACTAAATTTGCAACTTCAAATAGAGCTAATTCTCCTTTTTGAAAGTAAGACATCAAAACCTCATCACCAAAAGGGCCAGTTACCTGGACTGTTTTTTCTTCCAAACCTAGAGAACTTTTAATGGCGTCTACTGTTCCTTCACCTCCATCACCAACAGGTAAAAGTAAACACTCCACGTTAGGTATGACCCTTTCGAATCCTCTTTTTATAGCTTCTGCCACTTGTTTTGCAGGAAGACTCTCCTTGAAGGAGTCAGGTGCTATAACAATTTTCATTTTGATTCCTCTTTCTATCTAAAGGAAGTCTATCATTTCCAAAACTTTCCCAAAATCTCTCTCATCTACCTGAAGTTTTATTTCCTTTTTCACAATATCCTTGGCACAAAAGGCTATACCAAGTCCTGCACTTTTAAGCATTTTTAAGTCATTAGCTCCATCACCGATAGCTATTGTCCTCTCGAAAGGTACCTCTAACTCTTTAGCCCAACTGAGCAATGTTTTTTCTTTAACTTCTCTGCTTATAATAGGGCCAATAAGATTTCCAGTTAAATGACCATCTCTGATTTCTAGCTGATTTGCAGTATATAATGAAATTCCTAAATCTTTTGCTAATCTATCCACGATAGTGGTAAATCCACCTGATACTAAACCGACTTCTATCTGATTTTCTTGAAGAACTTTTATAAACTGGGTAGCGTTTTTACTAAGGTGAAGTTCATGATAAATCTTATCAAAAACATTGATAGAGAGACCTTTAAGAAGGGAAACACGTTTTTTTAAACTTGCTTCGAAGTCTAATTCCCCTCTCATAGCTTGAGCTGTTAGCAAGGCTACTTCTTCTTCGCACTCTGCCTCTTTCCCTAATAAATCAATAACCTCTTCTTCTATCAAAGTTCCATCAACATCTAGGACACAGAGTCCTCTAGCTTTATTCATTTATTCCCCATATTTTCATCATCTCAAAAAATCGTATGAAAGCATCATACGATTTTATTTATTTAATTTGCTATGCTGTGATACAAATCAAGGTAAGACTGACAAGCTGTATCCCAAGAGAAGTCACATTCCATAGCTTGGACTTGAAGATTTTTCCAAACATCTGGATGATTATAGTAAACATCCAAGGCAGTTTCTAGAGCCCAGTTAAGCCAATATGGAGTCAAGTTATCAAAACTAAATCCTGTGCCAGTTCCTTCAATAGGGTTAAACGGTTGAACAGTATCTCTCAACCCGCCTACCTCATGAACAAGTGGTAATGTTCCATAGCGCATAGCCATCATTTGAGAAAGTCCACAAGGTTCAAAACGACTTGGCATGAGGAAAATATCACAGGCTGCATAAATTTCTTGTGCTAGCTTGACATCAAAGGTAATATTTGCAGAAAGTTTATCTGGGAATACTTGACCAAACCATGAGAAGGCTTGTTCAAAACCAGGATCACCTGTACCCAAGAGAACAATTTGAACATCTTCTTGAAGCATGCGATGCAAACCTTCAACAACGACATCAAAACCTTTCTGTCTTGTCAAACGCGACACAATACCAATCATTGGAACATCGGGACGAACTGGAAGACCAACTTTTTCTTGAAGTTTAGCTTTATTCTGAGCTTTTCCTGATAGGTCTGATTTATTAAAATGATAATCCAACAGTGGATCCGTTTCTGGATTATATAGATCTGTATCGATTCCATTTACAATACCAGAAAGCTTTCCAGATTCCATACGGAGTATCTGATCTAAACCACAACCAAACTCTGGTGTCATAATTTCATGAGCATAGCTTGGCGATACAGTAGATACACGATCTGCATAGAGGATACCAGCCTTCATCCAGTTAAGGCAATCATTCCAACGAACTGTACCATCCGCATAACGCTCAAATCCAACTCGGAACAAATCCCAAAGCATACCTTCAGAGAATTGCCCTTGGAATTCCAAATTATGTATAGTTAAGACAGTCTTAATGTTTTGGTAGGCCTGTATCCATCTGTATTTTTCCTTCAATAAGAAAGGGATCATAGCTGTATGGTAGTCATGAGCATGGAGGACATCAGGGATAAATCCGATTCGCTCCATAGCTTCTAGAGCCGCAAGTTGGAAGAAGGCAAAACGTTCTCCATCATCAAAATCCCCATACACATGACCACGGAAGAAATAATACTGGTTGTCAATAAAGTAGAATGTAACACCATTTAAAACTGTCTTCTTAATGCCACAAAATTGTCTACGCCAACCAACGTATACTTCAAATTGAAGAACATCTTCAATTTGATCACCAAACTTGGCTTCCACCATGTCATAGTATGGCAAGATAACAGCAACTTCATGACCAGCTTTAACTAATGATTTTGGAAGAGCCCCGATAACATCTCCCAAGCCACCTGTTTTAGAGAAAGGGGCTCCTTCGGCTGCTACAAATAAAATTTTCATGAAAGAATGTCCTCTGTTACTTTTTCACCTTTTTTGATGACAACAGGATTTTCTGCTGTACCACGAATAACAACTCCATCAGCTACTTCAGCACCCTTATCAATAATTGCATACTCAACTTGAGCGCCTTCACCAATGATAACACGAGGGAAAACTATAGATTCTTTAACTAAGCTATCTTTATGAATTTGAACATTACGAGAAATAACTGAACGAACAACTTTACCTTCGACAATACTACCAGAAGCAAACTGCGAAGTATTTACTTCACAACCAGGTGCATAATAAGTTGGTTCTTCGTTTTTCACCTTTGTATGAATCTTTTGATTTGGAGAGAACAAAGAGTAGAATTTATGCTGATCAAGCATATCAATATTCGCTTGGTAGTAAGTTTCTACAGAATGAATATTTGCCAAATAGCCAGTATACTCGTAGGCAAAAGCACCTTCTTTAGCTGCCAAATCACGAAGAACATAGCGAAGTTTTTCTGGATGTTCTTTCTGAGCTTCTTCTTCAAGACGTTCAATCAACCATGGGGTATCAACGACAAAGATATCGGTAGACATGTTGTAAAGATTTTGGTCTAATTTTTTATCAAAGAGCTTGTGAGAAAGTACATGGTCAGTTTCATCGATATCAAGGATTGCATTTACTTCTGAAATATCCTTCTTAGGTAGTTTCTTATAAACAACTGTGATAGGAGATTTGGTAGTATTGTGCAAATGGAAAACCTGAGCAAGATCAATATTTACCAAAACATCGCAGTTCAAGGAAACAGTTTGGTTAGATCCAGAACGTTTTAAATAAGTCAAGAGTTGTTGATAATACTCTTTACCGACTGTGCTACTTTCTACACGTGTATTGTAAATACCTAAATAGTAGTGACTAAGTAGTGTATTCAAGCCCCACTCGCGACCTGAACGAATGTGGTCGAAAACTGAGCTGATATTATCTTGTTGGAAGATTCCAAAGACACTACGAACACCAGCATTTGCTAAACTTGAGAGTGGGAAGTCAATCAAGCGATACTTTCCTCCGAATGGCAAACTCGCCACAGGACGATTACTCGTCAAGGTTGACATATCATGAAAACCAACAGTGTTTCCTAAAATCGCTGAATATTTATCAATCTTCATCTGTTGCTACCCCCACTACTTCGTTATACCCGACTACTTCTACTTCTTCCGTTCCATCAATTTCTACACCATCAGCAATGATAGCACCCTCACCAATAATGGCACGTTTAATCTTAGCACCTTTTCCGACTACTGCTCCACTCATGATGACAGAATCAACAACTTCTGCTCCTTCACGAACTTGAGCTGCTGTAGATAAAATAGAGTGCTTCACGGTACCATTTACATAACATCCATCAACTACGAGAGAGTCTTCTACATGAGCATGTTCTCCAATAAAGTTTGGTGGAGAGATAAGGTTACGAGAATAGATTTTCCATTGACGATTACGACTATCTAGAGCGTTGTCTGGAGAAATATATTCCATATTTGCCTCCCAAAGCGATTCAATAGTGCCGACATCCTTCCAGTATCCACTGAATTCATAGGCATAAACACTTTCTCCAGACTCTAAGTAGTTAGGAATAACATTCTTACCAAAGTCTGACATGTCAATATTATTCTTTTCAGCTGCAACGAGCATATTGCGCAGACGTTTCCAATCGAAAATATAAATTCCCATTGATGCCTTAGTTGATTTTGGTTGGGCAGGTTTTTCTTCGAATTCAACAATACGATTATTAGCATCTGTATTCATGATACCGAAACGACTAGCTTCTTTTAATGGTACATCCAAGACAGCTACAGTCAAGCTGGCATTGTTATCCTTGTGTGATTGGAGCATATCATCATAGTCCATCTTGTAGATATGGTCTCCTGAAAGAATCAAAACATACTCAGGATTAATGCTATCGATATAGTCGATATTTTGGTAAATCGCGTGACTCGTACCTTCAAACCAACGATTTCCTTCACTTGCAGAGTAAGGTTGAAGGATTGAAACACCTGAATCAATTACATCTAGACCCCAGCTTGAACCGTTCCCGATGTGATTGTTAAGAGCAAGAGGTTGATACTGTGTGATAACCCCAACATTGTGGATTCCAGAGTTGGCACAGTTAGAAAGAGCAAAGTCAATGATACGGTAGCGCCCACCAAATTGCACAGCTGGTTTTGCAATGCTTTGGGTGAGTTTACCAAGACGAGTTCCTTGCCCACCGGCAAGGATTAAAGCTAGCATTTCATTCTTCATTTTCTACTCCTTTTTGACATTTATTTGATTCCTTTTTTGTAGGTTTCAAGCGACGTTTGATTTTCCAAATACTTGCACCCATAGCTGGCAAAGTAAAGGTCAATGTCTGCTCATAATCCTTCCATAACCCTTCTTGAGTTTGAACAGTTTGATTGTGTTCTTTCCAAACTCCACCCCATTGTTCCAACTCTGTATTCCAAATTTCTTCGTAAATACCTGCAACTGGTAATCCAATTGTAAAATCAGGACGTTCAACCGGTGCCATGTTGAAGACACAGACTAGCATCTCGCCTTTTTTACCCTTACGAATAAAGGATAGAACACTTTGATCTCTATTATCAGCATCGATGATTTCAATTCCATCATAACTTGTATCAATTTCCCAAAGACAACGATGGTCTTTATAAAGTTGATTCAGTTGAGATGTGAAGTATTTCATCTTAGCATTCATTGGATCTTCAAGGTTTGACCACTCTAATTGCTCTTCTGATTTCCACTCTAAGAATTGACCGAATTCGCTACCCATAAAGAGTAATTTCTTACCAGGGTGACAAATTTGATAAGTATAAAGGTTTCTCAGGCCTGCAAACTGATTGTAGCGATCTCCCCACATCTTATGCATCATACTCTTCTTACCATGAACCACCTCATCATGTGAGAATGGTAGAAGATAATTTTCATTAAAGACATACATAAAACTGAAGGTTACAAGGTTAAAATCATACTTGCGGTAAATTGGATCTTCTTCGTAGAAACGGAGAATGTCATTCATCCAGCCCATGTTCCACTTGTAGTCAAATCCAAGACCACCGATCTCTTTCGGACCTGTTATTTTAGTTGCCGAAGAGCTTTCTTCTGCAATCATCATGACATCAGGGTGAGCTAGCTTAATAACAGTATTTAAACGCTGAAGGAAATAGTAACCTTCATAGTTGAGATTGCCACCATCTTTATTTGGTGTCCAAGGTGCATTATCATAATCAAGATAAAGGATGTTACTTACAGCATCTACACGGATACCATCTAAATGATAAAAATCAATCCAGAACTTAATGCTAGAAATCAAGAAGGATTGCACTTCGTTTTTCCCTAAGTCGAAGTTTAATGCTCCCCAACCATAGTTATGAGCTTTGTTATGGTCTTGATATTCAAAAGTTGGTGTTCCGTCATAATAAGCTAGAGCATCATCATTGATTGTAAAGTGACCAGGAACCCAGTCCACAATAACTCCGATATTGTTTAAATGACACTCTTCAACAAAGTCTTGAAACTCTTCTGGTCTTCCGTAAGAATGTTCTAAACCAAAATACCCCATCAGTTGATAGCCCCAGCTCAAACCAAGCGGATGCGCCATCAAAGGCATAAACTCAATATGAGTGTAGTTCATCTCAACTAAGTAAGGAATCAACTCTTCTTTTAATTGAGCAAAACTGTATGGAGTTCCGTCTGGATTTCTCTTCCAAGAGCCTGCATGAGCCTCATAGATATTAACTGGTCTTTCAAAAAATCCCAAACGTTTTCTACGAGCTAACCAAAGTCCATCCTTCCATTTCTTTTCTGGGATTTCTGTTAAAACAGCCCCTGTTCCTGGACGTGCTTCATACCGAACAGCTAAAGGATCAATCTTCATAAGCTGATGACCGTTAGCCCGTGTGATATGATATTTATAAATCTGACCCTCTTGGGCTAAAGTTGTAAAAACTTCCCAAACTCCAGATTCATTTCGAACCATAGGGATTTGATTTTCAACCCAATTAGTGAAATCACCAACTAGATGAACAGCTTGCGCATTTGGAGCCCAAACACGGAATGTGTAACCCCATTCCCCGTCTTTCTCCTCACGATGTGCGCCCAAATAGTGCTGAAGATGGAAATTTTCGCCTGTTGTAAAAGTTCTTAAAGCTTCTAATGTATCCATAAATCCCCCTTTATATTGTAAGCGTTTTCTATATTTCTATTATACTATCTTTTAAGAGAAGTTTCAAGTAAATTACTATATTTTAAAAATTATTTTGAAAATCTGAAAATAATTTTCTGATGTGTCCCAGGAAAATCGTTTTAATTTTCTGTTTTATCTTCGTTTCTTTTCATTTTCTTACATTTTTTATATAATAGTAACAAAATATTCGGGTTTAAGCAATTTTTAGCCTGATATTCTAAAAAAATATATTCAAAATCCGTAAATATGGAATTTATGATATTCAACTTAGATTGAAATTATTCAGAAAGCAAGGATTTTCCCCTAAAAAATAGAGCAGATCTTCCAATCTGCTCTGTCTTTATTTACTATTCTTTACGATTTATCTGCATTTCCCTGAAAAATAAATTTCTCTGGATATTTTTTGATAAAACTTAGTTCATTCTCATTTCCATCATAATCATAAACAAAATCATCTGCTTCATTCAACTTCTGATAAAAAGCATCACCATGCTCTTCTTCCATCTGTGCCAGCATCTCCGATCTCTCTTCTCTAACAAAGGAGATAGCTCCACCAAAGTATGCAAGAAGATTTTTGAAATTAACAGCATGCTCCGTCATTCCAAATAGTTCCAACCCCTTTAAAGTATCTTCCCAGACAATCCCTGTCGAATTATCGAAAAATTGATAGTGGCCTCCATTGTTTACTTCGATAAAATACCAGATAATCGCCAGAAGGTATCTTTGTTCTAAAGTAAAGATTTTTGCAGAATCGAGATAGTCTTCATAGGTGTTATAGATGTTAACAGTTTCGTATACTGGTTTAATAATATCCCATGAGTCTCTTGCCTTTTGAACGTCTTCTACCGTAATATTCTTGTATAATTTCTTATTCTGCGCAATTTTCATTTCTTGATTAGTTTCATTAACATCTTCAAAATAGTATTTTTCTAGCAAGGGATAATCTGCTGGCTTAGCTTCAAGAACTTCCCTTAGAGAACCTACTTTAACCAACTCAATACACCATTCAATGACTGGATTTGTTGAGGAATCAGCATTTTTGATAGCATTTTCTAATAAAGCTAGAGCCTGATTAGCTTCAGTTTTAAAGTCATTCTTCGGGTCACTAGATAAACGCCAATGGGTAAAACCATTTCTATAATACCAAATAGCATCCCTATCTTCTTCAGAGACTATCTCTAAAACTGTTTTTGCCTCTTCAAATTGACTCCAATTATTACAAACTTTGGCTAGTTCACTAAGTACTTGACCACTTAAATTTTCTAAACCAAGCTCTGAGATGATTTCCTTTATCTTTTCGAATTGGTAGGTATGCTTAATGTCTTTAAGACACTGAAGTTTCTCCTCTTCATTTAACGTGATGAATGTTTCCAGAGTAATTGTATTGATATCCATAAGTATCTCCCACTAAAAGTAATGAACTTTTCTAATTTTAATTCAATTAATAATGAAACTTCTGCTTTTTCTATCTGTCCAGTACTTGAAAATGAACTACTTTTTCTGAAAATTTTTGTTTTATTTTCGACTTCAAAGAAGACTTTCTAGAAGTATAGGCCGGAATCAAAAATCCCGACCTCGTATTTTTAGTAGAAATGAGACTTTGAAACATTTTTGTTCATTCATTGGACTCTACAAAATAGCTTTGCCCTACATTTCATTGACTCCGTCTTCAATCTAAGACTTAGGATAAAACATTCATGACTGCTACACTCACATTATCAAGAGTGTTTTCTTGGTTTGAACGACTATTAGTGATTCGCATTTCAAGGTTTCCCGCATTTTCATAATAGTGGGATTCTCCTTTAGCATTAAAGACCACTAAGTAATGCTCGTCATCTTCCTGAATTTCATAGACAATCCAGCCACTATTTTCAATAGCTGTGTGAACAAAGACGTGACGGTATACTTCCTCGTATGTAGGGTATGAAAAGGCACTACTCTTTGTTTTAAGACCTATAATCTGACGAATAAATTCTATGCTTTCTTGACGCTCATTGATTAAGTCCCAGTCTACCTGGTTAACGGCGTCTGGAGCATTGTAACTGTTCATGGCACGTTCGCGATCATCATGAGTCAACTCACCGTTTTCACCTGTAGGAACCAGTTTGGTACGTCCAAACTCTTGACCAAGTTCCATAAAGGAGATACCTTGCATTAGAAGATTCATTGCAGTTGCTGTTTCTACCTTTTTCATGATACTTGCTTGGTCTTCTGTTGGATGAAGTGTCGCTAATAAATCATGCAAGTTATAGTTATCATGGGCTTCTACATAGTTGACAACCTGGTTAGGGCTTAGATAAGAGCCTAGTTCACGACTACCAAGGATAGCTTTGGCAACAATTGGTTCAGTGGCAGCACCACTTACGAAGCCTGATTTGATATCACCATAAACTTCAGCACCCTTAACAGCATTACGTTGATCATCATTGAAAAATCCAATATTAGGCAACTGATAGGCATTGTCTTTCTTAGCCTTATCGTAAGGTGCTAGACCAGTACCCATATCCCAACCTTCTCCATAAAGTATGATTTTAGGATCGACTTCATCCATAGCCCAACGGATCATCTGCATGGTTTTAATGTCATGGATTCCCATCAAGTCAAAGCGGAAACCATCGATATTAAACTCATTCACCCAATAGAGTAATGAATCAATCATGTACTTACGAAACATTTCGTGTTCACTGGCAGTCTCGTTTCCTACACCTGTTCCATTTTGATAACTTCCATCGCGGTTCATTCGGTAATAATAGTCTGGAACCGTTGTTTGGAATGGGGCATCAACAGTTGAAAACGTATGGTTGTACACCACATCCATAATAACGCCAATTCCAGCATCATGATAAGCTTGAATCATCGTCTTCAAATCGCGGATGACTTGACCTGGATCATTTGGATTCGTAGACATGCTGGTTTCTGGTGCATTGTAGTTTTGTGGATCGTAACCCCAGTTGTAGGTCACATTTCCATCTGCATCATACTCTTTGTGACGATCAGCAATTGGTTGCAGTTGAACATAGTTCACACCAAGTTCTTTGATGTAGTCAAATGCAGTAGACTGACCGAAGTGATTGACTGTTCCAGTTTGGGCAGCACCCAAGAATGTTCCTCTTAATTCTGGAGAAACACCAGAAGTTTCAGACTTGGTCAAGTCACGAATATGCATTTCGTAAATAACCGCTTGACAAGGATTTTCTAATCGCCAAGTTGCTTCCGTTCCATTCTTAACTTCAAAACCTTCAACTTGACGTTCTTTTTTTGAAAGAATCGCTGAACGTTTGCCATCTGGACTTGTCGCGATGGTATATGGATCACGTGTCAATGATTGATGATGTGGAAAATCAATCAGATATTGATAGGCACGACCTGCAAGACTTTCAGGAACTGTCAAATCCCAAACTCCTATTGTATTATATTTGTGACTATAAGAATAACTATTTCCACGCTTCATCTCATACGTTTTTAGGATAGGAGCGTCATTGCTAGCTGATTCATAGACTACAACTTGTACAGTTGTTGCTGTTGGCGACCAAAGTTTAAAGCTTGTTTCTTCTTCGGAAACCTGGTATCCCAACTCTCCTTGGTAACCCCAATGGTGATCAAAACTGGCACTGTTAATCGCTTTATCAAAAGCAAATGGATTTTGATCTTTATAGTGTGGACTTGCAATAGCTGGATTTTCAGAATAATAAACAGTGTCATCTCCATCTAAAATCCAAACTTCCGTTAGAAGTGGATAATAATTGAAACGAATTGGATACTCTTTTGAAACACCGTCTTTTGTAATTACAAAAGTCATCGTTTCGATAGCTTTTTCGCTAGATTGAGTTAAAGAAAATTTTTCTCCAAAATACTCTTCTTCTTTTACTAACTCAACTGTATCAAGAGGCTTTTTACTAAAACTACAATCTTTATAAGCCTCATCCTTACGATGATAATGAATAAGTACAGGATAATTGTACATAGTTCTCCCTAATTTCTAATTGTTAAATTTTAAAAAAATAATTTCTTGTTTAAATTTTCGAATTGGAGCAAGAAATCTAAGATAGTCATTCTTTAGTGTGTAATGATTATAAACTCTCCAACCAAGCTTCATCTCGAATCTCAATTCCAAGTTCTTGTGCTTTTTGGAGTTTGCTACCTGCATCTGCTCCTGCTACCACAAGGTCCGTCTTCTTCGATACACTACCCGTTACCTTGGCTCCAAGATTTTCGAGTTTACTTTTAGCTTCCGAGCGAGTAAGACGTTCAAGTTTTCCTGTCAATACGACTGTTAGACCTGATAAGGCAGCATCTGCTACAACGACCTGTCCTTTATAATCTAGATTAACATTTAATTCTTTCAATTCTCTTAAAAGGATTTTAGCGCCCTCAGTCTCAAAATAAGATTGGAGACTTTGAGCAATGACACTTCCCAAACTTTCAATGCCTGCAACTTCTTCAGGACTGGCTTGTGCTAGCGATTCGATTGAGTGGAAGTTTTGTAAAAGCAACTGACTTGCCTTACTTCCTACATGACGAATCCCCAAACCAAACAAAAGTCTTTCAGCAGAATTTTCTTTAGAAGTTTGAATAGCCTGATAAAGTTTTTGAGCTGATTTCTCCTTGATACCATCTAATAAGAGAAAATCTTCCACAGTCAAGCTATAAATATCTGCAACATCCTTAACCAAATTAGCAGCAAATAATTTCTCCACGATTGATGGGCCAAGGCCAGAGATATTCATGGCGTCACGAGATGCGAAGTGAATTAGACCTTCCTTGATTTGAGCTGGACAACGTGGGTTTATACAACGAAGAGCCACCTCATCTTCAAAGTGTAACAGCTTGCTCTCACAACTTGGACAGTTTGTTGGGATATCTAGTTTTTCCTCCGACACACGTTTAGACTCCACCACTCGTAGAACGGCTGGTATGATATCACCCGCTTTGTAAACAATGACTGTATCATCCTTGCGGATATCCTTTTCAGCGATATAGTCAACATTATGAAGCGTTGCACGACTAACTGTTGTACCTGCCAATTGCACCGGAGTAAGATTGGCAGTCGGAGTTACGACACCAGTTCGTCCTACTGTCCAGTCAACAGAAAGCAGTTTTGCTTCTTTTTCTTCTGCAGGGAACTTATAAGCGACTGCCCACTTAGGCGCTTTAACTGTAAATCCAAGTTGCTCTTGACCAGCTAGGTCGTTGACCTTAATTACGACACCGTCGATATCATAAGGCAATTGGTCTCTTTCTTGACCTACTTCTTGGATAAACTTCCAAACTTCATCCATGCTGTGTGCTAATAGGCGTCTTGGATTAACAACAAAACCCAATTGTTCTAAATGTTCCAAAACCTTCTCTTGGCTATCCCGAGTTGAAGGGCTTGCTTCTTGATAGAGGAAGGTTGCAAGATTACGCTTAGCTACTACTGCTGTATCTAACTGGCGAAGAGTACCTGCAGCAGCATTTCGTGGATTGGCGAATTCAGACTCGCCGTTTTCTTGACGAGCAAGATTGACTTGATTGAAAGAAGCTCTCGGCATATAACATTCACCACGAACAGTGATATCTAATTTTTCTGGTAAAGATAAAGGAATGTCTTTCACTCGTTTAAGATTTTCCGTGATGTTTTCACCAATTGAACCATCACCACGAGTCGCACCAGCAACAAAAATTCCCTGCTCATAAGTCAAAGAAATCGATAAACCATCAATCTTCAACTCACAAATATAAGTGACATTATTCAATTCCTTACGGACACGTGCATCAAAGGCATCCAATTCTTCACGTGAAAAAGCATCCTGCAAACTATAGAGAGGATACTGATGACTATATTTTTCAAATCCATCAAGAATCTTTCCACCTACACGATGTGTCGGACTTTCTGGCAAGACTTGGTCCGGATGAGCTTTTTCTAACTCTACCAATTCACGATAAAGACGGTCATACTCACTATCAGATACAGATGGATTGTCACTTGTATAATACTCTGTCGCATAGCGATTGAGCAACTCAACGAGCTCTTTCATTCTTTCATTCATAAAACCATTTTACCATAAAAAGGACTATAGAAACAATATTCAAGCTCTAAAAAAGAAAATGAGAAGGATATTTCTATCACTTCTCATTTATTTTTATTTTTTACGATTCAAAATAGCATTCAAGATGATGGCTACAGCACTCGCAATGACAATACCATTTGAGAAGAACATTTGTAATTCAGTCGGTAAAGTATTGAAGAGATTGCTTCCGTTTAATCCCACACCAGCAGAAATAGACACTGCTGCAATGAGGAAGTTGTGTTCATTGTGCTCAAAGTCTACACGAGCCAAGATTTGCATCCCTTGGAGAGACACAAAACCGAACATGACGAGCATTGCTCCACCAAGAACAGGGCTAGGAATAATCTGAGCCAAGGCACCAAACTTAGGCAAAAGACCGAGTAAGATAAGGAAACCAGCTGCGTAGTAGATTGGCAAACGAGTACGAATACCTGAAAGTTTCACCAAACCTACGTTTTGTGAAAATCCTGTATAAGGGAAGGTATTGAAAAGTCCACCAAGTAAAACAGCGAGACCTTCAGCACGATAACCATTACGGAGACGAGTGCTATCAATTGGATCTTTAGTAATATCAGAAAGGGCAAGATATACACCTGTTGATTCTACCATGGATACAGTAGCAATGATACACATCATGACAATAGATGAAATCTCAAATTGTGGAGCACCGAAGTAAAATGGAGTTGGGATATGAACCAGTGGAGCTTCTGCTACTGGAGAAAAATCAACCAAGCCCATAGTCGCTGCAATAATCGTACCGGCAATCAAACCAATCAAAATCGAAATAGATTTGATAAATCCTTTTGTAAAGATATTGACCAAAAGAATGATGAGAACAGTAATCATTGCCAAGGCTAGACTTTGTCCAGTTGGTTTTTCTACGTTATTTCCCATATTTCCAATAGCAACTGGAATCAAGGTCAATCCGATAGTTGTGATAACAGAACCAGTTACGATTGCAGGGAAAAGATTGGCAACCTTAGAGAAGATACCTGAAATCAGGATAACATAAATCCCTGAAGCAATCAAAGCTCCAAACATAGCACCGCTACCATGACTCTGACCAATCATGATAAGAGGAGCAACAGACTGGAAGGCAACCCCAAGAACGATTGGCAATCCAACACCGAAGTGTTTATTGAGTTGCAATTGTAAAAGAGTTGCAACCCCGCACATAAAGATATCTGTTGAGATAAGGTAGGTCAACTGTTGAGCTGAATACCCCAAAGCACTTGCAATCATGATGGGTACTAGGATTGAACCTGAGTACATAGCAAGTAAGTGTTGCAAACCAAGAACGGCTGCCTGTGAGTGTTTTTCCTGTTGTTTCATTAGATGTCTGCCTCCTTGAAGATAACTCTTCCATTTTCAAAACGCTCTAAACGAGCAAGTGATACTACCTGATGACCTGATTTTTCTAACAGCTCACGACCATCTTGGAAGGATTTTTCAATCACAATTCCGACGGCCTCAACTGTAGCACCAGCCTGTTCAATAATCTGAATCAAACCATTAGCTGCTTGACCATTAGCCAAGAAATCATCAATAATTAATACTTTATCTTGAGGAGATAAGAACTTACCTGCAATAGATACGGTACTAGTTACTTGTTTAGTAAAAGAATAAACTTCAGCAGTCAAAATTCCTTCATTCATAGTAATATTTTTTGCCTTCTTAGCAAAAATCATGGGTACATCTAACTGTTCAGCCACATAAAGGGCTGGGGCAATTCCAGATGCCTCAATGGTTACGACTTTGGTAATACCAGCATTTTTAAAATGCTCTGCAAAAGTACGAGCAATCTCACGCATTAACTTATAATCAACTTGGTGAGTCAAGAAGGAATCCACCTTAAGAATATTCTCACCTAGAATATTCCCATCTTTTAAAATACGTTCCTCTAGTAATTTCACATTAACCTCCGAAATAAAAAGGGACTTACAACGTAAGTCCCTTGGAAAGATTGAAACAGATAGCCTGCTTCTTTTTATCTCTCTTCGACTTACTCATTGTTAGGTATTTACGGTACCTTGTAGAAACGCCACGCCTATTCATGGCATAAATAAGTAATGATATTTTTTAGTGAGCATCTCCATTCCAGATAGAGTTCTTCACAATCACATAATCTACATGTCTAAGATCAGCTACCTTTCGACCTCCAGCATAAGAAATCGAACTTTGCAAATCTTGTTCCATCTCAGTTAGGGTATCTTGTAAATGTCCTTTGGCAGGAAGAAGAATTTTCTTACCTTCAACATTCTTATAGGCACCTTTTTGGTATTCTGAAGCAGAACCATAGTATTCTTTAAATTGTTTACCATCGACTTCGACAGTTTTACCAGGGCTTTCGATATGGCCTGCAAATAAAGAACCAATCATAACCATACTTGCACCGAAGCGGATTGACTTGGCAATATCTCCGTGTGTACGGATACCACCATCGGCAATAATCGGTTTACGAGCAGCTTTCGCACACCAGCGAAGGGCAGCTAACTGCCAACCACCAGTACCAAAACCGGTTTTGACCTTAGTGATACATACTTTACCTGGACCAATTCCGACCTTAGTAGCGTCTGCTCCAGCATTTTCAAGTTCACGAACTGCCTCGGGAGTACCAACGTTACCAGCGATGACAAACGTATCTGGCAATTCTTTTTTGATATGCTGAATCATTGAAATCACACTGTCGGCATGTCCATGAGCGATATCAATAGTGATATACTCTGGAGCATCTTCCTTTAATTGGCTAACAAAATCATATTCGTAATCTTTAACACCAACAGAGATAGAAGCAATCAACCCTTTTTCATGCATGCGTTTCACAAAAGGAATGCGCCCAGCTTCATCGAAGCGATGCATGATATAGAAATAACCACCTTTTGCAAGTTGTTCTGCAACATCTTCATCCAAGATAGTTTGCATATTAGAAGGAACAACTGGTAATTTAAAGGTGTGCTTCCCTAATGTTACTTGTGTGTCAGCTTCTGCTCGACTTTGAAGAACACACTTATTAGGAATTAGCTGAATATCTTCATAGTCAAAAATCGGAAATTCGTTTAACATTTCGATGTCTCGTTTCTTTTATAATGACCTACCTATGCTTTCGCATCACTACGCCTTTTCCGACGTTTCCTTTAACGATTATAAACTAAGGTAAAGTTTTTGTCAAACATTTTGAAACATTAAAATTATTATGTTCGGATTTTACTAATGATTTCATAAAAAATAGAGAGTTTATGAACTCTCTATTATCTGTTTTATCTTAATAATACTCACCTTGACGATAATCCCATGAGTTAAAGGTATCTGATAGATGCATCATGATTTTATCAATATCCAGTCCTTTACGGATCACAACTGGAGCTGGTGAGATTGAACGTGCTCCACCTTGTTCTGGTATGAGTTTGCCATCCTTATCAACCATAGACACCATCACACCTTGTTCGTATCGTGTTTCAACTGTTTTGTCTGGTTGGATAGATGCAACATAGTCGTCTGCTTCGATGACAAGATCCACTGCTCCTTCGATACGTTCACCGATTCCTTCAACCTTACCTCGGTTTCCTTTTCCAGAAGGGTTTGCAGATGAAGCATATACCATTTTGCCTTCTTCCCAAAGTTTAGCTGCCAATTGTTCACCAGCTTTCCCAAATTTGATAACAAAACAGCTAGTACCACGCACGTCAGTCATAAGTTCTTCACGTCCATCACCGTATGCTTTCAATTTCTCAAAGGCTTCTGGTTTCCATGGAAGGATACAACCAAGAAGAATGTCTTCATCCCAATGTTTTTGATAGAAGGCTTCAATTTCTGTGTTGAGTTGTGCTAAAGCACGAAGCTCATCCATGCTACCACAGAGAACTACTCCTGGTTTATTACGATTACGTTCTTTGGCTTCAAACTTGCGCTCAAGTCCTGCCTTGTCGCTAGTCATGATAATGTAACCAACTTTTGTAGGGCAAACGATACATCCGCCCTCACCTTTTAAAATCTCATAGCCTTCTTGTGAAAGTGTTCCGTTCCATTGAATGTGTTTTGTCATAGTTCTATTTCCTTTTCTATTTTTTATTCTTGCCAGTAGGCTGGTCGTTGTTTTTCATAAGCAGCAATCAAGTCTTCATACTGCAAGGTAATACCGATATCATCTAAACCATTTAAGAGCTTGTGTTTCCACTCACTATCAATTTCGAAAGTGAATTCTCCAACTGGTGTTATGATTGTTTGTTGTTCCAAGTCCACAGTTACCTGGTCGGTCGGTTTAAGTTGGGCTAGCTTTTCTCTAACCTCCCTAGGCTGAACAATAGGCAAC
The DNA here is from genome assembly GCF_047464155.1 of Streptococcus infantis. Lineage (GTDB taxonomy): Bacteria > Bacillota > Bacilli > Lactobacillales > Streptococcaceae > Streptococcus > Streptococcus infantis_U. The sequence continues at coordinate 470,712 of NZ_JASHCL010000001.1, forward strand.
ATGCCATTATTGAGTTCATTATTGTAATGAATATCTCCAAAAGAGCCCGCAATCACGACCTTAAAGCCGTAATCTGCTAGTGCCCAAGCAGCGTGTTCCCTCGAAGAACCAGCTCCAAAGTTATCCCCTGTGATGAGAATACTAGCCTTACGGTACTCTGACCGATTAAAGACAAAGTCTGGATCCTCAGTATACTGATCATCCACATAACGCCAAGCATACATAAGGTATTTCCCAAAACCTTTCTTATCAATTAACTTGAGAAACTGCTTAGGAAGGATTTGGTCGGTATCGATATTATCGTTCATAAGAGGAACCGTTGTTCCTGTATAAACTGTAAATTTTTCCATATCCTCTCCTTACTGGGCCTCTGGCATTTGCCGAACGTCTACGAAACGTCCAGCAATAGCCGCAGCTGCTGCCATAGCTGGACTGCAAAGATGGGTCTTAGCACCAAATCCTTGTCTGTCTTCAAAGTTGCGGTTACTTGTTGAGGCACAGTGGACACCATCAGGTACCTTGTCAGGATTCATCCCTAGACACATAGAGCAACCTGGGTCTCTCCACTCAAAGCCAGCATCTTGGAAAACCTTATCCAAGCCCAACTTTTCAGCAGCTCGCTTGACTGGTCGAGATCCTGGTACTACGATTGCTGTCAGGTTGGGAGCAATTTTCTTCTCTTCGACAAATCGAGCAGCCAGTTGCAAATCGCTAAGCCGAGCATTAGTACAAGAACCTATAAAAACATAGCCAAGTTCGATATCTGCTGGTTTCTGACCTGGCTGTAAATCCATGTAATGATAAGCACGTTCATCATTCATATCTTTTATTTCTGGGAAGCTAGTATCGAAGTCAACTCCCATGGCAGGATTAGTTCCCCAAGTCACCATAGGTGCTAATTCAGAAACATCCATACGAATCACCTTGGCATAAACGGCATCGTCATCACTAACCAGCCTTTTCCAATCGGCTACTGCTGCATCAAAATCCTTTGGAACACACTCACGTCCCTTTAGATAGTCATAAGTTGTCTGATCTGGGTTCATGATTCCCATCTTGGAACCAAACTCGATAGACATATTGCAGATGGTCATTCGCTCTTCCATGCTAAGAGCATCAATGGCCTGACCTCGATACTCCACCACGTAGCCAACACCACAAGCAACGCCGTACTTGACAATCAAAGCTAAAATGAAATCCTTGGCATAAACCCCTTTTTGAGGAACTCCTGTGAATTCCACCAACATTTTCTTGGGCTTAACCTGCCAAATAGTTTGAGTGGCAAATACATGCTCGACCTCACTGGTCCCAATTCCAAAGGCAATGGCACCGAAGGCTCCATGGGTCGCCGTATGGCTATCTCCACAGACGATAAATTTTCCTGGTTGTGTTCGTCCTGTTTCTGGACCAACCATGTGAACGATGCCTTGTTTTTCAGAACCGTGGGCAGCATGTTCAATCCCGAACTCCTCAACATTTTCAGCTAACTTATCAATCTGTGCTTTGGAGATTACATCTCGAATATCATATATATTGACAGTTGGAACATTGTGGTCAAATGTCCCAAATGTTAAATCGGGTCGTCTCAATCTACGTCCTGCATCTCGCAATCCTTGAAAAGCTTGAGGACTGGTCACCTCGTGAATATAGTGCTGATCTACATACATGAGTTGAGGCTGTCCTTCTTCTCCTGTAATCACATGGAGGTCCCATAATTTATCAAAAATCGATTTTCCTACCATTCATTACCTCCATATCAAATACAAAGTTACTAGTGTAGTCACTATCCCTAGGAACCAAACTGTTTTAAAGTACCATTTTCTGGTCTTGTGGTGAAAAGTAATTCCTGCCAACCAGGCACCAAAACCGCCACAAAAGAATGCAAATGATAATAAATATTTTTCTGGGATTCGCCAAGCACCTCTTTTAGCTTTGGATTTGTCAATGCCATAGATGACAAAAATCAAAAGGTTCCAAATTAAGAGAGCAAAAGTAATTCCTTCGTTTAGTTTCATAGTCTTGCAATGATGGCTTCTGTCATTTCTCTAGTCGAAGCCTGTCCTCCTAAATCTCTCGTTAAAATTCCTGCAGCTAGACTTGACTCAACAGCACGCTCGATACGCTCCGCATCCTCATAACGTCCAAAACTATCACGCAACATCATCGCAACTGATAAAATCATGGAAATGGGATTGGCAATGCCTTGACCTGCTATATCAGGTGCTGAACCATGAATCGGTTCATAAAGGCTCGGTCCATTTTCAGAGTGACTAGCCGATGGCATAACTCCAAGTGTACCAGATAGAACGCTTGATTCATCAGATAAGATATCTCCGAAAAGATTCTCTGTCACGATAACATCAAACTTGGCTGGATTTGTAATCATGAGCATGGCAGCTGAGTCAACCAGCTGATGCTCCAAGGTTACATCCGGAAAATCTTTTGCGACTTCATCAGCCACTTTCCTCCAGAGTTTTGAAGTTGCTAACACATTTTGCTTATCAATACTAGTAACAATTTTATTTCGACCTTTTGCAATTTCAAAAGCCTTACGTATAATCCGTTCTACTTCCTCATAGCTATAATCGTTGATATCACGTGCCGATTTCTCTTCAAGGATATGTTCACCAAAGTAAATCCCACCTGTCAACTCACGCACTACAACAAAGTCAACACCAGCAATTCGTTCGGGCTTAAGAGGTGATAAATGCTTGAGACTATCAAAGATTTTAACCGGACGAATATTAGCATAGAGATTGAGTTCCTTACGAAGAGCCAGCAAGCCTTGTTCAGGTCGAACTGCGGCATTATCATACTGGGGACTACCGATAGCTGCTAGGAGAATAGCGTCTGCTTCTCTACATGCCTTGAGTGTTTCATCTGGTAAGGGATATCCTGTAGCATCAATACCAGCACCTCCAAAAGGGCGTCTGTCTATCTCAAAGTCAAATCCTGTTTTTTCAGCTATCGATGCAAGAACTTCTAAACCAGCTTCCATGATTTCTGGTCCAATCCCATCCCCTGCTAGGGCAACTATTTTCTTTGTCATGGTATTCTCCTTTAAAGACTAGGCATATCGCGGTAGGAAACATTTGGACCGATCTCGCCAGTATTCTCTTTTTGAACAAAGGTATTGGCATTGATATAGGCAATAGCTGATGCTTTTAGCACATCAAAATCAAGACCTGCTGCGTTAAAGATTGTTTCAGTATCTCTGTTTTCAACAGTAACTAAGACACGTGCCTGAGCATCAATCCCGTCTGTTACTGCATCAATGGCGTAGGATACCAAGCGAACAGATTGATTAAAGAATTTGTCGATAGCGTTAAAGATGGCCTCAACCGAACCTTGTCCTGTTGCATTAAATTCAACCTTTTCACCATCCAAATTAGCCAAGCTAACAGTCGCTTCAATATCATTTTCCGCATGAGTTTGGAGTTGTAGATCATCAAAGTGGAAGCCCTCTGGATTTTCAACCATGGTGCCAGCTACCAGAGCTCGAATATCAGCATCTGTGATTTCTTGCTTCTTATCTGCTAAGGCCTTGAACTTAGCAAAAAGTGGTTTGATGTCCTCGTCTGTAAAATCTAGGGCCAAATCTCTTAGTTTCTCAACAAAAGCATGGCGACCAGACAATTTCCCAAGCGGAAGACTGTTGCTCTTGACACCCACCAGTTCAGGTGTGATAATTTCATAGGTAAGAGGGTTTTTAAGAACACCATCTTGGTGAATACCTGATTCGTGAGAGAAGGCATTTCCTCCTACAACTGCCTTATTTTTTGGAACTGGAATTCCTGAGAAGCGAGAGACCATTTCGGACGTATTAATCGTTTCGTTTAGAACAATACTTGTCTCTGCTTGATAATAATCTTGGCGAATATTGAGGGCCACCGCTATTTCTTCTAAAGCAGCATTCCCAGCTCGTTCTCCAATGCCGTTAATGGTTCCTTCAACACGTCCTGCACCATTCTTAACAGCAGCAAGGCTATTTGCAACCGCCATCCCAAGGTCATCGTGACAATGAGGGGAATAGATTATCTTACGGTCCGTTTTTACATTGTCAATCAGATATTTAAAGATACTTCCATATTCCTCAGGTGTAGTAAAACCAACAGTATCAGGAATATTGATATAGGTCGCACCTGCATCAACTGCTGTCTGAGCGACTTGTAGGAGAAAATCAAGCTCAGTTCTTGTCGCATCCTCTGGAGAGAATTCTACTACTTCAAACTTACTCCTTGCATAGGAAACATGCTCTTTAATAGCTTCCAATATCTCCTCTTTACTCTTATTCAACTTAAATTCACGATGAATAGGACTCGTTGCAATAAAGACATGGATTTGTGGATACTTGGCATCCTTCAGTGCCTCATAACAAGCGTCAATATCAGATTTAACAGAACGAGCTAAGCCTGTCACTGCTGTTGTTTTCATGGCTTTGGCAATCTCTTGAACAGCTGTGAATGAATCTGGACTAGCTGCTGGAAAACCAGCTTCGATTGCTGAAATGCCCCATTTCTCCAGCTGTTTTGCTATAGCAACCTTTTCCTTTATTGAAAAATTGACACCTGGTGTCTGCTCACCATCTCGGAGACTGGTATCTAAAAACTCAACTACACGCATGAGAATTCTCCCTTCACATTTTCGATATAGAAAAAACATCTCGCTCGGAATACCAAGCGAGATGTTGATTTACTCCCGCTTGGTAAGCCAAACAGGACTAATGCTTCTGCACTAGCCCGAGTACCTCAACAACAAAGCAAATTGATTAAACTTAGCTGTTTTCATGTTTGACTTTCTCCTTTGTTTGATGTCTTGTTTAGTATTCTAGCATAGGGAAAACTGCTTGTCAAGAAAAAATCCAATATTTTCTGAAAATTTCTTCAATAGAGAATATTTTGCGAATTGAAAGTATTTGAAAACTCAAATTTGTTCCTTCATTTCTTAGAGGTTAAAAACCAGCTTCTTTCAAATAGTTCAAGAACCTGTTCATCCGATAAAGTATCATCAAGTGGCAGACTTATCCAATAGCGTTTATTCATATGAAAGGCAGGGTAAATGCCTTTTTGTAGTAATAAGTCAGCTACTTGGTCATGCTTAAGATTAACGACTTCTACTTGCCCTCCTTGTGCCTTATCTAGTTTCTCCCAGGAAATCTTCATTAGAACCGCATACCACTTCTGATTATCTTCATGACGTAAAACTGCCGTATCAGGTGATTTTTCCCATAAGTATTCTAATTGGTTTTCATACTTTTCTTGAACAAGTGTCATGATTCTCTTTGTTTGTGGACAGATATAATCCTGCACCTCAAAACAGGTCTTTCGAATGTCATAAAGAACTTCTAAACAAGCCTCTCGAACACTTCCGACAAAAGTACCTCTCATACTTTTCATGTGAACTTGAGGATATAGATCACCAGTTTCTTGGTCATAAACTTGAAAACTTAAGTCCCCATCCTCAACTGCAACCATCATGAGAAAATCTCCCTGCAAGATAGTCGAACTATAAGTCCATACACCTTGATTTTCTATAAATCCATACTCTTTAGACTTTTTACTATTAAATCGATAGGCTTTAAAAATTTCAAACATAAGCGAAAACTGCTACCAAAAGCTAGCAGTTCCTTTCTATTTTTTAAAAGACAACCTTAGTTCCATGTAATTGTGTCACGCCCAGTTGGTCAATAAAGATTTGACGGTTGTCCATGTCAATCCCTCCACCAGGTAAAATTTCAATCTTTCCTGCAGCGTGTTCTAAAATTTTGTGATAGTGAGCAAAGCGTTTCTCTAACGAGTCGCCAGATACACCAGCACGAGTCAGGATGCGTGTCACTCCAGCTTGGCTTAGCCAATCAATGGCTTCCAACTGATCTTGGTCGCTCAATTCATCAAAAGCCATATGGAAAACAATTTCCATACCTTTAGATGCAGCAATCAATTTTTCAAGATTGGCCTTGTCCAACTTCTTATCAGCAGTCAATGCACCAAAGACAACGCCTTGGCTTCCTGCCTGAGCAGTTAGACGAATATCCTCGAGCATAATAGCAATCTCGAGGTCATTGTAGACAAAATCACCACCACGTGGTCGAATCATAGTCATAATGGTCGTATCGTAGTCGGCAGCCAGTTCCACAGCTGCCTTGGTCACTCCGTAGCTTGGAGTTGTTCCACCAACTGCTAGATTGTCACAGAGCTCGATACGGCGAGCTCCTGCCTGCATAGCTTTTTCAAGCAAGGTTACATTTTCAGCACAAAATTCGTAAATCATTTGATTCTCCTTGACGATTTATTTGATATTATTATATCATATTGTTTTAAGTAACCCCTACTTTTTATCAAGGAAAATCATTACTTTTTTAGCTATTCCTTATCTGGAATCACCTTAAAGAGATAATAGGTTATAAATATTGTTAAACATCCTAAAGCAATTTTTACTGGCAGAAGCGGAGCGAAATAAATCGAAATTCCCATTAAGATATAAATCGAAACAATGATTTTTTTCTTGCGTTCACGCGCAATGGACTTGGTTTCTCTAAAGTCCGCAACATAGGTTTGATAAAGCTTGGTATGATAGAGCCAATCTTCAAAACGTTTAGAAGATTTTGAAAAACAAGCTATTGACAACAAGAGAAAGGGTGTTGTCGGTAATAGTGGCAAGGCAACTCCAACGATAGCCAATGCTAATGAAATAAAGCCAATGCTAAGATAAATAATGCGCATATCTACTCCTAAGTAAGAATAATCTTCTTCTAGTTAAGCATAAAAAGATAAAATCTGTCAAGTTTAAATTAAAAAGAGCTGAAATTATCATTTCAGCCCTAATTATTTTTATTTAATCTTTTCTTCTTCGTAGTCACCATTGCTACATACAATTTGTTTCCCACCACCACGGATTTTTTTCTCCATGAGGAAGTGACCACATTTAGGACAATCACGTCCAACAGGTTTATCCCAAGAGGTAAATTCACATTCTGGATAACGATTGCATCCATAGAAAATACGATTACGTTTGGTTTTGCGTTCGATGATTTGCCCTTGATGACAATTTGGACATGTAACACCAACTTCTTTTACAATGGCTTGTGTGTGTCGGCAATCAGGGAAATTGCTACATGCGTAAAACTTACCGAAGCGTCCAATCTTAATCACCATAGGACTGCCACAAACTTCACAGTCAAATCCAGCTGGCTCATCCTTTATTTGAATTTTTTCCATCTCTGCTTCAGCTTTTGCAACCTCTTTAGAGAATGGTTTGTAAAATTCATCAATAACCCGTTGCCACTCTTCTTTTCCGACCTCAACATCGTCCAGTTTACCTTCCATTTCAGCGGTAAATTTCACATTTACAATGTCTGGGAAGTATTCAACAATCAGCTTGTTAACAACTTGACCTAGATCAGTTGGTTCAAAGCGTTTAGATGCAAGTCTTACATAGTAACGTTTTTGGATTGTTTCAATGGTTGGAGCATAGGTAGATGGACGTCCAACTCCGTTTTCTTCCAAGGTTTTAATCAGTGTTGCTTCTGAATATCGTGCAGGCGGTTGTGTGAAATGTTGTTCAGGTTTGCTATTGACCTGTTTGACCACATCTCCTACTTCCATATCTGGTAGCATCTTATTCTTATCAGAATCGTTGTAAATGGCTAAATAACCATCAAACTTAACCTGACTACCATTTGCTGCAAATTGAACACCATTTTGCGAAAGTTTAACAGCCATGGTATCAAAGATAGCACCCGTCATTTGACTCGCTACAAAACGGTTCCAGATAAGGGTATAAAGTTTAAGCTGGTCTTTATCCAAATACTTAGCAATTTTTTCAGGAGTATTAAAGACACTTGAAGGACGAATAGCTTCGTGGGCGTCTTGAGCGCCAGAGGCATTTTTCACCTTGCTACCATGTTTAGAATACTTACTACCAAAACGTTCATTGATGTAGCTAGCAGCTTCATTCTGAGCAACTGGACTGATACGAGTAGAATCCGTACGCATATAGGTAATCAAACCTTGGACACCTGTACCAATATTGATTCCTTCATAGAGTTGCTGAGCAACCATCATAGTCTTGCGAGTACGGAAATTTATCTTGTTAGCAGCATCCATCTGCATAGAAGACGTTGTATATGGAAGAGGAGCATTGCGCTTTCTTTCCTTTTTATCTACTTGATCAACAGTAAAGTCTTTACTGCTAAGGTGAGATAAAACTTCTTTGACTTCTTCATTGGTAGTCAACTTCATCTTCTTGCCATTCATTCCATAAAAAGAAGCTTGGAATTGCTTGGTACCTTTTTTAAAGACACCATCAATCGTCCAATATTCTTCAGGTTGGAAGGCATTGATTTCATTTTCACGATCAATGATTAATTTAAGCGCAACAGACTGAACACGTCCTGCCGATAAGCCTTTTTTAACTTTTTTCCAAAGAATTGGTGAAATTGAATACCCTACTAAACGGTCCAAAACACGACGGGCCTGTTGGGCATCGACCAAATCCATATTGATTTTACGAGGTTCTTTAAAGGCATTTTTTACCGCATCCTTGGTAATCTCGTTGAAAACAACACGGTTAGTATCATTCTCGTCAAGATTTAAAATATGCGCTAAATGCCAAGAAATAGCTTCTCCTTCACGGTCCGGGTCACTTGCAAGAAAGACTTTATTGGCTTTCTTTGCTTCTTTTTTCAAATCATTGATAAGAGGACCTTTACCTCGAATATTGATATATTGCGGCTCGTAATTATTTTCAACGTCAACTGACATACTGGACTTTTTCAAATCACGGATATGTCCGACACTGGCTAAAACCTTATAATTACGTCCTAGATATTTTTCAATCGTTTTAGCCTTTGCAGGCGACTCTACGATTACAAGATTTTTTTTACTTGTTGATTTTTTCTTTTTGGTTGCCGTTACCACAGTATCACACCTTCTCAAAGTAATTAAACTTTATAAAGTGTAAACCATTTTTAAAAACCTGTCAAGACTTAACACCCATATAATAGAAGAAAAGTTTGCTAAATGAAATGATTCTATTTCTAAAACTCAAACTCAGCGAGAATATCCTGCCCACATGTTGCTAGTTTTGCTCCTTCTTGGATCAAATGATGACAGCCGTCTGAGCGTCCATCTAAAATGGAACCTGGAATCGCAAAGACATCTCTACCTTCCTCCATCGCACGCTCACAAGTGATTAAGCTACCAGATCTCATTTTAGCTTCTGCAACGATAACTCCTCGACACAATCCTGCAATAATGCGATTTCTGGCAGGAAAGTGAAATTTCAAGGGTTCTTCCCCTGGTCCGTACTCACTTAGTATTAAATGATTGTCTCCAATATATTCTTGAAGACGTTTATTGGAGCGGGGATAATGGACGTCTAAACCAGTTCCGATCACTGCAATCGTTTTGCCACCAGTTTGAAGAACTGACATATGGGCTGCTGTGTCAATTCCTCTAGCAAGTCCGCTCACCACAACTAATTCATTCTCCAGTTCTTCGATGACTTTCCGGACTGATTTGGTTCCGGTTTGACTACAAGAGCGACTACCTACAACTGCTATCTTTGGTAATTTTAAGAGATTTAAATCTCCTTTATAAAAAAGCAATACAGGTGCATCGTAAATTTCACTGAGTGCAATTGGATAAACATCATCCAAAATCGAAAATGATGGGAACTTTTCAAAATCTTTCTTTAAACGTTCCATACTTTCAAAAGTCAGCTTATGATACCGCTCCATAAAAACTACTGGGTTACGACACTCCGAGGCTTCAGCGATTGTCTCTAAACTCAATTCCTGATCATAAATTTCTCCGTATTGAAGTACTTTCAGAACCTGCTGATTACTTAATCCTGCTTGCTTTAGCTTATAAATTTCAAAATTATCAATCTTAATTTTCATGATCGACTCCTTTTTCTCTCTCTATTTAACTATTCGTAGAAAAAGAAAAAAACTCCCAACAATTTTACTTGTTAGGAAGTTTCTATTTATCTTAGTTATATTAGTAATCAGGTCGAAGAACTCCAGTGACAGTCGCTTTAGTTGCTTCGTAGTCTCCGTCAATAACAACCTTGATAATGCGTTTAGCATCCTCTTCAGGCGCAGGAACCAATGGGAGGCGAGTTGGACCAGCTTCAAATCCCATATAGTTGAGTACTGCCTTAACAGGTGCAGGACTTGGGTATGAGAAGAGAGCATTAACCTTGGGAATAAATTTACGTTGAATAGATGCCGCTTTCTTCATATCACTCTCTTCAATCGCAGTGAACATTTCATGCATTTCATCACCATTCGTATGAGAAGCAACAGAAATTACACCGTCAGCACCAAGATTCATAGCATGGAAAGCATCTCCATCTTCACCAGTGTATACCAAAAAGTCTTCAGGCTTATGCTCAATCAAGTAGGCCATATTGGCAAGACTAGTACATTCTTTGACACCGATAATATTTGGATGGTCAGCCAAACGAAGTAAAGTATCTGGAGTCATTTCGACAACTACACGACCTGGGATGTTATAGATAATAATTGGCAAATCTGATGCGTCTGCAATGGCTTTAAAGTGTTGGTACATACCTTCTTGAGATGGTTTATTGTAGTAAGGTACAATCGCTAGACCGGCTGCAAAACCACCAAACTCCGCTACTTCTTTAACGAACTCGATCGAGTCGCGAGTATCGTTAGTACCAACACCCGCAATTAAAGGAACACGGCCGTTAACAACCTTTTGTACAGCCGCGAACAACTGCAACTCTTCATCGTGGGTTAGGGTTGGACTCTCAGCAGTCGTACCTGCTAAGAGAATTCCATCTGTATGATGTGCCAATAAGTGTTCAATCAACTTTGGAATAGCGTCGAAATTTATTGAACCATCTTCATGAAAAGGAGTAATAAAAGCAGTGATAATTTTACAATCTTTTAAATCTTGATAAGACATAGGAAAACCTTTCTCTATATAAGAAAGAGGCTGGGGCATACTTGCCTTTGCCTCCCGTTCTGTTCGTAAAATAAGTAGATTCGCTAGCTAGCGAGGAAGAAAACAACTCTTCGAGTTACTGATTTCTGTTTTGCTCCCTATTTCAATTCAAACTTCAACTCAGCTGTTGGGCGAACTAGACCACGTTCATGAAGGGTTTCTGCAATTTGAACCGAGTTCCAAGCAGCACCCTTGAGAAGGTTATCGGAAACAACCCACATATGGATCCCTTTTTCAGCATCCAAGTCTTTACGGATACGTCCGACAAATGTATCACGTGAACCGACAGCATTGACTGCTTGAGGATAGATTTGGTGAGCCACATCGTCTTCAAGAACTGCACCTGGAAAGGCAGCAATCGCAGCCTTGACTTCATCGATTGGAGCCACTTCTTTTGTTTCAATGTAAACAGACTCAGAGTGAGCTGACAAGACAGGAATACGCACGCAAGTTGCTGAAACGGCAATGCTATCGTCTTCCATGATTTTCTTAGTTTCGTTTGTCATCTTCATTTCTTCATAAGTGTAGTCATTATCAGTGAAGACGTCGATTTGAGGAAGAGCATTAAAAGCAATTGGATAATGTTTCTTGTCTCCACCTGATGGCAAGATTTCCGCATGCAAATCACGTGGATTCACACCGTCATTTAAGACTTCACGAAGCTCACGTTGAGTTTCAAGAATAGCTCCCATACCAGCACCTGAAACTGCTTGATAAGTTGATACGATGATACGGTCCAAGCCCCATTTTTGACGAACCGGCTCTAGAGCAACCATCATTTGAATAGTTGAACAATTAGGACAGGCGATGATCCCGTTATGAGCATCAAGAGCATGGGCATTGACCTCAGGTACTACCAATGGTACATCAGGATTTTGACGGAAGTAAGAAGTGTTATCTACAACTACTGCCCCTGCTTTAACAGCATAAGGTGCGTATTTTGCAGAAGTTGAACCTCCAGCTGAGAAGAGAGCAATATCAACTCCTTCAAAAGCTTCTTCTGTTGTTTCTTCAATAGTCACATCTTGGCCCTTGAATTGCAAGACCTTTCCTGCAGAACGTGCAGATGCAAGGTAACGAATCCTATCGATTGGAAGAGTTGATTCTTCCAACATTTTGATCATTTGAGCACCAACGGCACCTGTAGCACCAACAACAGCAACTGTGTATCCCATAACAAACCTCTTTTTGAATTTTCTAAAAATTTCTATAATAGAAACATTATACTACTTTTTGGAGAAATTGAAAAGTCTTTACCTAATCTATTTTCTGAAATTGACAAGAAAAGGCGGTGGGACAGAAATCGATAGACAAAGTCTCGATTTCGTAGTCCCAGCCCCGCGAGGATGATTAGGAGCTTTTTGGAGTCTAAAAGACGAACAAAAAGTTCAATCAGCTACCGCGTCAAAGTTTGATTGCTAATAAAAAATGAGGTCGGGCTCTTTTGTCCCAACCTCTTCTACTATTCATAAAATTGTTTATATGGTTTATTAAATGATTGCAATATTTCTGGGGAAGCTTCTAAATAGTTTTTAACTTCTTTCAAATTTGCTTTAACAATAATCCGTTCTGTAGCATTAGCATCTTCACATGTTACTAAAGTCAACTCGTCAACTCCATCTCGGTCTTCAATAACATCGATGCGATCTGGAGTAACCCTATTAACTTCTACTATTTCATATTTATAAACCTTTTCTTTATCAGTTAGATAAATGAACATTCCATTAGTAGCTCGTGCTAAGGGTGAAAATAGCTTCTGATCTGCATCTTTACCAGTGAAAATACGGTGACTTGCTAACGAATAATTTCCCTGTCCCATAACCTGATTAGCTTTCATCGTTCCAGCGCCATAGAAAAGGTTAACATTATCCAGCCCCTTAAAAATAGGCAAGTTCATTTCAAGTTCTGGGATAGAAATACCACCAATTACTGGAAGTTGCTGGGAACTCCATTGAGCAGAAAGTACTGCCTCTGAAGATAAGGATTTTACAGAGTCAAAATCAAAATTTCCAGTAGCAGTTTTATTTCCCTCAATTTCCTCTTTTGAAATCTGGCTTACTTGATATTTATTGGTATTCCAAATCATAATTACATCACGTATCTTCGAGTTAAAAATCAATGCTAGAGACAAAAGGATTAGAAAGCCAGCTAAAATATTAATCAGCAGATTCTTACGTTTATTTTTTTTACTCTTAGTTCTTTTTTGAGACATTATTCTTCACTTTCTGTTTCGTTTTCTGCCCCAACTTCTTCTTTCTCAGCTGCCGCAACTGTTGTAAAGGTTACAATCTTAGCGTTCTCATCTAGACGCATAACCTTAACTCCCATAGTTGAACGTCCAGTCTGAGAAATATTGGCAACATTTGTACGAATCATGACACCGGTATCTGTGATAACCATCAAATCTTCGTCGCCTTTTACTGTTAAAAGACCAGCAAGATGACCATTCTTATCTGTAATATTAGCAGTCTTCATACCTTTACCAGCACGACCTTTAGTTGGATATTCAGTGGCAACTGTACGCTTACCGTATCCTTTTTCAGTAATGATAAGAACTTCATCTTGATCGGTAATCACTCTAGCACCAACTACAGCATCACCTTCACGAAGATTTACTCCTTTAACACCTGTAGCACTACGACTCATGCTACGAACGGATGATTGATTAAAACGAACTGCATATCCCAATTTAGTACCAATGATGATATCAGTATCTTCTTGAGTCAGAAGAACATTAATCAATTCGTCCTCATCTTTCAAATTCAAGGCTTTTAGACCATTTTGACGAATGTTAGCAAATTCTTTTACGCTAGTTCTCTTAACAATACCTGCTCGAGTCGTAAAGAAGATGTATGCATCATCACTTCGTTCTGATTCGACGTTAATAATGGTTTGGATACTTTCTCCCTCATCCAGTTTCAAGAGGTTCACTACAGGTAATCCCTTGGCTGTACGACCATATTCTGGGATTTCATAACCTTTCAAACGATAGACACGACCTTTGTTGGTAAAGAAGAGCAAGTGATCATGGGTGCTGGTAGAAACCAACTCACGGACAAAGTCATCATCCTTGACTCCTGTTCCCTGTACGCCACGTCCACCACGTTTTTGGGCAGTAAACTCGTCTTGGTCCAAACGTTTAATGTAGCCTTTATTTGATAAAGTGATGAGAACATCAGACTCTTCAATCAAGTCTTCATCTTCAAGTGTCAAGACTTCACCAACCATCAACTCAGTACGGCGTTTATCTCCAAACTTCCGTTTGACTTCATCCAATTCTTCTTTGATGATTTGTGCTACGCGTTCTGGTTTTGCAAGAATATCAGTTAAATCAGCAATCAAAGCAATCAATTCGTCATACTCTGACTGAATCTTATCACGTTCCAAACCTGTCAAACGACGGAGACGCATGTCTAGGATTGCTTGACTTTGACGTTCAGAAAGCTTGAACTTGCTCATCAATTCTGCTTGAGCCTCTTCATCAGTTTCACTGGCACGGATAATACGAATAACTTCGTCGATGTGGTCTAGTGCAATCAGCAAACCTTCCAAGATATGTGCGCGTGCTTCGGCTTTCTCTTTATCAAATTGAGTACGACGAGTCACAACTTCTTTTTGGTGCTCAATGTATGCATCCAAGATTTGGCGAAGCGATAAAATCTTTGGAACACCATTTTGGATAGCAAGCATGTTAAAACCAAAGCTAGTCTGCATCTGAGTCATCTTGAATAAGTTGTTCAAAATAACATTAGCTGATGCGTCGCGTCTAACTTCAATAACAAAGCGAACACCTTCACGGTTAGATTCATCACGAACAGCAGTAATTCCATCGATACGTTTCTCTTGAACCAGACGCACAATATGTTCATGTACTTTGGTTTTGTTGACCATATATGGGAATTCAGTAACAACGATACGTTCGCGACCTGTTTTAGTTTCTTCAATTTCCGTACGAGAACGTAGAACAATAGATCCTTTACCAGTCTCGTAAGCCTTATGAATACCTGATTTCCCCATAACTAGGGCACCAGTTGGGAAGTCTGGACCAGGCAAAACTTCCATCAAATCTTTAGTTGTAACTTCAGGATTATCCATGACGAGTTTAACAGCATCAATGGTTTCACCCAAATTATGAGGTGGAATATTGGTCGCCATACCAACGGCAATACCTGTGGCACCATTGACCAAAAGATTTGGAAAACGAGCTGGTAAAACAACAGGTTCTCGTTCATTGGCATCATAGTTATCAACAAAGTCAACGGTATTTTTATTGATATCGCGAAGCATTTCAAGAGCAATCTTACTCATACGTGCTTCAGTATAACGTTGCGCGGCAGCGCCATCACCGTCCATAGAACCAAAGTTACCGTGCCCATCTACAAGCATGTAGCGGTAGCTCCACCATTGAGCCATACGAACCATAGCTTCATAGATAGATGAATCCCCGTGTGGGTGGTATTTACCCATGACATCCCCGGTAATACGAGCAGATTTCTTATGAGGTTTATCTGGAGTAACTCCTAATTCATTCATCCCGTATAAAATACGACGATGAACTGGCTTCAGTCCATCCCGAACATCAGGAAGAGCACGCGATACGATTACACTCATGGCGTAGTCGATAAAGCTAGTCTTCATCTCCTTTGTCAGATTGACATTCACTAGATTTTTATCTTGCATTAAAAAATGCCTCATTTCACTATTAGTAACTAGATATATTATACCATAGTTTGGACTATTTTACAGTCTAACAACACGTGTAAAACGTTTACATATTTATCCCGAAGGTATATCCGTGACAAAGCTTAGCAAAAGTGATAGAATGAAATCAAATGGGGAATCCCCCTGAATAAAACAAAGGAGATGTTTAGATAAATGACAGTTACTAAACAACACAAAAAAGTTATCCTCGTTGGTGACGGTGCCGTAGGTTCTTCTTACGCTTTCGCTCTTGTTAACCAAGGTATTGCTCAAGAACTTGGTATCATTGAAATTCCTCAATTGTTTGAAAAAGCAGTTGGTGATGCTGAAGACCTTAGCCACGCGCTTGCTTTTACTTCGCCTAAGAAAATTTATGCTGCTAAGTATGAAGACTGTGCGGATGCGGACCTTGTAGTTATCACTGCTGGTGCTCCACAAAAACCAGGTGAAACTCGTCTTGACCTTGTTGGTAAAAACCTTGCTATCAACAAATCAATCGTTGAACAAGTTGTTGCGTCTGGTTTTGACGGTATCTTCCTTGTTGCTGCTAACCCAGTTGACATTTTGACTTACTCAACTTGGAAATTCTCAGGATTCCCTAAAGAACGTGTTATCGGTTCAGGTACTTCACTTGACTCAGCTCGTTTCCGTCAAGCACTTGCTGAAACTATCGGCGTTGATGCTCGTTCAGTTCACGCCTACATCATGGGTGAGCACGGTGACTCAGAATTTGCCGTTTGGTCACACGCTAACGTTGCCGGTGTTAAATTGGAGCAATGGTTGCAAGCTAACCGCGACTTAAATGAAGCTGACCTTGTTGAACTCTTCATCTCAGTTCGTGACGCTGCTTACTCAATCATCAATAAAAAAGGTGCTACATACTACGGTATCGCAGTTGCTCTTGCTCGTATCACAAAAGCTATCCTTGATGATGAAAATGCCGTACTTCCACTTTCAGTCTTCCAAGAAGGACAATACGGAGTTGAAAACGTCTTTATCGGTCAACCAGCTATCGTTGGTGCACACGGTATCGTTCGCCCCGTTAACATCCCATTGAACGACGCTGAAACACAAAAAATGCAAGCTTCTGCTCGTGAATTGCAAGAAATTATTGACGAAGCATGGAAAAACCCTGAATTCCAAGCTGCTTCTAAAAACTAATTAAATTAGATTTTTAAAAAAATGTCTAGACAGTTAAGTCTAGACATTTTTTATTTCGTTAATCCATCTGAGCAAAAGCTGCTTCAGCATCTGCGTTACTAATTGCCCCTAATTGAATCTTAGCAATTTTACCATTTGAATCAATTAGGTATTCAGTTGGGATGCTTCGAATCTGATAGGCTTGGAAGGTTGTTCCCTTAGTGTCATATAAGACAGGTATATCCTTATAGCCCTGCTCCTCAAACCATTTTGGAAATTGGTCTATGGTTTTTTCGCCTTGAAGACCTGGTGCAATCACAGATAATATTTCGAAATCACGATCTTCTTTTGCAGCTAGTTCCATTAGTTCAGGCATACTCTTTTTACAAGGTCCGCACCAAGAAGCCCAAAATTTAAGATAAACTTTTTTACCTTTATAATCAGATAATTTGACTTCTTTTCCATCCATAGATTGTAGCGTAAAATCCGGTGCTTCGGCTCCTACAGCCACCTGTTTAACAGTTGCTTGCCGTTGTGTTTGACTCGTTTGAGTTTGCTGACTTGATTCCTTCCCTTGCTTACCACAAGCAATCAAAAGAAAGATAGATAAGAAACTAAGTCCAAAATAGATTATTTTTTTCATAAATAACTCCTTTTATCCTAATATTCCAGATAAGACATTTAACTGTCCCAACATCAATAAAATTCCCATGAGAATAATCAGTAAACCACCAATTCTTTTCAGTAAGAGCAGATGAGATTTAATTCTACTAAAATAAGGCATGATCAGACCTGATGCCAAGGCCAATACTAAAAATGGGAGCGCCATTCCGAGAGTATAGATAAAGGTCAATAAAGCCCCCTGAAGAGCTCCATTTCCTCCCGAGGCAGCCAGTGCTAAAACAGAACTTAAAACTGGACCAATACATGGAGTCCAACCAAAGCTAAAGCTGATACCAAGTAAAAAGGCCGACAGATATTTACTAGACTGTTTTTGATTAAATGTTACTGTTTTTTGGAACTCTAATTTACGTATATGAAGGATTTCCATCTGATGCAACCCCAATATGATAATAATGACTCCCATGACATAACGGAACCAATCAGCATAAAGTAAGTTACCTAGAAATCCTGCTCCAAACCCTAGAATAAAGAAAATCAAAGAGATACCTGCAATAAAACAGAGTGTCCGAATTAATCCTGACCAGGCAACCTCTTTGCCTAAAAAACGAAATGTCTTTGACTCCTCTTGATCATCTAATAGAACACCTGCATATACTGGTAGCAGGGGAAAGATACAAGGAGAAAAGAATGATAAAACCCCAGCTAAAAACACAGAGATAAAAAATATAATACTTTCCAATTAAGAACCTTCTTTCATATAGTCATCTTTTATTTTACTATAAAAGAAAACGTTTGTAAGATATCTGCTACGCAAATTTAATTTCAACTTTAACGAATTAAAAAAGGAGCTCAGCTCCCTTTTTTGTTTAATAAGTTCCTTCTTCACCTTGACTTGTCAAGATTACAGGTCCATCCTTGGTAATAACAAACTGGTGTTCATACTGACATGATAGACCACCGTCGATAGTTTTGTGGGCCCAGCCTGTTTTCATGTCTGTATCGATTTCCCAATCACCTGTATTAATCATAGGTTCAATAGTCAAGACCATTCCTTCACGAAGGCGAAGACCACGACCTGCGACACCGTAGTTTGGAACCATTGGCTCTTCGTGCATGGTTGGGCCAACACCGTGGCCTACAAGATCACGAACAACACCGTATCCACGACTTTCGGCATATTCCTGAATCGCTGCACCGATATCACCGATACGATTTCCTACAACTGCCTGCTCGATACCCTTATACATAGCTTCCTTAGTCACGTCCATCAAGTTTTTAACTTCTTCTGATGGTTTACCAACTGCATATGCCCAACAAGAATCAGCTAATCCACCCGTAAAGTTTTGAGTATATTTTTTCATCTGCTCAACCTTGTTAAAATTGAGTTTAGAAACATTGAGGTCAGACTTAGCGATTGGCCCACCAAGGACCATATCAACCTTGAGCAAATCGCCTTCCTTCAAAATATAGTGGCGTGGAAAAGCATGAGCTACCTCGTCATTGAGTGAGCAGCAGGTTGAATATGGATAATCCATGATGGCTCCATCCACACCGATTTGTAGAGGAAGGTAATTTTCCTCTTTACAACGTCGGCGAACATACTCTTCTACTTCCCACATATCTACACCTGGCTTGATGATATCACGCAAGCCAATATGAATACTCGCAAGGAAATCTCCAGCCTTATCCATTGCTTCAATTTCTCTTGCTGATTTTAATGTAATCATGTTTTCTCCTAGATTCTAATTAATTTTTACAGTAACATTTGCTTTTGATACAATTTGATGATTGAGATAAATGTCATAATCAATAATAGCCGACCGTCTCGTATGGTGAATAATTCTAGCTTGAATTCGTAGAACATCATCAATCTGAACAGCCTGTAAGAAGTAAATCAACATCTGTTCAATGATCAGGTTACGCCCACTATTAACGACCAAGTCCTGAGTCATATGGGTTAAGATTTCTGCAAGGACACCATTTGCAAGGACACCATTTTTCTCAAGCATAAACGGTTCAACTGTAATGACAACCTCATCATGATGATAAGATAATTTCTGGCCAATCTGCTCTGAAAATGTTGGGAGTGCTGAAACCTGAGAACGACTCATTTTTTCCATGACATCCCGTCTAGTAATGACACCTAGCAAGGTTTGATTGCTCCTCACAACGGGTACCATTTCAAAATCTTCTGCAATCATTCTCTGGCTCACGTTAGCAATATTTGTTGCTAAGCCTGTCATATAGACTGTTCTTGTCATAACCTTATCAATGGTTGTACCTGGTGATTTATCTCCAGCATCTCGCATGGTTACAACGCCCACAACAACCTTATGCTGATTGATAACAGGGAAACGACTATATCTATTTTTTCGAACCAAGTCTAAATAATCCTTTACAGTATCTGTTTCCTGTAAAAAACCATATTCATGACTAGTACGATAAATCTTTTCAACTGTTAAAATATCGGTTTTGATTTGAACATTTGACAAAGCTCGGTTAATCATGGTTGCAATGGTAAATGTATCATGTTTACTACGTAATACTGGAATATTTTTCTTATCAGCAGCATTCAAAACATCTTTATGAACTTCAAATCCACCGGTTACCAGGACTGCATTTTCATTTTCAAGTGCCAATAATTGAATCCGTGTTCTGTCACCGACAATAAGTAGACCGCCATCATGAAGATAAGAAAGAATATTCTTTTCTGTCATGGCTCCAATGGAGAATTTACTGAATTCTCTATCTAAACCAGCTTGACCAGCTAAAACTTCCGAACCAGTGACCTCTGCGATTTCTGCAAAGGTCAATCTTTCAATAGCAACTTTTTTTGACTTTACTCGAACAGTCCCACTTCTAGGACGTGTTTCAACTAAACCTCTATTTTCAGCCTCTTTGATAGCACGATAAGCCGTACCATCACTAACTCCCAAGCGATTGGAAATACTCCGAACGCTAACCCGTTTTCCGACTGGTAATTCTTCTAAATAAGCTAAAATCTCTTGGTGTTTACTCATTTAGCTCTCCTTTTGTATAGCGAAATTCTAGATAATCCCGCATCTTACGAGTATAGCGGTCACTACCTTTAAAACGACGAGATAGAACAAAGCCTGATTTTTGCGCAACTTTTTGACTGGCGCTATTTTCCAGATGCGTTACAATAAATAGTTGCTTTAAGTCAAATTCTGTCATGGATAAATCCCGCAATTTGCTAACAGCTTCCGTCATATATCCCTGAGACCAATAGTCTTTTCTTAAAAAATAGCCAATTTCTGCTTCTTTACGGATTTCATCCAGCTTTTCAAACTTGATGGCTCCAATCATCTTCTGTGCTTTCTTATCACAAATCGCCCAAATTCCCAAAGGTGATTTCATAAAGTAGTTAGCAAGAGCATATTGACTTTCTTCAATACTAGCTTGCGTAGGAAAAATAAATTGAAGATTTTCAGGATCTGATGCTAACTGATGAAAGTCATCTACATCTGTAAAAAAGAATGGACGGAAATACAAACGTTCCGTCTCATAGAAAGAATACATTGCTAATTTTGTCCAGATATTCATTCTTATCCTCAAATTGCTAATCTTCGATCAGCTCAATATCTGCTCCAAGCTTACGTAATTTCTCAATGATATTTGAGTATCCTCGTAAAATAAACTCAACACTGGTAATCTCTGTTCTACCTTCAGCCATTAGACCAGCAATAACCAAAGCTGCACCTGCACGTAAGTCTGTAGCTCTTACGCTTGCACCATGTAGAGGATTCCCACCTTTATAGATAATGTGATCATTCGTGGTACTAATATCTGCATTCATTTTAGCTAATTCGAAGACGTGGTTGACACGTTTTTCATAAATGGTATCAATCAGTGTTCCTCGTCCTTCAGCTTTCAACAAAAGAGGGGTAATCGGTTGTTGAAGGTCTGTAGCAAATCCTGGATATGGAGCAGTCTTGATATTAACAGCTTTTAGATTTTTTTGCTCTTCCACAAATATACTATCTTCAGAAACCGTCATGTGAACTCCCATCTCTTCAAGCTTAGCAATAAAGCCTTCAAGATGCTCGTAAAGTACATTATTGATACGAATCCCTTTACCTACCGCAGCCGCCAAAGAAATATAAGTACCAGCTTCGATACGGTCTGGAATAACTTGATGGCGCGTGCCATGTAGGGACTCAACACCATCAATAGTAATCATATCCGTACCTGCACCACGAATATGAGCTCCCATATTATTTAACAAAGTAGCTACATCAATAATTTCAGGCTCCCTAGCAGCATTTTCAATGACTGTACGTCCTTTAGCTTTTACTGCTGCAAGCATCGTATTAATAGTTGCTCCGACACTGACAGTATCCATATAAATACTTGCGCCTTGTAACTTTGAACCATTAGTTGAGAGATTCATATTATCTCCCTCGTATGTTGTCTTTGCTCCCATAGCTTCAAAGGCTTTTAAGTGCAAATCAATCGGACGAGGACCCAAGTCACATCCACCAGGTAAACCAACTGTTGCTTCACCGAAACGACCAAGAAGACTACCGTAGAAATAATAGGATGCTCGAAGACTATTGATCTTACCATATGGCATTGGTTTATTCTGAACACCACGAGGATCAATTTCTAAAACGTCATCATAGCGCTTAACACTAGCACCCATAATTTCCATAATATCAACCAAACTAGCGACATCAGAGATATCTGGAACACAATCCAAAATAACTACATCATCTGACAAAATAATAGCTGGAATCAGAGCTACTACACTATTTTTTGCTCCGCTAATGGTAATCTCACCCTTTAATGGGCGTCCACCGTTAATGACAATTTTTTTCATTAGTTACTATATACTCTTTCACTATTTATTCATAAGGTCTTACCCTATATTATACCATATTTCTTTCTTATTATCTATCAGTATAAATGAAATATATTGCTAATCTCTCAAGTAATTTCTACTAGTTTTAGGTTAAATTTTATCAGTTCGTCTATCACTGCTTTTTATTTATAAAAAAAGCTTCCCGAAAACTCGGAAAGCCTTTTTTAACGCTTATTTAGCGATTGGGTAAACAGAAACTTGTTTTTTATCGCGACCTTTACGTTCAAAGCGTACTACGCCTTCAACTTTAGCGAACAAAGTATCGTCTCCACCACGACCAACGTTTACACCTGGATAGATGTGTGTACCACGTTGACGGTAAAGGATTGATCCACCTGTTACAGTTTGTCCGTCAGCTGCTTTAGCTCCAAGACGTTTAGCTTGTGAATCGCGTCCGTTTGATGTAGAACCTCCACCTTTTTTGTGGGCGAAAAGTTGCAAGTTGCTAAGAGTCATTTTTAACATAATGTTTTCCTCCGTGTTAGTTTTCTGTGATAACTCTGGTTTGGACGAACTCAGAAGAGTTCTCCGATAAGTTTGCCATACCTAAGAAAAATGATTCGAAGAATAACTGCGTCATTTCTCTCTGGTGTGAAGGAAGATCAGTTGGAATTTCAACCATCAGATAACCACCTTCATCTTCGTTTAATTCTAAGATTGGTTCGTAGCCTGCAAATTTCTCAATGGAATTGATAAAGTTTATGGCAAGCGTAGAAACCGATGCACACACGACATCTAGGCCGTATTCGCCACTCTCGGCGTGTCCAGTAATCTCCGCACTCCTCAGCTCGCCATCTTCGGCTCTCTCAAAGACTGCTTGTATCATGTGTTCTCCTTAAAATTAAGCGTTGATTGCGTTGATGACAACTTTTGTATATGGTTGACGGTGACCTTGTTTACGATGGCTACCTTTTTTAGGTTTGTACTTGTAAGTAACAACTTTCTTTTGTTTTCCTTGTTTTTCAACAGTTCCAACAACAGTAGCTCCAGAAACAAGTGGAGTTCCAACAACAGTGTTTTCACCACCAACAAGAACAACTTCGTTAAAAGTAACTTCTTGACCAGCTTCAACGTTCAATTTTTCAACGTAGATAGCTTGACCAACTTCAACTTTAACTTGTTTTCCGCCAGTTTTGATAATTGCGTATGTGCTCATCATGCACCTCCTATGATTTTTATGGGTTTCCCCGTATTTTTGTGAAGACTCGCCTAGCATCGTGGGACGAACCACTTATACTTGAAAATTAAGCAACGATGTTCGTGCGGTTGCACAGGCATGTGCATAGTCAACTCTAAAAGTATAACATGTTTCTAATTTTTTGACAAGTATTTTCACTCGAAATTCCGTGTTTTAGTAGACTTTTTTCGCCAAGCAGATAAAGCTATACGTAGATAAAAAATACTCATCATGATAGGGACACCTAAAATCGTTTTTTCGTTGAAAACGATGGTTAAGTAAGCTGAAAATACTACTCCTAGAATGAAACTAATAAGTAAACTCACAAAAATCAATCCCTCCATTAGAAACGCTGTATGCTTGGTTCGGACATATTCACCAAACGCTAACATAGTACGTTTGATGTTTCCCGTCATAAAGGCATTGTTATAGGCAATACCTGAAACCTCACCAAAAGCTGTTGTAACGAGACCCATGCAAAAAGCCAGAGGAGGAACAATAAAAATGTTATCAACACTCAATGGAATAAAACCGATGATCACTGATAAAATAGCTAATGGAACAAGTGATAGAATTGGTTTTTTAACAATACGAAGTTTTTCCTTGTAAATCGTCAGCATAAAAACGCCTAACATGAAGGATAAAAGTGTCAGTATCTTTAGTTCAGCATCAGCTAGATTTCTCTGAACGATTCCGACTGATAAAAAGATCAAATTCCCTGTTTGCCCAGCGACCAAGGTATTCCCTCTTACAATAAAGGTATAGGCTTCTACATAACCTGCACAAAAAGTCAAAAAAAGCGCCAATCTTTTTGAATGACGAGAAATTTTTCTCATTGGTAGTAATCTCATACTAAACTCCTAAATATACTGTTACTATTATACCATTTTTTCTAGAAATTTCGAAGGTTCAAAGCAAAAGAATTATCTCTCTTAAGCTAGTTGACTCTTTCTATGATATAATGAAATCAATCATTACTGACAGATAAAGGAGTTTCCATGCTAAAACTAGGTATAATCGGAACTGGCGCAATCAGCCATCATTTTGTCGATGCAGCCCATACTTGTGGAAAATTTCAACTGGTTGCAGTCTATTCAAGAAAAATTGAAACTGCAGAAAAATTTGCTTCTCACTATCAAGATGTAACATTATTTGACCAGTTAGAAGATTTTTTCAAACACCCCTTTGATGTCGTCTATATCGCTAGTCCAAATTCCTTACATTTTAGTCAGGCTAAAATTTCCTTAGTTGCTGGGAAACATGTCATCCTTGAAAAACCAGCTGTTACCAAACCACAGGAATGGCAGGATTTAGTTCAAACAGCCAAGGAGCATCAATGTTTTATCTTTGAAGCTGCACGTAACTATCATGAGAGTGCTTTTGAACTTGTCAAAGACTTTCTTGCAGACAAACATGTTTTAGGAGCAGACTTTAACTACGCTAAATATTCATCTAAGATGCCTGAACTCCTTGCTGGCAATACTCCTAACGTTTTCTCAGACCGTTTTGCTGGCGGCGCTCTCATGGATTTAGGAATTTACCCACTCTATGCTGCCATTCGTTTATTTGGAAAGCCAAATCGTGCAACTTATCAAGCTCAGCAACTAGACAACAGTATTGATCTAAACGGAGACGGTATCCTCTCCTATCCTGACTATCAAGTACATATCAAAGCAGGAAAGAATATCACTTCTAACCTTCCTTGCGAGATTTATACGACTGACGGCACCTTGACGCTCAATACAATCGAGCATGTCCAATCAGCTATTTTTACAGACCATCAAGGAAATAAAGTTCAACTTCCTATCCAGCAGGCTCCTCACACCATGACTGAGGAAGTTGCTGCTTTCGCAAACATGATTAAACAACCAGACCAGGCACTTTACCAATCTTGGATTGATGATGCGACACACGTCCACAACCTACTTTACACTATGCGCCAGGATGCTGGCATTAGATTTGAGGCAGAAAAATGAAAACCAAACTACCTACCGAATGGCAAGAACTCCTTGACCAACTGGGGTTCCAAGAATTAACCCCCATTCAAACTCAACTTTTTGAACCTATAACAGAAGGGGAAAATCTACTTGGAGTCAGTCCCACTGGTACAGGGAAGACTTTAGCCTATCTCCTACCTAGTCTTCTCAAACTGCAAAAGAAAAAAGCCCAACAATTATTGATTTTAGCACCTAATACCGAGCTTGCTGGACAAATTTTTGACGTCACTAAAACCTGGGGTGAGGCTATCGGATTAACAGCTCAGCTAGTTCTATCCGGTTCGAGCCAGAAACGCCAAATTGAGCGTCTGAAAAAGGGACCGGAAATCTTGATTGGAACACCTGGGCGTATTTTTGAACTCATCAAATTGAAAAAAATCAAGATGATGAATGTAGAAACCATCATTCTGGATGAATTCGACCAGCTTCTAGATGATTCTCAGATTCATTTTGTTGAGAAAATTACCCACTACGCTCCTCGTGACCATCAACTTATTTACATGAGTGCCACTACCAAGTTTGACCAAGATAAGATTGCAGCTAACACGCGCATCATTGATCTATCAGACCAAAAGTTAGACAACATCCAACACTTCTACATGCAAGTAGACCAACGTCACAGAGTAGATATGCTTCGAAAACTGGCACAGGTTGAAGATTTCCGTGGTCTTGTCTTCTTTAATAGCTTGTCAGACCTTGGAAGCGCTGAAGAAAAATTGCAATATCGCGATGTTTTAGCAGTTTCACTTGCGAGCGATGTCAACGTTAAATTTAGAAAAGTTATCTTAGAAAAGTTCAAAGATAATCAACTGACACTCCTTCTTGCGACAGACCTTCTAGCTCGTGGTATCGACATTGATAGCCTTGAATGCGTAGTTAACTTTGATGTCCCAAGAGATATTGAAACCTATACTCACCGAGCTGGACGTACCGGCCGTATGGGTAAAGATGGCTATGTCATCACCCTTGTAACCCATCCAGAAGACCTCAAAAAACTGAAGAAATTTGCAAGTGTACGTGAAATCGTCCTAAAAAATCAAGAACTCTATATCAAATAAGGTTGGCTTTCGCCAACCTTATTTATGATAAATCTTTTTGACTTTTCTTATGTGATAGCGGACGGTAGCGATTTTCTTCGAAATTCCATACCTAAACTTTGAGCCTAATGTCTCAAAGTTTCCGAACGCCTTAATAACTTTTCTGGCGTTTTTATCACTGCGAAAAGTCTGTGAAATTACTCGCTTCGCTCACTAAATATAAGAGTAATTTCCATAATAATTTCAAGACAAAGCCTATAGAATAAAAAAGGAGATTTCTAAATATTATTTAAGGTTGGCTTTTGCCAACCTTTTTCTTATCCCCATGTAATTTCTAAACGGTAGTCCGCAAATGGAACTCCTTCTTTGTTTTGAAGTTGATAGGCTAGTTCAATCTTCTCTTCACCAACTTCATAGTGGCTAGTTTGAATGATAAACTCCTGCATTCCCATTGGTGTTGGAATATAGGCCAAACTATCAGATTCCTTTAGAAAACGCATGATAGTCTTGGGATTCGAGAAGCGCGTCATGACGAGCTCTTCTTCCTGAAACTTGATCACAACTTTTTCTTGATCTTCATTGTAGAAAAGGAGATAAGAAAAATCCCCCTTCTCACGTAGTTCTACATCATAAAGTTGGTCGATTACTTCCAATTGTTCATCGAACTGGATAGTATTTCTCATTCTAATCTTCACAAGAGTTCCTCTTTCTTCTCACTTATCCCTACTATTTTACCAAAAAGCCACGGAATTTGCTATAATGGTCTTATGAATGAAAAAGTATTTCGTGACCCTGTTCACAACTATATCCACGTCAACAATCAAGTCATTTACGACTTGATCAATACCAAAGAATTTCAACGACTTCGTCGTATCAAACAGTTAGGGACATCTAGCTATACCTTCCATGGGGGAGAGCATAGTCGTTTTTCTCATTGTTTAGGCGTCTACGAAATTGCCCGTCAAATCACTGAAATTTTCGAAGAAAAATACCCGAAAGAATGGGATTCCAATGAATCTCTCTTGACCATGACTGCAGCACTTCTCCACGACCTTGGACATGGTGCCTACTCTCATACTTTCGAAAATCTCTTTGATACTGACCATGAGGCAATTACTCAGGAAATAATCCAAAGCCCTGAGACAGAGATTCACCAGGTTCTTTTGCAGGTTGCTCCTGACTTTCCTAAAAAGGTTGCTAGCGTTATCGACCACACTTATCCAAACAAACAGGTTGTTCAACTGATTTCAAGTCAGATCGATGCGGACCGCATGGACTATCTCCTTCGTGACTCCTACTTCACCGGTGCATTTTATGGTCAGTTTGATTTGACACGGATCCTTCGTGTCATTCGTCCTGTTGAAAATGGTATCGCCTTTCAACGTAATGGAATGCACGCTATCGAGGATTATGTCCTCAGCCGTTACCAGATGTATATGCAGGTTTATTTCCACCCAGCCACACGAGCTATGGAGGTTCTTCTGCAAAATCTTTTGAAACGTGCCAAAGAGCTCTATCCAGAAAATAAAGAATTTTTCGCTCTGACTTCGCCTCATCTCCTTCCATTTTTTGAGAAGAATGTAAGCTTAGCTGACTATCTTGCCCTAGATGATGGTGTGATGAATACTTACTTCCAACTCTGGATGACAAGTACAGACAAGATATTGGCTGACCTTTCCCAACGTTTCATCAATCGGAAGGTCTTTAAATCTATTACTTTTTCTCAGGAAGACCAGAATCAACTTGAAATCATGCGAGGTTTAGTAGAGGAAATTGGTTTTGACCCCAACTACTACACTGCTATTCATAAGAATTTCGACCTTCCTTACGATATATATCGACCAGAATCTGAAAATCCTAGAACGCAAATTGAGATTGTTCAGAAAAATGGTGAGTTAGCTGAACTTTCTAGTCTTTCACCTATCGTCCAATCTCTTGCAGGAAGTCGTCATGGTGACAACCGTTTCTACTTCCCTAAAGAAATGCTGAATCCAAACAATATTTTTGCTTCTACCATTCAACAATTTTCACATTTGATTGAGAATGATCATTTTACTCCAGACAAGAAATAACAGAGGAAATTTATGAGTATTAAACTAATCGCCGTCGATATCGATGGTACCCTAGTCAATAGCAAGAAAGAAATTACGCAAGAAGTCTTTGCAGCTATCCAAGATGCCAAACAAGCTGGAGTTAAGGTTGTGATTGCAACAGGTCGTCCTATTGCTGGTGTTGCTAAACTCCTTGACGAACTAAAATTAAGAGATGAGGGGGATTATGTTGTAACCTTCAACGGTGCTCTTGTTCAGGAAACTGCTACAGGACATGAGATTATCAGTGAATCCTTGTCCTACGAAGACTATCTAGATATGGAATTTCTCAGTCGTAAACTAGGCGTTCACATGCATGCCATTACCAAGGATGGTATCTATACAGCCAATCGCAATATCGGTAAATATACCGTACATGAATCTACCCTTGTCAGCATGCCCATCTTCTATCGTACACCTGAAGAAATGGCTAATAAGGAAATCGTCAAATGTATGTTCATCGATGAACCTGAAATTCTCGATGCTACTATTGAAAAAATACCAGCGGAATTTTATGAACGATACTCTATCAATAAGTCTGCACCATTCTACCTCGAACTCCTCAAAAAAGGTGTAGATAAGGGCTCAGCTATTACACATCTAGCTAAAAAACTAGGATTAACAAAAGATGAGACTATGGCTATCGGAGATGAAGAAAATGACCGTGCCATGCTCGAAGTCGTTGGAAATCCAGTTGTTATGGAAAACGGAAACCCCGAACTCAAAAAAATCGCTAAATACATCACCAAAACAAATGATGAATCAGGCGTTGCCCATGCTATTCGTACTTGGGTCTTGTAAATTTATTAGAATATAAAAAAGCACCTCAGAAGTTAGAGATACAACTCTAACTCCTGGGGTGTTTTAAATTACAGATTACTCTTCCTCATCAAACATAAGTGCGTCTAATTCTTCTCTTTCAGCCGCAATCTCTTCATAGGTAGTAATAATATTATTTAATATTTTTAAGGTGATAACACCTGTCGAATCTTTCATAGTAACCATGGTTCCAATGCCACTCAAGTCATGAATAAGGACCCTTACTTTTTTTAATTCGTCCAAATCTAGAATATCCACATCCATAACTGAATCATGATTTTTTATTCTTGATTGAATTAAGGAAAGAGGCAAGGATAAAAAGTTTCTTAACAACTTATAGGTCGCTGACTTATCCCCTATAGAATCAATATAAATGGCTAACATCCTCCTTACTCCTTTACTCACACTTTAGCACTCTGAATATTCTACCTTCAATCTCATATCATTGTGTTATAAGACTTTATAAACAGCATTAGCATAGTAACTCCTACTGTAAATCTTTGATAAATGCCACAACTTGACGGTTTGCTATTCTCACATGATATCCACCACTATTATTAACAAGTTTATCCCCCTTATATCTATCAATTTTTACAGCATAAAGACCACTTGGTAAGGGTTGATTGTTAAAAAATTCTTTCATTTGCGATTCAAGGTCTTCAAGATAGGCATTATATAACTGATCTTTCTTGTCTTCTGGAGTGTAATAACGAAATTGAAATTCTGGTATAAAAATATCTTTTTGGAAAAGATATTGAGCATCCATGGGATACATCCCTTGTAATGCTTGTCCATTTTTTTTATTTTCCTCTAAGATTTCATCATAAAGGTGGATATTACCAGATTTACTATTAAATTGAAAATCAATCCCTTCGTACTTCAAAGCAGTCATTTTAGGATCTGTTATTGAAGTATCCAATTTTTTTAAAAATTCGCTGGTGCCTGGACTAATCTCAATCCCTAAATAAGCTAATTCTGG
This sequence comes from Streptococcus infantis, assembly GCF_047464155.1. Lineage (GTDB taxonomy): Bacteria > Bacillota > Bacilli > Lactobacillales > Streptococcaceae > Streptococcus > Streptococcus infantis_U. The sequence continues at coordinate 501,134 of NZ_JASHCL010000001.1, forward strand.
AAAAACTTGATAAATTTTTTTATTTTGTTTATAATCTACTTCCGCATCAGTCTTTCTATACGTTTCTTTTTCAGAAGGACGAGTATAGTATTCAAAACGAGTCTTAGTCTGATAGGTTTTACCATCTATATTTTCAGTGTATGTTCCATGAATAACAAATCCTCCAACGCTTGTATAGTTTTTTTCATATTTTTCTAACTCAAACTGACCTGTAAGACCATAGTTCTCATAAGAGCGGTGCACTGCTTGCTCAAGTTCATTCCGACTTGCATGGTCAAATAGACCCCACATATCCATCATAGCAATAATTGGACTCAGTACTATGAACATTGCAAATAGTATAACTATGGATAAACAGCCGATTAATAAGCCTTTTTTCATCTCTTTCTCCTAAACATTCTATGTCCATTATAACACACCATAGATATCTTATGAGTGGTTCAAAATTTGGTCAAAGAAAAAACACTGGTTATCCAGTGTTTTTGTGGCTAGTTTCGCCCCCTGCAGGAATCGAACCTGCAACTACTCCTTAGGAGGGAGTTGTTATATCCATTGAACTAAGGGAGCTAGAGAAAAACCCTGCCGTATGAGCAGAGTTTTTTATCATCGAATTAACGACGGATTTCTTTGATACGAGCTGCCTTACCTTGAAGAGCACGCAAGTAGTACAATTTCGCACGACGTACTTTACCGTAACGCACAACTTCGATCTTTTCAACACGTGGAGTGTGGATTGGGAAGATACGTTCAACACCTACACCGTTAGAGATTTTACGAACTGTGTAGTTTTCTGAGATGCCAGCACCTTTACGTGCAATAACAACACCTTCAAAAATCTGGATACGTTCACGGTTTCCTTCGACAACTTTCGCGTGTACACGAACAGTGTCACCAGGACGGAATGAAGGGATATCTGTACGAAGTTGACCTTCAGTCAAGCTTTGGATTAATGGATTCATTTTATTCTCCTATCTTTGTCAATCTTGAGGAAACTTCCTCAGCGGATAAACTGTATTTTTGTGCGTCCATTACACACAAGATACAGTTTACCAAATTTCCTAGAAAATGTAAAGAAATTTAAAGCAAAATTCCCAAAAAAATCGCCAAAAAACCAAGCAAGTAGGTTAATAATAGATAGCTGTAAAATGCCTTCTTGTTACTAAGTAGTCTTTGGAGTTCATCATTCAAGGTTGAAAAGGTTGTCAAACCGCCACAAAAACCAGTTGCAAGTACAGAGTAAATTTCTTTCGACTCTACATGATTGTAAAATAAGCCAATCAGAAAACAGCCCAAAATATTGGCTATGAGAGTTCCTAGAGGTAGTACTGAACATTGATTATAACGTGAAAAGAAATAACGGACAAGGGCACCCAGTCCACAAGCAAGTGCTAGATAGATTACTACCATTTCTTCCTCCCTAGACAATAAGCAAATAGAAGTCCACCACCAATACTCAAAAGTAAATAGATGACTAAGCTAAGATATCGCCCTGTGTCCAACAATTTCACTGCATCTAATAGGAGACTAGAAAATGTCGTTAAGCCACCACAAAATCCCGTTCCAAGCGCTAGAATGACGCCCTTACTAGTTCCTTTAGAAACCAGATATCCTTTCACAAGATAGACTAAGCAGAAAATCCCTAGATAATTGACAAGAAGCGTCCCCCAAGGAAAATCTGGGCTTGCCGGCAACCATCTAGATATCTGATAACGAACTAATCCTCCTAACATGGCAGCTAGAAAGATTCCTAGTGAATAGAATTGTTCTTTTTTCATTTGATCGTTTTATCCTGATAATCACGCGAACGTTTGAGAATATCTGAAAAAGTCTCAACAATTGTATCTTCGTATTTTTTATTGCCTACACGACTTTTGACTTTTTCAAAGATAACTTCTTCTCTTTTAGTATCTAGAATAGGTTTTCCTGAAGCTTTTTTATAGGCAACTACTCCTTCAACTAAATGCATTCTCTCTTCTAAAAGTTGAACGATTTGGTCATCGATTTTATCGATTTCTTGTCGAATAGTATCTAAATCCATAGAGTCTCCTTTTTAATTGAACTATTGTACCAAAAAAGCACTAAATAGGCTAGTAAAGTCCTAATCCTGTTTAATAAAAACTGCACTGACAATTTTCATCAGTGCACTTCATGCTTATCCTACTTTAGCAGCTAATTCTTCCGCGAATTGCTCCAAGCGTTCAATATCTTCTTCCTCGGCAGAAAGGTCAACTTTAACGCACTCTGAACCCTTTTCAGCTCCAGTAGCGATAAATACTCGGTCGAAGTCATCAACAGCTTTACAGAATTCATCGTAGAAAGTATCACCTGATCCGACTACACCATAGATTTTACCGCTCAAGTTGAGGTCTGCTAGATCTTCGTAGAAGTCCATCATCTCATCTGGTAATTCTCCATCTCCGTAGGTATAGGTTGCGACAATGGCGATGTCTGCTTCTAAAAAGTCAGAAGCGTCAACGGTTGTACACTCATCAACATCCACTTCTAAACCACATTCTCTTAATTTATCTGCTACAATATCAGCGATTTCTTCAGTATTACCGGTCATACTGGCAAATACAATTTTTGCTAATGCCATAAGGTCCTCCTCAATTAATCTTTCTCCATTATATCACATCTTTTTCATTTTAAAAATAAAAACTCTTGTGCTAAAATGAAATGAGAAAGAATTGAGGTTCATTATGGAAATTTGTCACCAAATTTTAGAAAAAATTAAAGCATACAATACTATTATCATCCACCGTCATATGAAACCAGATCCTGACGCTCTGGGGAGTCAGGTAGGTTTAAAAGCCTTGCTTGAGCATCATTTTCCAGAAAAAACGATAAAAGTAGTTGGTTTTAATGAACCAACCTTAACTTGGCTTGCTAAAATGGATCAGGTAGAGGACACAGACTATCAAGGTGCACTAGCCATTATCTGTGATACAGCAAACACAGCACGTATTGATGATAAACGATATCTTAAGGCTGAGACTATTATCAAAATTGACCACCATCCAAATGACGAAGTCTACGGCGATCTTGTTTGGGTAGATACAAACTCTAGTAGTGCGAGTGAGATGATTGCTCTCTTTGCTGAAGCAACTAACTTAGAATTATCCGACTACGCTGCTAAAATGCTCAGCGCTGGAATTATTGGTGATACCGGCCGTTTTCTCTACCCTTCTACTTCTGCACGTACGCTTCTTATCGCAAGTCAACTCAGAGAACATAACTTTGACTACGCTGAATTAACTCGTAAAATGGATACTATGAGCTTTAAGATTGCCAAACTCCAGGGTTATGTTTATGACCACTTAGAAGTTGATGAAAATGGTGCTGCACGTGTTATTCTCACCCAAGAAATCTTGAAGAAATACGACGTTACTGATGCGGAAACAGCAGCCATCGTTGGAGCTCCGGGCCGTATTGATACTGTTAGCCTTTGGGGAATCTTTGTGGAGCAAGCAGATGGTCACTACCGCGTACGTCTTCGCAGTAAATTTGTCCCAATCAATGAAGTTGCAAAAGAACATGATGGCGGTGGCCATCCTCTTGCTAGTGGAGCAAATTCGTATAGTTTAGAAGAGAATGAGCTCATCTACCAAAAATTAAAAAACTTGCTGAAAAATAGATAAAAAGCTTGCCAAACTTTTCATAATCTGATAGACTAGTATGGTAACAATCTATGGCTCGCAAAGAGACCATGGCAGAAAGGAAATATTGCAAAATGAAAAAAGATATCCATCCAGAATATCGCCCAGTTGTCTTCATGGACACAACTACTGGTTACAAATTCCTTAGCGGTTCAACAAAACGCTCTAGCGAAACAGTTGAGTTCGAAGGCGAAACTTACCCATTGATCCGTGTGGAAATTTCATCAGACTCACACCCATTCTACACTGGACGTCAAAAGTTCACTCAAGCAGATGGACGCGTGGATCGTTTCAACAAAAAATACGGTCTCAAATAATCAACCGCATCACTTGTATACGGTTAAACGAAAACAACTTCGATTCGGAGTTGTTTTTTTGTTTCTTTTATTTTTTCAAGCTTTAATTTTTTTAAAGCTTATAATGGTCCTAATTCTTATTTCTACTTCTACTTTCGTAACAAGTCCTCTATAAAACAAAAAAACCTACTAACCAAGCTTGACGCTTGATTAATAGGTTTTTTATAAAATCATTATTTAACGGCTTCTTTAAGAGCTTTACCAGCTTTGAATGCTGGAACTTTAGAAGCTTTGATTTTGATTTCTTTACCAGTTTGTGGGTTGCGACCTTTACGAGCTGCACGTTTACGAACTTCGAAGTTACCAAAACCGATCAATTGAACTTTTTCACCAGCTGAAAGGAATTCAGTTACAGCTGCGAATACAGCGTCAACTGCTGCTGCTGAATCTTTCTTAGTCAATTCTGTAGCTTCTGCTACTTTAGCGATCAAATCTTGTTTGTTTGCCATGTTAATGAATCCTCCAAAATTATTTCTAATTAACACTTATAATCATAACCTAAAATTCCTTTTAGGTCAAGTCAAAAACACGTTTTTATTGATTTTTCTCAATTTTTTTAGGAATTATAGCGAATTAAGATCGCCCAGGCATTTTCTCCGGTGTGAGTTTGGATGATTGAGCCTGTTTCTAGGACTGAAATTGGTTTTTCAACGTAAGGTTGTAGAACAGCTTTCATCTCGTTTGCAAATTCATTTGTACCTGCATAAGAAATACCAATCTCAGCTACTGAACGATTTGAAAGAGTGGCTACTAACTCATCCAACCATTTCTTAAAGGTTTTTGAACCACGTCCTTTGACAATCGGTTGAAGCTCATGGTCTTTCATTTGCATAACTACTCGAATATTCAGTAAAGAGCTCAGCAAACCGGTAACACGGCCAATGCGACCACCTTTTACAAGATTTTCTAAAGTTGAAACACCGATGTAGAGTTCAGTATGATTTTTTACGTCCTCTACATGGGCTAGAATGGCTTCAAGGTCTTTTCCTTCTTGAGCTAGTTTAGCAGCTTCCACAACTTGGAACTTCAAGGCCTGATCTGTGAATGAACTATCCAAAACAGTGACATCTGCAGTTGACAAACTTGCTCCCTGACGAGCCGCTTCAACAGTGCCTGATAAAGCATGGGACATGTGAATAGCTAGAATCTGACTACCATCCTTACCCAAATCATCAAAAATTTCTGCAAAGAGTCCCACTGGTGGTTGACTAGTCTTAGGAAGATTTTTACTAGCTTGCATCAAGCGAAGAAATTCTCCTTCTTCAAGATCTGCATCTGAATAAAGGACACTATCAATCATTACAGATAGTGGAACAACAGTAATATCAAATTCTTTAACCACTTCCGGTTCAATAGTAACCGAGGAATCCGTTACAATTTTTACTTTTGTCATTTTGCCAATCTTTCTATTTTTACTATTGTTGATTATTCAACTTATAACTATAACAATTATATCAAAAAAATACTAAAAGTTCATACTCAATCCACCTAAATTTAAAGCAATTTATACTTCTTTTTAATAAAAAAAGAAAATCACCTATGCTTGGTGATTATCTTTTGTATTTAAGATAAATAATCATACAAATCTTGCATTTGTAAATCATCGGGTACTAATTGTAGATAGGATTGAATGTATTCTTTTGCTTCTTCTAGCTTACCTAACTCTCTTAACAAATAAATAAACTGTTCCAAAAACTCTGGATTATCCTTGAGTTCAGTAGCAAGTTCCTTATAGAGATCATATGCTGCATCTAATTCTTCAGTCTCTTGATAGCTTCGAGCAATCATCCATTTAGTCAAGAGGTTTTCAGGTTCATAGACTGCTAAATCTAGAATATCTTCGTATCTTTCTTGTTCTTGGTAGATGGTAGCTAAGCGTAGCAAAATTTCTTCCTGGTCATCAGCATTTTCTTGTGCTTGAATCAGATAAGCTTCTGCTTGCTCAGGTTGATGCAACTCATAAGATAGCTGAGATGCAAGGAGTAAGAGCCGAGTTTCAAAAGGATTTTTTGACAAGCCTTGTTGAGCTATTTTAAGAGCCTCTTCCGTCTGATGCTCCTTATGAAGTGCCTGACTATAACCATATTCATAACCCTCAAAATCTGGAGAAATAGTGTCTAGTTGTTTAAAGTATAGTACGGCTTTCTGGTAGTCTTCTTGATCAAAATAGAGACTTGCAAGCTCAAAAGCTGTTTGGTCATCATATTCTAATTCTAAGGCTTTTTCTAAAAATTCTATTGCAGATTCAAACTTACCTAAACGTGCATAAGCAAGACCAATTCTCTGATAGGTCGAAATGCCTGTTTGATCATAGATAGCACGATTATCTAGTTGAGCATAGCCCTTAATGGCTTCTAAATCGTTTCCTAGCTCACTATCTAGTTCAGCTAGTCCAAATATCAGGAGAGGGTCATCAGAGTAGCTACGAGCTTCTAGAAGCTTCTCACGCGCAACATCTGTCAATCCTTCCATCTGATATAAATCTGCTTTTAAGGCAAGAGCTGATACGTACCATTCACTTTCTGGACCAATCTTCTCTAAATAATCAAAAGCTTCCTCAATCAATCCATCCTCACCAGCTATTGCAGCTAGATTGATGTAGACTTCTGGAAATTTCGGTGCTAGTTTCTCATAGATTTGTGCAGCTTGTGGGAAGAAACCAATTCCTTCGAGATATGCAGCAAGTTCAAGAAGAACTTCATCTGAATCTTCTTCTAGGGCTTTTTGGAAAAAAGATTCTGCTTTTGATAAATCTTGTTGTTCTAAAGCTTCGAGCATTTGTTGACTATTGTTCACTATCAGTCTCCTCTACCGGTTCATAAAGTCCACTAATTTCTTTGTACCAATCAAAAATTTCTGAGATGACTACTTTTGCGGAAGCGTAGATTGGAATCCCTAGCAATACACCCCAAATACCAAACATGGATCCTGAAGTTAATAGTACAAAAAGAATGGTAATTGGGTGAATATTTAATTGACTACCCAAAATCAGTGGAGAAACAAAACGTCCTTCAATAGTTTGCTCTACAATGAAAACGATAATAACTTTTAAGAGCATAACAGGACCAGCAATCAAACCCAAAACAAGGGCTGGAATCATTGCAAGAAAACTACCTAGATAAGGAACTAAATTGAGAATACCTGCAGTAACACCAAGCGCTACTGCATATCGAAGCCCAATTATCTTAAAGAAGATAATAAACATGATAGCTACGATTACAGCGACCGTAATTTGTCCTCTAACGTAGTTAGCAAGTTGTTGGTTCACATCTGATAGAACCTTACCTACTGGTTCTCTCAATTTATTTGGTAAGAATTGAGTAATATAGTCTCTAAGTCCTTTTCCATCTCGAAGGAGATAAAAGAGCATAAATGGCATGATGATCAGAGCGACAATGACCTGTGACGTTCCACTGATAAGAGCACTTACCCAGTTAACAGCTTTAGAAGAAATATTACTTGCCCAAGCAGTTGCTTGTGTTGAAAAATTAGCTAAAACTTGCTCCAGTTGGGGTCTAAAGTCATCTGGCAAACGCTTGGTTACAAGGTCATTAATGACTCTATCAGCATCCTCGAGATAACTTGGGACATTTTGCGCAAAAATTACTACTTGACGTTGAAGGTTTGGAATTGCAACGGCTAGTCCAATAATCAAGAGTATTGCAATAATGACGAAGATAATACTAATGGCTAAGACACGGTTAATCCTGTACTTCTCCATCAGATCTACTAGTGGATTCAAGAGGTAAAAAAGTAGACCCGATAAGATAACCGGCAACATCACTACTGATAAAAAGTCTATAACTGGGAAAAATAAAAAGCTGATTTTACTGAGAATAAAAATATTCAGACCTAGTAACAAGGCCACCAAAAATACAGTAACAGCCTTATTATCTAAAAACCATTTAAAAAACCAAGATAAGGTAAAGTGTTTCTCTTTTTGTTCCATTTTTTCTTCCTTTCCTTTGTCCTAACATTATACCATGTTTTAAGAAAAATAAGGTTTTTTTATAGTCTTTTAGCAAGGGATAAATTTGTATTCTTGACAAGGGAAGAGCTATTTTTTCTGACATAGATTTTTCATCTAGCAGCCCTTTTTATGTTATAATTGAATTATCTTTTTCTAGAGGTATGAATATGAAAGAAATAGTATATTTTGGAACCTATACACGACGTATTTCTCAAGGGATTTACAAGGCTGATTTTGATACTGAGACTGGCAAACTCTCAAATCTTGAACTATTTGCAACCGAGCCAAGTCCAACCTACCTAGCCTTTGATCAGCATCAGCATCTCTATACTGTCGGAAGCCATGATGACAAAGGTGGAATCGCAGCATACAAAACTGATGGTGTCCTCCTGAATCACGTCGTTGAAGAAGGTGCTCCTCACTGCTATGTTGCAGTCGATGAGACACGGAGTCTTGTCTATGGCGCTAACTATCATAAAGGTCAAGTTCTAGTCTATAAACGTAAAGAAGATGGCCGTCTTGAATTGGCAGACAAAATTCAACACACTGGGCATGGTCCACATGAAAACCAAGCTTCTCCCCACGTACACTACACCGATTTAACACCAGACCAATATTTGGTAACCTGTGACTTAGGTACTGACGAAGTCACTACCTATGATGTCAATCTAGAAGGAAAGTTGACTAAACTAGCAACTTATAATTGTAATCCTGGCGCTGGTGCTCGTCACCTAGTTTTCCATCACCACTACAAGATTGCTTATCTCATCTGTGAACTCAACAGTACGATTGAAGTTTTGATTTACGATGGCGTTGGAGAATTTGAACAAATGCAGGTCATTTCAACCTTACCAGATGACTATAGTGGCTTTAATGGTACTGCGGCTATTCGTCTTTCTAAAGATGGCAAATTCATCTACGCTTCTAATCGAGGCCATGATTCTATCGCTGTTTATAGCATTTTAGCAGATGGAAGCTTGGAATTATTAGAGATTGTTCCAACCAATGGGAAAAATCCACGTGATTTTGATTTGTCGCCTGACCAAGAATTCCTTATCGCTGTTCACCAGGATTCTGATAACGCGACAGTCTTTAAGCGCAATCCTGAAACTGGTAGACTGGCAGAACTCTCTAATGAATTTCATGTTCCTGAAGCAGTCTGCATAAGTTTCACTAAATAAGAACTAAGAAATAATAAAAAATGAACTTGTTAAATCAAGTTCATTTTTTATTTTATAATTTATTTCCGACATTGATACGGTTAATAGCACGTTGCAATGCAATTTTAGCACGGCGCTCTTGGTCGATTAAGTGTTTGTCTTGTGCTTCTTCGATTTCACGTTCTGCACGAAGTTTAGCACGTTCTGCACGACTAACATCAATATCGCGCGCACGTTCAGCTGAGTCAGCAATAATGGTAATGACATTATTAGCAATCTCAATGATTCCTCCGTTTACTGCAATCCAGTTCACATGAGTATCATCATCGATGCGTTTAACCTTTACTTCATCAACTGCTAGAACCGCAATCATATTTTCATGTCGTGGCAAGATCCCCATCTCACCATCCAGAGTTCGTACCGATACAAAGCTGGCATGGTGATCATAGACGAGGCCATCTGGTGTCACGATCTGGACAGTTAAATGTGCCATAGATCACCTCTTAAAATCCCATTTTTTCAGCCTTAGCAATAACGTCTTCGATTGAACCTACTCCACGGAAGGCATCTTCTGGAAGGTGATCGTATTTACCGTCAAGAATTTCCTTGAAGCCACGAACAGTTTCAGCTACTGGAACATAAGAACCTGGTTGACCTGTAAATTGTTCCGCAACGTTGAAGTTTTGTGACAAGAAGAACTGAATACGACGTGCACGAGCAACCAAAGTCTTTTCTTCGTCAGAAAGTTCATCCATACCAAGGATTGCAATAATATCTTGCAACTCATGGTAACGTTGAAGCACACGTTTCACTTCAGCAGCTACTGCATAGTGCTCTTCTCCAACAATTTCAGGTGCCAAGGCACGTGAGCTTGAAGCAAGTGGGTCAACGGCTGGGTAAATCCCCAATTGAACCAATTTACGTTCCAAGTTAGTTGTTGAGTCCAAGTGAGCAAAAGCTGTTGCTGGCGCTGGGTCAGTATAGTCATCCGCTGGCACATAGATAGCCTGGATAGAGGTTACAGACCCCTTCTTAGTTGAAGTGATGCGTTCTTGCAATTGACCCATTTCTGTTGCGAGGGTTGGTTGGTAACCAACGGCTGAAGGCATACGACCCAAAAGGGCAGATACTTCTGAACCAGCTTGCGTGAAACGGAAAATGTTGTCAATGAAGAGAAGAACGTCTTGACCTTCTACATCACGGAAGTATTCAGCGATTGTCAAACCAGTAAGGGCAACACGCATACGTGCTCCTGGTGGCTCATTCATCTGACCAAATACCATGGCTGTTTTTTCGATAACGCCTGATTCTTTCATTTCCCAGTAGAGGTCGTTACCTTCACGAGTACGTTCCCCAACACCAGTAAATACTGAGATCCCACCGTGTTCTTGGGCGATGTTGTGAATCAATTCTTGGATCAATACGGTCTTACCAACTCCGGCACCACCGAAGAGTCCGACCTTACCACCTTTAAGGTAAGGGGCGAGAAGGTCGATAACCTTGATCCCTGTTTCTAGAATTTCTGAAGAGGTAGACAATTCATCAAAAGTTGGTGCTTTTTTATGAATTGGCTGACGCTCTGCATCTTCACCAAAAGGAGCTTCCAAGTCAATGGTATCTCCCAAAACGTTGAAGACACGTCCTAGAGTTTCTTTCCCAACTGGTACTGAGATTGGACGGCCTGTGTCCAATACTTCCAAACCACGGGTCAAGCCATCAGTTGATTCCATAGCGATGGTACGAATCATACCATCTCCCAACTCCAAGGCTACTTCAAGGACGATTTTTGTTTTTCTTTCGTCATTTTTGTAGACGACAAGTGCATTATTAATCTCTGGTAGTTTCTCACCTGCTGCAAACATGACGTCTACAACGGGACCGATAACCTGAGCAATTTTACCTGAACTCATCTACTTCTCCTATTCTGTATAAGATACTATCGGTTCCTAGTATTACTAGGTCCTAAGTTCATTTCTCTGAGCAATATTGCTTTATTCCAAAGCACTAGCTCCTGCTACGATTTCTGTAATTTCTTGTGTAATCGCCGCCTGTCTGGCACGGTTATACTGGATAGTCAAATCATTGATAACTTTTTTAGCATTATCTGTAGCTGTTTGCATAGCCGTCATCCCTGCCGCATTTTCAGCTGTCTTAGCATCAATTATAGCACCGTAAATCATACTTTCTGCAAACTGTGGCAATAGTTGTTCCAAGATTTCTTCTCGACTTGTTTCAAGCTCAAATGTCAAGCTATAGTTATCATCTGCTTCATTTGGGTCCAAGTCGACAATTGGAAGCATCTGCTCCACACGCATTTGACTTGTCAGTGTATTCACGTGGTGGTTGTAGCAAACATAGAGCTCATCGAAAAGTTCATTTTGATACATTTCAATGGTTTTTGAAATAATCTTATGAACTTCATCGAAGCTTGGTTGACTGGCTAGACCACGCAATTCATAAATTGGCTGAATACCACGAGCTTTAAAGAAGTCTGCTCCCATACCACCGATACAGATGACTTCAAAATCATCACCTGAAGGATGGTATTCTTGCTGCAGTTCCATAACTGCCTTCAAGATTGAAGAGTTATATCCTCCAACGAGACCACGGTCAGATGTAATGACGATATAGCCTGTTTTTTTGACAGGGCGACTAATCAACATTGGATTCGTTGATCCGCCAGCACCATCTCCATGAAGGATATCTGTAAGGAGTTTACGGACTTTTTGAGCATAAATCTGGAAGTTGCGTGCAGCTTCTTCAGAACGACCTAACTTAGCTGCAGAAACCATCTGCATGGCGTTAGTAATTTGACTAGTATTTTTCGTTGAGGCGATTTTTGTTTTAATATCATTTAGAGATACTGCCATCTGACACCTCTATTCTTATTGGAAGCTGGATTGGTTGAGAAACTCGGTAATCGCAGCATCCAAGACTGCTTCATCTGGCAAGTCTTTTGTTTCACGAATAGTTTCCAAAATCTCTGGATGTTGCGCATCAAAGAAGGCATGGAATTCTTCCTCAAAACGAACAATATCATCTACTGATACAGTATCCAAGAATCCATGAGTCAAGGCATACAGGATGGTTACTTGTTTCTCAACAGGTAGTGGTTTATGAACAGGTTGTTTCAATACTTCTACAGTACGACGACCACGGTTCAATTTAGCCTGAGTAGCAGCATCCAAGTCTGAACCAAACTTAGTGAAGGCTTCCAACTCACGGTATGAAGCAAGGTCAATACGAAGAGTACCAGCAACCTTCTTCATGGCTTTAATCTGAGCAGAACCACCAACACGAGATACAGAAGAACCCGCATCAATAGCTGGACGAATACCCGCATTAAAGAGACTATCACTTAGGAAGATTTGTCCATCCGTAATAGAGATTACGTTTGTGGCGATATAAGCTGAGATATCTCCTGCTTGTGTCTCGATAAATGGAAGAGCCGTGATAGATCCACCGCCAAGCTCATCTGAAACTTTAGCAGAACGCTCAAGTAGACGACTGTGAAGGTAGAAGACATCCCCTGGAAAGGCCTCACGACCTGGTGGACGGCGAAGCAAGAGAGAAAGTTCACGATAAGCTACCGCTTGTTTTGAAAGGTCATCATAAACAATCAACACATGCTTACCTTGGTACATGAACTCCTCTGCCATAGCAACCCCAGCATATGGTGCGAGGTAGAGCAATGGTGAAGGCTGTGAAGCTGAAGCTGTCACAACGATTGTGTAATCCAAGGCACCATACTGACGAAGTGTTTCTACTTGTGTACGAACTGTTGATTCTTTTTGTCCAATCGCAACATAGATACAAATCATATCTTGACCTTTTTGGTTCAAGATAGTGTCAATTGCGATCGTTGTTTTCCCTGTTTGACGGTCACCGATAATCAACTCACGTTGACCACGACCGATTGGAACAAGGGCGTCAATAGCTTTCAAACCTGTTTGCAATGGTTCTGAGACAGACTTACGTTGCATAACACCAGGAGCTGGTGCTTCTACTGGACGAGTTTTATCAGTGTGGATTTCTCCAAGACCGTCAACTGGACGACCGAGTGGATCCACAACACGACCAATGAGACTTTCACCTACTGGTACTTCCATGATTTTACCCGTGCGACGAATGGTGTCGCCTTCACGAATATCTGTAAAGTCACCAAGAATGATGATACCAACATCCGTTGACTCTAAGTTTTGCGCCATACCATAAGAGCCATTTTCAAAAATCAACAGCTCACCACTCATGGCATTTTCAAGGCCATGAGCACGCGCAATCCCGTCACCGATGTAGGTTACAACACCAGTTTCACTCACATCAAAATTAGGTTTGAAATTTTCAATTTGTTGCTTAATTAAAGCGCTGATTTCTTGTGCGTTAATTGCCAAAAGAACACCACTTTCTATTTCAAATTTTCCTTAACAACTTTAAGTTGTTGTTTAATACTCACATCAATTGTCTTGTGATTGGCAATAATAACAAAACCACCGATTAAACTATCGTCGATTTTTTCCTTAATACTGCGAACCTTTAAAGACATCTTCTTCTCGATTAGAGGAAGGAGGCGTTCTTTCTGTTCGTCAGTCAAAGGATGTGCAGACAAAATAGTCACTTCAAAACGATTGGTTTCTTTTTCAAGACGATTCAAGCAATCTACAATCACATCATAAAAAAGATTGGATCGATGATTGTAAAGTATAACCTCGATAAAGTTTTGCATTAAAGGTGACACAGAACCTTGGAAAAAACGAACTGTTTTTTCTTTATCCAACTCATCTACTTCCACTTGCGCTAAAAAAGTAGGTAAGCCAGTTTCTTCAGCAACTTGCTTGATTTGAGTCAAGTCTGAAAAAATAGAGTCTTCTTCTCCTTTTTCAATCACCAATTGGACAAAAGGCATGCTGTATTTTTCAATTACCTTTAAAGTCTTTTTGTCCATTAAGCTTCTCCTAGCTGATCGATATACTGATCAATGAGTTCTTTATGGGCCTGACTGTCAAGGTTTTTAGAGAGAATTTTCTCAGCTAGACTGATTGTTAAGTCAGCTACATCTCCCTTAACACTTTGTAAAGCTTCAGCTTTATTTTGAGCAATTTCTTGGTTGGCTTTTTCTTTTAAGCGCCCTGCTTCAAGTTTAGCTTCGGCTAAAATATCGGCTCTACTTTTCTCAGCAGTTCCCTTTGCATTCTCGATAATCGTTTTAGCTTCGGTACGGCTACCTGCTAACTCAGCTTCACGTTTGCTAGCTAGTTCCTCAGCCTTTTTACGGGCTTCTTCGGCACCATCAATATCTGAAGAAATTTTTTCAGCACGTTCATCTAAGATGCTGGAAATATTTCCCCAAGCATATTTCTTCACTAAAAAGATCAATAAAAGGAAGGAACCAGCGATAAGAATAAAGTCACCGATAATGGTACTAATAGTTAAATCCATCTTCTAATCCTCCTCTACTTACTCTTCCCCTTCATTTATTTTTTTACCAATGTACATTGATGACAACATGGTAAATACATAAGCCTGAATACATGAAATGAAAATTGAAAAGGCTGTCCATAACATGTTTGCGATAAAGGCAAAAGGATACCAATACAAAGCATTTTGTGACAAGGTCAATAGCAATCCAGCTAAGACCTCACCGGCAAAAATATTTCCGTAGATCCGAATCGCCAAGGAAGCAAAATTGGTGAACTCTTCTAAAATGTTCATCGGAGTCATAAAGCCAGGTGTAACAAATGCTCTCAAATATTCTTTAACGCCTCTACGACGAACTCCTTCTACATGGGCGATCAAAGTGATCAATAATGAGAGGGATAAATCGTATCCAAGGTTAGCTGTTGGGGAAGTCCACAAGTTATAACCGTTTGTTGTTTGTACTTTTGCCATTAAGCCAATATTGTTGGCAACCAAGATAAACAGAAATAGAGAAAACAGAAACAAGGAATAATCCTTAATGTATGATTCTCCAATGTTTGGTTTGGTAAAACCAATCACAAAGTCATAAATCATCTCAAGAGCATTTTGTTTGCCCTTTGGACGGATGGTCATTTCACGACTTGCCCAGTAGACAAAGGCAAAAACCATCAAAACAGTTACAAGAGACATGGCAAGCAGGGTCAAATCAAAGGATATTGGTCCAATATTAACGGTTGGATTCAAACTTTCTTCCATGGTTTGACACCTCCATTTCTAAATAGAGTTGTCTATTTAATGACAAATGACATCGCCAAGGTTACAAAGAATGTTCCTTCGATAAAGGCAATCCCCATGATCATCAAACTACGCAATTGTGGGATGATATCTGGTTGGCGTGCTGCAGATTTGAACAAACCGTTCATCAAAAATCCTTCTGCAAGAGATACACCCATACAGGCAAGACAAAGTCCGAAAAATGTTAAATTCATGACGAATTCTCCTTTTTTAAATTAAATTTACCTCCCTAGTTTAGTCCTAAAATTTGCTTTTGTCAACTTTTTACTAGGAATGGAAGCGTTTTGAATCATTTATTTCCAATTTTACGATTTTCAAGACAATTATATAGAAAATTTTATTCCCTTTTCACGAACCTTTCACGAACCTTTTACTATCTTTCTATGTTTTCTGAAAACAAAAATCCGAGTTTTACAACTCGGATGTATCATTTTTTATCTGAAATAAATTGAGTGATGATTTTGACAAGCTGGATTAAATGCAGCTTTACAAAATGGACAAGTTCCCTTCTCGGTATACTCGACATACGTTAGTGTATTCCCGCAGGATCCACATAAGATGGGTCTATCCTCTTTCAGATTTAAAGGATAAGGACAAAATGTATGTGCTTCTATAGCATTGTGACACTGATAACAGGCGTAGTATTTCTTACAATCATAGCACTGAAGTGCTACGATATCTTTGTCACTATGGTAATGAACACATCTGCTTTCATCATCAACTAGTAAGCCCTGAGCTTGAATCATTATCTAATCCTTTTCTAGGCACGAACTGTGACGCTTGTCCCATCTTCTTTGTATAGATTAATCAGACCTTCTTTCAAAGCACGTACCATATCGCCAGCTTGTACTGGTTGAGGAACCTTGATGGTCAAAAGTTCCATTGGGTTTGGTGCACGGTCGATTTTATTTCCTTTAGCATCATGAAGGTCTTCAATATAAGTTTCAAAATGACGGAAACCTGGACCATAGAATTCAACTTGGTCACCTTCATTGATAACATTCCGTTGACGAATAGTTGCTGTTTGTGTAGCATCATCATAATCTACTACTTCCGCTACAAACTTATATTCTGGAATCTTACGACGAGCACCAAACAGTTGTTCGTTTTCAGATGGAGTTCCATAGTAGAATCCTGTAGCCAATTCACGTTGGGCTACCTTCCACATTTCATCAATCAGGTCTTGCTTGATAGCCTCAAACTTTTCAGGGCTCTCAAGGTAAGCATCAACGGCAGCCTTGTAGCAGTTTGTTACTGTTGAAACATAGTGGATGGACTTCATACGACCTTCAATCTTAAGACTGTCCACGCCATTTTCAATCATATCTGGAATATGGTCAATCATCGACATATCAACAGCTGACATGGAGAATTCTTCAGGAATTTCTCCCTTGAGACTCTTACGTTCCTTACCGAATGGCATGTCGTAAAGATCGTATTTCCAACGACAAGATTGTGAACATCCACCACGGTTGGCATCGCGCATACTCATGTGGTTAGAAAGGGTACAACGACCAGAGTAAGAGATACACATAGCTCCGTGGACAAAGGCCTCAATCTCCACGTCTGTACGTTTGCGAATTTCTGCCAACTCTTCCATGGAGACCTCACGCGCCAAAACGACACGAGTCAAACCAAGTTCTTTCCAAAATTCTAGTGTTTCATAGTTGGTTGCACTAGCTTGTGTTGACAGGTGGATTTCAAGTCCTGGTGCTTCCGTTGCTGCAATCATGATCAAGGCTGGATCAGACACGATAACCGCTGCAATACCGATGTCACGTAGTTTACGGAACCATTCTCCAGCGCCTTCCTCATTTCCTTCGTGCATAACCATATTGGCTGCTACATACACTTTAGCTCCATATTTAGCCGCAAATTTAACTCCTTCTTCCATCTGTTCGAAAGTGAAGTTTCCCGCACGGCTACGAAGACCATAGGCCTGACCACCGATAAAGACAGCATCTGCTCCGTATTGAACAGCTACTTTCAGTTTTTCTAGTGTTCCTGCAGGTGATAGAACCTCAGGACGTTTCAAAGTTTTTGTCATGTTTTCTCCTATTTGCAATATAAAAGTTTGACACTAATCTTTACCATTTTATAGCAAAAAAGTTTTAAAATCAAGTTTTGATTGATTGTTTAGACAATTTTAATTTTCTTCTAAAGTTCAAATTCATCGAACTGTTTCCAGTTTCCAAGAACTCCAGCCTTTGAAACGAATGGCTCCTTTTTTATCCGTTTTGTAGATTGCATTCTCAACTTCTTTATCTTCTTGGTTAATTACTTTAAATTTTTTCTTCTTGTCTACCGACATGACAGTCGTTTTAGGTTGTAAAGTTTTGAAGACCTCCACATCACTCTTTTTCTTCGATGCTTGCTGATGAGTTAGCACTACATCTGCTTGGAGCTTGGGATCATAGATCGTTAAGGAATTCTCCTCTATATTTCCAG
The DNA here is from genome assembly GCF_047464155.1 of Streptococcus infantis. Taxonomy (GTDB): domain Bacteria; phylum Bacillota; class Bacilli; order Lactobacillales; family Streptococcaceae; genus Streptococcus; species Streptococcus infantis_U. The sequence goes on from NZ_JASHCL010000001.1 coordinate 518,934, forward strand.
TAATTAGAAAGGTTTGATGTAGTAGTTTTCCATACATGACTATTGAGTCTTTTTTATCCTTGTCTTGAGTTGCAATTACTTCCAAATGACTCCCAAAAACAAATAACTTCTCTCCTCTTTGTACAGCACGTACGTTGACTTTGCTTTGCTTGATCTCATCCATAAATTCTTGCTTAGATAGAGTTTCTTCAGTTACTAGAATTTCTCCTATCACGAAGGTTTTACTGATTTCTAACACATGGTCTAATTGCTTAGTTTCACTGTTCGTTAGCACAAGCTGATCAATCTTTGCGACTCCTCTACTTTTTAGATAAGGAATTAAACTACGCTTAGCATTACTCGTAGTGACTTTCTCCTGCCAAGCTTCTTTCTTGTCACGTTCAGATTTTTCTCCGACATCCAGTAGTATGGTCTTTCCTGTCATGTCTCTTAGGAAAATGCTCCGCCCCTGTTCCATATCTAGGACTGTGATTTCATTCTCCAGTGGATGTTTGGTTACTAAAAAGAGTGAGATAGCAACTATGACAAGCATAGATATTTTTTTCAAATTCTTTCGATAATCGTAGATGAGAGCTAAAGTAATCAAAAGAAGGATTAAAATCCAAAGACTCGGCTGACCGAAAACAAGAGGCCTCGTAGATAGCTGAGAAATATAGCGAATGATGTTTTCAAGCCATTCAAAGAGAAAGTTGAACTGGGTGATGGGATATATAAATGACAGACAGAAGAGAATCGATAAGAGCGGTAACAGGACCATATCAAATAAGAGTGAAAAGACAAATGTCAAGAGAATGGACCACGGTTGAAATTCTGAAAAATAAAATGATAAAATTGGCAGAATTCCCAAGGAAATAATGCAACTCTCTCTAACCAACCCTCTTATTCCTTCTATTTCTTCACCTGTCATGGTCAGTATAAAAGCATAGGCACAGGATAGAACCCCTCCAGCTGTTAAGAAAAAGTTCGGCATGATAAGAAATAGAATAAGAATCGTCAAAGCAAAATTATCTAGTGACTTAAAGCCATGCTGAGCCAATAGCTTTTGGAGGAGACTACGAATAACAGAGGCTGAAAATCCTGTCAAACCTGCATAGACCAATGACAATGGATAGGCTAACCATTTGAACTTCTCTTGCGTCAAACCCAAACGCAGAAGTAACTTCTTGAAAGCATCCATGAAAAATCCAACCTGCATTCCTGATAAAGCAAAAAGATGAATAATTCCTAGACTCGAGTAGAGTTCATTCATTTCCTCAAAATCTGTGTCCAAATGACCCAATAAGAGTCCCGTCATATAATTGCGCATGGGGTCAGGAAAATTCATTTTTATCCAGACAACTGCTTTTCTTCGCAAGCTGGATAGATTTTCTCCTATATCCCAGCTGGATGTTTTCTTTAATTCGACAATTTCCGATATGGTCAAGGTCTGATATATTCCTTGAGTTTTAAGGTAGTTTCGATAATCAAATCCGGCAAAATTACTTACTCCTTGAGGACTAGTTAGCTTTCCTTTTACCACCATCTCATGCAGTTCAGATAAGTGCTGAAATTTTTCTTTTTCAGCTTCAGACTGAAGTTTATAATAGACCTGAAAGAGCCTACCATCTGCCTTACCACGAAAGGATAAACTATCACCATTGACCTTGATAGTATCAGGCAAGATTCGTACCGTATCAACTGAGTCAATAAGATGTTGATTCGCTTCTTCTTGTTGCCATTTTTGAAATAAAAACCAGCTACCAAAAAGTCCACAAATCAAGAGGACCTTGGTCACAGTTTTCCATGGAAATTGTAAAAAGAGGCAGAGGAGTAAAAAGACAAAGCCCAAAAGTGCTAATACATTTGCTGAAAAGATTGCATAGTAGAGCCATAGTAAAAGAAAACTGAGATAGATTTTCGAGAAAGGAAAGCGACTAATCCACTGTAACATACTCTTTTAACTTTTCTATTGTTTTTGCACCAATACCAGAAACCTTTTTGAGTTCATCAACTGACTTGAACTTACCGTTGGACTCACGATGGTCAATGATATCCTGAGCACGTTTAGCTCCCAATCCTTTGACTTGTTTCAGCTCATCTAAACTGGCTTTATTGAGATTGACTTTCTTTTTTTCTTTGGTGTTGGAAGCATTTGACTGCGCCTCTTGACTAGTAGCTTCTTCCTTAGTCGGAACATAGACCAGTGTTTCGTCACTAATTCTCTGGGCAAGATTGATAGACTTACTGTCTGCATTATCTGTCAAGCCACCCGCTTTCTGGACAGCATCATTAATCCGACTTCCAACTGGCAAATCATAGATTCCAGGTGATTTAACAGCACCTTTGACATCAACAGTAATCATATCTTGTTCTACCACTTCTTCCTTCTGATTTTTATCTTCCTTTTCATCCGTCGAATCCTTTGAAACAGTTGTAACTTCAGTCTGTAACTTTGTTTCCTTAGCAGGTGTTTGAGCGACTGGTTTTAAGAGGAAAAATCCACCCAAGATTAAACCCAAACCAACACAGATGACGATGATTTTATATTCTTTTATTTTCTCGATAAATACTTCCATATTTTCTCCTCTCTTAGCTTATTCGTAGGAGAAAGAAAAAAACAGCTGAAAATCTTTTCAACTGCTTACTTATTTGCAAAATAATCTTCCTTGGTTAAGACATAATGGACATCTGTTACGAATCTTCCAGATTCATTTTTATCCATTCTAGCATATGGTTCTTCGTGAGAGAAGCGCATTCCTGATTTCTCCATGACCTTTCCTGATGCAGGATTATCCTTATCATGAAAGGCATCCAACTTATTCATTCCAATCTTTTCAAAAGCTAGTTCAATCACGGCTCGATTGGCTTCCGTTGCCAAACCTTGATTCCAATATTTTTGATTGATAATGTAACCAATGGCCGCCTTCTTAAGAACAGCATCCATCTTGTGCAGGTCAATAGTTCCGATAAACTCTCCAGTACTTTTTAGTTCAATTCCCCATCGGCCCAATGGATTGGCTAGATAAAACTGGGCAATATTGTTCTTAGTTTCCTCTAGACTTTGATTGGTTGGAAAAGTGTAGCGCGTATTTTCTTTATTTGAAGCATACTCAAACATGGCTTCTGCATCATCGAGCGTTACTGGTCTAAGTACTAAGCGTTCAGTTTCGATGATTGGATGCTTGGCTAGTTTGATAAATAGTGATTCCATGATTGTACCTCCTAAAATAGGTTGGTAAAAGAATAACATAAAAGAAATAGGTTTACAAGTTTTTCTTGCAATTTATAGCGGTTTCATATAAAATAAAAACATCACAAGAAAAGGTTGGGTTCTTCCTGTGATGATTTAGTATTAGAACCTAGATGTTAAATAAGGAGCAAACCTCTATGTTAATTGGAATTCCAAAGGAAATTAAAAATAATGAAAATCGTGTTGCTTTGACACCTGCTGGTGTACAGAGTCTTGTTGGTCGTGGTCACCGTGTCCTCATTGAAACAAATGCTGGACTTGGATCTGGTTTTGCTGATGCTGACTATGAAAAGCAAGGAGCTGAGATTGTAGCTACAGCCGCTGAAGCTTGGGCTGCAGAGTTAGTTGTTAAAGTAAAAGAGCCACTTGCTAGTGAATATCAATTTTTGCGTGAAGACTTACTTCTATTCACTTACTTGCATATGGCAGCTGCTCCAGAATTAGCTGATGCTATGCTTGCAGCTAAAACAACTGGTGTTGCTTATGAAACTGTACGCGATACTGAAGGTCAACTTCCTCTATTGGTTCCAATGAGTGAGGTTGCAGGTCGAATGGCTGTCCAAATCGGAGCTCACTTCTTGACGAAACAAGCTGGTGGTTCTGGAGTTCTTTTAGGTGGTGTCCCAGGTGTACCAAAAGGAAAAGTAACCATTATCGGTGGTGGTGTCGTTGGTACACACGCAGCTCGTATCGCTCTTGGTTTGGGAGCTCAAGTAACTATTCTTGATATCAGTGCTAAACGTCTCTCTGTACTTGAAGATGTCTTTGGTCACCAAATCCAAACTTTGATGTCTAACCCATTTAATATTGAAGCAAGTGTGCGTGAAGCAGATGTTGTTATCGGTGCAGTATTGATTCCTGGTGCTAAAGCTCCAAAATTAGTGACAGATGACATGGTTAGACAAATGCGTCCTGGTTCTGTCATCGTAGACGTTGCTGTAGACCAAGGTGGTGTTATTGCAACAGCTGACCGTGTGACAACCCATGATGAGCCTGTATATGAGAAACACGGTGTCCTTCACTATGCGGTTGCCAACATTCCTGGAGCAGTTGCTCGTACTTCTACTATCGCCCTTACAAATGTGACTCTTCCATATATCGAAGCCTTGGCAGGAAAAGGATTTAAGAAAGCAATCCTTGAAGATGCTGGTTTGCGTGAAGGGGTTACAACTTACCAAGGTCAATTGACTAGTCAACCAGTTGCTGAAGGTTTAGAACGTGACTATACACCTATTAGTGAGCTTGTTTAATAAGAAATTCAAAAAAATAAGAGCAGTTTTTCAACTGCTCTTTTTCTTTATTCTGTTTCTTCTTGATTTTCTTCAGCTTTGACAGGTCGATGTTCATAAGCTCTAATAATCTGAGCAACGACTGGATGGCGAACCACATCCTTGGCTGAGAAATGAACGAAGTCAATCTGGTGAATGTTCTTAAGTTTTTCTTGGGCATCAATCAAACCTGATTTAACATTACGCGGCAGATCAATCTGGCTAATATCCCCATTGACAATCATTTTAGAATTGAATCCTAAACGTGTCAAGAACATCTTCATCTGCATGATGGTTGTATTTTGTGCTTCATCCAAGATCACAAATGCATCATCTAAGGTACGTCCACGCATATAGGCCAAAGGCGCAATCTCAATAATTTCTCGCTCCATGAGACGAGTTGTTTGGTCTTTCCCTAAGATCTGATATAAAGCATCATAGACTGGTCGAAGATAAGGATCTACCTTTTCTTTCAAATCACCAGGTAGAAATCCTAGGCTTTCTCCAGCTTCTACTGCTGGACGAGTCAGGATAATACGCTTGACTTGGCCACGTTTGAGAGCTGTAACAGCCAAGGTCACTGCTAGGAAAGTTTTTCCTGTCCCCGCTGGCCCAATCCCAAAGGTTACATCATGGTGCTTCACACTATCGACATATAGTTTTTGCCCCAAAGTCTTTACACGAATTGGTTTACCTGTATTATCCTTGATAATTTCTTCTTCGTAAAGGGCGACAAATTTATCAATTTCATGATTTCGAACCATATTGATAGCTGTCACCACGTCAGGAGTTCCGACAGTCATCCCACGATTGACCAAGACCATCAAGGCTTGAATAACTTGCCGTGCTTCCTCACAAGCAGACTCCTCTCCCAAGACTTGAACAATCTCTGTACGGGCATGGATGATGACATCTAACTCATCCTCCATCAAGCGAAGATGGCGTTCATTTGAACCAAAAAGGTGAAACAAGTCATCTGGATGACTCAGCTGAATATCTATTGAATGTTCCTTCAAATAAAGAACCTCTCTCATACTTTAATTTCTTTTTATTATAGCAAAGGCATTTAGAAATTGCTATCCTTAACACCTATGCCCTTTTTAATGTTCTAAATATTCCTGCCAGATGCGATCGAAGTCTCCCATATTAAAAGAAAAACTGGCATGTTCTTCTAAAAATCGACTCACCTGATCGAAATCATCCGTATGTTTTGGGAAGGCTGACTCCTCAAAGGCAAGATCCGCTAAAATGGCTTTGGGACTATTACTTTTAGGATTTCGTTCTGTCATGAGCCAAGTATAAAATGATTTTCTCATAAGCCTCCCTAAATTAATTCTGTACCAAACTGGTCTTGCTTGATTTTACCAGCCTTCATCAAACCACCAAGTGCTTTTTTAAACTGACCTTTTGAGATACCAAAAGTAGCCTTGATATCATCTGGTGATGATTTGTCATTTAAGGTCATGAAGCCACCATTACTTTCCAAGTAAGTCAGAATCATTTGTGCATCATTTTCTAACATCTCAAAAGATCGTGGTTTTAAAGAGAGATTAAGCGTTCGGTCAACCTCACGGAAACCAATAACTCGCGCATCTAACACTTGTCCCAAACGTGGCTCTGCATAGCGCTCACTTGGATGGATAAATCCAAGCATGTTGTTCTCTGGTAGATAGACAAAAGTTCCTGATAGCTTAAGACGATAAACGATTGCAGGCCAGTTCTGATTTTGCATGTTGTTGTATGCTGGACGTGCCAAACGTTGGAAGTCTTCCTGATAAGCCAAGATTCCCCAGATACGGTCTTTCTTGTCTACTTCTAGCCGAACATAAAGTTTATCGCCCTTCTTAGGCCAGAGCTCTTTCAGTTCAGGCAGGATATCAAGTGACACAACGATTTCCTTGTCAGGAAGCCCTGTATCAACAAAAACACCCAAATCCTTACGAACCTCTGTTACCGTTCCCCAACCAAATTGATCCTGAGTTGCAGTCACTTCTTGAGTTGTCAAGCGAAGTTTTTGCTTCATGTCTGTGTAGGCAAAACCTTTAACAGTATCACCAACCGCATGCTGACCTTCTTCCTTAGCAAGAGCGTATGTTTGACCATCCTTTTGAACAAAGTAAAAACGGTCATTTTCATCGATGATAAGTCCAACGATAAAACTTGCAAGATTTGTATTCATGTTTCCTTCTTTCGAATAAAACTCAGCCAGCAATGCCAACTGAGTTTTTCTGTTTATTTCTTAGACTTCCAAGATTTCTTTTTCTTTATTGGCAGTCATCTCGTCGATGTGTTTAACAGCATCGTCTGTCGCTTTTTGAATATCTTTTTCAAGAGTCTTCAATTCATCTTCAGTGATTTCTTTAGCTTTTTCTTGTTTCTTAGCTTCATCCATAGCATCACGACGGATATTACGGATCGCTACTTTAGCATTTTCACCAACTTTTTTCACTTCTTTAGCGAGATCGCGACGAGTTTCTTCTGTAAGAGCTGGGATAACCAAGCGGATCACAGAACCATCATTAGCTGGTGTAATACCAAGATCAGAAGCGTTCAAAGCACGCTCGATATCCTTCAATGAAGATTTATCAAATGGTGTTACCAACAAGACACGCGCTTCAGGAATTGTAATAGAAGCGATTTGGTTAAGAGGTGTTTCAACACCATAGTATTCAACAGTAATACGGTCAAGCAAGCTAGCGTTAGCACGACCTGCACGGATACCACCAAATTCACGAGCAAGTGAGTGGTGAGATTGAGTCATTCTCTCTTTAGCTTTTTCTACAATTGCGTTAGCCATAATTTTTTTATTCCTTTTCTTCGATATTGTTTGAAACAGTTGTTCCGATATTTTCACCAAATACAACACGTTTGATATTGCCAGGTTGGTTCATATTAAAGACGACCAAGTCAATATCGTTATCCATAGATAGAGTTGAAGCTGTTGAATCCATGATACGGAGTCCTTTATTAATAACATCACGGTGAGTCAATTCTTCAAATTTAACAGCCGTTTTATCTTTCTTAGGATCCGCATTGTAGACACCGTCTACACCATTCTTAGCCATCAAAATAGCGTCCGCTTCAATCTCGGCTGCACGAAGAGCCGCTGTTGTATCTGTAGAGAAGTAAGGTGAACCAATTCCCGCGCCAAAGATAACGATACGTCCTTTTTCAAGGTGGCGAAGGGCACGTCCACGAATATAAGGCTCTGCTACTTGTTGCATGGCAATAGCTGTTTGTACACGAGTATCAACACCAGCTTGTTGCAATGAATCTGCCATCACAAGAGCATTCATGACTGTCCCAAGCATTCCAGTGTAATCCGCTTGAACACGATCCATACCAGCTTCTGCTGCAGGTTCTCCACGCCAAAGGTTTCCACCACCGATAACCAAGGCGATTTCAATTCCTAGCTCGTGAACTTCCTTGATTTCTTGGGCCATACTTTGGACGGTTTTGATATCAATACCGACACCACGTTCGCCAGCAAGGGCTTCACCAGATAGCTTGATTAAGATACGTTTATACTTAGGTTCTACCATTTTCTCTCTCCTTTTTTCATCCTACCTATTTTATCACAATTTGAAAGATTTTTATAGTATCATGAGCGATTCTTTCAAAAAAATTAGACAGATAAAAATTTCTCTAAATCAGACAAGGCACGTTCCGCGATTTTCTCATAACGAGTCTTTTTATCACGGATTCGTTCACCTTCTAATTCCTTGATAATACCGAAGTTGACATTCATAGGTTGGAAGTGTTTGCTATCAGCATGGGTGATATAATGAGCTAAACTTCCGATTGCAGTTGTCTCTGGGAAAATAGCTTCGCTTTCTCCCTTGAAAAGACGAGCTGCGTTAATACCTGCTACTAACCCTGAAGCTGCTGATTCAACATATCCTTCCACACCTGTCATTTGCCCAGCGAAGAAAAGATTTGGCTGTTTCTTAGAACGATAAGTCTGCTCAAGGAGATTTGGAGAGTCCATGTAGGAATTGCGGTGCATAACGCCATAACGGACAAACTCGGCGTTTTCAAGACCTGGAATCATTTGGAAGACACGCTTCTGCTCTCCCCATTTGAGGTGAGTCTGGAATCCCACGATATTGTAGAGACTTCCAGCCGCATTATCCTGACGAAGCTGAACGACTGCATAAGGAGTTTTAAAGTCTCCATCACGAGGTCCCTTGTAATCTTCTGGATATTCTAGACCAACTGGTTTCATAGGACCATAGAGCATAGTTTTGATGCCACGTTTGGCCATGACTTCAATGGGCATACACCCTTCAAAATATTTTTCTTTTTCAAAAGAATTCAACGGAGCTTCTTCTGCATTAACTAAGGCTTCATGGAAATCCATAAACTCTTGTTTGGTCATTGGAGCATTAAGGTAGGCCGCTTCTCCCTTATCATATCGAGATTTGAGATAAACCTTGTTCATATCGATTGTATTGACATCCACAATGGGCGCTGCAGCATCGTAGAAATAAAAACCATCTCCTCCATTGAGTGCATGAATTTTCTCAGCAAGGGCATCACTAGTCAAGGGACCAGTTGCTACAACTGTAATAGCATCTGTTGGCAATTCTGTAATTTCATCGCGTACCACTTCAATCAATGGATGATTAGCAATTTTTTCAGTGACCATTTGAGAGAAACCATCACGATCAACCGCAAGCGCTCCACCTGCAGGAACACGGGTTGCTTCTGCTGATTCCAAGATAATAGAACCTAGGCGACGCATTTCTTCCTTGAGGAGCCCAACAGCATTTGTAAGAGCATCCCCTCGTAATGAGTTGGAACACACTAATTCTGCAAAATTATCTGTTTTATGCTGAGGTGTTGATTTGACACCACGCATTTCATAGAGTTTAACCGGAATACCACGCTCTGCGATTTGGTAAGCTGCTTCAGAACCTGCTAAACCAGCACCGATAACATTGATATAAGATTGAGACATGACACTAATACCTCTTTGGGTGGAACCTAAGTTCATATCAAAACAAGCTACTTGACTGTTTGACACCCACAAATCTTTCTAATTTTTCTTTTACTAGTATAACAAAAAAAGGGAAGAAGGCAAACTTCCCTGTTTAGTCATCCGATTGATTCTCTTCCCATTCATGATATGCTGCGTAGAGCTGGCTTTTATTCCACTGATAAATTTTAGCGACTTCCTTAATGGCTTGATTTTTCTTAACACCTTGTTGGATACGATTTTGTATTTCAGAGAATAAATCTTCTTCATCCTTATCTTCTACTTCTTGACTAGCACCTTCTACGATGAGAAGGCACTCACCCTTGAGCGGTGTTTCAGAGATACTTTCAAGCAACTCAGTGATTTTCCCCCGTTGGTATTCTTCATAAATCTTAGTCAATTCTCGAACTAGAACCACTGAACGATTACCATAAACTGCTAACAAATTTTCCAACGTATCAGACACACGGTGAGGCGATTCATAGAAAATCTGGGTTTCTGGATAATCTTTTTTTGATTCGAAAAATTGCTTTTGTTGTCCCGATTTTCGAGGTAAAAATCCATAAAAAATATGAGGTTGGGGTGCTAAACCACTGGCAATCAAGGCAGAAATTCCTGCGCTAGCACCTGGAACTGTGACAACCGCAATATCCTCTTCAATTGCCGCCTTGACCAAATCATGACCTGGGTCAGAAATGCTAGGTAGACCTGCATCCGATACCTGAGCGATATTTTGTCCTTGTTTCAACAAATCAATCAAATCAGGAATCTTTTCCTTGGCATTGTGCTCATGAAAACTGATTTGTTTGGTTGAAATATCGAAATGCTTAAGCAATAGACCAGTATTACGAGTATCCTCAGCAGCAATCCAGTCCACTTCTTTTAAAGTTTGAATAGCACGAAAGGTCATATCCTCTAAATTTCCAATTGGAGTTGCGACAAGATATAACTTACCATAAGGTGACTGACCTTTAAAACTTTTTTGAATCTGCATGCTTACTCCCTAAACAACAATTCATCACAAAACATACATTCTGCATCTTGTTCACGACGTTGACCGTAAAAATCGCGACACACATGAAAACCGTCGTCATAGATTCGGCTCACGTTTTCTCTAACATGCTTGGTCTTAGTTGGAGCTGTTTCTTCTTCCTCATTCAAGCGCTCTCTCAATTTATCGTTCTCTAAACGAAGAGCTGTATTCTCTTCTACAACACTCTTGAGATTTTTTTTGATAGCTTCGACATCTGCCAAGGTTGCCAACAACTGTTGAGAAAAATCATCTAAGGCATCAAATAATTCTTTCTTGTTCATGAACAGCCCTTTCTTTTTTCTGTTTTCATGTTCATTTTATTGTAAAACTAGGTATTCCAAAGAATTCTGGAAAGACACATTTGCTTTCCACATTTTTCTGGCTTCGAGAAGGTTTTGCAAGATTGTACGTGCTACATTTTTTTGAATCTCTTGACCTGCTAATACTTCTAGAATTCTAAAGACTTGGTCTTGTTTTTCTTTGTCATCTGCTAAACTAGCTAATTTTGCGACCTGCAAATAAGATTCCTTTTCCCCAGCATCTAACCAAGAATAGAATCGTTCACTTTCTTCAACTAGAGTCCAAAAACTTGTTTGATTTGTCAGTTTTTCGGCTTCTGCTTGCGATTGACTATATTCAGCTAAAAGCCTTGCTTTGTTTTTGACTAATCCTGCTTGTTCAAGTTGATTCCTTAGGCTTTCGACTTGTTTCCTAAATTGGAAAATTTGTGTCCGACTTCGGATAGTTGGTAAAATCTGCTCTTGATCATTGGTTAAAAAGAAAATATAGATTTCACTCTGAGGTTCCTCAATAACTTTAAGTAGTGAGTTGGCGGCGTTAACATGCATTTTTTCTGCCTGTTCAATGATAAAAACCTGCCGTTGATTTTCAATCCCTGACTGAGAAAACTGCCCAACTAATTCTCTAATTCTCTCCGTTTTTATAATTTGATTCATCGGACGAATAATGGTTACATCTGGAAATTCTTCTTGATTAATCAACTTACAGTTTCGACAAGACTCGCAAGGCAAGACACCTTGTTTTTCTGTACAGAACAAACTCTTAGACAGAAATAAGGCCATATCCATGCTTCCGAAATACCCTGAAAAGAGATAGGCATGATTCAACTGTCTTTGTTCTAAGATGTGTACAAAACGATCAAATTGCTGAGGTTGACAAGCTTTTAATTGCTCTTGATTCATTCTGTCAGCCCCATTCTGTCAAACAAGACTTGCTTAGTATTTTCAATCACTTGATCTAGTGGTAAACTGGCATCGATTTTTGCAATGCGTTCACCTTCTTTTTCAAGAAGGGAAAGATATCCTTGACGAACTTTTCTGTGCAAGTCTAAGCCTTCCAAGTCCAAACGGTTGACTTCGCGATCACTGTTTGCCGCGATTCGTTCAAGCCCCTTCTCCACTTCAATATCAAAATAAAGTGTCAAATCTGGTTTAAGGCCATCAGTAGCAAATTGATTGAGCCAATCAATAGCTTCAATATCTAAACCACGACCAAAACCTTGATAAGCAATGGAACTATCAATAAAACGATCCATGATGACCAGTTTCCCTGCTGCAAGTGCTGGTAAAACCTTTTCCACTAGGTGTTGTCTACGACTAGCTATATAGAGTAGAAGCTCTGTCTTGGCATCCATTTGAGTATGACTAGGATCTAAAATAACTTCTCGAATCTTCTCACCAATCAATACTCCACCTGGTTCACGTGTTGTTAAGACCTCTATATTTTTTTCTTCTAACACAGGAAGGATAGCTTCAAGCACACTCGTTTTCCCAGCTCCCTCTGGCCCCTCTAGAGAGACTAAAAATCCTTTTGACATGACGAACTCATTTCTTTTTTTCTTCCTTCTATTTTATCAAAAAAAGAGGCATTTGTGAAAAGCTTTTTAACCTAATAAAAATTTATTCTGAAAAACTAGGATATACATTCGTTAATAAAGTAGATAATTATTTAATTAAGTTTCTATATTCGTAATCAACTACCATACTGTCTTATTTTGTCTTTGTATAGCTAGAAAAAAAGAACCTTGCATAGCAAGATTCTTTTAATGTCTGACTTAAATAATTGTTCTTCTGGGAACTAAATCGAATTAAGCTTCGATTTCTGTAACCATACCTGAACCAACAGTACGTCCACCCTCACGGATAGAGAATGTAGTACCTTGTTCTACGGCGATTGGGTGGATCAACTCAACGTCGATTGTCACGTTATCACCTGGCATTACCATTTCAGTACCTGCTGGAAGTTCGATTGAACCTGTAACGTCAGTAGTACGGAAGTAGAATTGTGGGCGGTAGTTGTTGAAGAATGGAGTGTGACGTCCACCTTCTTCTTTAGTAAGGATGTAAACTTCACCTTTGAATTTTCTGTGTGGGTTGATTGAACCTGGTTTAGCGATAACTTGTCCACGTTCGATTTCGTCACGTTGAACACCACGAAGAAGGACACCTACGTTATCTCCTGCAAGACCTTCGTCAAGTTGTTTACGGAACATTTCAACACCAGTAACAACTGCTTTTGAAGTTTCTTCTTTGATACCAACGATTTCGATTTCGTCGTTGACACGAACAGTACCACGGTCGATACGTCCTGAAGCAACTGTACCACGTCCAGTGATTGAGAATACGTCCTCGACTGGAAGAAGCAATGGTTTGTCAGTGTCACGTTCTGGTTCTGGAATGTACTCATCAACAGTGTTCATCAATTCCATGATGATATCTTCGTATTTAGAGTCACCTTCAAGAGCTTTAAGAGCTGAACCTTGGATAACTGGAAGATCGTCACCTGGGAAGTCGTATTCTGAAAGAAGGTCACGGATTTCCATTTCAACCAATTCAAGCAATTCTTCGTCGTCAACCAAGTCGATCTTGTTCATGAAGACGATAAGGTGTTTAACACCAACCTGACGTGAAAGAAGGATGTGCTCACGAGTTTGTGGCATTGGTCCGTCAGTTGAAGCTACTACAAGGATAGCTCCGTCCATTTGAGCGGCACCAGTGATCATGTTTTTAACGTAGTCCGCGTGTCCTGGAGCGTCGATGTGAGCATAGTGACGTTTTTCAGTTTCGTACTCAACGTGCGCAGTGTTGATTGTGATACCGCGTTCGCGTTCTTCTGGAGCAGCATCGATAGACGCATAGTCTTTAGGTTGGTTAACTGCTGAAGGCAAGCGACGTGCCAAAACAGTTGTGATAGCTGCAGTTAGGGTAGTTTTACCGTGGTCAACGTGTCCGATAGTACCAATGTTAACGTGTGGTTTACTACGATCGTATTTTTCTTTTGCCATTTGAGTAAAAGCCTCCAATAAAATATATTTTATAGATAGACAGTAGGCAATACAGTCTAACTTTCCTTACTATTTTATCAAATTTTAGCTAAATTGCAAGTGTTTTACAAAGATTTTGTGAATTATTCTTATTCTTCTTCTCGGTACTCGATTTATTGATAAAAGATAAAAAAAGAAACAGATGAATCTGTTTCTTTTTGAAAATCTTTATTTTTCTTGTACTTCTTTATGTTTTTCATAAAGTCGAACTAGGAATTTGGATATTTCTTTGAGAATCGAGTAGGTAGGAACGGCAACAATCATACCAACGACACCGTAGATATTACTTGACAACAATAATAGGACGAGAATTGTAATCGGATGAACCTTCATGACTCCACCAACAATACGAGGGTATAGGATATTCCCATCTACTTGTTGGATAATCAGCATATAGATAACTGCTATTATCATCTTTTGAGGATCCGTAAACAGATTTGAAATAATCATCGGGATTAATCCAATACTCGGTCCAACATAAGGAATCAGATTCGCTAAACCTGAGAAAATAGCAAAAACTAATGCATATTTTAAGCCAATCACACTATAACCGATAAAAGCCAAACACCCGATAATGAATGCATCGATTGATACTCCACTTATGTAACGGGAAATCGTCGCATTCAAGTTTGTTATTAAACCAGATATATTAAGTTTGTCTCGTTTTAAAATAGTTCTTTCTAGCATCGGCAAAAATTTATGCCCATCTAGAAGGAAGTAAATCAAGAAAACTGGTGTCATAATAATAATTAAAACAGTGCTTACTAGAGCTGAAAGAACACTTCCTACACTATTTGTCACACTATTTAAGATATTTTGTAAAATATCAACGTAAGAAAGATTTAATTGTTGAATTGTTTGTTGAATATCAAGTTCTTGGAAAGCAGGGTATTTTGATAATTCTATCACCAAATCTTGGAGTCGACCATAGATGCCTTGGCTGGAATTGATCAAACTACTCAACTGATTGATTAAAATCGGTAAGAGATATACGACAGCTATCACTATGGACCCGAAGAGAGCACAAAGTGTTAACAAAATCCCAATAATTCGGTTGATTTTACACTCTTTCTCTAAAAAGATAACGATTGGATTTGTTAAGTAGTAGAGAAATCCTCCTAATAAAAAGGGAATCATGATTGTATTTACGACACTTACAAATGGTGTAATAATAGCACCCATTTCTCTCCATAAGTAGAAGATTAAGGTTATTAATAATATCTCAGTGGTCCAGAAGAATAATTTATTTCTCCGAAACATAAGCCACCTCCTCTTTTTCCTATTTTACCATATTTCGAAAAAGATTGATAACCTACATTATAAAAACAAGAATATTTTTTGTCTTTATGATAGAATACAATTACTATGAAGAAAATATTTTTAACAATACTAACACTTATTTCATTTGGTTCGACTACAACTGTATTTGCTCAGGATTTTGATGTTGCTGCAAAACACGCCATCGCTGTTGAAGCTAATACTGGTAAGATTTTATATGAAAAAGATGCTACTCAACCTGTAGAGATTGCCTCTATCAGTAAGTTGCTAACTGTTTACTTGGTATATGAGGCCCTAGAACAAGGTAAAATCACTCTTTCCACTCCGGTAGAAATATCTGATTATCCTTACCAGCTCACGACTAACTCCGAAGCAAGTAACGTTCCTATGGAAGCTCGTAACTATACTGTTGAAGAATTGCTTGAAGCAACATTGGTATCTAGTGCCAATAGTGCAGCTATCGCTTTATCAGAAAAGATTGCTGGATCCGAAAAAGACTTTGTTGACATGATGAAGGCTAAACTGCTTGAATGGGGAATCCAAGATGCGACCCTAGTCAATACAACTGGTCTAAATAATGAAACTCTTGGGAATAATATCTATCCTGGTTCTAAGAAAGATGACGAAAACAAGATGAGTGCCTATGATGTGGCTGTCGTTGCACGTAATCTTATCCTCAAGTATCCTCAGGTTCTAGAAATCACTAAGAAACCTTCTTCTACTTTCGCTGGGGTGACCATTCATTCTACAAACTATATGTTAGATGGAATGCCTGCCTATCGTGGTGGTATAGATGGTCTTAAGACTGGAACAACTGATAAAGCAGGAGCTTCTTTTGTCGGTACGACTGTAGAAAAAGGAATGCGTATCATCACAGTCGTTCTGAATGCTGACAACCAAGATAGTAATCCTTATGCTCGTTTCACTGCAACTTCAGCTCTTCTAGATTATATCTCATCAAATTTCGCTCTTCAAACAATCGTCAATCAAGGGGAAAGCTATCAAGATAGCAAATCTCCAGTTTATGACGGGAAGCAAGATACTGTTACAGCAGTCGCTAAAGAAGATATAAAAATCGTTCAACGTCTCGGCAGTAGAGCACAGTCATCTGTTACTTATACACCTGATAGTACTGAGCATACTGCACCACTTGAGGCAGGTACAGTGGTTGGTCATCTGACTTATGAAGACAAAGACTTAGTTGGTCAAGGTTATATTACTACTGATAATCCAACCTTTGATATGGTTGCTGAAAAAAATGTTGAAAAAGCCTTTTTCTTAAAAGTATGGTGGAATCGTTTTGTTCGATTTGTAAATGAAAAATTATAAAAAAATCGCGAGAAATCGCGATTTTTTCTTTATTGATTTTTTGATAGTGTAGAGTTTTTATAGCCATAAGTAAAGTAAATAATAACTCCTACTGCTAAGGCTAATACAAATGCTATCCAAGTTTCAAGAGTATATTGAAGCATGAAGGACAGACAAATCAGAATAGACAAGATTGGTAAAAAAGGTACCAGAGGAGTTTTAAATTCTCCCTCTTTAGGTTCTCCCTTGTCTTTTCTTAATTTGATAATTCCATAAGCTAGGAGAATGAGATAAGCTAAAGTACAGATGTTTAGAAAGGCTGCGATACTTGATAGAGGGAAGATCCCAGCTGCAATTGCTGAAACAAGACCTGTTAAAATGGTCGCATTCTTTGGAACACGACTTGTCTTAGTCACTTCTTTAAAAGTCTTAGGCAACAACCCATCACGAGCCAAACTATAAATCATTCGAGACAAGGCGTATGTCATTGAAATACATACTGTAATCAAAGTAAAAATAGCAACCAGAGAAACATAATTAGCCGCCCAACCAATACCAATGCTTCTAAGAGCAAAAGCCACAGCATCATCAACATTGAGCTTGCTATAGTGAACAACACCAGTCAATACTAGGGTAACCAAAGCATAGAGAATGGTTACAATCATCAAGGATAAAACAATTCCACGTGGAATATTTTTCTGAGGATTTTGAATTTCATCAACTGCCATAGAAATGGACTCAAAACCTAAGAATCCAAAGAACATGAGCGAAGCACCTGCCATAATCCCAGTGCTTCCACCATAAATCTGCCCAAAACCAAATGGAGCAAAGTCTAACCAATTTTCAGGTTTAATGTACCAGACTCCAACTAAGATGAATAAAGCAAGAGCAGAAAATTTCAAGACTACTAGAATGGAATTAAAGCGCAAAGCTGTTTTTGAATTTAATAAGACAAGACCAGTAACAAGAAGAATGACTAAAATTGGCAGGAGATCAATATAGCTACCTTGTGCTTGGTTAAATGTCCCATTTAGAGCTTGAGGCAGAGAAATTCCATAATGACTAAGCAAACCTTTAAAGTAAGCAGCCCAACCTGAAGCCACACCAGAAACAGCTGTCATAAATTCCATAATGGTTAACCAGCCAGCTATCCAAGCAGGAAATTCTCCTAAAATTGCATATAAATAACTATAAGCACCACCAGTTGCTGGAACACGGGATGCAAACTCTGCAAAAAAGAGAGCAGATAAGGAAACACAGATAGCTGAGATAACGATAGATACAACAAGGGCTGGACCTGCTAATGTAGCTGCAGCTGTTCCTGTAATGGTAAAAATACCTGTTCCCACCATGGCCCCAATTCCCAAGAGAATTAAATCCCATAATTTCAGATGACGATGCATCTCTGTTTTACCTAGACTTACGTCTTTGGTTCTAAAAATATTCATAATTCATCTCCACTAACAATAATTGTTTTATTTTACCATAAAAAATGGAATTTGTGAATATTTATAAAATTGTATATAAAAAAACTGAACAAATTCATATTTGTTCAGTTTTTATTTATAATGTTTATCCGACAGATCCTTCCATTTCATAGCTAATCAAGCGGTTAAGCTCAACTGCATATTCCATTGGTAGTTCTTTGGTGAAGGGCTCTACAAATCCCATGACAATCATCTCGGTTGCCTCAGATTCTGACAAGCCACGACTCATGAGATAATAGAGTTGTTCTTCTGAAATCTTAGAAACCTTAGCTTCGTGTTCCAAAGCTACTTGTGAGTTGTGGATTTCATTAAATGGAATGGTATCTGATGCTGACAAGTCATCCATGATAATGGTATCACACTCAATGTGAGAAACAGATTTCTTAGAGTTCTTGTTAAAGGTTACTTGTCCACGATAGTCAACCTTTCCTCCACCTTTAGCGATGGATTTAGACACGATTGACGAGCTTGTATGTGGTGCACTGTGAATCATCTTAGCACCAGTATCTTGGTGTTGCCCTGCATTGGCAAAGGCAATCGAAAGCATAGTTCCACGCGCACCTTCTCCATCAAGGTAAACAGATGGGTATTTCATGGTTGTTTTGGCACCTAAGTTTCCATCAATCCACTCAACAGTCGCATCTTTCAAGGCTTTTGCACGTTTTGTTACCAAGTTATAGACATTATCAGACCAGTTTTGGATGGTTGTATAACGCATGTAAGCTCCGTCCAAGGCAAAGATTTCTACAATGGCAGCATGTAAGCTATTGCTTGAATAAGTAGGTGCTGTACATCCTTCAACATAGTGGACACTTGCTCCCTCATCAACGATGATTAAGGTACGTTCAAACTGTCCTGTATTTTCATTGTTGATACGGAAGTAGGTTTGTAGGGGAATATCAACTTTCACACCTTTAGGAACATAAATAAAGGTTCCACCTGACCATACTGCTGAGTTGAGTGCAGCCAACTTGTTATCAGTCGGAGGTACTAACTTCGCAAAGTATTGTTTAAACAAGTCTGGGTACTCTTTGAGGGCAGAATCTGTATCTGTAAAGATAATTCCTAACTTCTCAAATTCTTCCTTCATGTTGTGGTAAACCACTTCTGACTCATACTGGGCAGAAGCTCCAGCAAGATAAGCACGCTCAGCTTCAGGAATCCCAATACGTTCAAAGGTTTCTTTGATTTTTTCAGGAACTTCATCCCAAGAACGAGCTGGTTTATCAGATGGTTTTTGGTAGTAAATCAAGTCATCAAAATCAATCTCTGACAAGTCTGCTCCCCATGTTTGCATGGGCATTTTTTTGAAGGTTTCATAAGATTTCAAACGGAATTCTAACATCCACTCAGGCTCACCCTTAGCAGCGGACAATTCATGAATAACCTCTTCGTTCAATCCTTTACCTGTTGATAAGATTGGTTGCACATCATCATGGAAACCAAATTTATATTCACCAAGATCGATTGGTTTTGGTTCTACTCTTTCTTCAGCCATATTATCCTTTCTTTCATTCTTCATTTCTAGTGATTTATAAGACAAAGAAAGCTTGTCTTATTTGTTTTCTTGGTCTTCAATTGTTTTTTTAAGGGCGTTCCAAGCTAGGGTTGCGCATTTGATTCGTTGAGGAAACTTGGCAACTCCTGATAAGAAAGCTGCATCTCCAAGTTGATCTTGACGCTCATCCTTTTGACCTTGAACCATTTCAGAAAAGATGGTTGCAAGCTCTAGGATTTCTTGCTTGGTCTTTCCTAAGACTGCATCTGTCATCATACTAGCGGAAGCAGTTGAAATCGTACAACCAGAGTTTAGAAAAGCAATATCTTCCAAACGATTATCTGCATTAAACTTAACAGAGAGATTAATCACATCACCACAGGTTGGATTGTTGAGACTGATTTGCTCAGCATCATCTAATTTCCCTTGGTGATGGGGATTTTTCGAATGGTCCGCTACCACTGCCATATAAAGACTATCTAGTTTAGAAAGTGCCATTGAAAAACTCCTTTGTCTTTTGTAAGGCATCGACCAGCTTGTCGCAATCTGCCTTGGTATTGTAGATATAAAAACTTGCACGAGCTGTTGCTGGAACTTCTAAATACTGGAGCAAAGGTTGAGCACAATGGTGACCGGCACGAACCGCTACTCCTTCATAATCCAGAGCTGTCGCAAGGTCGTGAGGATGAAGGTCTCCTAGATTAAAGGCAATAACACCTGAACGTTGAGCTAAATCTTGCGAACCGTAAATGGTCAATCCCTCAATTGCCTGCAATTTTGGAAAGACATATGCGATCAATTCCTGTTCATGAGTTTCAATCACATCCATCCCAAGATTTTCAAGATAATCTACTGCAGCAGCAAGTCCAATCGCACCTGCCATGTTAGGAGTTCCAGCCTCGAATTTCCAAGGCAATTCCTTCCAACTTGCAGATTGTTCATAAACGAAATCAATCATCTCCCCACCAAATTCAACTGGTGACATTTGCTCCAAATACTTTTCTTTCCCATAAAGGACACCAATACCAGTCGGACCAGCCATCTTGTGACCTGAAAAGGCAAAGAAGTCTACATCCAAGTCCTGGACATCAATCTTCATATGTGGTGTAGACTGAGCACCATCTACCACCATAATAGCTCCAACTTCATGAGCCATTTGCGTGATTTCCTTGATAGGATTGACCACACCAAGAACGTTTGATGCGTGAGCTAGTGAAACAAATTTAACTTTGTCAGTCAATTTAGAACGCAAGTCATCCATATCCAGAGCTCCATCTTTGAGATAGACATAAACAAGCTCTGCCCCAGTCTTTCGGCAAGCTTCCTGCCATGGAATAATATTGGAATGGTGTTCCATGACTGAAATCAAGACCTGGTCATCTTCAGTCAAAATTTCCTCAGCGAAACGTGCCACCCAGTTGAGACTAGTCGTAGTTCCTCTTGTGAAGAGTACTTCCTTTGTCGAACCTGCGTTGATGAACTTACGAATGGTTTCACGAGCAGCTTCATAAGATGCTGTCGCTCGCTCCGCCAAGGTATGAACACCGCGGTGGACATTGGCATTATCCTGCTTATAGTAGCGATTAATGGCTTCTAGAACAGCTAGTGGTTTTTGTGTCGTCGCAGCATTGTCCAAATAAACCAGAGGTTCGTCATTGACAATCTGGTCTAAAATCGGAAAATCCTTGCGAATCACTTCTGCATCTAACATAGGCTTCCCCTTAGCGTTTTGACAATTTTTCTTCGATCGTCGCAATCATTTCATCACGAACTTCCTTGACAGGGATCTCAACGATAACGGATCCAAGGAAACCACGTACAACCAAGCGTTCCGCAGTCGCTTTATCCAAACCACGACTCATGAGGTAGTACATGTCTTCAGGGTCTACTTGACCGATAGAAGCTGCGTGTCCTGCAGTAACATCATTTTCATCAATCAAAAGAATTGGGTTAGCATCTGAACGAGCTTGGTCAGAAAGCATGAGAACACGACTTTCTTGTTGAGCATCTGCTCCCTTAGCACCCTTGATGATGTGTCCGATACCGTTAAATGTCAAGGTTGCTTTTTCAAGGATAACTCCATGTTGAAGGATATTACCGATAGAGTTGCAACCATAGTTAGTCACTCGAGTATCAATCCCTTGAACCTGACGGCCACTTGAAAGAGCAACAACCTTAAGGTCTGCATGGCTACCATTTCCAATCAAATCACTATCAAAGTCTGCAACAACATTTCCTTCGTTCATGACACCGATAGCCCAGTCAATACTTGCATCGTTGCCCAATTTACCTCGACGGCTAATGTAGGCTGTGACGTTCTCACCTATACGGTCAATCGCAGCAAACTTCACTTGCGCGCCTGAACGAGCAATCACTTCTACTGTGATATTGGCAGTTGCCTTAGCACTACCTTCACCGCGTGATTCTAAACGTTCGAGGTAGCTGATTTTAGAGTTTTTACCTGCAATGATTAGAATATGCTTGTTAAATGGCACATCGCTATCGCTGTCTTGGTAGAAAATACCTTCAATTGGTTCTGTGATTTCTACGTTATCTGGAATGTAGAGAACAGCACCACTGTTAAAGTAAGCAGTGTGATAAGCTGC
Organism: Streptococcus infantis; assembly: GCF_047464155.1. Lineage (GTDB taxonomy): Bacteria > Bacillota > Bacilli > Lactobacillales > Streptococcaceae > Streptococcus > Streptococcus infantis_U. The sequence goes on from NZ_JASHCL010000001.1 coordinate 540,962, forward strand.
CAACTTGTCATCGTCGTATTTAACAGATGACATGAAAAATTCTTCTACGAGTTCTGGAATTTCTTCTAAAGCTGAATGGAAGTCTGTGAAGACCACTCCTTGTTCAGCCAACTCAACTGGAATTTGTTCGAAAACAGTTTGAGTTCCAACCTGCACCAATTTCAAGTGATTATCTAAAGCAGTGAAATCAGGGACATTTGCTGACGGTTCACTTTCTGTAATAATTCCATCACCAAGATTCCAACGGTGAAATTTTACACGCTCAATGACTGGCAATTCCAAACTCTCAATCTTATCAAAGGCTTTTTGACGGAGGTCTGACAACCAGCTTGGTTCAGCGTGCATTTCTGAAAAAAGTTTAATAGTTTCTTTAGTCATTTACTTCTCCTAAAAGATACGAGGGAATTACAATTCTTCCTTGTAGTCATAGCCAAGTTCTTCAGCTAGTTTCGCGTATCCTTCACGTTCCAAACGTGCTGCCAATTCAGGACCACCAGAAAGTACTACACGACCTTCCATCATAACGTGTACCACATCTGGTGTGATATAGTTCAAGAGACGTTGGTAGTGAGTAATGATCATAGCACCAAAACCTTCACCACGCATAGCATTGACACCTTTAGAGACAACTTTAAGAGCATCAATATCAAGACCTGAGTCAATCTCATCCAAGAGGGCAAAAGTTGGTTCCAACATCAAAAGTTGAAGAATTTCGTTACGTTTTTTCTCACCACCTGAGAAACCTTCGTTGAGGTAACGCTCTGCCATTTCTTCTTTCATGTTGAGCAATTCCATTTTTTCGTCTAACTTAGTGATAAATTCACGAACTGAAATCTTCTCATCATCTTCTTTACCAGCATTCATAGCTGCACGAAGAAACTCAGCATTTGTAATCCCAGGAATTTCTGATGGATATTGCATGGCAAGGAAAAGTCCCATACGCGCACGCTCATCCACTTCCAATTCAAGGATGTTTACACCGTCAAACAAGACTTCCCCTTTAGTGACTTCATAGTTTGGGTTCCCCATAATAGCAGCTGAAAGAGTCGACTTACCTGTACCATTTGGTCCCATGATAGCTGCAATTTCCCCTGTTTTAAGAGTCAGGTTGACCCCTTTTAAAATTTCTTTTCCTTCAATTTCAACGTGAAGATCTTTGATCTCTAATACTGACATGATAGTTCCTTTCTTTTCATCCTTTTTACTGTATTTACCTGAAACTTAACCTTTTTAAATCCCTATAAAAACACGGTAAAATGTCAATAAATATACCTTAATAGTATAACAAAAAAAAGCCTAAAAGGCTTTGATTTTGTCTAGAAGCTAGGAGCTACTTCTTCCCTTGAAAATGATCATCTATAGCGCTCACAATTTTACCCATGATATAGCTCACGCGAAAATTTCTTAGGATCAAAATAGCCCAAAGCAAGGCCACGATATACCGTTGCTCCATGATGGATTCATTAAAGAAATAAGTCTCGGCAGCAGTAAATAAGGCCATAATTATAAATTGTTGTCTGTTCATCGTATTATGTTACAAAATCCTTTTAATCTTCTGCTATGGTCACTTTATCCGCTAGAAATTCAAATCCTTGAGGAAGGACAGATTCTTCAACTTCTTCCTTAACCGGTTGACCTTGAGACGATTTAGCCTTCGCTGAGAAATCAGCTCTGACTTCTTTCCACTCGTCCATAGATATAGCAAGAATCTCTGGTGAAAATCCCGCTGCTTGACTAAGGATATTACCAAACATGGTGTTGAGATTATCACGTTTCATGGTCTGACCAGCATTGAAGTTAGATTCAAATGCAAGAATCGCATGGTGCTCATTAGCCGCAACAGGTTGAGAACCGACTAAAAGTGCCTTATCAGGACCTGACAAACTTTCAATAACTTCACCCCAAGCATTTTGTAGACGAATTAGATTTTGACGGGCTAAATCAGGATTTTCAACAGCTTCTTGAAGAATAGACTGAACCTTATTGCGATCTACGCGATAAATTGACTTGCTGTTAACTGGACGACTCGGTGTTGGTGTAGTCTGCTTAGGACTCGTATTAACATTTGCTAGGGCCTGTTTCAATCGCGTAACTTCTTCTCTAAGTGAGGCTAATTCTCCACTTGTATCATCTGATAATGTTGGTTTTGAATCTATCTCTGCCAAACGAATAGTCATCATTTCAGCATAAATCTTAGGCTGTAAGCTAGCCTTGATATCAGCTAAACTACTAGTCGCAATTCCAATCATTTCAAACAAAACAGCCTGTGAAAGACCTAGGTTATCCTTAAAGAGATCACTATGGTGAGTATTCTCCCCACCAGTTTGGACAATCAAAATATCCCGTAGATACTGCAACAAATCCGTTACAAATCGTGTCATGCTTTTTCCGTTATCAAAAATCAAATTAAGATTTTCCAAAGCACGAGTCACATCTTTTTGTGCCAAGGCAGCCACATAATTATCCAAAGCACTTAGACTAATAGTCCCCGTAATTTCCTCAGAAACAGCTGTTGTTAATCTAGCATCTTGAGTCAAGCTCAATGCTTGGTCTAAAATGGACAAAGCATCCCGCATACCACCTTCTGCTCTACGAGCGATAATCTCAACAGCTTCAGTTTCATAAGCAATCCCTTCCCTCTCTAAAATATGGAAGATATGATCTCGAATATCCTGAGTTCTAATAGATTTAAACTCGAAGCGTTGAACACGAGACAAGATAGTTGCAGGAATTTTATGCAACTCTGTCGTTGCCAGAATAAAAACGACATTTGGAGTAGGTTCTTCCAGTGTTTTCAAAAGAGCATTAAAGGCACCTGTTGAAAGCATATGGACCTCGTCAATGATATAGACCTTATACTGAGCTATACTTGGAGCATAGGTTGATTTATCACGGATATCACGAATTTCATCAACCCCATTATTAGAAGCAGCATCCATTTCGATAACGTCTTCTAAACTTCCTTCCGTTACCGCTTGACAGATATAACAGTTATTACAAGGTTCTCCCCCTACTTGATTAGGGCAGTTCATAGCCTTGGCAAATATTTTGGCTACACTGGTTTTACCAGTTCCACGAGGCCCTGAAAATAGGTAGGCGTGACTAATCTTATCCTGCTCCACAGCCTGTTTAAGTGTTCGAGCAATAACATCCTGGCCCACTAACTGTGAAAATTTTTGACTTCTGTATTTTCGATAAAGCGCCTGATACATTATGCTTTCTCCTCAAACATTGAAAATATCCATTCTGTTTTTTCCAACAAAATGGCAACAAACTCTTCTAAATACTGTTGATCAATGTGATCATAATCATCTACATAAGATGAATCCAAATCTAACACTCCGAGAAGCTGTCCATCTTTTACCATTGGAAGAACAATCTCACTACGAGCACTACTATCGCAAGAAATATAGTTGGGATAGGTCTTTACATCTCCAACAATGACCGTTTGACGGCTAGCCGCAGACTCTCCACAAACGCCTTTTCCAAGTGGGATTCTAACACATGAAACTCCACCTTGAAAAGGCCCTAAAATAAGCTCATTTCCGTCATATAAATAGAAACCTGCAAAGACAGTACGAGGAAAGTTCATTTTTAAGAGAGCACTGGCATTTGATAGATTAGCCAACACATTGGTCTCACCTTCTAAAAGTCCAGTGAGCTGAGCATTGACCATTTGATAAATTGATTCTTTTTCGGAATATAACATAAAACCATTATATCAAAAAATACTAGTTGAAAAAAGAAAAATCCCTTGTTTTAACAACAAAGGATTTGTAATTAAATCTGATTGATTAAAGTTCGATGTCTCCGAACAAGTCAGCCATTGAGAATCCAGTCTGAGTTTCTGGAAGTTCAAAGTCACGTTTTTCCTGACGTTTTGGACGACGTGGACGTGGAGCACGTTTTTCTTCGTTTTGTCCTTCTTCTTGAGCTGGACGTTCTTCAAGAGCCTTGATAGAAAGTGAAACGCGTTCTGCATCAGCGTTAACATCAAGAACTTTAACAGTAACTTCTTGACCAACTGTAAGAGCTTCTTTTGGATTTTCAATACGTTTGTGTGAAATTTGTGATACGTGAACAAGTCCATCGATACCTGGCAATACTTCAACAAATGCACCGAAGTCAGTCAAACGTTTAACTGTTCCTTCTACAACGTCACCTTTAGCCAATTTTTGCTCAACGCCATCCCATGGTCCAGGTGTTGTTGCTTTAAGTGAAAGTGATACACGTCCTTCTTCTTCGTTAAGATCAAGGATTTTCACTTCAACTTCTTCACCAACAGTTACAACTGATTTTGGTGAAACGTTACGTTCGTGTGACAATTCAGTCAAGTGAACCAATCCATCAACACCACCAAGGTCGATGAAAGCACCGAAGCTTGTGATACGAGCAACTTTACCAGTTACTACATCACCAGCAGCCAATTTACCGAAAACTTCTGCACGAGCTGCTGCAGTAGCTGCTTCTACAACTTCACGACGTGAAAGGATGAAGCGGTTTTCTTTAGGGTCAACTTCTTTGATTTTAGCTTCAAATTCTTGACCTACAAAACGCTCAGTGTTACGTACGAAACGAGTATCCAACATTGAAGCTGGGATAAATCCACGTAAACCTTCAAATTCTACTGAAAGTCCACCTTTAACAGCGCGAGTTCCTTTGACTGTAACAACTTCTTCTTCGCGTCCTACAAGTTTGTCCCATGCTTTGCGAGCTTCAAGGCGTTTTTTAGATACAAGGTATGTTACTGTATCAGTATCTTTACCAACTACTTGACGAAGTACAAGAACGTCAAATACTTCACCTACTTTTACAAAGTCATTGATATCTGCATCGCGATCGTTTGTCAATTCGCGAAGAGTCAAGACACCTTCAACACCAGTTCCTGAGATTGCAACGTTAGCTTGATTAGCATCAACTGTCAATACTTCAGCACTAACAACATCACCAGGTTCAACTTGGCTAACGCTATTTAGCAAATCTTCAAATTCATTCATCTAAAAAATCCTCCAACAATCAAGTTTTTTAACTTGACATACTTATAATTTTTTTCCTAAGCACCCGCAACGACATGAACATCTCGAACGTCCTTCAATTATAAAAATAAAATACCCTAAGATATTTTTCTTTTTATCTTGAATTTATTACCTAAGAACTGGGGTAGCTGGATTCGAACCAACGCATGAGGGAGTCAAAGTCCCTTGCCTTACCGCTTGGCTATACCCCAAAAGTGAAATGGAGAGAGAGGGATTCGAACCCCCGAACCCGAAGGAGCGGATTTACAGTCCGCCGCGTTTAGCCTCTTCGCTATCTCTCCGACAATCAACGAAAACTATTATATCATGAAAAAATGCAAAAAACAAGCACTATTTTGCTAAATTATAGTTTTCAATCAATATTTCCACAGCTTTTTCAAGATTCTTGTAAAAACTATCGACATTTCCATTCTTTATGATTGCAAATTGGTTGTCTAGTTCGGCAATTTCACCGATTAACTTTTTACCAATCATTAAGGTATAACCATCGTAGTTATCTTTTCCAACTGCTACTTTAGCATCTGATAATTGAATCTCAATTTTTTTATCTTTTTTGCTCATACCATACCTCTTTTCACTTTTTCTATTTTACAAGAAATTCCCTAATCTAGCAAGAAAAAACTCTCTATCAAGCTTATCTTGATAAAGAGTTCCTTGAATCGTCTAGAGAATTTTTTTCCTTGAATTTTAGTCCATTAATGGGTTGCTCCACCAACTATTTTCAAGTCCTTATCTTTGTAGTCTACGATAGCACCAATCGCAGCTTCGATACCTCGGACAATATCTCTTAAGCACATGGATGCAGTATTAGGCTTATTTACCACTTGTTCGGCCATATAGGGAATATGCATAAAGCCTGCTCTCATATTTGGAAATTTCTTATCCGCTAAATAGAGAAGCTGATACATCAAATGGTTGCAAACAAAGGTTCCAGCTGTATTGGATACTGTAGCTGGTAGTCCTTCCTCTTTTATGGCTTGTACCATTGCTTTGATAGGGAGTGTACTAAAATAAGCAGCTTCTCCATCTAGGCGAATAGGTGTATCAATCGGTTGATTTCCTTGGTTATCTGGAATCCTTGCATCATCTTGATTGATGGCAACTCGTTCAGGAGTTAAACTAGCTCTACCTCCTGCTTGTCCGATGCAGAGTACCACATCTGGTTGATAACGGACAATTTCTGCTTCTAAAACCTCTGCTGATTTATAAAAGACTGTTGGAATCTCTACCCAGCGTATCTCCGCTCCATGAATTACAGACGGTAATGATTTAACTGCTTCCAGAGCTGGATTGACCTTTTCACCACCGAAAGGATCAAAACCTGTAACTAATATTTTCATTTTATTTCCTTTGCTAAAACGCCAAATAGTACATCAAAAATACGTGGATGAAAATCATGATAATAGCAACTCCTACTTGCGCTTTGATGACACCATTTGGATCTTTCATCTCCAAAAGTGCTGCCGGTAATGCATTAAAGTTAGCAGCCATTGGAGTTAGTAATGTCCCACAGCACCCTGCCGTCATTGCTAGAGCAGCTGCTACAATTGGATCAGCTCCCAAGGAAAATACAAAGGGAACACCAATCCCGACAGTAATAACAGTGAAAGCAGCAAAGACATTACCCATTATCATGGAGAATAGAACCATCCCAATGACATAAGCTACTACTCCCATAAAACGACTACCCGAAGGTACTAGACCACTTATCAAGTGAGAAATCAAGTCTCCAACTCCAGCTACAGTAAAAATAGCCCCTAAAGCTCCTAAAAGTTGAGGAACAATCCCACTAGTTGAGACTTGCTGAACCATACGATTGTTTTCTACTAACAAGCTCTTAGGAGAACTCTTAGTAATCAAAAGGAGAGACAGGGTTGCGAAAAATGCTGCAAGGCTGATAGCAATCTTACTAAAATCGGGAATCACTTTTGCTAATACCAAAGCGATCAAAGCCATCAGCATGACCGGAATAAAAATTTTATTCTTTAATCGTTTGGCTTCAATATTTGCCTTGACTTCATCCAGAGTCGGTAAGGTTCCGATACGAACCTGTTTAAAGAGCGTCAGTAGGGCCAACAACACTACAATAACACCAAGCAATATCGATGGTAAATAGGAACCACCGATAAAACTGATACCCAATAAAGCCCAAAACCCAGCTGTTCCAAAGCGAACTGGGTTTGTTTTATCTTTATAGCTACAATAAGCCGTATGAAGGAATTGACAACCAATCACAATATAGGTCAACTCTAATAACTGTCTTGCTAGATTGGTCATTCTTCTTTTCCTTTACTAACCTTTTTTGCTAGCAGTCTTTTATCAAACAGGTAATTGTACAACCCTACCACAAGCAAGGCAACTCCTGCAACAATAAGAGAAGCCGAAGCGATACCTGCATAATTACTTTCGTAACCTAATTGGTCCAGAGTGCCCCCAACTAAGAGGACACCACCTGCACCAACGAAAGTATTCTGAGCAAAGAAATTTGCAAAATTATCATTTGCTGCTGCACGCGCTTTTAGCGCTTCGCTTTCCTGCTCTGTTAATTTTCTACCTAATTGTGACTCTGCTGCTGCCTGTCCCATGGGTTGAACCAAGGGTCTTACAAACTGCGGATGTCCTCCGATACGAATGGCAAAGAAGCTGTCAAGTTCCCGAAAAAAGAAATAAACGGTATAAAAACTTCCTACGGTCAGCCCCTTTATCCTTTGGATCAAGTCAATCGACCGTTGCTTGAGGCCAAAAGTTTCAGATAATCCTACCAGGGGTAAGGTTACCATAAAAATCGTCAGAACTCGTTGATTGCTAAATTCTCTTCCTAAAATTTCCAAGAACTCAACAAGAGAAACTCCAGAAACTAGAGCTGTAACTAAACTAGCTAAGACTACCGTTGCAATGGTATCTAACTTATAGATAAAACCAATCACAATGATAACTATTCCTATTAGTTTAATCCATTCCATATAGGCCCCTTTATTCCAAAAATTCTAGTCTGGTTTATTTGACATGACTTTCTAGTTCTTTTTGGTATTTATTGTTTGATTCCAATTTCTCTTTTTGCCATTTTTCAAGAGCTTCTTGGTATTCTTTAGCCGTTACAATCTCTTTTTGCAATTTCATTCCCTTGAAGATATATGGATCACCCTTAATACCTACTTGTGAGTAAGGTTTAGAGAACGGAACGATGTTGCTGACTACTGGTGAACCACCTGATGAAGCTGTTGGCATCAAGAGAGAACTATCAGTGAGCCATGCTTGCGCTTTGGCATATTTTTCATATCTCTTGTCCAAGTCATTTGTCTCAGAAACTGCATCATCCAAGAGTTTCTTGTATTCGTCCAGACCAAGTTGAGCTACTACTTCCTTGTCTTTACCTTTCGTAATACCAAGGTGTTTCATAGCAGAACCAGTTTTAGGATCCATGATATTTAGATAACTTGCTGGGTCTTGATAGCTTGGAGCCCAACCAGTACTGTTCAAGTCATAGTCTTTTTGAGCAGGAACACGTGCTTGAGATGTAATACTTTCCTTCTCGTTATCAGTCATCTGAAGAACATCGATCACGACATTTTCAGAACCAAGAGTTGACTCGATTGATTGTTTAAAGGAATTGCTTTGTTGAACGGCGATTGTATCTGTCTGTTCAACTGGAACATCCAAGTGAATTGGGAAGGTTACACCTTTTGCTTCCAATTCTTTCTTAGCTTTCTCAAATGAAGCCTTAGCTTTGTCAGGATTGTAGATGGTATCTTTTCCGTCTACAAGCTCAACGCCTTTCCATTGTTCTCCATAGTTTACCAATTCTGCTTGAGCGATATCACCAAAGTTTTTACCTCCAGATTGTACAAAGTTATCTGGAACTAGACTGTTACGAATAATCTTGTCCGCACCATCTTCACCATTGAGCTGTGCAGCATATGAATGACGGTTGAAGGCAAAGTTGATTGCTTGACGGAAGTCCTTGTTCAACATCGCTTCTTTTGTAGAAGTTTTCTGTTCTTCACTTGTTTTCGCAGTCTTATTGTAAGATTGACGGTTTACGTTAAAGGTAAAGTAATAACTAGTTGAATCCTGTGGACTGTATGTGATTTTATCTCCGTATTGTTCCAATGTAGAAGCAAAGTTTGAGCTACTTGGGAAGATACGAGCTGTTGTATAAACACCTGAAGAGAAGCTACGGATTAATGATTCTTGGTCTGAACCATCATAGTAGGTCAATTTTACTTTCTCAATTTTAACCTTTTCTTTATCCCAATAATTTGGGTTCTTTTCGTATTCGATTAAAGATTTTGAAGTTAATGTCTTCAGGATATACGGACCGTTATAAAGAATACCAGATGGACTTACTGCTCCGTAGTTCTTACCTGAAGCTTTGAGGAATTCCTCGTTTACCGGCAACATGGTTGCTGAAGTTACTTTCGAATTCCAGAAACTTTCAGGTGCATTAAGAGTATACTGGACTGTGTAGTCATCTAATGCCTTAACTCCAACTGTAGAGAAGTCATTAGTCTCACCAGTCATATATTCATTTAAGCCCTTAATGGAGTTTTGAATAAGAGTAACACCGTCTGATTTACCATCTGCTACGTGTTTTAGTCCAGTAACAAAGTCATGCGCAGTTACTTCAGCATATTCTTCACCCTCTGATGTATACCATTTAACTCCTTTACGAAGTTTATAAGTATAAGTCAAACCGTCTTGTGAGACACTCCAATCCTCAGCGAGGGAAGGAATCAAATTCCCATATTCGTCGTTTTCCAACAATCCATCAACAACGTTACCAATAATATCCGTTGTTGAAGTACGAGTTGCAATACTGTAGTCCAAAGATGATGGGTCTACTCCATAGACATAAGAGAAGGTTGTAGGTGCATCTGCTTCTTTATCAGCTTTACCACAAGCCACAAGAAGAACTGCTGTACTCAGGACAACTCCTGCTGTTAACATCCACTTTTTCGTTTTCATAAAGATCTCCTTTAATAATTTTTAATCTACTTTTACAATCCAACCTTCTGGCGCTTCAATGTCACCAAATTGGATACCTGTCAATTCATCGTATAGTTTACGAGTTACTGGACCAACCTCTGTTTCACTGTAGAAAACATGGAAATCATCACCGTGTTGGATTCCCCCAATAGGTGAGATTACTGCTGCTGTTCCACAGGCACCTGCTTCTACAAATCGAGCCAGACTATCAATTGGTACATCCCCCTCGACAGGCTTCAATCCTAAACGATGTTCTGCTAAGTAAAGCAAAGAGTACTTGGTAATCGATGGTAAGATTGACGGACTCAGTGGCGTTACGAACTCGTTGTCAGCTGTAATCCCAAAGAAGTTTGCTGAACCAACTTCTTCAATCTTAGTGTGGGTTGATGGGTCTAGATAAATAACATCTGAGAAATGACGGGATTTAGCCATTTTTCCTGGCAAAAGACTAGCGGCATAGTTACCACCGACCTTGGCAGCTCCTGTTCCATTCGGTGCAGCACGGTCATACTCATCTTGAATCAAGAAGTTTGTTGGAACCAATCCACCCTTAAAGTAATTTCCAACTGGCATAGCAAAGATAGTGAAAATATACTCCTCGGCTGGTTTTACCCCGATGATATCTCCGACACCAATCAAGAGTGGACGGAGGTAGAGGGTTCCACCAGTCCCATAAGGTGGTACGTAGTCCTCATTAGCACGAACAACTGCTTTACATGCTTCTACAAACATTTCTGTTGGCACTTGTGGCATCAATAGACGATCACAGGTGCGTTGCAGACGTTTGGCATTTTCATCTGGACGAAAGAGTTGAATACTGCCATCCTTTGTACGATAGGCTTTCAATCCTTCAAACGCTTGCTGTCCATAGTGAAGGCTTGGAGATGATTCTGAAATATGCAAGGTTGCATCTTCTGTTAATTCTCCTTGAGTCCATTGTCCATTTTTAAAATAAGCGATATAACGATAAGGTAGTTTCATATAGGAAAAACCGAGATTTTCCCAATCAATCGTAACGGTCATGACAATCTCCTTTATTCTAATCAAAACTATGTGTTCTATTCTACACTATTCTCCTAAAAATTCAAGTATTATTTGTAATTTTCTGAAAATTTTACTTATAAAAAATCAGTCACTAGGACTGACTTTCTTATTAATTATCTTTTTCTTCTTTAAAGACTTCTTTGAGGTAGGCATCGAAAATTTCCTCGTCTGAAATAGTATCTGAGATAAAGCTCCCATTACTTGTGCGCTCTGATAGATTCAAATCTTGCAGAATTGCTTCGTAAATCGTTCCATTATTTGATTGGATAACAAGAGTTTGCTCTCCATCTTCTACTTCTGTACTAAAGAGATCTCCAACAAATCCTTGTTCAGAAACTGCACCAGCCACAAATACGCGATGTGGTTTGCTCTTCAATTCTCTCAGAACCTGAAGGCCACGCTTAGCACGACTGGTTGCTGGAATTTCCTCTGTTGAAACACGTTTCAAGCTTCCACGTTGGGTTAACAGATAGAAGGATGAAGTATTGCAGATAAAGGCAGCTTGAAGCTCATCATCTGCTTTCAGATTCATAGCTTTAACACCTGCAGCCTTGGCTCCAACAACTGGAACCTCTTCGATATTAAAGCGAAGGGCATATCCATTTTTACTAATCAACAAAACATCATCCAATTTAATCGGAGCTACTGCTACAATCTGGTCAGTCTCATCTTTCAACTTGGCATATTTGACCGATTTAGAACGATAGGTTCTCCATGGAGAGAATTCTTTACGTTCTACACGTTTGATTTGTCCAAGGCGAGTCGCTGCAAAGTAGGTCGTCGCATCGTCAAACTGATTCACTACTTCGACGTAAAGTACTTCTTCAGTGGTTTCAAAGTTTGTAATCGTTTGGCTCAAGTGCTCCCCGATATCCTTCCAACGAATATCTGCTAATTCATGGACAGGGCGGTAAATGACATTCCCAAGCGTTGTAAAAATTAAGAGATGCTGAGTAGTTTTGACAGATTGAACGAATAGCAATCGATCGTCATCCCGTTTACCAATTTCCTCTAACGTTGAAGCTGAGAAAGAACGAGGGCTAGTACGCTTGATATAGCCAGCCTTCGTCACGCTGACATAGGTATCTTCCTCTGCGATAAGGCTAGCTGTATCAATCTCGATCACTTTTGCTGTATCTTCTAAAGAACTCAAACGAGGTGTCGCAAACTGTCTCTTGACCTCACGAAGTTCTTTTTTCATGAGATTGTACATAGTCCGTTCGTCACCAATGATAGCCGCTAGCATAGCAATCTTCTCACGAAGTTCTGCTTCTTCTTCTTGCAAGACAACCACGTCTGTATTGGTCAAACGGTACAGTTGCAAGGTAACGATGGCCTCAGCCTGTTCTTCAGTAAAATCATAACTGACCTTGAGGTTTTCCTTGGCATCAGCCTTGTTCTCAGAAGCACGGATAAGAGCAATGACTTCATCTAAAATAGAGATGACACGAATCAAACCTTCCACGATATGGAGACGTTTTTCAGCCTTTTCCTTGTCAAAGCGAGAACGTGCCAAGATGACCTCACGACGGTGGGCAATATAACTAGACAAGATTGGCACAATTCCAACCTGACGAGGGGTGAAATTGTCAATCGCAACCATGTTGAAGTTGTAGTTGATTTGTAAGTCAGTATACTTGAAAAGGTAGTTGAGAACAAGCTCGGTGTTCGCATCTTTCTTGAGTTCGATAGCAATGCGAAGACCGTCACGGTCAGACTCATCACGAACCTCAGCGATACCTGCTACCTTGTTATTGACACGAACTTCATCGATTTTCTTGACCAAGTTAGCCTTATTAATCTCATAGGGAATCTCAGTGATAACGATTTGTTCCTTACCACCTTTCAGTTTCTCAATTTCAGTCTTGGAACGAACAACCACGCGCCCCTTACCAGTTTCATAGGCCTTTTTGATTTCGTCACGACCTTGGATGATAGCTCCTGTAGGAAAGTCTGGCCCAGGTAAGAATTCCATGAGCTTATCAACCTTAGCAGTTGGGTGATCAATCATGTAGACTGTCGCATCGATAACTTCAGCCAAATTATGCGGTGGAATATCTGTCGCATAACCAGCTGAAATACCTGTCGAACCATTGACTAAAAGGTTTGGAAAGGCTGCTGGTAAGACAGTTGGTTCTTTCTCGGTATCGTCAAAGTTCCAAGCAAAGGGAACTGTCTTTTTCTCGATATCTTGAAGAAGGTAACCTGCAATCTCTGACAAACGGGCCTCGGTATAACGCATAGCTGCAGGCGGATCTCCGTCCATAGAACCATTGTTACCGTGCATTTCAACCAGAATCTCACGGTTCTTCCAGTCCTGAGACATACGAACCATAGCATCATAAATAGAACTATCTCCATGTGGGTGGAAATTACCCATGATGTTCCCGACAGACTTGGCCGACTTACGGTAGCTCTTATCAAAAGTATTGCCATCCTTATTCATAGAATAAAGAATACGGCGTTGAACCGGCTTCAATCCATCCCTAATGTCTGGCAAAGCCCGGTCTTGAATGATGTACTTGGAGTAGCGACCAAAGCGCTCTCCCATGATGTCCTCCAAGGACATATTTTGGATATTACTCATATAAGATACAAAGGGACGTTTCGGCCTGCCGAAAATTTCTGTAGAAAAATAGGAAATCGATGCAGGGTTCGATGAACCCAAGGCGATTTATCTTTTTTCCCAAGAAATTAGTCCCGTGTTCAGTTACCTCTAGTAACCAAACTATCCTTTCTGTAGTTTAAAATACGTTTTAAAAGATGCGTCAGGAGTTTTCACACAGTATTTAGGGCGTGTTCAACTCCTTTCAAAAAATGTAGAGTAGTTTTATGTAGAAAAAGGATATATTACAGAAATTAGTCCCGTGTTCAGTTACCTCTAGTAACCAAATTATCCTTTCTATAGTTTAAAGTTTTGAATTGTGTTCTTTATTTTCTTAGTGATTTAGAAGTTTTTCCTTAGCATACTCAATCATCTTCTCAGCTACTTCCCTATCGTATTCAAAGCCCATCTTTTGGGCAAGGATTTGAGCTTCTTGGTGGAAAATTTGCATCGTAGCCAATAAAGAATGAGTGATTTTGTCTGAACTTGAGAAATCAAGTAGATTTGAGAATTCCTTCTCCTTCTCAGCAGTCAAGTAGTTAAAGAGATACTTGTAGTTTTTGCCAATATCGACTGTTCCCCTGTCACTTGCAACCTGCCAGGCCAATACTTTTAACAATTCTTGCTGACAAATACCGTAGAGATGATCCGTCGCATAGATTACTTGCTTACGACAAATTCCTTTGACCACGTAAGCTGACACCCACCAAAATTCATTGCAAGTTTTTTCAAAATCCGTCTTACTAGCTGGACTTATCCAGAAACGCTGAGGACTGGGAGAATAAGACTCAAACGAACCCTTCTCATCTACTAAAACTGTGAATCCTGCCTCACTATCCACCCACTCGTTGATGTGATCTTTAGGACAGAGGGTTAGATCAATCCGATTGCCATCTTCAAATAGCATGAGATAGAGACGACGGTTGCCTAGGATATTATGTTGCTCAATGATACGTGTGCCAAACTGGTCCAACCAAGCAAGGTCACTCGTTAGATTGTCTATATCATCTACGACATAGACAAGATCATAGTCTTGAAATTCATCTGTTTGAACCTTTTGGTTTGTTCGTGAACCAGATAGCGCCACAGCATCAACCTGTAACTTTTTAGCTGTTTCTAAAATTAGTTCAAGTATTTCCTGGTCAGTTCTCATGTGGTTCTTCCTCAGTGGTCTCTAGGTTCTGAATAACAGCATCTTCATTTCTTTGCTGAAGAAGCTTCTGAACTCTTTTTCTTTCAAGCTCTCCAACTATAAATTGAATGATAGAACTAATTCCAAAAAAAGGTAGCAGCAACATAATTCCCATTTCTTCCGTCAGCATTAAAAATAGGAAATTAATAACTGAAAATATTTCTAAAAACCAGGCATTTAGCCTAAGAAGTTTTGAGTAACTACTAGGATAATGTTTGAGATGTTTATTGCTCTTATAAATAGCTGTGAATCCAAAAGCTAAGCTAGCTGGTGTGAAAATAAAAATGTCAAAAGTATAGAATAGCAAACCTGCATAAGGATTGGATCTAAAAGGATTATCAAATAAAAAGACACAGGCAGTTACTATAGCTAATAGTAAGAATTCAAGAAAGCGAATTTTCTCAGTTTTTCCTTGTTTAGCTGTTATAAACATAACTGCACCTATAGCTAAAACTATTGCAAGAAAAGGAGTATGATACAATAAACTTATCATGATGTATACCTCTTTTAGAGAGCTAAAATTAAGAAATATAGACGATTTTTCAGATCAATCCTTGAGACTGACGCCATTTATCATAGGTTTCAATGTCTATTTTGACCATATTCATACAAAGTCCTACAACAGCCATATCATCCAAGTAGCCTGCTAACGGAATAAAATCTGGAATAATGTCAATTGGGGAAAGGAAATAAATAAGTGCGCTTAAAACAGCTAAAATAGTCCCATAAGGAACCGTGGTATATTTTCCTTGAACATAATTTTTCACTAAAGAAATCATGACTGGGATCATTGTAAATTTCTTACCAACCAATGGCATCTCTTTTATTTTTTGCTCCAAACGGTACAAAAAATCATCTAATTCATCTTTATCGTTTAATAAGGCCTCAGATTGCGCATAGCCACTTTCAAGAGCTTCTTTAACTTGCTCTTCACTTAGATTTTCAGACATATCTTGTCCTCCATTTGTATTTATATCCTAATTTTAAAACACAGTCGCTTCTTCCAGTGTAAACTTGACATTGTCTTCGATCCACTTACGGCGTGGTTCAACCTTGTCACCCATGAGGACATTGACGCGACGTTCTGCGCGGGCTAGGTCTTCAATCGTAACACGGATAAGGGTACGAGTTTCTGGGTTCATGGTTGTTTCCCATAGTTGGTCCGCATTCATCTCACCAAGTCCCTTGTAGCGTTGGAGGGTAGCACCTTTTCCAAACTGCTTACGTAGTTCTTCTAGCTCACCATCTGTCCAAGCGTAGGCCACTTCTTCTTTCTTTCCTTTACCTTTGGACATCTTGTAAAGAGGAGGGAGGGCGATATAGACATGTCCAGCTTCGACTAGTGGACGCATATAGCGATAAAAGAAGGTTAAGAGAAGAGTTTGAATGTGGGCACCGTCGGTATCCGCATCGGTCATGATAATGATCTTATCATAGTTGGCATCTTCAAGAGAGAAGTCTGCCCCCACACCAGCACCAATGGTATAAATCATGGTGTTGATTTCTTCATTTTTGAGGATATCTGCCATCTTGGCCTTTGCTGTATTGATCACCTTACCACGAAGAGGCAAGATAGCCTGGAACTTGCGGTCACGACCTTGTTTGGCAGAACCACCGGCAGAGTCCCCCTCGACCAGATAGAGTTCGTTCTTAGCTGGATTTTTTGACTGGGCTGGGGTCAATTTCCCAGACAGCAAGCCCTTATCTTTCTTATTTTTCTTGCCATTACGACTCTCATCACGCGCTTTTCGTGCTGCTTCACGAGCATCACGGGCCTTGATAGCTTTACGAATCAGATTTGAAGCTAATTCTCCATTTTCCATGAGGAAGAAGGTCAACTTATCAGCTACAATCCCATCTACAACGGGACGAGCAAGTGGACTTCCTAGTTTGTCCTTAGTCTGTCCTTCAAATTGCAAATGTTCTTCAGGAACTAGGATAGAAAGAACAGCTGATAAACCTTCACGGTAATCGGATCCTTCAAGATTTTTATCTTTTTCTTTGAGAAGGCCAGTTTTTCGCGCATAGTCGTTCATGACTTTGGTAATGGCAGACTTAAGCCCTGTCTCATGCGTTCCACCGTCCTTAGTGCGAACATTATTGACAAAGGACAGGATGTTATCTGAAAATCCATCGTTATACTGGAGGGCTACTTCCACTTGGAAACCATTGTCTTCTCCTTCAAAGTAAAGAACTGGCGTCAAGGTTTCCTTGTCCTCGTTGAGGTAGGAAACAAAGTCCTGAACTCCATTCTCATAATGGAACTCGATCGCTTCGTCTGTTCGCTTGTCTGTTAATGACAAGGTTACATTTTTTAAGAGAAAGGCTGACTCATTGAGACGCTCTGAAATGGTATTGTATTTAAAGTCAGTCGTAGAAAAGATACTATCATCCGGCATAAAGGTCACTTTGGTACCTGTCTTAGATTTTGGTGCTGTCCCAACCTTTTCAAGAGTTGTTACGGGCTTCCCACCATTTTCAAAGCGTTGTTTATAAACAGCACCATCTCGCGTAATTTCTACTTCAAGCCAGCTAGAGAGGGCATTGACAACAGAAGAACCAACTCCGTGAAGACCACCAGAAGTCTTATAACCACCCTGACCGAATTTTCCTCCGGCATGAAGGATGGTAAAAATCACCTCTACTGTTGGAATCCCCATAGCGTGCATTCCCGTTGGCATCCCACGTCCGTGGTCTTGAACCGTTAAACTCCCATCCTTATTAATGGTTACATCAATGCGATCACCAAATCCAGACAAGGCTTCGTCAACCGCATTATCCACGATTTCCCAGACTAGGTGATGGAGTCCAGCACCGTCTGTCGATCCGATATACATCCCTGGACGTTTACGGACCGCATCCAACCCTTCTAGCACCTGGATGGCGTCATCATTATAATTGTTAATATTGATTTCCTTTTTTGACACAAGGAACCTCCTATTTGTTCATCTTTTCTATTTTACAGGTTTTCTAAGGATTTTGCAAAGTTTTTCTAGTTAAAAAGCCTATTCCCAAGTCTTTTTTAGCAAAAACATCATCTGTCTCCACCAAAAAAAGAAACCAAGATATACATCTTAGTTTTCTTTTCCTTTAACCTGGTTTGTAGCCACATCTTCACCAAACCATTTCTTGCTTATTTCTTGAAATTTACCTTCTTGATATAGTTCTTCAAAAGCTTTATTCAAATTTGCTAACAAGGTCTTATCAGCTGGTCTCACTCCAACTGCAAAAGACTCGCTCTCAAAACCAGCTGGGAAAATCTCATATTGGTCTAAAATTCCTTCAGTTTTAAGATAATAATTGGCATAAACACGGTCAATTAGAAGGGCATCAATCCGGTCATTTTGTAGGTCAATCAAGGCTTCATTAAAACTTTGATATTGGTTGGCTTTTTGATCTTTTACGATATTTTTCAAAAGGGCAGGTTGCGCTTCAAAGTCCAGATAACCCGAAGAACCTGCCTGAGCACCCAAAATCTTACCTGCCATATCAGACACTGATTGGATATTTTGCGATTTTTTAGAGACGAGAACTTGCTGATTTTCCATGTAAGGAATGGTGAAAGCAACCTTCTCACGTCGTTCATCCGTCGCTGAATATCCATTCCAGATAGCATCAATGGTACCATTTTGAAGTTCGGTTTCCTTCATATCCCAATCGATGGGTTGAAACTGTACCTTGAACCCAAGTTTTTCAGAAACGGCTTGGGCTAAATCAATATCAAATCCAGCATATTGCCCATTCTTTTCTTCAAAACCCATGGGAACAAAGGTATTGTCAAATCCGATGGTAATTGTTCCCTGTTGTTGGTATTTTTCCCAATTATCTACTTTAGGATTACTAGCCTTTTGCGTGCATCCTACCAGGAAAAAAGCCAGAAAGAATACCAAAACAAGGCTGATTTTCTTTTGATTCATAGACACCTCCTACTTAGGCTCTACTTTGAGAATCTGGTCAGCGATATTCTCTGCAAACTGGAGATCGTGGGTTACGACAATTTGAGTCATGCCTAATTCTCTATTTTGTAAAATCAGCTTTTCAACTTCGAGACGCAACTCTGGATCAAGGGCTGAAGTCGGTTCATCATACCCAATCACTTCAGGATCAATCATCATAGCACGCGCTAGGGCAACACGTTGCTTCTGACCACCAGACAATGAGTATGGATAAGCAGCTGCATGTGCTTCAAGACCAAGACGTGCAAGTAATTCCTCCGCCTTATTCTTAGCATCTGCTTCAGACATCCCCATAGTCTTGATAGGGGACAAAATCAAGTTTTCCATAACGGATAAGTGAGGAAAAAGTTGAAAATCTTGAAAAACAAAGCCTAACAAGTGACGCTTTTCAAGTTCATCCAAAGGTAGAGATTCTCCATTATAAAAAATCTCACCTGAATCAATGGTCTCTAGTCCAGCTAGCATTCTAAGCAAGGTTGTCTTTCCACCACCAGAAGGACCAACAATGGCCAAAATCTGCTTTTCAGGAATTGTTAAACTGAAATTGGATAAAATTTCTTTTTTTCCAAATTTCTTGCTGATATTTCTTAACTCTAACATGGTTAACCTCCTATCTATAGTAGCTGAACTTCTTCTCAAGTTTCTTAGCTAGGATTGTAACAATACCAATCATAAGCAGATAAATAGCTCCTGCTAAAAACATTGGAATCAAACTAGCATCACGATTGGCCGCAGTACGACTGGCTAGGATTAAATCTGAAATACCGAGTGCATAAACCAAAGAAGTATCCTTAACCAAACTCATTACTTCGTTAAATACACTTGGTAAGACAATCTTGGTCACCTGTGGCAAGATGATATAGCGGACAGTATCGATAGGTTTGAATTTCAAAACCTTAGCTGCTTCATATTGCCCCTGAGGAATCGTTGCAATTCCTCCACGGAATATTTCTGCAAAGTAGGCTGCATAATTAAGCGTGAAGGCAATAATTGCTGCTGGCACACGATCTAGTCGAATTCCGATACTTGGCAGAACATAGTAGATAAAGATTAACTGCAAGAGCAAGGGTGTTCCACGCATCACCCAGATATAGATGTCAATCATGTAATGGAGGGGTTTCCAATGGACCTGTAAGCAAAAAGCAACCAAAATGCCTAAAGGGATTGAAAAAAGTAAGACCAGTGCAAAAACTTGTAGAGTCATTGTCGCACCACTCAGTAAACTTGGTAATATCTCAAATAAGTAAGACATATTCCACCTCCTAAAAATAATTGTTCCTATTATAGCATAAATAAACACAAAATCAAGTTTTTCAGAAACTTTCATGAATTTTTAAAACTTTAGCCTTTATTTTTGAATAAAAATGGTACTAATGATAAACTTATCAACTTTGATAAAGTATCAGATGTCACAGCTAGTAAACAGATTCAGTTTCGATTCTCTCCTATTTCATGGTATAATAGAAACATGATGACAATAGTATTATTAATTTTAGCTTATTTATTGGGTTCAATTCCTTCTGGCTTGTGGATTGGACAAATATTCTTTAACATCAATCTAAGAGAACATGGATCTGGGAATACTGGAACGACCAATACCTTCCGAATCTTAGGCAAAAAAGCTGGAATGGCAACCTTTGTAATTGATTTCTTTAAAGGTACTTTGGCCACTTTACTCCCACTAATCTTCCATGCGCAGGGAGTTTCACCAATCGTCTTTGGGCTTTTAGCAGTCATTGGCCACACCTTCCCTATCTTTGCAAAATTCAAGGGTGGTAAGGCTGTTGCAACCAGTGCTGGAGTTATTTTTGGTTTTGCTCCTCTCTTTTGCCTTTACCTTGCAGTCATTTTCTTTGGAATCCTATATCTGGGAAGTATGATCTCCCTCTCTAGTATTTCAGCTGCTATTGCTGCTATTATTGGAGTCCTTCTGTTTCCTCCCTTTGGATTTATTTTAACTAGTTATGACCTACTTTTTACTGTGATTATTATTGGTCTTGCAAGCCTAGTAATTGTACGCCACAAGGACAATATCAAACGTATCCAAAATAAAACAGAAAATCTCATTCCTTGGGGACTTAACCTAACGCACCAAGAACCAAAAAAATAAAACGTCAGTTGAAGCTGACGTTTTTTTATGTTATTTAGACTTGATATAGTTGATACCATCTGCCTTCGGCGCAACAGCTTTACCAAAGAAGGCCGCTAGAACGACAATGGTCAAGAGATATGGTGCGATTTGCAAGTAAACTGCTGGAACTCCTTGCAAGAAAGGAAGCTGAGAACCGATAACTGCCAAACTTTGTGATAGCCCAAAGAAAAGACTTGAAAGCATAGCACCAACAGGATTCCATTTACCAAAGATCATGGCTGCAAGAGCGATAAATCCAGGTCCGACGATCGTTGTAACTGAGAAGTTGACGGAGATTGACTGAGCGTAAATAGCTCCACCGATTCCTCCAAGGAAGCCTGAAATCACAACTCCAAGATATCTCATCTTGTAGACATTGATACCCAAAGTATCTGCTGCTTGTGGGTGTTCACCAACTGAACGAAGGCGAAGTCCAAAGCGAGTCTTAAAGAGGATAAACCAAGCTAGGAATGAGAAAGCAATTGCTAGGTAACCTAGTAGACTAGTTGACTTGAAGAAGATATCTCCGATAACAGGGATATTAGCTAATACCGGGAAGTCAAAACGACCAAAAGTTTGTGTTAAGTTATCCGTTTGTCCCTTATTATAAAGTACCTTCACCAAGAAAACTGCCAAGGCTGGCGCCATCAAGTTAAGTACAGTACCACTGACAACATGGTCTGCACGGAAATGAACTGTAGCTACTGCATGAATGATCGAGAAGATAGCTCCGACTAATCCACCAACTAGAAGAGCTAACCAAGGAGTTAATGCTCCCAAATCTTGAGCAAATTCAAGGTTAAAAACAACTCCAGAAAAGGCACCCATGACCATGATTCCTTCAAGACCAACGTTAACAACTCCTCCACGTTCAGAGAAAACTCCTCCGATACTTGTGAAAATAAGTGGTGCTGAGTAAATCAACATGGACGAAACCATAAGGGTTAACATTGTTGTAATCGACATCCTTATTTACCTCCTTTAAGTTGTTTTCTTGGTTTGACAAAGCGTTCGATGATGTAGTGAACGCTGACAAAGAAGATAATTGAGGCTGTAACGATACTTACAAGCTCAGATGGTACTTGTGCAGCATTCATACCCGGTGCTCCAACCTGTAGGACACTGAATAAGAAGGCTGCAAATAGAATTCCAACTGGGGAGTTTGACGCAAGTAGACTTACTGCCATACCGTTAAATCCGACTGCCAATGATGAACCTTGAACGTAGACGTTTTGGAAGGTACCAAGTCCTTCTACTGCGCCACCAAGTCCTGCGAGGGCACCCGAAATAATCATGGATAGAATAATGGTGCGTTTTGCAGAAATACCTGCATATTCAGAAGCATTTGGATTTAGACCAACTGCACGGATCTCAAAACCGAGAGTTGTCTTCTTAAGCATGAACCAGATAACCGCAACAGCTATGATCGCAAAGAAAATCCCAATGTTCATACGAGAATTTCCTGTTAGCTCAGCAAGCCAAGGTGTTTGATAAGTTGCATTTGCACTAACACGAATAGACGAATCCGTACTTTGCATAATTTCTTTAGGGAAGCTGTGGATAAAGGCATTCCCCACATAAAGAACAATGTAGTTCATCATAATGGTTACGATAACCTCAGATGTCCCAAGGTAGGCTCTTAAGATACCAGGAATTGCTCCAACGATTCCTCCCGCAACTAAGGCAATAACAATTGTCGCAAGAATCATCAAAGGACGTGGCAAATCTGGGAAAGAAAGAGCGAACCAACCACTCATAACCCAACCTGCGAGGGCTTGTCCTGGAAGACCAACGTTAAAGAAACCAGCACGGCTTGCTACTGCAAATCCTAGAGCAATCAAGACCAAAGGTCCCATGGCACGGAAGATTTCACCGATTCCACGAACACTACCAAAAGCTGTGTAGAATAGTTCTTCATATCCCCAGATAGCATCGTAACCAAAAATCCACATGACGATGGCTCCGAGTAGAATTCCTAAAATAACAGAAATCAAAGGAACCGAAATTTGTTGTAATTTTTTAGACATCACTCTTCTCCTTTTCCAATTCACCACCAGCCATCAAGACACCAAGCTCTTGCTTGTTGGTTGTTTCTGGTGTTACAATCCCTTGAATCTTACCATCGTGGATAACAGCAATTCTATCAGAGACATTTAGAATCTCATCTAGTTCAAAGCTGACTACAAGGACAGCTTTCCCATTATCACGTTCTTGAATCAAGCGTTTGTGAATGTACTCAATGGCACCGACGTCCAAACCACGAGTTGGTTGGCTGACGATGAGGAGATCAGGATTTCGATCAACTTCTCGAGCGATGATAGCTTTTTGTTGATTTCCTCCAGAAAGAGCTGAGGCTGGAACAATCTCACTAGCAGCACGCACATCGAATTCTTGCATTAATTGCTTAGCATATCCGATGATATTGCTGTAATTTAAAATCCCCTTCTTGCTAAGAGGCTCTTTGTAGTAGGTTTGAAGAGCAATGTTTTCAGAAATCATCATTTCCAAGACCAAACCATCACGGTGACGGTCTTCTGGAACGTGACCCACACTCATTTCTGTAATTTGGCGCGGATGTAATCCTACGATGGACTGGCCTTTCAACTCCACGCTACCTGACTCAATCTTACGAAGTCCAGTGATAGCTTGGATCAATTCTGACTGACCATTTCCATCAATCCCGGCAATTCCGACAATCTCACCAGCTCGAACATCGAGTGATAGATTTTTAACCGCTGGAACGCCACGATTTTCGTTGACAACCAAGTCTTTAATCGATAGAATCACTTCTTTAGGTTGAGCTTCCTGTTTCTCAGTTTTAAAGGAAACAGAACGTCCTACCATCATCTCAGCTAAGTCAGCATTAGTTGCACCAGCAATCTCAACTGTTTCGATAGATTTACCACGACGGATAACTGTAACACGGTCAGATACAGCACGAATCTCATCCAATTTGTGGGTAATCAAGATAATGGATTTACCTTCTTTGACCAAATTCTTCATAATAGCCATCAACTCATCAATTTCTGATGGCGTTAAAACGGCAGTTGGTTCGTCAAATATAAGAATATCAGCTCCGCGATATAGTGTCTTTAGAATTTCGACACGTTGTTGAGCACCGACAGAGATGTCTGCCACTTTGGCAGAAGGATCCACAGCAAGACCATAGCGTTCAGACAACTCATTGATTTCTCGAGTAGCACGAGCAATATCTAGCACACCATTTTTGGTCAATTCACTCCCCAAAATGATATTTTCAGCAACAGTGAAAGCTTCTACCAACATAAAGTGTTGGTGAACCATCCCAATTCCTAGGCTAGCAGCTTTTGATGGTGAGTCAAGTTTCACAACTTGACCATTAACAACAATTTCACCACTAGTTGGTTCTAGAAGCCCCGCTAGCATGTTCATAAGAGTGGACTTACCAGCTCCATTTTCTCCTAAAAGTGCATGAATTTCACCTTTACGAAGTTCAAGGTTAATCTTGTCGTTAGCGACAAATTCACCAAAAACTTTGGTAATTTCACGCATTTCAATGACATTTTCGTGTGCCATGTGCTCTTCCTTTCAGAATTATATTTTGTTTCAATAAAACCTGCTAAAGAAACTTAGCAAGCTCTATTGAGACAAAACTATTTGTCTCAATTCTTAAAGAAGCGGCCCCAGACCGCTTCCTAAGAAATGACTTCCATCAATTATTTTTCAGGAACTTTGATGCTACCATCAAGGATTTTAGCTTTTGCATCTTCAACAGCTTTTTTACCTTCTTCAGAAAGGTTTGTCATTGCCAAATCAACACCTTTATCCTTCAATGAGTAAACGATAACTTGACCACCAGGGAATTCACCTTTTTCAGCTTTGTTAGCAAGGTCTTTTACAGCTGTACCAACTTGTTTCAAAGTAGAAGCAAGTACGAAGTTAGCTTCTTTACCATCTTTAGAAGTATATTTACCTTCATCTACTTGGTCACGGTCTACACCGATAACCCAAACTTTTTCGTCTTCATTTTTGCTTTCGTTCAAAGATTTAGCTTCAGAGAAGACACCTGCTCCAGTACCACCAGCTGCTTGGTAGATAACGTCTGCACCTGCAGCGTATTGAGCTGCAGCAATTGTTTTACCTTTAGCAGCATCACCAAATGAACCAGCGTAGTCTACTTGAACTTTGATTGATGGGTCAACTGACTCAACACCAGCTTTGAAACCAGCTGCGAAGCGAGAAATAACTTCAGATTCCATACCACCTACAAAACCAACTTGTTTTGTTTTAGTAGTTTTAGCTGCAGCGACACCTGCAAGGTATGCTGCTTCGTTATCAGCAAAAGTAGCACTTACAACATTTTTTTGATCTTTGATCACATCGTCAATCAAAACATAGTTTATATCTGTATGTTCTTTGGCAGCATCAGCAACTGCATTTTTAAGTGCAAAACCAATTCCATAGATCAAGTTGTAGTTTCCAGCTGCTTGTTGCAAGTTGTTTGCGTAGTCAGCTTCACTTGTTGATTGGAAGTAAGTGTAACCTTTATCTTTTTCAAGGTTGTGTTCTTTACCCCAAGCTTGAAGACCTTCCCAAGCTGATTGGTTAAAGGATTTATCATCAACACCACCAGTATCTGTAACGATAGCTGCTTTAGTCTTCACATCAGAAGAAGATGAAGCTGCGTTACGAGAAGAGCGATTACCACATGCAGCAAGTCCAAATGCTGCTACTGCAACTAGACCAAGGCCTAGCCATTGTTTTTTGTTCATTACTGAACCTCCTAAATAAGATGCGCAACAAAGTTGCAAGTATGGATTGATTGGCCACAAGGACCCTTGCCACTCAGTGAGTGACACAGACTATTGCAAGTCTGTAAAAGAATATGGAAGTAATTCCCCGACCGTCATCTCGACCGTCGTTTTATCTTTGGCGACTAGAGTCACCTTTAGATCTGGTTTAAAAAATTCGACCATGACTTGGCGACAAGCACCGCAAGGCGAAATTGGTTTTTCAGTTTGACCATAGACAATCAATTCTGAAAAGTCTCGTTGTCCTTCAGAAACCGCCTTAAAGATTGCCGTCCTTTCGCCACAGTTGGTCAAGGGATAGCTAGCATTTTCAATGTTAACCCCTGTATAGATACTTCCGTCCTTAGCTACCAATACGGCACCAATTGGAAAGTGTGAATAGGGTACATAGGCGTTTTTACTAGTTTCAATCGCTAAATCAATCAACTCAGTAGTCGCCATCAGCTAACTCTCCTTTTAAGATTGCAACACCAGAAGATGTTCCAATACGTGTAGCCCCCGCTTCAACAAAGGCAACTGCATCTGTATAAGAACGAGCTCCTCCAGCAGCCTTAACACCCATATCAGGTCCAACTGTCTGACGCATTAATTGAACATCTGGCAACGTAGCGCCACCTGTTGAGAAACCTGTAGAAGTTTTGACAAAGTCTGCTCCAGCTTTCTGGGCTAGCTGACAAGCCAGAACTTTTTCTTCATCCGTTAACAAACAAGCTTCAATAATAACCTTAACAAGTTTGTCTCCGCTTGCTTCAACAACAGCACGAATATCTGACTCAACTAATGCAGCATTTCCTGATTTGAGTGCGCCAACATTGATAACCATATCAATTTCGTCAGCACCATTTTGGATGGCTTCTTTGGTTTCGTAGACTTTAACAGCTGAAGTTGTAGCACCAAGAGGAAAACCTACAACTGTACAAACCTTGACATCAGTATTTTCTAGACCAGCTTTTGCATGAGAAACCCAGCATGGATTCACACAAACACTGGCAAAATCGTACTCTATTGCTTCAGATAGCAAACGATTGATTTGTTTTTCGGTCGCATCTTGCTTCAAAAGCGTATGGTCAATGTATTTATTTAATTTCATTTCGGATTTTCCTTAAATCAGGAGATAATTTCAATGATTTCACGCGTTTTTATCGCTTCATCACTTATTTTAATTTTAACATATTTTTGGAAATCTGTAACTAGTTCCGGAGAAATTTTGCCATTTGCATATACTTTTGCAACAATTTCACCTTTTTTGACTGATTCTCCAACTTTCTTCTCAAAAACAATCCCTGTCTCATAGTCAAGAGCGTCTGTTTTAACTGCACGACCAGCACCTAATCTCATGGCGAAAAGACCAAACTCCATGGCTGGCAGCGCCTCAATGACACCATCTTCCTGAGCAGGAATATCAACTATATGGTCAACTTTTACTGGACGATAGAGATCTTCTAAATCTCCACCTTGAGCGAGGACCATCTCTTCAAACTTCTTAAGTGCCTGACCATTTTCAAGATGTTGCCTTACTTCCTCGACAGTTTTTTCAACATTTGCCAAAGATAACATAATCTGGGCTAACTCACAGATAAAGTGGCTAATATCTTGACGCCCTTTTCCTTGAAGAATATCCAACGCTTCCAGGATTTCTAATCGGTTACCGATCGCGCGTCCCAAAGGTTGACTCATATCAGTAATAACTGCTACAGTTTTTCTACCTACAGCCTTACCAAGATTTACCATAGTTTGAGCTAATTCACGCGCCTCATCAACTGTCTTCATAAAGGCACCTTCACCGACTGTTACATCCAGCAAAATAGCATCGGCTCCAGCTGCAATTTTTTTACTCATGACAGAACTAGCAATCAAGGGAATCGTATCAACTGTCGCAGTGACATCACGTAGTGCATAGAGAAGTTTATCCGCTTTGACTAGTTGGTCAGATTGACCAATAACTGAAACCCCGATATCCTGAACCTGTTTGATAAAGTCTTCTTGACCGCGTTCGACTTGAAAACCTTTGATAGATTCTAATTTATCGATTGTTCCGCCAGTATGTCCTAGACCTCTACCACTCATTTTGGCAACTGGAACATCAAAACTAGCTACCAAGGGTGCTAGGATTAAAGTTACCTTGTCACCAACACCACCCGTAGAGTGTTTATCAACCTTCACACCATTTATAGCAGACAAATCAAACTCCTGACCTGTCTTGACCATGTTCATAGTCAAATCGGAAATCTCTCTAGTGGTCATGCCTTTAAAATAAACAGCCATAGCAAAGGCAGACATCTGGTAGTCAGGAACTGTTCCTACAACATATCCTTCAATCAGCCATTGGATTTCACTAGAGCTGAGTTCTTGGCCGTCTCTTTTTTTCTGGATTAGATCTACTGCTCTCATTCTTTCACACTTCTAAGGATATAATATCCCTTATCTTTCTTCACGACCTCACAATTACCAAAGACTTCTTCCATCTTGTTTTTGGCACTAGGAGCTCCTTGTTTTTTCTGGATGACAATGGTCAAATCTCCGCCATCAACAAGATAATCAACACTTTTCTCGATAATTTCATGAACGACCTGCTTACCTGCACGAATAGGCGGATTCGAAATAACATGATCAAATTGACCTTCAACTCGCTCATAAATATTTGACTGGAAAATAGTCGCTTGAACTTTGTTTTTTACTGCATTTTGCTGGGCTAAATCCAGGGCACGATTGTTGATATCCACCATAGTCGCTTGAACACCATATGCCTTGACTAAAGACAAGCCAATAGGACCATAGCCACAACCAACATCCAGAATTTTTTCACCTTTTTCGACATCGAGACATCTTAACAACAACTGACTTCCGAAATCAATCATTTTTTTACTAAAGACACCAGCATCTGTCAAAAATGTCATCTTTTGCCCAAGTAGCTCAACTCTAAGTTCATGAACATCATGGGCCGCATCTGGATTTTCTGCATAATACATTTTACTCATAGTTTCATTTTACCACATAAATAAGTTAATTGTAAATCGTCTACATGACAACAAAGGCTTTTCTTTGGCATCGATTTGTTAAAAAATAGTATAAGTTACCTAATCCCTTAGGGGCCAAGCAAGTAAGAACCCAATGCCATAGTGATAGCAAAGGAAAAAATACAGGCTAGACCAAACAAGAAAAGCCACCATTTTCTTGTTAAAATGGCGAGAATCAAGTAAATAAAACCAATAATTGGTAGCAAGAATAACAAGACAAAGGCAGACCAACTATAGGTTTGACTTCCTAAACTCACAGTAAACTCAATCAAAGTCGGAGATAACCACAGAATCACAACCAGTAAGCTAGTCAGTTTTATAAATTTATCACTCACTACTAGTCTCATAACATCACCTCTTTTGATTGCTATACTACTTATATTTTAACAAAGAAAGCGCTTTTTCTCAAATGATTCAGATGTCTTTCTCTGTAAATTATGGTATACTGAGATATCAAACGAGGAAATTTTATGACCAACGAATTTTTACATTATGAAAAAATCAGCCGAGGAACTTGGCAATCATTACATCGTAAGACAACACCTCCTTTAACCGAGGAGGAATTAGATTCGATTAAGAGTTTCAATGACCAGATCAGTCTCCAAGATGTAACAGATATTTATCTACCGCTAGCTCATCTGATTCAAATCTACAAACGTTCCAAGGAAGATCTAGCCTTTTCAAAAGGAATTTTTCTCCAAAGAGAGAGTAAAAATCAGCCTTTTATTATCGGGATTTCAGGTAGTGTAGCAGTCGGAAAGTCAACTACTAGTCGACTCTTACAAATTCTGCTTTCTCGTATTTTTCCAGAAGCAAGTGTTGAATTAGTTACGACTGATGGTTTTTTGTATCCTAATAGCATCTTAAACGAGCTCAACATTCTAAATAGAAAAGGTTTCCCTGAGAGCTATGATATGGAAGCTCTACTCAATTTTCTTGACCAACTTAAAAACGGGCAAGATGTTGACATTCCTGTTTATTCTCACGAAATCTATGATATCGTACCTGATAAAACACAAAGAGTTCAAGCAGCGGATTTTGTCATCGTAGAGGGTATCAACGTCTTTCAAACCCCTCATAACAGCCGTCTTTACATTACAGACTTCTTTGATTTTTCAATCTACGTTGACGCTGCAGTTGAGGATATCGAGAGTTGGTATTTGGACCGTTTCTTAAAACTTCTCAGTTTTGCACAAGATGATCCAAGCAACTATTACTATCGCTTCACCCAACAACCAATCAGTGAAGTCAAAGATTTTGCTCATCAGGTTTGGACTAGTATTAATTTGATCAATTTACAAAACTATATTGAACCGACTAGAAATCGGGCTGAAGTCATTCTTCATAAATCTAAAAATCATGAAATTGATGAAATTTATTTAAAAAAGTGATTTCCCCTTGTCAAAATAATAGTTTTCAGATATAATGGTATAGTTAGTAAATATGGAGGTAAGAACATTGGCAAACATTAAATCAGCTATCAAACGCGCTGAATTGAACGTTAAACAAAACGAAAAGAACTCAGCTCAAAAATCAGCTATGCGTACTGCTATCAAAGCTTTTGAAGCAAACCCATCTGAAGAACTTTACCGTGCTGCTAGCTCAGCCATCGATAAAGCAGAAACTAAAGGTTTGATCCACAAGAATAAAGCTAACCGTGATAAAGCACGTCTTGCAGCTAAACTTGGTTAATCAAGAACCGCATACAAAATGAGCTCTTCGGAGCTTTTTTTGTGCACATTTTTCTGGAGGTTATCATGAAAATTGCTATTATAGGATATTCAGGATCAGGTAAATCTACTTTGGCAGAGAAGCTTTCCAGCTACTACTCAATTCCAAAGCTCCATATTGACCGATTGCAATTTCAGCCTGGTTGGCAAGATAGCGATCGCGATTGGATGTTAAAGGAGATGGCGACTTTCCTTACTGAACATGAGGATTGGGTTATTGACGGCAACTATAGCTGGTGTTGCTATGAGGAAAGGATGAAGCAAGCTGACCAAATTATCTTTCTAAACTTCTCAGCATGGAATTGTTTAGCAAGAGCCTTAAAACGCTATCTAAAATACAGAGGAAAAGTTAGAGAAAGTATGGCAGACGGTTGTCCTGAACAGTTTAACTGGGAATTTATCCGCTGGATTCTTTGGGATGGTCGTACTTCTTCTCACAAAGACCATTATCAAAAAATCTGTTCAGACTACGCTGACAAGGTAACCATAATCACTAATCAAAAAGAACTAGATGGCTTTCTTCATAAAAAAAAGGTTTCCTGTTAAGGAAACCTTTTTTCTTATTCTGCAATTAAAGTCTCTAGACCAACCTTCATCATATCAGTGAAGGTGTTTTGACGTTCTTCAGCTGTTGTATCCTCATCTGGATTGACCAAACTATCCGAGATGGTCATAATGGCAAGAGCATCAACATGGTGTTGAGCTGCCAAATAGTAAAGAGCTGCTGCTTCCATTTCCACAGCCTTGACACCCCATTTACCAAGTTCGATATTTTTTTCAAAGTAGTTTGAGTAGAAAACATCTGATGACAAGACATTTCCGACGTGTGTAGTCATGCCAAGGTCTTTAGCAATATGGTAAGCCTTATCTAGCAAGTCAAAACTTGCTATTTGTGGGAAATCGTATTGAGGCCAATCGTTGCGAATGATGTTTGAGTTAGTTGCAGCTGCTTGAGCCAAGACCAATTCACGGACGTGAACACCCTCATTCAAAGATCCAGCCGTTCCCACACGGATCAATTTCTTTACTCCGTAGTCGACAATCAACTCACGCGCATAGATCGAGATAGATGGCATCCCCATTCCTGTTCCCATAACAGATACACGATGACCTTTATAAGTGCCTGTGTATCCAAACATGTTACGAACTTCGTTAAAGCAAACAGCATCTTCAAGAAAATTCTCAGCAATAAACTTGGCACGAAGAGGATCTCCTGGAAGAAGAATTTTATCAGCAATTTCACCCTGCTTAGCAGCAATATGGATAGACATAATATAAGATACCAAACCCGTCAAAAAGCGAAGGGAGAATAGGAGTTGGGCGCAGTGAGCGATGCTCGCTAGACCAACTATCTTTTTCCCACTACTTTTAGGGTGGGTTCAATTCCTTTCTTTCTTAAATTTTATGATTTAGAGGAGAGTAAACAGTATTCAGTTCAGCGAATACGGCTTACCCATCCTTTCATTTTTTGTTTGTAGAAAAGCTTTCCGCTCGTGTTCAAATCTGAACACACGCCCTACCTTTCTTTTATTAATGTTGATTACAATTCAGCAAGAATAGCTTTAAGCAAGCCTTTGAAGTCGCCCTTGACTCGTTCGGTCACTTCTACGACTTCTTCGTGGTTGAGTTCTTCTTGGAAACCTGCAGCAAAGTTAGTAATACATGAAATACCAAGAACCTTCAAACCAGAATGTGCTGCAACGATGACTTCAGGAACTGTTGACATTCCGACAGCATCTGCACCAAGTGTCTTATACGCACGAATTTCAGCTGGAGTTTCGTAAGTTGGACCTGTTACACCGATATAAACACCATCGTCAAGTTGAACACCAAGTTTTTCAGCAACTGCATGTGCTGTAGCACGATATTCTGGGGTATAAGCTTTTGACATATCAGGGAAACGTGGACCGAAGTCATCCAAGTTTTCACCAATCAATGGGTTTTGACCAGTCATGTTGATGTGGTCAGTGATAGCCATCAAAGTACCTGGACCAAATCCGATACCACCGGCAGCGTTGGTTACAATCACACCTTCACATCCCAAGACTTTCATAACACGAACTGGGAAGGTAACGACCTCAAGAGGATTTCCTTCGTAGAAGTGGAAACGTCCTTGAAGAGCCAAAACCTTACGTCCAGCAAGTTCACCGTACACCAATTTTCCAGCGTGTCCAACAACTGTTGAACGACCCCAGTTTGGAATTTCAGCGTAGTCTACAACAACTGGATTTTCTATTTCTTCTGCCAGTTCTCCAAGTCCTGATCCAAGGATTAAACCAAACTCAGGTGCTTCAACTCCCTTTTCTTTCAAGAAAGCAGCTGTTTCATTGATTTTTGCTAATAATGTCATTATCTATCTCCTTCTTATTGTTTTAAAAAATGACCAATTTTGTCAAAGGTATTAGCGTTACGAATGGTAATATTGCCATAGAAAGGCAACTTCAGTAGTTGTTTGTGATAGGCTGTTTTAGCGTAGGTTTCTTCTGACAATTTGCCCCAAAAGATTCCTAGTTTCCCAAAATGGAGAACTTCTTCTCCTAGCTTCAACTCGAGCAACTTCTCTTCTACAAATTTCCTATCCAAGCCCTCAGTGTAAAAGAGTACATCCTTTCGAGCCATTTCTTGGAACCACCAATCAGGAAGATTTCTAAATTCCTCTTCATAGTCTTTTTGAGACAATAAGGAAAAATTTTGGATAAATGGATAATGCACTCCAAAGAAGCCCTGCAGACTCTCAACTAAGAGAGTTCTAGCCTTACTGCTATCAAAGAAAATATTGCCACTATTGATGTAGCTTTCAACACTCTCTAATCCCAACTCCGTCAATTCTTGACGCAACTGAGCCATGACTACCTTATTCTTACCACCGACATTAATGCCTCTAACGAGAAGAGCGTAGCGAGTCATCTTAAACTAATTGATCTAGGAAGCTCTTACCAATCATGGCAGTTTCAACGCCAAAGTTATCCGCAATTGTTGCTGAGATGTCAGCGAAGTTTCCAACTGGAATTAGACCATTTCCTTTAAAGGATGGGCTGTATGCCAAGAGTGGGATATATTCACGAGTATGGTCAGTACCCGCATAGGTTGGATCGTTCCCATGGTCAGCAGTAATCAAAAGAAGATCATCTTCTCTCATGGCTGCCATAATTTCTGGTAATCGCTCATCAAACTCATGCAAGCAATCACGGTAACCATGTGGGTCACGACGGTGACCATAAAGGGCATCGAAATCTACCAAGTTTGTGAATGAGAAGCCTTCTTTGAAATCTTCAGATTTCATTGCTTTAATCAAATTATCAATACCATGGCTGTTTGATTTATTATGGCCCATGTCATTGTTGATACCAGCACCGTTAAAGATATCGTTAATTTTACCAACCGCATAAGTATCAATGCCGGCTTCATTCAATTTATCCAAAACAGTTGGTGCAAATGGTGAAACAGCCAAGTCGCGACGATTTGCAGTACGTGTGAAGTTTCCTGGTTCTCCAACATAAGGGCGGGCAATGATACGTCCTAGAAGAGCTGGACGTTCCAACGTAATGGAACGAGCGTATTCACAGATACGGTAGAGTTCTTCCAAAGGAATGATGTCTTCGTGGGCTGCAATTTGAAGAACTGGGTCAGCTGACGTATAGATAATCAACTCACCAGTCTCCATTTGACGTGGTCCGAAATCATCGATAACAGCTGTACCAGAATAAGGTTTGTTAGCTTCACGAATAACCTTACGGCCTGAAAATTCTTCAATCTTTGTAATAATTTCTTCAGGGAATCCATTCCAGAAAGTATCAAATGGTTCAGTGATATTAAGTCCCATGATTTCCCAGTGACCGGTCATGGTATCTTTCCCGAGAGAAACTTCTTCTAACTTAGTCGCGTAACCAGTAGGGTTGCTTTCAGCTGGAACAGTCTTCAATGGTGTTTCGCGAGGGATGTTTCCAAGACCAAGTTTTGCCATGTTTGGTACATCCAAACCTACAGCTTTTGAAATGTGCCCAAGTGTGTCTGATGCACCATCAGGAACACCCGCATTTACAAAGTCATTAGCATCTGGTGCTGCACCGATTCCCACAGAATCTAGTACCACCAAGTGAATACGATTAAATTTTGGCATTGTGTGTCTCCTTATAATCTATTTTATTTTTTTGTTGAAGTTAAAATCTGAAGGCCATTTTGTCCAGCAACGATGACCTTATCGACCATTTTGTTAAATAAGCCGTGCTCAACAACACCAACGACGTGATCTAATTCTTGTCCCAGAGCAATTGGATCTTCAATCACTTCCAAGGCGAGGTCAATGATAAAGTTCTGCATATCCGTCACAAAACGTTGGCCATCCTTTTCACGGAAGCTAGGTTTATAGCCAGCACGCTCAAATCGACGAAAGACTTGTTCGGCACCGTACTGAACAACCTCTACAGGTAATTTAAAAGCTCCCAGTTTATCGACTAATTTACTTTCATCAACGACCCAGATATATTCTTTAGATGGAGTTGCGACGACCTTCTCCATGAGAAGGGCACCTCCACCACCTTTGATGCCATTAAACTGACTATCTACTTCATCCGCACCATCGACTGTCAGGTCAACAAAGTCCACTTGGTCAATAGACTTAAGAGGAATATTGAGTCCTTCTGCCTGCTTGCTGGTCACACTAGAAGTCGTTACAGCTGTTATCTTCAAGCCTTCTTCCTTGATGCGACGACCTATCTCTTCTACGAAATAGTAGGCAGTTGAGCCTGTTCCAAGTCCGACAACCATACCATCTTTGACGAACTCAGCAGCCTTAATTCCTGCCATTTTTTTCAGATTTTCCACTTATACACCTCCAAATAGAGCTACTTCTATTATAGCATGAATACGCTTCAA
This sequence comes from Streptococcus infantis, assembly GCF_047464155.1. Taxonomy (GTDB): domain Bacteria; phylum Bacillota; class Bacilli; order Lactobacillales; family Streptococcaceae; genus Streptococcus; species Streptococcus infantis_U. Next base: position 576,324 of record NZ_JASHCL010000001.1, read on the forward strand.
ATTCATCCAAATATCAGAAAAACCCGAACATTTTATTTCGGGTTTTTGATTCTTATTTAACCATATCAGGGTCATAGTCGTAAAATCCAGTATCCAAGAAACGATTTTTAGGATGTAGCTTACGAACTTCTTCATCGAGCAAGAAGGCTTGGTCATGTGTAAAGTTCCCTTCTTGAATTAAACTACGTGCTTGGACAAAGAGTTTGGCAATTTCCACAAAGTTTTGTCCTGGAGTGTAGAGGCCTTCAAGCTTCCAATGAGTGAAGCCATGTTCTACCAACTCAGTCAACTTGGTCATCAAATCAAGGTCATTATTCGCAAAGATATGAGTTCCATGATTGTCTTCAAAAATAGAGTAATGACTCTCTGGATCACTAGGCTCGGCCAAGAACAAATCACGTTGACGAGATTTTTCATCATCAATTTGTGTGAAATTGTAGTAGTTTTGCAAGAGCGGACGCTTCGAATGGTGGATAACACTAGCACCGTATACCAAGACTTCAGCAGGAATTTCTAAAATTTCAGGCATTTTGAAAAGTTCTGCAGATGGGATTTCACGCGCCAAAACAGCTTCTGACGCTCCTGCTTTTTGTCCCCAGAAATTAATCTGACGACTGCTAGTGACCATGGTTGACGCATCATAAATGGTTTTGAAAGAATAGCCGTCACGCTTGACCACATAAAAGACACCTGCATCTCCAACAGTGATATAGTCAGCTTTAATTTCCTCTAGAAAATCCAAGAATGGCTTGATACGGTCCATCATGTCTTGGTGCATAAGAGCATTAACCGCAACGATTAATTCCTTACCTGCATCATGAACGATTTTTGCGATTTCGCGCAATTCTTCATGACTAAAGGTAGTTGGCAAACGAAGACCAAAATCTTTCTCACCGACATAAATGCGGTCGACACCAGCCTCGAGTAGCTGTTTTACTTGTTCAATACTTTCAGCAGTTGCTGTAATGATAATCTTTTCCATAGAGAAAATTATACCACATTTCCAAAAAATCAGCTATATAGAAAAGTGTGTCTTATGATGCGAAATTTCAAAAAAAGTGAACCGTATCAATGGCAGTTCACTTTTTCGTTTTATGCTTGTGTCTTTTCAACTAGTCGTCCGTCATTCATAACATAAATACGGTCAACCTTATCTAGCAAGCGAGTATCATGTGTAATCATGACAACTCCCCTGCCTTGCTCATGGGCAATTGAAGCCAACATATCTGTAACCTGATAAGCACGTTGCGTATCTAAGCTAGCTGTCGGCTCATCTGCAAGCACGATGCTCGGATTATTGTATAGGGCTCTAGCAATTGCAGCTCGTTGGCGTTCTCCACCAGAGAGAGCTTTGGGATAGTGATTTTGAACCTTTTCCAAGTCCAACAAACTGAACAACTCTTGTCGGTTACTTTTTATAGATTTCTTTTTATCCAAACGGTCAATTAAATCTAATTGCTCCTTAACAGTTAGAAAGGGAATCAGATTTGAAGCCTGGAGAATAAAGCCAAATTCACTAAAGCGCAAATCCGTTTTTTCCTTTTCAGTTAAATGCCCAGTCTCTTTTCCCTTTACCAGAATATTGCCACTTGAAGCTTCCTGTAGTTGGCCTAGAGTCGTTAAAAAGGTTGTTTTGCCCGACCCAGAAGGCCCCACAATCGCTACAAACTCACCAGCATTCAGCTGAAAATTGGTCTCATGAAGAGCTGTCACTTTCATATTACCTTCGCCATAAGTTTTTGTCACTTGAATCATTTCAATTAATCTAGTCATGTCATTCTCCTTATCATTCTGCAATGGCCGTAATTGGATCTACTTTTAGCAGACGAGGAAGCGAAATGACGCCTCCTAGAAGAGCCATCAAGCAGATGACCAGGCTTAAGACAAAGTATGCCAGCCAACTAGGGTAGAAAAAGAAGGTTGCAGGTAAGACTAAAATAACAGCCCCAATGGCTAATAAAGCCATGCTTATTCCCAAACCAGATAAGAGAAAGATTTGACAGAAAAGGGACCATACGATGAATTTTATCTGAATTCCTTGTGCTCGCATAATGCCATAGAGACCTAATTTTTGAATGGTAATGATATAAATAAAAATCCCAACAATCAGACCTGTAATGACAATCATAGCCAGAATCATTCCTGAAAATACATTGACCTGAGGGGTATAACCAGGAATTTTTGAAATCATTTTCTGAATAGAAATCTGCTTCAAGCCATCGCCAGTCACTTCTACATCATTTTGCAATACCAATGCAGAGATAGAGCGATTGGATTTTGTTGTTCCTTGTAAATTCCAATACGTTGTTAAGCTCGTAAAGACAACAGGTTCTGTGAAAAATTTATTTTCTTTTGTCAAACCTACAATCTTAAAACTTGTCTCACTTCCGTTGAGTTGAATTGCGTCCCCAAGTTTGATGCCATAATTTTCAAAAGACTGATCCACTACAACTTCTTGGTCATTTTCTGGGTAATTCCCTTCAATCAAGGACGGAGAGATAAAACTGTCCCACTCTTGACCGAAAATAGAGACATTAATCTTATCACTACTATTGACTAAGTTTGTTACAGCAAACATATAGCTTAGGGGAACAGCATCCTCAGAAACCTTATCCTTGTAGTCTTTTTCAGGTATAAAGGATGCAGTCAAATTGTCATTTGCATAATCGGATAGAACAACTCCTGTTGCATGCCAATTATCGATAGCAGCCCTATTATTTCGAACAAGTCCTAAAGCCAAACTGGTCATAAAAAAGACCATAAAAGCAATGAGAAAAATGGTAGTTAGAATTAAACTGTAACGCAGTTTATTCTGTAAAATTTCTTTGATAGCAAGATACATGCCAATCTCCTTTAAGTATTCTGTTGTCGGGAAAATACATCTTCCCTCTACCATAGCACTAAAGATAGAAAACCATCTTGTCATGAACAACTAGAATCAATTTAAAAGAATCCTGTCCTTACTTCGAAATTGAATTTATTTGCATCTGTGTATGATTTTTATTCGTTTCAACTATCAAACTTCCCCTCATTTGAAATAAGAGAAAAATAATAAAGTTTAAACGGTTCACTCATCCTATCATTTTCCCTAAGGCATGTCAAGAAAACCGACTTTGTCCTTGATAACAGATTTTATGCAATTTGTAACCATCCTGTAATAATTCTCTCTTTAAAAAGTGATAAAATAGTAATGTATTGTTAAGGAGAGAAATATGCCCGCTAGAAAATTACACCCGTATGAGTTTGAACAAGAAAGTGTAAAAACCGCTCAATTCCAAGAATATGTTCCAGAAAGTGCTTCTGTCGCTAGTGTAAAGGAAGTCCTATTTTTTGTAAACATCGCTTGCTTCTGCGTCTTTTTAGCGATTTTTAGCTTTTTGTTCTTATCACTAAAAGTAAACACTGTCTTATCATTTGCTTTGGCTATCGGTCTTAGTCTTGTAGCATTGCAATTTCAGCGTACTTTTATCAAGAAAAAATTCAAATAAAAACCTTCGATGAATCGAAGGTTTTTTTTATTTATTCTTTCGTCTTGATGGTGTTGAGATAGCTATCTTAACTTCAAAAATTGTTCCGTTAGGTTTGTTATCTTTTACACTGATGCTTCCTTTAAGGGCATCTACGATTTGCTTAGCTAAAGACAAACCTAAACCGAAACCACCCTTTTGACGTGTCCGAGCCTTATCAACACGATAAAATCGATCAAAGATTTTCTTTTTATCTGCTGCAGAAATACCAATTCCATTATCTGCTACCTTTAGATAAAGACTACGTTCTGTCGTTGAAATCTCAAAATAAATATCTCCCTCTTCTTCTGTATATTTGACTGCATTGTCAAACAGAATGGTCATCAATTGCTTGAGGAGGAGTTTATCTGTGATGATAGTGCGATGAACACGATTCGAGAAACGAAAGACACGATCGTTTTCGGATGCAATCATTTCATAGTTAGTAAAGGTTGTATTAAAGAAGTCTGGCTCTACCTCTCCAAACTCAGGCTTAATACCATCATCTCTACGTGCTAGATTGAGAAGATTTGTCGTTAGAAACTTCATATTTCGAACTTCTTCCAAACTCGAAGCGATGCTCTCACTTGATTCCATAATGGTCGCTTCTGGTTTTCTAAAAAGAGTTTCCAGGCGATTCTGAAGAACTGCTAAGGGAGTACGCAATTCATGACTGGCATTTTCCACAAAGCTCTTCTGCTTTTGCATACTTTCAAGCAAGGGTTTAACACTGACACGAGCAAGATAGAGACTGGCTATGATCGATAGAATCCAAAAACTTGCCATGACCACCACAATTAACTGCTCGTGATTTTGACTGATCTGCTCTAGTTGGCTCGTGTTAATCAGGACAGCAGCATACTTAATATTGGTCGAAACCGAATCAATATTTATTTCCGTCAAGACAACACGGTAAATCTCATCCTGACCGTAGCTATTGACAACATGAAGTTGGCGAATATGGTTTAAATCCTTTTTATTGAAGGTGATTCTATCTAATCCCAAAAAGCGATTGCCAGTCACCAATTGATTGAGATTCGAATCCAGCAAAATCACTTCAGTATTGGAACTCACATTTGGTTTTTTATCAGAAGCTGGAGCTACATTCCCACCATCTAAATCCTTTACGTCTTCAGTCGCACGATTTACCGCTAATTGAATAATGTCCTGGGGATTTTTGCTCAGTGATAAGAGTTTTTCATCCACTGACGTATAGAGACTGGAGTGCATAACCTGCAGGATAATCAAGGTCATGGCAGAGAAAATCAGCGTGAATACTCCAAAATTACGGATAAAGTAGCTGAAATCTTCTGCATACCAATTCTTTTTTAGTTTATTAAACATGTTTTAAAATATACCCAACACTACGCAAGGTTTGAAGGTTCTCAGCAAAGACTGAACCTTTCAATTTCTTACGAACTTTTGATACATAGACTTCTACAACGGAAATAGTTGTGTCACTATCAAATCCCCATAATCGATCAAAGATTTGAGTTTTAGGTAAGATGACATTTTGGTTTTGGAGGAAATAAACCAAGAGTTCAAATTCTTTACCAAGCAACTCCACAACAGCATCATGTACCTTAACTTCATTGGTAGACAGATTGACTGTCAAATCACCGTACGTTAAGGTATTTTCGTTAAATTTCCCAGAACGTTTGAGAAGGGCCTGAATACGCATCTTGAGTTCTTCAAGGTAGAAAGGTTTGGTTAGATAATCATCTGCTCCCAGCTCAAACCCATGTCCTTTGTCATCAAGACTTTCCTTGGCTGTCATGATGAGAACAGGAGTCGAAACACCTTTTTCACGTAGTTCTTTTAAGACTTGAAAACCATTTTTTTCTGGTAACATCAAGTCCAATAGAATCAGGTCATAGACGCCACTTTCAGCCTCGTAGAGACCTTCTTCGCCATCAAATACCTGCATAACATCTGCAAAATCATCCAAAAAATCAAAGACTGAATTTGACAGGCCTAGGTCATCTTCCACTAATAGAATTTTAATCATCAAAAATTCCTCCTTATTATATCCATTATAGCAAAAATATCTTAAAAAAAACTCAACTTTCCTTGTTTTTCTAAGAGAAAGTTGAGTTTTTATATTCTATTTAGTCAAGAAGTTTTTAAGCCTTGCCATATTGTGCAACAACTGCTTCAACTGCTGCTTTCTCACGTTTAATCAATTCAACGCGTGCTGCGATATCTTTGATACCCATGCTGATATTACGGCTAAGAGCTAGGTCAGAAAGTTGTGGTTCAAAGAAGGCCTTATACTCTGCCAAACGTTGTTCTGTTTTAAAGATGTGTGATGGGAAAATGACAAAGCTATCAAAGCTCATATCTCCACCAAGGGCTGCCTTGATCCAATCCCAGTTTTCACGCGCCCAAACCCAAACAGTTTCTTGGGTAGCTTGATGTCCAAGGAATTGGAGGTACCATGCTGAAAGGTCCTGTGGTTTCACAACAAATTTGTCCTTCCAAGTTGCAAGAAGGGTTTGAATGTTTTCTGCATCTGTAGAATATGCAAGCGCAGCTGCTAATTGACGTTTGAAGACTGCATCTGTGGCATGAGTGTATAGGTCGAGGTAAAGAGCTACCAATTCTTTTGTCTCATGATGTTTCATTTCATTGATGAGGACTTGAGCACGAATAGCTGCTGGAAGTCCTGCAAGATTTTCTTTATGAGCTGCAAAGATTTGACTAGCAACTTGACTAGCTTCTTCATCATTTGAACGAATCATCATAGAAATGGTTAATTGACGAACCAATTCATCTTCATCAGATTCACCCTCTTTTGCTTCAAAACCAAGTCGTTCATAGTTGTGACGAGCCAATTTAGCAATGAGGTTATTAAAGTCTTTCTCAACTTCTGTTCCTTCATCAATAAAGCGCTCAAGGGCACTAATAACTTGAGAAACTGCAGCAACAACCAGGTAAGATTCTTCCTTGGCAAGTTTATCAAGGACTGGAAGTAAGTCTGCATATGAAATGTGTCCTGCCTCAGCAAGCAAGCGACGTTCTTGGACGATTTGAAGTTTGCTTGTATTATCAAGTTCAACTAATTCTGAAAGGATAGCATCCAGTAATTCACCTTGATAGTCCGTAATATAGTGAGCAGTGTTTTCAGTGTTAAGACGAAGAGCTGTTTTGTTTTCAGCAAGAAGCGCAGCATAACCTGGAATTTCGATGCTTTCAGTTTCGAGAGTATCTGGTAGTCCTTTCCAGTTACTGTTAAGTGGCACTACCCAAAGACGGTTCTTATCTTCGTGTTCACCGATGAAGAATTGTTTTTGTGAGATTTTCAAAACATCATTTTCAACTGTAGCAGTCAAAACTGGATAACCAGGTTGCTCCAACCAAGAATCCATAAAGGCTGCTACATCACGGCCTGATGCTTGACCAAGGGCATTCCAAAGGTCACGACCAATAGTGTTTCCGTATTGGTGTTTTTCAAAGTAAGCACGCAAACCTTTAGCAAAATCAGCATCTCCTAGCCAACGACGAAGCATGTGCATGAGACGGCTTCCTTTGGCATAAACGATAGCAGAGTCAAAGAGAGTATTAATTTCATCTGGATGTTTAACTTCAACGTGAACAGACTGAACACCATCAGTCGCATCACGTTTAAGTGCGGCTGGCACTCCACTTGTTTGGAAGTCTTCAAAGATATTCCAGCTTGGCTCAATCGCATCCACACAGACGTATTCCATCATATTGGCGAAGCTTTCGTTGAGCCAGAGGTCATCCCACCATTTCATAGTTACTAGGTTACCGAACCATTGGTGAGCAAGTTCGTGGGCAATGACAAGAGCTACTTGTTGACGGCTGGCAAAGGTAGAGTTCTCATCTACAACCAAGTAGACTTCACGGTAGGTTACGAGACCCCAGTTTTCCATAGCACCAGCTGAGAAGTCAGGAAGGGCGATGTGAAGAGATTGAGGAATAGGGTATTTTACACCGTAGTAATCTTCGTAGAACTCGATTGAGCGAACAGCGATATCTAATGAAAACTCAAGGTTTGAAAGTGGGTGTGCCTTTGTTGAGTAAACACCAACGAGAGTACCGTTTTTAGTTGTAGCAGTTACCCCTTGCAAATCACCAGCTACGAAAGCTAGCAAGTATGAGGACATTCGAGGTGTAGTTTCAAACTTCCAGATGCCAGTTTCCTTGCGATTTTCAACGTCAATTTCGGGCATGTTTGACAAGGCAAGTTCGCCTTCTGCTTGGTCAAAGCGAAGTGCTAGGTCAAAGGTTGCTTTAGCTTCTGGCTCATCCACACATGGGAAGGCTTCACGGGCAAAGTGGCTCTCAAACTGAGTCGACAAAACTTCCTTCTTAACTCCATCAACTGTGTAGTATGATGGATAGATTCCTGTCATGTTGTCTGTGATTTTACCTGAAAAAGCAATAACCAATTCAACTGAACCTGCTTCTGCAAGTTCGATATGAAGAGCTTCGTTTTCGTTATCGACTGTAAATGGACGAGCTTGTCCTGCTACTTCAACTGAAGAAATCTCCAGATCTTTTTGGTGAAGGGAAATACGGTCACTTTTAGCTTGACCAGTAATGGTTACTTTCCCTGAAAACGTCTTGGTCTCACGACTCAAGTCTAAAAACAAATCATAATGTTCAGGAACAAATGTTTCAATATAATGTTCTACTGCTTGCATCATATTCTCCTATTCTAAATTTCTGAGCGAATGCTCTAGTTCAAACATACCTATTTTATCATATTTTTAAATAGAAAGAAGGATTGAAATGATTTTTACAATATTTTCATCTCACATAACCCTATAGATATTTTATAAAAATTGTTAAGTCGTATTATTTGACCGCTTAATATGTTAGTGCTAAAATTGTCTTGTTTGGTAAATCAACTATAAAAAGGAGGAACAATGAAAAAGTTATTTTTTGCTGTTATTTCTGCGTTTGCGGCCCTAGCACTTCTAATTTCTATTGGTGCATATAGTACCCAAGCAAAAGAATTAACAAGCCAAGTGAAGATTTCTCAAGTGAAAACTGAAGGCGAAAAGATTTCATATCACTGGGAAATTGATTCAGGTGTGGAAGTCGGAGATACATTCAAGATTTCTATGCCAGAGGACGTTAAGTTTGCTTCTTCTGCTTTTAGCTCAATGAAAAACGCTAGTGGCGAAGAAATTGCAACAGGAAAAGTATCAGATGATGGTAAGACTCTGACTATCACCTTTGTAAAAGGAGGAAATAAAGGGGCCGAAGGAAACGTATCATTCTGGTATAAATGGGATGGAGATAATACCACTGGTCAAGACCATGAACGCTCCATAAAAATCGGTTCAGAATCCGCAATCGTGAGACGTTCTGGACAAGGTCCAGTACCAGTCCTACTTCCGATTAAGAAGTATAATTCTGGTGGTACAGATAACACTAACTTGCAACACGCTCAAAAAATTTGGGGACCTACAGGAATTCCAGACTGGAGAGATACCCTAGAAGTAACTGATAAGACTACTGATGGTTTCTTGTTCTGGCACATCTCAGTAAACAATGCTGTTGACAAGAAAGAAGCCGCTTCAAGCATCGTCTTTACTGACCAAATGCCTAACCTTCCTGCACTTGATTATAGCCGTATTAAATCTGCTAAAGGTCAAGATGTGTCTCAATACTTCAAAGGTGGAACTTACCTTCCAGCATCATTTGACCTGAAAGTCAATGGTAAGACTCTAGTTGTCAACGGAGTATCAATGTCTGGTCTTGCATTAGAACCATACATTGAGTGGACAGAACATGGATTTAAACTTGATTTGACTAAGGTCAGCGACCAATTTAAAGTTGCATCTACAGACGAAATTACCCTATCATATCAAACACTTCTACAACATGCTGATCAAATCAAGAGCGTAACAAACGTTGCTTCTCTTACAAGTGATCAACACAAAACAACTGTAACCAAAGAAAACACTTGGGTTAACAAAGCTGCTTCAGCAGATGCACAAGTCTACAATAGTGATGTAACAACTACAACAACTTCAACAACGACTACATCTACTACCACAACAACTTCAACAACTTCAACAACGACTACGACATCTACTACTACAACTACTGAGTCTACGACTTCATCCACTACAACTACGACTGAAGAGCCTAAGACTTCAACTACTACAACTACGACTCCTGAGTCTACAACTTCTTCTACAACTCCAGAAGAGCCAACTAGCCAGAATAGTAGTGAAGAAAAATCAAGCTCTACAACTACAGAGAAATCAACTTCAGAGACAACAGTTCCTGGATCAAATAGTTCAACAACTACAACTCATGGAGAACCTACAACAGTTTCAACAACTGGAGGCAAACGAGGACTTCCAAATACTGGTGAACGTAATAGCTTAATTGTTTCTGTTGCTGGTGTTGCAATGCTTATCGTAGCTGTAGGAACAGTTTTACATTATCGTAAAAAATAATCAACTAATGTAGAAGTGACTGAATAGGGATTCAAAAGATAAACATCTTTGAAATACTTTATCCACAACTTCACTTGATAGATTCAAAAAAAGCGGACATGATTGCCCGCTTTTTGTTTGCTCGTTTTATCATTTAAAGTCAGAAAAAAGCTTTGGACGGTGATTTCCAAAACTTTCTTCCTTCTGGTAGTCTACAGAGGGTAGACCTTGCGAAATTCTTCTAAAACAACCTTGCTGTCAGGTGTAAAAGTCAGCCTACCCTCCCTCATCCACTCGGTGAAAAAGTCCTCATGAACCTGACGCCAGTAGGTCAGAGATTTATCTCCTTCGCCTTCCTTGTAGGCATGGTCGGCTGAAACCTGATGGAAAGGCTGAACGGAAACCTTTGTAATTTCGACAATGCAGACAGCCTGATCTTGACTGTCTAAAATGACGTCAAAGGTCCCCTCTTGGGGAAGGGGTTCGTCCTCTAATGCGTAGAGGTCGTAGGCTGAGGCTGTTGCTGTTTTTTCGCCTTTAAAGACCAGTTCCGCTAAAAGGTCTGGATCCACTCCAAAAGCCCAAGCATCTATCTCATCTCCGATAGAGGGATTGATCTGCTTGTAGGCATTCCACATTTCTTGAGGTGTCATTTCTTCTCCTTCTTTTCTTTCATCTTCCAATTCTTATAGCTTGTCATATCCAATTCTGCAAATCCTCGTAACTCTGCCCTCACTTTTAATACTAAAGGCGAGGCATTTTCTTGGGTCATCTGCTCAATAGGGACCCAAATTGCCTTTGCTGAATCATTGCTTCCATCAAGAACTTCATGAGGAAGGGATTTTTGAGGACGTTCGAAATCGAGTACGATATCATAAAAGGCCATGATATGATGTACTGCGAAGTCTTGCCCTTCTTCTTGAACCAGCACATCATACATCCTAGGATTTGAATAACGGCTAAGCGTATAGCCTGTCTCCTCCAGAACCTCCCTCTTGAGGGTTTCTGTCAGCCCCTCACCTGGTTCTTGACTACCACCCGGTAAATCAAAACGATGCTGATAAGGTCCTCTCGTTTTCTCAATGCAAAGCAATTTCCCGTCTTGAAGACAGATTCCATATACACCAAAGTGATTTTTGATTTCCATATTCTATTCTTTCTTAATCTCCAAGATTGTTATCTCACCTTATCCCTTAAAAGGAAAGAGGCTATAGATTTCATACTCTTTGATATACTTCTTCAGTATCTTCATATTCTCTTCGATTTTTGCCTGGATATCAGTCTCTTCACAAGTTGACTCAACAATAAAAAGATGAATCTTCAATAGATCTGTCAAGTATAGTAGACGGCGTTCCATTTCCGATTCAGGACTTGAAGCTTGCTCGATTTTTGCAAGCTTTTGCTCCAAGCTATCACCATTCAAAAATCTCTGATGAACTCTCCTTCTTATGTTTTGAGTGGATTCCTCCCCTTGTTCTAACGGAGACAAAAGGAGTTTTTTATAGACGAGTACCTGATTTTCTTTTTCTCTTTCCAGATAGGCCAATAAAACCAGAGAGCTATCAACAAAGGTCCAAATGTTATAATTCCCTTCAAATGGAACTTGTATGATCCTATCTAATAATTGTTTAGTCATTTCCTCTTGACCATCCAGATAAAGTAAATAGGCCAGATGATTCAGCGATTCGAGATAGCTAGCTTGAGTTTTCTTATTCTTTTTTAAAATTTTATCTAAATAGAGATGTAGGTCTGGATGTTTTTCCAGTTGTTCAACTACTTCTGGTAGCTTCATTTGAAATCCTTTCTATTCTTTTTAAAAAAATTTAAAGAGATTTTAGTCAACTAATCCAACTCTGCTCGACTGAACAAGTCTTTCATAGCTTCGATATCATCGCAAAATTCTTTAAATTCTAAAGCGAATTTAGCCAAGGCGTCCACCTTGGAAGAATAGGCGCAAAACATACTTCCTTCAGGATCAAAGTCGATAGCATCGCTTAATTCAGGCATTTTTTCCTCCAAAAATACCCAAGCTAGGGATGCCCAATCGTAGCCATTTCCTTCAAATCCCTCCTCTTCTCGAGTGTCAAACACTTCCTGTCTGTATTCTCCATCAGGGTAATAAATGAGCGACCCTCGAACATTTTTAGGATCCTCATCATATACAAGCAGGCTAAAAGGGGCAATTTTTTCATTTATTTTTTCGTAATCCATCATTTTTAAACTCCTTATGGAACGCGTTTATTGGTAACAGGACTTCATAAATCTAGTAGATCTACTCAGCATCAAAAGGCATAAAGCTATCATGCTGATTATAATAATTCAAAGCATCAACCAAGTCTTGGAGACTTGCATCTGGCTTTTCTTCAATCGCTACGGTGAGAACATCAATCAACTGATCTCCATAGTAGACTAGCTGGAGATGTTGATCCGTTGCATCAGCTGGGTAGACATCACGATCTTCCACAACATCTGGATAATCTGATACCCAATAGAGCTTTTCCAGTGCCAGTTCTCCATCCTCCTTGCCATAGAGGCAAAAATCATCTGATACCAATTGATCTACGCGCACCTGCTCAATTATCTGCTCTAGTGAAAGTTCTTGGTGTTTTCGCATCCCGTCTCCTTTTTAATCTCACTCTTCAACAAAAGAGTTCAAAAATTCCTCAAAAGAAGCCCATTGACCATAGATCTCAGCTTTTTCTTCTAAGACATAGAAATACACCTTACCATAATCTTCTTCCCTTAGAGAAAGAGCGTAATTGCCAGAACCAGGATCATAGGCGAAATGGAGACGGTCTGTAGCCCTAAATCCTGCAGGCATAGCCTCATCGTCATACCATGTAAGAGACTTCCTCATCTCCTCAAGTGAATTAAAGGAATTGAAAGGAAAGACGTGATGTTCATCGTGGACCCCCCTTACTTGGGGCTGGCCACCGTTGTACTTGAGATAAAAGTCCAACATAGTTTTTGGCAATTTCTTTCCAAGAATCTCCTCAAATTGTAAAAATTCTTCTTTTGAAATCGGTGAATCTTCATCAAGCATCCTAAACATGATTACTCCCTCAGTTTTCTACAATTCTTCTTCCAATACCTTATCAATAAAGTCATTGATGTTTTTAGCAACTTTTTGCATTTCTAAGGAACCTAAAGCTCCCAAGTCATTTTCATAAATGCAATCATCAGAATTTTTCTTAATAAAGTAAGCCAAATCTCCTTCCTGTCCAATCATAAAGTAATCTGGCTCTACTTCCTCAATCTGATAAGTCTCATTACGCTCCTGTAGATCCTCCTTGGCATACAAACAGATGCCTGAATCTCCAATTTCATAGGGGTCAATCTCTTTCCACTCCGTTAAAAACTGATAGTAGAGATTGGGCAAGACAAATCCAAACTCATCTCTTTTCATAGTTCACCTCCACATATTCATTGAGTATCAACTATATTACTTCAAAGACCAACCACCATCAATCGTCAGAATCTGTCCCTGCATGGCGATTGCCTTTCCGCTTGCTAAAAAGAGGCTGACTTCTGCCACTTCCTCTGGTTCTATCCAGCGCTTGATGGGCGTCTCACTAGCTACCCAGTCTGCTAAGCCACCTGGTTCAAAGTCCGCTGCGGCCATGCCTGTTTTGACAGCTCCCGGCGCGATGCCAAAGACTTGAATACCAGCTTCAGCATAGTCTAAAGCCAACTGCTTGGTAAAGCCTGCCAAGGCATGTTTGGACGAGGTATAGGCGTGGCCTCCTCCACCAGCTAAACTTGAAGCAATGGAACACATATTAATGATGATTCCCTTCTTATTCTCCAGCATTTGTGTCAAATAATGTCGAGTCAGCTCAACTGGAGTCACATAGTTGATTTCAAAAATCTCTTGAATTTCTTGGGCTGATTGTTCTAGTAAAGGTTTGTAGTCATCCAAAACACCTGCCGTATTACAAAGAATATCGACTCGAGGGCACCAATCAAAAATAGGTTCTAAGTCAAGTGTTAAATCACGTTGTAAAAAGTGAAAGTCGCCTTGTAAATCAGGATTTTCACCCTGATCCACTCCGAAAACCTGATAACCTTTTTCTAAAAAGAGTCGAGCCTGTGCTAGGCCAATCCCTGAGCTAACACCCGTAATGAGTACACGTTTAGTCATGGACTTCCACCCAATCCGTCGCTAGGACATCACAAGGAGTCGGACTCCACATGGAAAAACCTTCCCCTTCTCCAGATACGTTGATGAGGAAATAGGGTGTCACTTCAAGAGCGACCCCGTTTTGCTCGATAGTGTCAAAAAGTTGGACATAGTTTTCAGCTCCACCCCAGCCAGTACGCACATATTTTTTCTTAGCCTTTAGTCCAGGCAAAATTTCTTCAAATGTCATGTTTTTCTCCTTAATAGTTCTCTTGTTTTATTATAACAAAAAACCGCTTTCCAACGGCTTTTTGACTGTGATTTCTGAATTGCAAATTCCACTTACGGTAAATCATTTCCTGCTGCTAGGTAAATTTCATACCATTCTTTTCGTGTTAGAGTCAAGTTACTTGCTTTGCTTGCCTCTAATAGATGTTTGGGGTTTGTAGTTCCTACTACTGCTTGCATCCTAGCTGGGTAACGCAACACCCAAGCGATGGCAATAGCTGATGGGCTTACTCCATATTTTAGGGCTAGTCGATTTAGAACTTGATTTAGTTGTTGGAATTGTTTATTGCCAACAAAATTACCTTTGAAATAACCAAACTGCAAGACTGACCAAGCCTGAATGACCATGTCATTTAGTTTGCAGTATTCAAAGACGCTACCATCACGCACAGCTGCCTTGTCACCTTCCATATTGACATGGAAACCAGCGTCAAAACCAGGCGTGAAAGTTGCACTTAGTTGTAACTGATTGATCGCTAGGGGCTGTTTGACTTCTTTCTTCAGTAATTCCATCATCATGGGATTTTGATTGGACACACCAAAGTCTCGAACCTTACCTGATTTTTGTAGAATATCAAAGGCTTGAGCCACTTGGTCAGCTTCCATCAAGGCATCTGGACGATGGAGAAGCAAGCTATCTAAATAATCGACCTGCAATCGTTGTAGAATCCAATCAACTGACTCTAAAATATGGTCTTTTGAAAAATCAAAATAGGTAAATTCTTCTATGCGAATGCCACACTTGGATTGTATCCACATCTTTTCTCGCAGGTCAGGACGATTGTTTAACACGTGACCTAGTAATTCTTCGCAACGACCTCCACCGTAGATATCTGCCAGGTCAAAGGCATTGATTCCGACAGATAGGGCTGTTTCAACCAGTTCCTCCACTTCTTTAACCGATTTGTCACTGATTCGCATCATGCCGAGGACAATTTCTGATAGTTCTCTTTTCTCATGACCAAATGGAATGTATTTCATGGCAATTTCCTCCGCTTTTCTTCATTATAAAGCAGAATGTCTCTTTTATCAACTGACACCTCACAAAAGAAAAGAACCAGCTCAAACTGGTTCTTCTAATCTTAGCCAATCACACTTCCGTTTGGTACAGCTGGATCAACTGTTAGAAGGGTTAATTTGCCATCATGTTCAGCTGAGAGAATCATCCCTTGGCTGACATATTTTTTCATCATTTTACGTGGTTTGAGGTTGGCAACGATTTGTACTTTCTTGCCGACCAATTCTTGTTCGTTTGGATAGTACTTAGCAATTCCTGAGAGGATTTGACGGTCTTCACCATCACCAGCATCTAGGCGGAATTGAAGCAACTTATCAGAACCTTCTACTTTAGAAACTTCTTTGACTTCAGCAACACGGATTTCAACCTTGTCAAAGTCTTCAAACTTGATTTCTTCCTTGTTTAGTTTGAGTTCAACTTCATCTGGGTTCCATTCTTTTTCGACTGCTGGCTTGTTACCTTCCATTTGTTCCTTGATATAGGCGATTTCTTCTTCCATATCGAGACGTGGGAAGATTGGTGTTCCTTTAGCAACTACAGTGACACCAGTAGGGAAATCAGCCAAGCTCAAGTTTTCAAGGCTAGAAACTTCTGCTAGACCAAGTTGAGTCAAAACTGCACGACTAGTTTCCATCATAAATGGCTCAATCAAGTGAGCTACGACACGAAGACTAGCTGCTAAGTGACTCATAACACTCGCCAATTGGTCACGGTGCGCTTCATCCTTAGCTAAAACCCAAGGTGCTGTCTCATCGATGTATTTATTCGTACGTGAGATAAGAGTCCAGACTGCTTCAAGTGCACGTGGGTAGTCAACTGCTTCCATATAGGTGTGGTAGTCAGCGATTGATTGTTCTGCCACTTGAGCAAGTGCATTATCAAAGTCTGTTACACCCTCAACATATGCAGGGATTTGACCATCAAAGTACTTGTTAATCATGGAAACCGTACGGTTGAGGAGGTTTCCGAGGTCATTGGCTAGTTCATAGTTGATACGTCCTACATAGTCTTCCGGAGTGAAGGTTCCGTCTGAACCGACTGGAAGGCTACGCATGAGGTAGTAACGAAGTGGATCGAGACCAAAACGCTCTATCAACATTTCAGGATAGACAACGTTCCCTTTAGACTTAGACATCTTGCCGTCTTTCATGACAAACCAGCCATGCCCAATCAAACGTTCTGGCAATTTGATATCCAACATCATGAGAAGGATTGGCCAGTAAATTGAGTGGAAACGAAGGATGTCTTTCCCTACCATGTGGAAGACTGTTCCATTCCAGAACTTGTCAAAGTTGCCATGTTCTTCTTGATCGTAGCCAAGAGCTGTCACATAATTTAGAAGGGCATCAAACCAAACGTAAACAACGTGTTTTGGATTTGATGGAACTGGCACACCCCATGTAAAGGTTGTACGTGATACTGCCAAGTCTTCCAATCCTGGCTCGATAAAGTTTTTCAACATTTCATTGAGACGACCATCTGGAGTGATGAAATCAGGATGAGATTTGAAAAATTCGACCAAACGGTCTTGGTATTTGCTGAGGCGAAGGAAGTAAGACTCTTCTGAAACCCATTCAACCTCGTGACCTGATGGAGCAATACCACCAGTCACATTTCCGGCTTCGTCACGGAAAACTTCTGCAAGCTGGCTTTCTGTAAAGAATTCCTCATCTGATACTGAATACCAGCCCGAGTATTCACCCAAGTAGATGTCATCTTGAGCAAGCAAGCGCTCAAAGACTTGAGCCACTACTTTTTCATGGTAGTCATCAGTTGTGCGGATAAATTTATCGTAGGAGATATCTAGTAATTTCCAGAGTTCTTTGACTCCAACTGCCATCCCATCAACATAGGCCTGAGGTGTGGTACCAGCTTCTTCAGCTTTCTGCTGGATCTTTTGACCATGCTCATCAAGACCAGTCAGATAAAAGACATCGTAGCCCATGAGGCGTTTGTAACGAGCTAGGACATCACAAGCGATAGTTGTGTAGGCAGAACCGATATGAAGTTTACCAGATGGATAGTAAATCGGTGTTGTAATATAAAAATTCTTTTCAGACATAATATTTCCTTTCCAGGCTAATGAAACCTGTTTTTCTAACACTTCATTATACCACATTTTTAGTGATTTTCGATAGAGAAATCCATACAAAAACAAGACAGACTGATGTCTATCTCGTTTTTTATCTTTTAAATTATTCATAGCGAAGAGCTTCGATTGGATCAAGCTTAGAGGCTTTGTTGGCTGGTAGAACACCGAATATCATACCGATACTAGCTGAGACAGCTAAACTAAAGAGAGCGATTGGGATGGATACACCAACTTCGATTCCTGCAATCATGTTTTGAAGAAGAACACCTGCAAGCATAGTCACCCCTGTAGCAAGCAGTAGACCAATGAATCCACCTAATAAGGTTAAAATCATGGATTCAATCAAAAATTGAACCAGAATATTTGCCCGTGTTGCTCCTAGTGCTTTACGTAGACCAATCTCACGGGTACGCTCTGTCACCGAAACAAGCATAATGTTCATAACACCAGTACCACCAACAAAGAGAGAAATTCCCGCAATGGCACTAATAATCGTAGTTATAAAGCCGAAGAGTTGTTGTACTTCTTGGAAGGCGGCAGACGCATCTGCAACTTGATACTCCCCTTGTTGGAGACCTGCAATCTCCGTCATTCTTCTTGCCAACTCTGGCCCCAAAGTCTGAGTCAAGCTCGTATCGTTAACACGGAAGACAATGTTTGAAATCTCGTCTGTGTTAAAATTAGCTGCCAAGGAAATATTGGTCGTAATTGGAAGTCCTCCAACACCAAATGCTTTGGCTGCCTTAGCTTCTTTACTTGCATAAACACCAATAACACGGTAACTAATCTCATTTACTTCAATAATTTGATTGAGGGCTTCTTTTGCTGAACCAAAAAGGCTATTGGCTAGTTCTTCATCTAGGATGATAACACTTGCGAAATCCTTATAATCTTGTGCTTTAAGTCCACGACCTGCAATGATTTCATTTTCGACCGCATCCATATAAGTGACATTTCCACCCGTCATGTTAGCGTGTTCGACCTTTTTATCCTTATAAGTCAAGGTCACATTGGCTGAGTTGGTTACATAATAACTATCTACTCCCTTGAGCTTTGCAGCTTCCTTAACCCAAGCTTCTTGAGGTTTTGGTGGTTCAACAAAATCTTCTTCTTGACCGCCAGACAGAGTTAGGGCAGATTGTCTTTGTGTAAAGGAACCGTCCTTACTCTTGGTAGGTGAGAAGAAGACATGGATGTCTTTTTGAGACTTGGTCATGTTTTTATTGACCTGACGAGACATGGAGTCCCCTAAGGCCATGATCACGACAACTGAGGAAACACCTATTATAATACCGATCATGGTCAAGAAAGAACGCATCTTATGGGCCATGATAGATGAAAAGGCAAATTTCAGATTCTGCATCTTAGTTTTCCTCCTTTTCTACTTGGGCGCTATCAGACGAAATGACTCCATCGCGGATGACGATTTGACGCTTCGCATAAGCGGCAATTTCAGGCTCATGCGTTACCATAATGATGGTTTTTCCTTCTTTGTTTAATTCAACTAAGAGTTGCATGATCTGATTACCCGTTTTGGTATCCAGAGCTCCAGTTGGCTCATCAGCCAAGATAATAGATGGATTGTTAACGAGTGCACGCGCTATGGCTACTCTCTGCTTCTGACCACCTGATAATTCTGATGGTAAGTGATGGCTTCTATCAGTTAATTCTACTTTCTCTAGATATTCCTCAGCTAGTTTACGCCGTTTTGAAGCTGAAACTCCCGCATAAATCAAGGGAAGTTCGACATTCTGGAGAGCATTCATTTTGGACAAGAGAAAGAATTGCTGAAAGACAAAGCCAATCTCTTGATTTCGCACCTTGGCTAATTGTTTTTCACCCAAACCAGCTACTTCTTTTCCGTCTAGAAAATACTGACCACTTGTAGGGGTATCTAACATACCAATGGTATTCATGAGGGTAGACTTACCAGAACCAGATGGTCCCATGATAGCCACGAATTCTCCCTCGTGAACTTCAAGGTTAATGTTTTTGAGAACTTGAAGTTCTTGGTCACCATTACGATAGCTACGGCAGATATTTTTGAGGCTAATTAGTTGCTTCATCAGTCTTCACCTCTTTTCCTTCTTGCAAGGAAGCTGTCGGATTACTGATGACTTTTGCTCCATCTGTCAGACCAGATGTAATTTCTTGGTTTTCTGCATCTGCATTGCCCAATCCAACTTCAACTTTTTTGGCCTTTTGATTTTCATCAAGAATCCAAACATAGTTTTTATCTTCTTCCATCACAATGCTAGTAATCGGTACAAGCAATGCTTTACTCATGCTTTTGACTTCGACACTGACAGTAAAACCTTGTTTCAGATCACCAATTTCACTAGTTACATCGACCGTATATGGATATTTAGAACCTGTGTTTGAACCAGCTAAGCTACTGCTTGCTTCACTATTATTTTTTGGATAATTTGAAATATAGCTAATCTTACCATTCCATGTCTTATCTGGGTAAACCTTAGATGTGAAGGTGACTTCTTGGCCGACAGATAGATTGGCAAGGTTGTACTCAGAAAGCTCTCCCTTGACCTGCAAATTGTCGTTACTAACGATATGCACCAAAACTTGGCTATTTCCTGTTGGAGATTTTGAAACATTGCGATTGACTTCAACAACTGTACCTTCTACTGTGCTCAAAACTGTAGCGGCATCCAACTGAGCCTGGGCTTTTTCAAGTTGTGCCACTGCGTCTGCACGAACATCACGGGCATCACTGATTTGTGAATCAATAGAAGCTGTAGCTGATGTAGATGATTGCGCTTGGGTTTGGTCCGTAGCGCCTTCAATCCCTGCTTGAGGGAGTACAGGTGTTGCTGCAGCAGTATTTCGTGCCTCATTCAATTCATTGATATGACGATCAGCTTTCGCAACTGCGCGACTGGCAGCATCATAGGCAGCCTGAGCTTCTGTACTACTATACTTAACAAGGGCTTGGCCTTCACTTACCTTATCTCCGACAGAGACCGAAACCTCATCCAAGTCACCTTTACTAGCATCATAATAAACATATTGTTCTTTTTGAGCTGTTACGGTACCAGATAAGAGAACTGATGAAGCCACTGATCCCTCTTTGGCAAGAACGACTTTTGCAGTTTCGTCTTGTGTTGCAGCTTGATTAGGTTGTCTCAATAGAAGAACAGCAGCTGCTCCCACTACCAGAACTGATGCAACACCGATAGCTGTAAATAAAGGCCATTTCTTGGCTTTTGACTTCTTTTTCATATCCATACCTCTTTTATAAACATATATTAAAATTATAGCACAAGTCCTAAAAATGGACAATTGCTTTCCGACCATCCAAAAATAATTGCCAAATCTTTTATCGTTGTGTTAGTTATATAATACAACTTCTTTTTTATTTTTGCAAGCATTTTCTTAAGAAATTTAAGCGTAGCAGATTTTTGCATTGACTTTCAAAAAAAGATAGAATATGACTAGAAAACAACTAAAGGAGCTTTCTTATGAGAGAATATGATATTATCGCCATCGGAGGAGGTAGCGGGGGAATTGCTACCATGAATCGTGCTGGTGAACATGGTGCTAAGGCGGCAGTTATTGAGGAAAAGAAATTAGGTGGAACTTGCGTCAACCTCGGCTGTGTCCCTAAAAAAATCATGTGGTATGGAGCCCAAATTGCAGAGAGTATCCACAAATATGGACCTGACTATGGATTCACAAATACTAGTAACGAATTTGATTATGCAACTCTTCGTAAGAATCGTGAAGCCTATATTGACCGTGCTCGTTCTTCTTATGATGGAAGCTTCAAGCGCAACGGAGTTGATTTGATTGAAGGACGTGCCGAGTTCGTTGATCCTCATACTGTCAGTGTTAATGGCGAATTGATCAGCGCTAAGCATATTGTGATTGCGACTGGAGCTCATCCTCATATCCCTGCTATTCCTGGTGCTGAACTAGGTGGTAGCTCAGATGATGTCTTCGCCTGGGAAGAGTTACCTGAATCGGTAGCTATTCTAGGTGCTGGTTACATTGCCGTCGAACTAGCTGGTGTACTCCATACACTTGGAGTAAAGACTGACCTTTTTGTACGTCGTGAACGTCCACTACGTGGATTTGATAGCTATATCGTTGAGAGTCTAGTTCAAGAAATGGAAAATACTGGATTAAACCTCCACACCCATAAGGTTCCAGCAAAACTTGAAGAAACTGAACAAGGTATTACCATTCATTTCGAAGATGGCAGCACTCATACTGCCAGTCAAGTTATCTGGGCAACTGGTCGCCGTCCAAACGTTGAAGGACTTCAACTCGAAAAAGCTGGTGTTACCCTCAATGAACGTGGCTTTATCCAGGTTGATGAATACCAGAACACAGTCGTTGACGGAATCTACGCTCTTGGGGATGTTACAGGTGAAAAGGAACTAACGCCTGTAGCAATCAAGGCTGGTCGTACCCTATCCGAGAGACTTTTCAACGGTAAAACCAATGCCAAAATGGACTACACTACTATTCCAACTGTAGTCTTTTCACACCCAGCAATCGGAACAGTCGGTCTGACTGAGGAAGAAGCAATCAAAGAGTACGGTCAAGAAAACGTCAAAGTCTATACTTCAAAATTTGCATCTATGTATTCTGCCGTTACTAGTCACCGTCAAGAAGCTCGCTTCAAGCTCGTTACAGCTGGTGCAGACGAAAAGGTAGTTGGACTTCATGGTATCGGCTATGGTGTCGATGAAATGATTCAAGGTTTCGCAGTTGCTATCAAGATGGGAGCTACAAAAGCAGACTTTGATGCTACTGTCGCTATCCACCCAACTGGATCAGAAGAATTTGTGACCATGCGTTAAAAGAAAAGAGAGACCCCTTGGTCTCTTTTTTTATCTCAATCGGCCGTTACAAATTTGTAACCTTTTATTTTAAAATAGGTTGACAAATTTGTCTCATCCAGTATAATAGTTACTATAATTTATAGAAGAGGTTAACTATTTTGAAAAAAGCACACATTTACGCTATCCCAGCTATCGGGGCTGCACTGATTGCTGTATTAGCCCAAATTAGTATGCCAATTGGTCCAGTTCCTTTCACTCTGCAAAACTTTGCTATTGGACTCATCGCTACTGTTTTTAGACCAAGGGAAGCTGTTCTCTCTGTCGGACTCTATCTCTTACTTGGAGCTATTGGTCTTCCGGTATTTGCTAACGGTGGAGCTGGTTTTCATGTTTTAGTTGGACCAAGCGCTGGTTATCTTTGGTTCGACCTTGTCTATGCAGGGCTTGCTTCCTATCTCATTCACACCAATAGTGGTGTCCTACGTATTTTCTTTGCAAATCTCTTGGGAGATTCACTTGTTTTTGTCGGTGGTATTCTCAGTCTCCACTTCTTAGCTGGAATGCCTTTTGATAAAGCACTGGCTGTCGGAGTTATTCCCTTTATCATACCTGATCTTGCCAAAATTGTAGCCATTAGCTTCATCAGCCGACCACTACTCCAACGTCTCCGTACACAAGCTTATTTTTCAAGCAAATAAAAGAGGCCGGGATTTTCCCTAGCCTCTTTTTAATTAATCTTAGATGAACGTTTATTGATTCTTAAAAGCATCCACCATGATTTGAAATTCTTCATTTGAGAGGGTAATTCCTTTCCCCATCTTGGTGTGGTCAGGACTCCAGCTACGAATGTCAAACTTCGCTGGTGCACCATTAAAGCTGACACGATTGATTTCTTTGGTCCATCCTTTTTCATTTTCAGATAGAGTAAGCAAGTGTTCTTCAATTTCAAATGTAAATTCTGCCATGTTTTTCTCCTTTTTGTTCTCAATTGATTATTCGAAAAATCTTGTAGATTTCATAAAATTTTTATATAATGATGTAAAGAAGGGAGGCCGGAATGAAAGATTTATTAAAACAGGCTTTGCAAAAAGTCCATGATTTTGTCAATGGACATGAAGATTCCATTCCTGAAAAAAGCGATCCCCTAATTGCTAGACTTGAAGAAGCCCTAGCCCAAAAAAAGGCTGTACATATCATCTTTGCGGAAACGAGTTTTACAGGTGATATTATCAAGTATGATACTGACCGCCAACAAATTATCGTTAAAAATTTCGCTAAAAACGTCAGCCGTATTATTCGAGTGTCGGATATTCGAAGGGTAACTTTCGTTCCCTCTACTATCCAAACTGCTCAAAAAAGAAGATTTAAGAAAGAGTGAGATGCTTCTATCATCTCACTCTTTTTATCTTAGCGAATTTGTTCAAAATGAAGGTGAACAGCAATGTGGTCGCCGTAACCACTTCTCTCCAAATCACGTTGCAAACGGTAAGAGATATAGTGTTCTGCAATAGTGATATACCCTGCACCTAGTAAGCGATGCTCAACCATTGATTGAATCATACTGATAGTTGCACGTTCTACTTTTGCTTCTTCCAAATCCAATACAACCTTTTTAGTGACTTGGGCTAGGTTTTGGCGCAAATCGTCAGTCAATACATAGACTGTTTGAGCTGCCTTAAGGATAGCTTGGTAGATTTTATCTGGATCAAAATCAGCGACTTGTCCATCACGTTTGATTACTTGCATAGTTTTCTCCTTTTAATTGTTATTTTCTTTAATTTCTGCTAACATTTTTTCTTCTTCTGCTGTCAATTCATAGTTGTCCAGCAAATCAGGTCTACGTTGGTAGGTTTTCTTGAGGCTCTCATAGAGTCGCCACTGACGTATGTTTTCATGGTGTCCACTCATAAGAACATCTGGAACTAGCATTCCACGATAATCGTAAGGTCTTGTGTACTGAGGATATTCCAAGAGTCCTGATGAAAAGCTATCATCTTGGTGACTTGCTTCCTTCCCAATAACTTCTGGAATCAAGCGAACCGTCGCATCAATCATGGTCATTGCTGCTAGTTCTCCACCAGTCAAGACATAATCTCCTAACGAAATCTCATCCGTCACCAGAGTCTTAATTCGTTCGTCATACCCTTCGTAGTGACCACAGATAAAAATGAGTTCTTCCTCCTTAGCCAAATCTTCCGCATAAGCTTGGTCAAACTGTTTTCCCGCTGGATCTAGGAGAATCACGCGCGGATTCTTTTTTTCAATAGCATCGAAGGCATCAAAGATGGGTTGTGCTCGGAGCAACATTCCTTGACCACCACCATAGGGTTCATCATCTACATGACGCGCCTTCTCCGCATATTCACGAAAATTATGATATTGGATATCTAAGAGTCCTTTTTCACGTGCCTTTCCAACGATGGAATGCTCTAAGGGTGAGAACATTTCAGGAAAGAGGGTTAAAATATCAATCTTCATCGTCTAACCCTTCTAAGAGTTCTACATCCACACGATTATTTGGAATATCCACATTCAGCACAACCGGTGGGATATAAGGCAAGAGTAGGTCACGTTTACCCTTTCGTTTAACTACCCAGACATCATTGGCACCTGGTTGAAGGATTTCCTTGATAGTCCCAATCAAGTTATCTCCCTCATAAACCTCTAGTCCGATAATTTCGTGGTAGTAAAACTCACCGTCATCTAGGTCATTGAGATTCTCCTCTGCAACCTTTAGACTATAACCCTTGTATTTTTCGATATCATTGATATGGTACATATCTTTAAACTTGATAATATCGAAATTCTTATGCTTCCGGTGGCTCGCGATGACCACTGTTCGAACAAATTGATCTTTATCATCAAATAAGGCGAGTTCTGCCCCTTTTTTAAAGCGTTCTTCAGTAAAATCTGTCACTGACAAGACTCGCATCTCACCTTGCAAACCCTGAGTGTTGACAATTTTCCCAACGTTAAAGTAGTTCATCTGATCTCCTGTATCTATTTCTCCCTTTATTTTATCATGTTATAGGGATTTTCTCAAGTTGGAGAAAACGGCTACTATGGATGATTTCTTTCTAAAAATCCTTCCAAATCTTGTGCATGCTGATACTTGATAGCTGCTTTTTTGTCTTTCTCAAAAATGGTCTTCGTTAAATCAATATTATTTATAGCTGCAATAGCAACTGTGTAGTGAATGATATCTGCCAACTCTTTTGCCAATTCCTCGTTTGAATCTTGAACTCCTTCTTTTCGACCAGAGCGTCCATTTAAAACCTCAGCAACTTCTCCAACTTCTTCTACTAGCTTAATAAAAAGTCCTTCTTCTGTTCTAGATTGTTGGTAGTGGTCAAGTAAGTATTCCTCTAGTTGTCTAACTGTTAAATCTCTCATTCCTTCTCCTTGCAAAAAAAGCGAGACCTTGTCTCGCTTTTCTTATTTTTCGTCAATAACGATTCTTACTTTTTTGTCTTCAGTTGGGACAGAGTAGACAATCGTTCTTATCGCAGAAATAGTGCGACCCTTACGACCGATTACACGACCCACATCGCTTTGGTCAAGATCCAAATGATACTCCAAAAATTCTGGTGTATCTTCAATCTTGATAGTTAAGGCATCTGGTTGTGAAATCAAAGGTTTCACAATTGCAATAATGAGATTTTCAATCGTATCCATCTGTCAACCTACTTTAAACTTATTTTGAGAATTTAGAATCGTGGAATTTCTTCAATACACCTTCTTTTGAAAGGATGTTGCGAACTGTATCTGAAGGTTGAGCTCCATCAGCCAACCATGCAAGAATACGGTCTTCTTTCAAAGTTACTTGGTTTTCTTCAACAAGTGGGTTGTAAGTCCCAACTGTTTCGATGAAACGTCCGTCACGTGGTGAACGTGAATCTGCAACGTTAATACGGTAGAAAGGTTTTTTCTTAGAACCCATACGAGTCAAACGGATTTTAACTGCCATTTTTAATATCTCTTTTCTTTTTATTTTTTATTTCGGTGAAATAGCTAAGCTATTTAGCACATGTTCTATTATAGCAGATTTCTGGATGGTGTCAAGAAAAAAACTTGACAGAGTTTAAATATTTTTAAATTTTTTAGACTAATAGGGATAAATTAGAAAGAAAAAATTAACTTCTACACCTACAAAGCTTACTCTGATCGACTTTATAACTGTCTAAGAAAAAAGTAAAGATTCATACAGTATCTAGATTTTCCAAAAATTCTTTATCATCAAATACTATTAACGAAACTATCCAAACCAAATTCGATGCATTGCTTCAAAGAATTTTTTAGTTGTTTGACTAGCGAGGTATTTATTAAAAAAATTTTTCAAATAATTGCCACATTGACACATAAATTCTTGCTTTCTAAATTTAAGTGTGATATATTTATAACATAAATTTAAGTGTTATATATTTATAACACAAAAAGGAGTCTATCATGAAAAAAAGTCAAAAAATGCGTGGCCTCATTGCAATGATTGCCGTAGCTCTCTTTATTGATTTTATTGTTTTATTTGGTTCTAACCTTAGTTGGGGACCCAAGTTAGTTATTGTTGGTATTTCAGTGTTAGGTCAAATTATAGCTATTTGGAGCTGGCTACATATGAAACCACGGCCTCATAAGATTCAGAAAGGTATGGGGAAGACTATTTTTGACTTGTCTGCTAAGCTTTACACGGTACTTTTATTTGCAGCAAGCATTTTTTATACAGTAGGGATTTGGGTTGCGACCCCAAGCGAAAGTTCTGGTATTAAAGAATGGATTTTGGGAATTGGCCTCGTTATTGAAGTGATTGTATTTGGTTTTTTCTGTTTGAAAAATGTCAAGGAAACTCCAGACGAACGCTTTTATGCTAATTTAGCCAAGGCAGCTAGCTTGATGTTTGTTTTTATACTAGGCGCACTGATAATCCTAGCAGTTATCATTGGGTATATAGGGTATCTCACTCTTCACATGGGCCAGATCTTTATTAGCATAGCTGCCTTGATTTTCATCTTTGCGGTTGTCTATTTTATCTTGGAACGGAGAGGATAAGCATGGCCAAAGAAAGCAAGATTATTACTAATCTCAAATCAATTCGTGAGTCCACAGGCATGACCCAGCAGGAGTTAGCCGACCTTATCGGCATGCGACGCGAGACAATTCTGCACTTGGAAAATAATCGTTACAATCCTTCGCTGGAAATGGCTCTTAAAATTGCTCAAGTTTTTGATTTGAAAGTAGAAGACCTCTTTGAACTCAGACAGAAAGAGGAAGCATAATTCTTTTCGAGACCTAGCATTAAGTTCATTGATTAATTAGGAATTGAAGCCAAAAGAAAAAATCCTTTGAAAATGTGCTCTTTTAAAATATAGTAATTCTTATGGCATTGATATCCCAAAACATTTAGATACGCTTGTTGAAAAAGGATATGCTATTATCGAAACCGCCTTTGACTCGCTTTACCATCTAAATGCTACTATGAAAAAGAGTATCCTTAAAAAGAAGGGTGTTACTGGACTCTCCAAGATGAAGGCCACCGAATTGAATCAAGCACTTCATGATCATTTTTCAGAAGAAGAATTAGCTAACCGCTTTTCGATTCGTGGCTATAAACTAACTCCAAAAGGTGAACAAGCTCTCAAAGACCATCAAGTAATCATTGACCTCCATCCTAAAAAGAATCTTTAATCAACCAAAGCTGGTTGATTTTTTTGTAATTTTTTAAAACACTTACAAATCATTACAATTATTGACAAATGCTTATAAAAAGAGTATAGTATTAAAAAAAGGAGGAATTCCTATGTACCAAGAACAACGATTAGAAGAAATCATAAAACTTTTAGAGGATAGAGGAAGTCTGTCAGCAAAAGAAATGGTTGACCATTTCCATGTTTCCAAAGATACCATCCGTAGAGATTTTTCAATTCTCGCAAAGGAAAAACGAGCAAGAAGAACTCATGGAGGTTTATTGCCAATTCAAAAGCAAAGGATTCTTGATTTTCAAGGTAGAGCAGAACAATCTTCTAAAGAAAAAGAGAAAATTGCTCATTTAGCTACCCAACTCATTTCTGATTCACAACTGATATTCTTTGATGTTTCAACCACTATACTTGAGTTAGCAAAAATTATAGATAAAAAAGTTACTATTTTCAGTCATTCATTAGATAACGCACTTATCTTAGGAAATAATGAAAATGTCGATTTTCATATTCTCGGTGGAAAATTTCATAGACAGAATCGTTTTTATTATTCACTAGAAGAATCCAATACTTTAGAGGGAATTAGATTTGATGTAGCATTTTTTGGCGCTGCTAGTCTTTCAGACGGACAAGTTAGTTTTGAGGATCAAGAAGATGTTCTCATGAAAAAAAGAGCATTTAAAACTAGTAAAATTCGCGTCTTGTTAGCTGAAACAGGAAAGATAAACAAACACTCTCATTTTATACTTTCTGAACTAGCTGATTTTGATTACTGGATTACAGATAAAGAGCCTGATGTAGAAATACAAGAATCTTTAGATGGTAGAACAACAATACTATTTTAAAAAGGAGCAAAATATGTCAAGAATTAAATTAATTATGAGTGATATTGACGGCACTATTTTGGATAAAAATCACCAATTAGATTCTTATTTGATAGAACTGATGCCACTTTTAAAACAATGTAATATTCCTTTTGTTCTAGCTTCTGCTAGATCTCCTCTCGGTATAGCTCCAATTTCTAAAGAACTTGGCATCACCGACTGTCCTATTGCCTGCTATAATGGAGCACTCATCAGTTTAGGAGATAAAATCCTAAGTCAGTATTCTATTGATAAAAGCGAATTGCTCTTACTTCATGACTTTTTGAAAAAAGAATTCCCGACAGTTTCTATAAATGTTTATTCTGGAAAAGATTGGCTTGTGAATACTATTGATGAATGGGTAGAAATCGAAGCAACTATTACTGGAGAAAGTCCAAAAGTTACATCTTTAGCAGATTTTATAAGAGACGAGAAAACTCTTGTTCATAAACTTTTGCTGATAGATAATACGGATACCATACAGAAACTTCAAAAAACCTTATCCTCAATAGATTTCCCTCAAACCGACTTCTATCTCTCTAAAGATAACTATCTAGAAGTTACACATAATCAAGTATCCAAAAAACAAGCTCTGTTAGAATTAGCAAATTACTATCAACTTCCCCTTACCTCAATTATGACTCTCGGTGACAATTATAATGATATTCCCATGATTGAAACCGCAGGGCTAGGTATAGCCATGGGGAATGCTCCTAGAGATGTCAAAACTTGTGCAAAAGCAGTTACTGACTCTAATGAACAAAATGGAGTAAGTAAAGCTATAAAGTTACATGTGTTAGATAAATATTCTTAATTGAAAATTTGAAATCCCCTTTCTTTTACGGTACAATAGTAAAAATGATTTTTGAAAGGACTAATATGAAAAAATTAGCTACACTACTACTCATTTCAACTTTTGCTCTTGGTGGATGCACAAGCATCCAACGTGCACTTCGTGGTGATGATTACGTGGATTCTAAAATTGCTGCTGAAGAGAGTTCGAAAGCTGCTGCCCAAGCAGAAAAAGATTTGAAAGACGCCTTAAAAAACGAAAATGCTAACTTCCCTCAACTTTCTAAGGAAGTAGCTGAAGATGAGGCTGAAGCTATCCTTCACACAAGTCAAGGTGATATTCGTATCAAACTCTTTCCTAAGTTAGCTCCACTTGCGGTTGAAAACTTCCTTACTCATGCTAAAGAAGGTTACTACAATGGTGTGACTTTCCACCGTGTAATTGACGGCTTTATGGTACAAACTGGGGATCCTAAGGGAGATGGAACAGGTGGTGAATCTATCTGGCATGATAAGGATAAAACCAAGGACAAGGGAACAGGTTTCAAAAACGAAATTTCTCCATATCTCTATAATATCCGTGGTTCTCTATCTATGGCCAATACTGGTCAGCCAAATTCAAATGGTAGCCAATTCTTCATTAACCAAAGTACAACAGACTATTCATCTAAACTTCCTACAAGTAGCTATCCTAAGAAAATTATCGAAGCCTACAAAGAAGGCGGTAATCCAACTCTTGATGGAAAACACCCAGTCTTTGGTCAAGTAATCGATGGGATGGACGTTGTAGATAAAATTGCTAAGGCTGAAAAAGATGAAAAAGACAAGCCGACTACTGCTATCACTATCGATAGTATCGAAATTGTTAAAGACTACGATTTCAGTAAACAATAACATCATTAGTTATAAGGAGATGTAAAATGATTCTATTTTGGGGGTCAAAAGGTTACCAAAAAGTGTTGGGACATACACAGACTACTATCGAATGTGGCCATTGTAACAATGTTGATACTTGGGAAATTACGGAATATGGACGCAAGTTCACTCTTTATTGGATTCCACTCTTTCCTTACGGAAAAACTTATTTCGTTTCTTGTCCGATTTGTCACTACGGTAAAGAAATCCAAAAATCTGAGATTGAACAATATTTAAACTATTAAAAAAAGACAGGTCATTCGGCCTATCTTTTTTATTTACACTTTTATGTAAACGCTCTCTTTTCCACTTCAAATATGATATAATTTAGTCAATAGTAACGAGGAGGTTCTCCTATGAAACCATACAAAATTAGTGTAGCTCGGCTCAGTCTTATCATGATAGGATACTTTATCTTTAATTATGCTTATTCGATTACTTATGATTCCGGAGGTTTTGCTTTTATATCCATGGGGAAAGAACTTATCTTTTCATATGGGGCAATTGTGCTAGGAAATATTTTTATGTTTAGAGATATTTCAAAATTAAAAGCCTCCTTTGAAGATAATGCGTTTATTCAAAAATCTTCTACAATACAGTTAGTCCTAGCTACAATTGGATTTTTTATGCAAATAATAGGTTTCAAGGGAGCTCCACTTAATTACATTGATAATTATCCCGTACTGGTTTGCGCAAGTATTGTATACTCTATCATTATCATGATTGCTATTTATCAGACAATAAAGCTAGGGCAAGAAAAAGATAATGCTACCATAGCTGGCTTTATCTTTGGGGGGATGATCATTTTTCTCACTATCATAGCACTAGTTATAATCACTTCTCCATCAATTAAACACACTACTAAACACACTACTCCTTCTTTCGCTGAAGAATTTCAATCACTTGGGCTTAAAGGAAAGGTTGAAGTAGTTGATAAACACAGAGAGATTGAAGCATTTTATGGAACAGCCTACAAGCTAACATATACAGAAAAATTATCCGATGGAACTATTTTAAAAGAAACTACTACTGCACAAATTCAAGGAAGAAGTGGAGAACATTTATCAAATTTCTTTCTTCTTTCAGGAACAGATCTTGAAACACTTCTTAACGACAAAGAAAAGGCACTGTTTCACACTGTCAAACAAGATGAATTCAGTTTCTTACTAGATGTATACAAAGAAAGACCGAATCTACAACAAGAAGAAGATAGTATCAAAAATACTACTGCTGACAAAATAAATAAGCTTTTTGATACACCAATAGCTTCTAGTTTTAAATTTGGAAAATATCCAATAGAAAACTACTATGTGGCAATTATGGCGCAGGCTGTCAGCAATCGAGAAAAAGGAGATTCTGACGCAGCTGGCTTTTATAATATTACAACAAAAGATCTCATGAAAAACAAAGGCCTTACTCTCGATTTTGATTGTGACCTTTCGATTATAAAGGCAGAAAATGGTAGTCCTGTGGACGCCTTTAAGGAAAGAATCTTATCTTTACCAAAAAATTCATTTTCCGATGGAATCTATAACATCACTAGTTCCTATGATGAAAATGGAATAAAAAAGAAAGTTACTTGCCCATTTGTTGTTGAAGATGGTGTGGGACACTTTGAAGAGGATGAAATCGTGGGAAATCAAACCAATTAGTTATTTTTGATACAAAAACTAGGAGATAGCAGTATGACTTCTACTAGTTGCAATCCTCGTAAAAAAGCCAAGTCAAATAGACTTGGCTTTTTTATGACTATTTATGTTAACTCATTGAAATCCCAGATTTGATCCATCCATCCTTCATAGAAGTCTGGTTCATGGCAAACCATGAGGATAGAACCCTTGTATTCTTTCAGAGCACGTTTGAGTTCGTCCTTAGCATCCACATCCAAGTGGTTAGTAGGTTCATCTAGAACAAGGACATTGTTCTCACGGTTCATCAAGAGACAGAAACGCACTTTGGCTTGCTCTCCACCTGACAAGACTTGAATCTGACTTTCAATGTGTTTAGTAGTCAAACCACAGCGGGCAAGGGCAGCACGGACTTCTGCTTGATTGAGCGCCGGAAAGGCATTCCAAACTGCTTCCAGTGGCGTCTGACGATTGCCACCTTCCACTTCTTGCTCAAAGTAGCCGAGTTCTAGATAGTCCCCACGTTCAACCTCCCCAGCGATTGGAGGAATAATCCCCAAAAGACTCTTCAAGAGGGTTGTTTTCCCGATACCATTGGCACCGATAATGGCAACCTTTTGATTGCGCTCAAAGGTAAGATTTAAGGGTTTGGTAAGGGGACGATCGTATCCAATCTGCAAGTCCTTGGCTTGGAAAATAAAGCGACCAGGTGTACGAGCTGTTTTGAAATCAAATGATGGCTTTGGTTTCTCACTTTGAAGCTCGATAATGTCCATCTTGTCCAATTTCTTCTGGCGAGACATAGCCATATTTCGAGTTGCGACACGAGCTTTATTACGGGCCACGAAATCCTTGAGATCCGCAATTTCTTTCTGTTGACGCTCATAGGCTGCTTCCAGTTGCGATTTCTTCATGGCATAGACTTCTTGGAACTGGTAGTAATCTCCAGAATAACGAGTCAACTGTTGATTTTCAACGTGATATACGATATTGATAACATCATTGAGGAAAGGAATATCATGCGAAATAAGAACAAAGGCATTCTCATAGTTTTGAAGATAGCGCTTGAGCCAGTCAATATGTTCGGCATCGAGATAGTTAGTAGGCTCGTCAAGCAGCAAGATATCTGGCTTTTCAAGAAGGAGTTTGGCTAAGAGAACCTTGGTTCTTTGTCCACCTGACAAGGCGGTTACGTCCGTATCCATACCATAATCCATGACACCAAGAGCACGCGCGACTTCGTCAATCTTAGCATCCAATGTATAGAAATCACGACTCTCTAAACGATCTTGGAGTTCTCCAACTTCTTCCATTAAGGAATCAATATCAGCACCCTCTTCTGCCATTTCCATGTAAAGATCATTGATACGTGCTTCTGCTTTGAATAATTCATCAAAGGCTGTACGAAGAACGTCACGAACAGTTTGGCCTTCTTTGAGCACCGCATGCTGATCTAGGTAGCCAGCTGTCACATATTTAGACCATTCCACCTTACCTTCATCAGGTAACATTTTACCAGTCACGATGCTCATAAAGGTTGATTTCCCTTCACCATTGGCACCGACCAGACCGATATGTTCACCTTTTAAAAGACGGAAGGATACATCTTCAAAAATCGCACGGTCTCCAAAACCGTGACTTAAATTTTTTACTTCTAAGATACTCATTCTAATTCCTTATCTTGTTTCTATGTAGTAGTTTATAAAGGACCCAAGCCAGGTAGCCACCCAAAGTATTGGTCCATAAATCATCAATCTCAAATACCCTGTTAAAATCAAAGAAAAAATCTAAAATTAGTTGCGTACACTCGATGCTCAAGCTCAATAAAAAGCTAAACAAAATCACTTTCTTCGTTTTTCTTAGAGCAGGTATAAGATAGAGAAGCTGGAAAATCAATGGGAAGAGCAAGAGGATATTTAAGGCGTTTTGCAAAAAAATCCAAAACAGCTGTAAAAGGCTGGTTACTTCTCCCAGATTCCAAAGGGAGTTAAAAGGGGTCAAAAGAAAAACCAGGCGTCCAAAAGTTTGAATACCTGGAGTTTCCACTCCTGTAGGAAGTTGAGGCTGGGGAGTAAAGCAAAAACAGACGATACAAAGACTGTATAGCACGACTCCCAAGCTTAGTAATTTTTTTCGTTTCATCTTATGGATTTACTTCAGCTACTGCTTTTTGGCGATCACGTTTCATGGTATTTGAACGCAATTGTCCACATGCTGCATCGATATCAGTACCATGTTCCTGACGAACAACACAGTTGATGCCTTTCTTCTTGAGCGTATCATAGAAGGCCATCACGCGCTCTTTAGGACTACGGCTGTACTGGTCATGTTCACTAACTGGGTTGTAAGGAATCAAGTTGACATAGGACAATTTCTTGATATTTTTCAGCAATTCTGCCAACTCAAGCGCTTGTTCGACTCCATCATTAACTTCATTGAGCATGATGTACTCAAAAGTAACACGGCGGTTAGTTGTCACGATGTAATACTCAATAGCTGCAAAGAGTTTTTCAATCGGGAAGGCACGGTTAATCTTCATGATGCTTGAACGAAGTTCATTGTTTGGCGCATGAAGTGAGACAGCAAGGTTGACCTGCACACCTTCATTAGCAAATTCACGAATCTTGTGGGCCAAACCTGAGGTTGAAACAGTGATATGGCGAGCTCCGATTGCCATTCCCTTATCGTCATTAATGGTACGGATAAAGTTCAAAACGTTATTGTAGTTGTCAAACGGTTCTCCAATCCCCATAACAACGATATGGCTTACACGTTCATCTTGTCCACGTTCGTCAAAATATTTTTGAACCAACATAATCTGTGCAACAATTTCTCCGTTATTGAGGTCACGTTGCTTCTTAATCAAACCTGATGCACAGAAGGTACAACCAATATTGCATCCTACCTGCGTGGTTACACAGACTGACAAACCGTAGTGCTGACGCATCAGCACCGTCTCAATCAGCATACCATCTGGTAACTCAAAGAGGTACTTGACTGTTCCATCGGCTGACTCTTGAACGATACGTTGTTTCAAGGGATTGACAACAAACTGCTCGTTGAGCTTGGCAATCAAATCCTTAGACAAGTTGGTCATTTCTTCAAATGTCTGAACACGTTTACGGTAGAGCCACTCCCAGATTTGATCCGCACGGAATTTTTTTTCTCCTTGCTCTAAGACCCATTCTTGCATTCCTTGACGAGTTAAACTATAAATCGACGGTTTCATCTTTTCTCCTTATTTTCTAGTCTTTCTTACGGATGACGAAATGACGTTGTCCCTTTTCTTCATTATGAGGTTTCTGTTCTTTACGGCGACGTCTATTTCTCTTGTCTGCATTATTTCTTTTCTTATTCTGAGAAGTTTTCTTGCCTTTTCGAGTATCTTTTTCTTCCTCTTTTTTGCGCATTTTTTGGTCAAATGGTGCTCGTTTAGGAGCCTCATTTTCTAAGACAAAGTAGGCACATCCATAGCTACAATACTCAAGTAGGTAATCTTGTAAACGACTGATTTTCTCCAAAGATTCTTCAGCTCGCTCATTCTTGTAGAATCCTCGCAAGCGCAACTGCTCATTGCTCCAGTCTCCTACAATATAATCATACTTATTTAAAACTTCCGAAAAGCGTTGAGTAAAAGCTGTTGCATCAAAAGCGTCCTTACTATTTTCAACCAAATTAAAGGAAAAACCTTCAGCCTCAACTTTATCTCCAGCTAGATGAAATTCAGGACCAGGGAATTTATTGTAATTGTATAATTCAGGTGCAATTTCTTTACGCATAATATTCCTTTTTAACGTTTACTTAATACTCTATTTTACCATATTTTTGCCATATTTACATCTTTTGATTTAAAATGAAAAAAATCTGACGATTTAAGCATTTAGGAGTTGAAGAACTTTTCTAGTTTTGAAAAAGAAAAAAACTGGGTCTTCCCAGTTTTTTAATGATTACATGTAAAGTAATTTGAAAAGTGCTACTGCTGCAATAGCAGCTGCAATCGGTGCAACTACTGGTACCCAAGCATACCACCATTTTGAATCACCCTTGTGTTCACCAAGGATTGATTTTGGAAGTACTGCGTGAAGGAGACGTGGCCCAAAGTCACGAGCTGGGTTCAAACCTGGCCCTGTTGGTCCACCAAGAGATGTTACCAAGGCCATTACCAAGAAACCAAGTGCCAAGTGCGCAATAGCAAGACCTGGTGACAAGAATGGAGCTACTTGAGTTTTTGCTTGTTCAAGAGCTGCAGTAACTTGTTCTTGAGGAATTGTTTGACCTTGGGCAGTCGCTTGTGCCACTTGATCGTTAATCAATCCTTGAGCTTTAGAAAGCAATTCAGCACCAAAGAAGTTCTTTGTCATACCGAGCGCTGCAAAGAAAAGTACGAATGAACCAACAAACTCGTTGATAAAACCGTTAACAGAAGCTGCAAAGCGTGATTCTTTTGTTCCGTGGTCGATACTTGAAATTGTTGAGAAAGTTCCTAAGATGTTGTTTGGGTTTTCTGTCTTCAAGTAGTATGGACGGTGAGTTGCAACAACCAAGGCTTGTCCGAAGATTGCTCCCAAGACTTGTGCGATGATGTATTGTGCTACTTGTGACCAAGGGAAGAGACCGCTAACTGCAAGTCCAAGAGTGAAGGCTGGGTTGATGTGGTTACCAGAAACGTTACCAAACATCAAGGCAGGGATCATAACCCCCATACCGTAACCAACAGCGATAACGAGCCAGCCACTTTGGTGACCTTTCGTACCTTTAAGTTCAACGTTAGCAACAGCACCATTACCCAAGATAATCAAGATGGCTGTTCCCAAAAATTCAGTGGCATATTTGACTGCCCATGTGAAATCCATTGATAGATTCTCCTTAATATTTTTTAGACAAACCCTATTCTATCAATTTTTAAACCTTTTAGCAACAGATTTTCTAAAAGAATCCTGTGAGAAAACGCTTTTATTAAAATTCTACAAAAAAGACCTAACAAACATCGTTTGTTAAGTCCAAATTTTAATTATTCTTGACGCTGACCAAAGTCCTTAATCATTTGTTCCATTTCTTCACGACTTGGTGTCGTTAGCATATAGAGATAATCTCCTTGCAACTCAGCAAAGGCTGCTGGCATGATTTTCTTGACCTTGAACTGGTTTCTATATTTAGCCAGCAAATCTTCTTCTGAATAAACATAGTTAGCATTAACACGGCGTGATGTCGCCAAACAGTATAGGGGATCGAATTGAGAAGCTGGGAATGGTTCACCTGCAACGATAGCTGCATATCCCTTGTACAAATCAAAAGAATGGGCATAGTTATAGACATCAATAGTGAAACCACCCGCTGGACGGTTATTGTACTCAATGGCGATATAATCATCACCCTCACGGAAGAACTCAATATGGAAGAAACGTTCCTTCATGCCAAATTCTTTGACGATTGCCTCACCATATTTACGCAATTTTGGATCTATCTCTTTGAGAACGTAATAAGAATTGTCCATCTTGTAAATCATAAGATCGAGAGGTGTATGGGCATAGTCAAAGGTCGTAGAAAAGACGATATTTCCATCTCTATCTACCAAACCATCGAAGGTGCAGATCTCACTAGAGGTGACAAATTTTTCAAAGAAATAAACGGTTGAGTGATCCCATTCAGCCTTAAAGTGATTGATATCATCTTCTGTTTCAAGTTTGAAGGTTGCGGCTGCTCCTACTCCATTATCAGGTTTTGCAATCATTGGAAGTCCAATTTCTTTCACAGCTTTGTCAACATCTGCTTCTGTTTGAATGACAGCACCTGGCACAACTGGAACCCCAGCTTTTTTGAAGAGTTTTTTCATCTCAGACTTGAACTTGGTCTTCTTAAGGTCTTCTGGTTTGGC
Organism: Streptococcus infantis; assembly: GCF_047464155.1. Taxonomy (GTDB): domain Bacteria; phylum Bacillota; class Bacilli; order Lactobacillales; family Streptococcaceae; genus Streptococcus; species Streptococcus infantis_U. Next base: position 614,338 of record NZ_JASHCL010000001.1, read on the forward strand.
ACCAAAAACATTGAATTGTTCACGAAGAGCAGCGTCCAACTCTAGCCAGTATTCATTGTGTGATTCAATGCGGTCAATTGGACCATGTTTATAGAAAAGAAAGGCAACAGCACGCTTGACTTCATCAATATTTTCAAGATTATCAACTCGGAAGTACTCCGTTAAGCTATTGCGCAATGGTTCATCTAGTTGTTCATAGGGTTCTTGCCCAATCCCTAGAACGGTAATTCCTTTATTGGCTAGTTCAATACTAAATTGTTGGAAATTTTGTGGGTAATAGGGTGAAATTACAAGATAATTCATAAGCGACTCCTTTTATAGACTCATGTGACCAAGGAAATAAGGCATTTGTTTGCGCCACCATTCCCAGTCATGGGCAACATCGTGTCCCCATTCTGCAAACCAGGCAGGAATTTGTTTTTGATCAAAGGCTTCTTTAAGCTTGTAGTAAGAAGGTAAGCCATCATGTTCCCAGGCTCCTAGTCCCGTACAGATCACAATTTCAGCTTGACGATAACGATCGATAAACCAGCCATCATTTTGATTCCAGATATAGTCTACTGGTGAATTTTGATAGATGGCATCGTCATTGTAGTAATCACCTACAAAGAAACGAGCATCGTAGACACCACTTAATGCAATCACTTTCGTGAAGACATCCGGGTGTTGCAGGAAGAAGTTGAGTGCATGGTAAGCTCCCATGGAGCAACCTGTCGCCATCATACCATCAAACCATCCTGTCTTATGCTTGATAAAAGGAATAGCCTCTTCAATGACATAACGTTCATAGGCACGGTGCATTTCAGCTTGGTCATGCCCATTTTTCCAAGTCGCAAGCCAGCTCTCATTGTCTACACTTGAAAGGGTAAAGAACTGCACGCGGCCTTCTTCAATAAAGGATGCACAAGCATCAATCATGCCAAAATCATAGTATTCATTGTGGCTTCCTCCTGAGGAAGCAAAGACAACAACTGGGATACCTGCGTGTCCATAACGATTGACGTACATTTCACGATTTAGATGTCCACTCCAGTGGCTAAGATGTTCAATATTCATATCCTGTCTCCTTTTTACTATTTACCAATTTTCTGCAAAAAAACGTAGACAAGCTGGTAGATTTTCTGACCATGGTACTTCATGGTGAATAGCTCCAGCCTGAACCTTAAGAGAGAGATTTTCCAACTGTACCCCTCCTGCTATCAAGTCATGATAATAGCGAAGGGAAGAATCAATGTAGGCTTGCTTAATATTGCCAGCCATTAGGGTCTTATCTGTATCATCTGCTTCTTCCGTTCCAACATAGATAAAGATTCGTTGGTCAGGTAAGAGTTTTTTACGCTCGATATAGCGATCAAAGGCTTCTTGGTGAAGCCAGTTGGCTGAGGAGAAAACTCCTAAGCAACCAATCTGATCTTGATACTCCAAACCGATAAACTGCGTAATATTTCCACCCAGAGAAGATCCTATCATGGCAGTGTGTTTTCTGTCTGATTTTGTCCGATAGTTTTCATCGATAAAGGGCTTAACCACTTCCATGACAAACTCTGCGTACTCGACACCTTTACCACCAAATTGTTGACCAGGGATGTTAGACTCTTGGAATTTCCATGCTGCATACTCATTCATCCGTCCAAGTCCATCATTGTCAATGGCCACGATAATCATGCGACTGATATCCGGATTTCGCTTGATGGCTGGGATAATCTTCCAGGAATGGCCGACGTAGGATTCCTTACTATAAAAGACGTTTTGTCCATCATGGAAATACACAACTGGATAACTTCTATCCGTATCTTTCTCATAGTTTTTCGGGAGGAGAACACGTACGCGGCGCTCCTTACCTGTGTAGGGAACCACCAATTTATGCTCTCGCATTTTTAAATAAAAATAAGATTGATTCATTGTCAGAAAACTCTCTATATTCAAAATTTTACCTAATTATATCATAAAAATAGAAAAAAAGTCAGTTCCCGTCCAAATTTAGGACAATAAACTAACTTTTTTTACTTATTCTATCTTTTCCTCTGGTTTTTCTGATTAAAGGAGATCATCGATCAACTCATCGACTGCATCCTTCTCAGCCTGAGGTGTAATTTCAGTAATCATAATTCCCGCTACTGCTCTCTCAACCAAGCCTTCGACATCCATACGTGCTTCATACTGCTCCGCATTCTTAATCTTAGGATTTGTTTTTGGACGATCTGGCGCAAAAATAGTACAGCAGTCCTCAAATGGCTGGATAGAGATTTCAAAGGTATCAATTTCTTGTGCAATATCAATGATTTCTAGTTTATCCATGGTCACAACTGGACGGATGATCGGTGTATTGGTCACAGCATTGATAGCCTGCATACTTTCTAGGGTTTGGCTTGCCACCTGACCAAGACTTTCCCCATTGATGATGACCAAACCATTGCGCACTTCACGGATACGGTCGGTAATCCGCATCATAAAGCGACGAGTCAGAGTCATGAGGTAGGCTTCTGGAGCCTTAGCCTTGATCTCTTCTTGAATCTCAGTGAATGGCACTTCGATAAACTGGATATTCCCACCAAATTTAGTCAATTTACGGGTCAAATCTTGCGCTTTCTTGAGGGCACCTGGACTGGTGTAAGGTGGGCTCGCAAAGTGAACAGCCTCGATATCCACCCCACGTTTCAGGGCTAGGTAACCAGCTACTGGAGAGTCAATTCCCCCTGACAACATAAGCATGCCTTTCCCAGAAGTTCCAACTGGCAAACCACCCGCACCACGAATAGTTTCATAAGAGAGGTAGGCCGCTTCCTCACGAATCTCCACCTGAAGATTAATGTCAGGATTTTTCATTTGTGCTTGGACATTTGGAATAGCTTCAAATACTGCTCCACCAAGTGTCTGGTTGAGTTCCCGACTATCTAGTTCAAAGTTGTGGTCGCTACGCTTACTTGAGATTTTAAAGGTCATGCCTTCCTTATAGATGTCCTTCATAATCTCTTGAACAGCAGACTTAAGAACTTCTACGGATTTTTCAACCTTATATACTGGAGAAAAGTTTTGAATCCCGAAAACTTGCTTGAGAGACTCTGCCACCGGTTCATAATCTGCTCCATTCAGATAAGCATGGGCACGATCGCGATCAGCAATGACTTTGACTTGAGGATAAATGGATAAAACGTCTGAGATATTATTACGTAGTTTATTGATGAAACGCATACGGTTTTTGCCTTTGGTTGAAAGCTCACCATAGCGAATCATAATTTCTGAATACTGCATGAATACTCCTATCTTACTTTTTTAGTTTGATTGTAGATTAATTTTAGTTTAGTCAAAAATTGCTCAACTTGACTCATATCATTTTCTAGGTCTAGACTGAGACGAACTGCTGACTGGGCCTTATCCTTTTCAATGCCCATAGCAATCAGGGTTCCAGCAGGTTTTCCAGCCTTGGACGAGCAAGCAGAGGTTGTCGAGATGAAAATATCATAGTCTTCAAAGGCGTGCACAATGACTTCACCACGAACACCCTTAATCCCAAAGGTCAGAATATGAGGGGCAAAGTCTTCCTCACCTGAGAAAACAAAAATATCTGGATATTCAAGAAGAGCTTGACGGATAACTTCCTTCATCTGACTCGTTTTGCTAGCAAACAATTCCAATCTTTCCATAGCTAGACGCAGAGCCTTGGCTGTCGCTGCAATTCCAGCTAAATTCTCAGTCGTTGAACGATAGTCACGCTCTTGGCCACCGCCAGTTAATAGGGGGGTGATTTTCTTGCCAGACTTGATATAGACAAATCCAACACCACGAACTCCATGGAACTTATGACTGGAGAAGGTTGCAAAATCAACTCGATCTGTCAAATACTTTTCTGTCGGAATCTTAGCCAAGGCCTGAACCGCATCAACGTGGAAAGAGACAGTTGGCTTATCCGCTAATAGTTCTGAGATAGCTTGAATAGGCTGGATAGAGCCTATTTCATTGTTAACTGCCATGACGGAAACCAAGGTCGTATCAGGACGAAGTAGATTTGCCAAAGCGGCTACATCTACAAATCCCTTTTCATCTACAGGTGCAAATTCCACTTCAAAACCTTGAGTCTTAAGCCAGAGGGCTGACTCCTTGACTGCTGGATGCTCAATGTCAGATACAATAATGTGTTTCCCAAATTGCACTTTTTCAAATGCCACCCCTTTGATAACCCAGTTGTCTCCTTCAGTCCCTCCAGAGGTAAAGAAGATTTCCTCACTATTTTTGCCAATCAAATCTGCAATCTGTTGACGAGAAGCATCTAAAATTCTGGTAGACTGGTCTCCTAAACGATGAAGACTAGAAGGATTTCCAATAATTTTTGTAGACACCTGCATATAGGTTTCAAGTGCTTCTGGATAGGGTTTGGTCGTAGCCGAATTGTCAAAGTAAATCATGGTTTCTCACGCTTTCTAAAATCACTGCTTCTATTGTAACACGAAACAGTTCAGGCGACAAGAAAGGCAATTCAGGTTCATTTAAGTTTTTTTTAAAGATTTTGAGTATAATGAATCATGACAAAGGAGAGAAATTATGTCTAACTATCGTAGAAGTTCAAAACCCAAGACCGAACACATCAAAAAAGGCTTCACTGTTTTTCAAAAAACAATCGCAACGATTGCTAGTATTCTAGGTTTGATAACGGCTAGCATAACGATTATGAATGCCTTTGATAAAGAAAAGGATAAAAAAGATACAAATCCGCAGACAACTATTATCAAGGAAGTTCAAAAGGAAGCTCCAGCTGAATCCAATGCACCTGCACAAAGCCAATCTAACAATCAAGAAACAACTCAAAAAGAAGAGGTTCAAACTCCTAGCAAGAAGGAGGATACAAAATCAGATAACAATTCTCAGAAAAATGAGCAATCTGATTCTTCTTCAAACACTCCAACTACTGAAGCAGGAGTTAGCGCTAATAACGGAGCATCTTAAGCATTTTTCAATACCAACGGTTACTTCGTTGGTTTTTTATTTGCAGTTTTCTGTGCTTTCGAATCACAAAAAACCAGGAACTAGTGTCCCTGGTTTTTCTTTTTAAAACAAGTTATTCTGCATCGAATTAAGATTCGTACTTAGTCTTCTTTCCCCTTTTTGATAAAGGTTGCAGAAAGAACCAATCCAAGACTAGCTAGGAAAGCTAAACCTACTGAATCTTGCTCACCAGTTGCTGGAAGTTGAGCTTTGGCTTCAGTTGCTGGTGCATGTGGTTGTTCTTGTTTTTGGTTTGTTAAACTTTGAGTTGACTTGTGATCCGCAAGTGGTGTAGCTGGATTTGAAACAGACTCTTTGTATTCTGGAACCTCATTCTTAGCAGCTTCAACTGCGTTAACGCCACCCTTGAATTCTGGGAGCTCATTCTTGTCCGCTTCAACCCAATTAACGCCACCCTTGAACTCTGGGATTTCATGAACAGCCGCTTCTGCAGCATTAACGCCACCTGTAAATTCAGGAATTTCAACTACTGGTGGTTCTTGATCTCCCTTACTTGTTAGTACTTCAGGTTCTGGAGTTGGGGTTGGAGTTGGAGTTGGCTCTGGATTTGGAGTTGGCTCTGGGTTCGGAGTTGGCTCTGGATTTGGAGTTGGCTCTGGTTCTGGAGTTGGCTCTGGATCTGGAGTTGGCTCTGGATTTGGAGTTGGCTCTGGATTTGGAGTTGGCTCTGGATCTGGGGTTGGCTTTGGATCTGGAGTTGGCTCTGGTTCTGGAGTTGGCTCTGGTTCTGGAGTTGGCTCTGGATCTGGGGTTGGCTTTGGATCTGGAGTTGGCTCTGGTTCTGGAGTTGGCTCTGGTTCTGGAGTTGGCTCTGGATCTGGAGTTGGTTTCGGATCTGGAGTTGGTTTCGGATCTGGAGTTGGTTCTGGATTTGGAGTTGGCTCTGGATCTGGAGTTGGCTCTGGATCTGGAGTTGGTTCTGGATTTGGAGTTGGTTGCTCAGGTTCTTCTGAAAGTTCTTGATAATATGTCGTCATTTCATAGAACTCTGGTTTGCCACCTTCCCAAATGAGTTTGACGTCAAGTAACGGAGCCTTATCTCTCACTGCAAATGTTTGGAAGCTTGAAGTAATTGCACCCAAATCTGTCCAAGCACCGTCTCTGTCTGTTTTCAGAGTGCGAGCAAGTAGACGCGCTGCTACTCCTTGAGGCAGACTAGAAACAAGTCGGATGTGGTTAGCATCTGTTGGTTCTGACAAGTGGTAAACCAGCTCACCTTGGTCTTTCTCAGCCTTATAGCTTGTCAAGACTTTGCCATCTACAAGATTGGTGTAAAGATTTCCTCGACTTTCTCCACTATTTCCTTGAACAGTTGGGTCGTTAATTGGTTTCACAAATTCGCCATCATTGATAACCAACTCAGTAAATCCAACAAAACGAGCATCGTAATTAGCAGTGAAGAGAACACGGAGATAATTAGCTTTAACTGGGCTTGCAAGTTCACCCTCAATGTAGCGATTTCCAGGCATCTTAGAATCATGTGTCCATCCATCTGTCAATGAATCATCACGCATTTCATTAGCGACACCATCACCTACTGTCACAACGTCTGTCCAAGTCTTACCGTCTTGGCTGACTTGAATCTTACCATCACGAAGATAGTTCTTCGTACCGTCTTGGATGTAGGCTCTAATCTTCTTGATTTCACGTTCACTACCAAGTTTCAAGGTAATGTGACCATCTTTACGTGCATAGTCAGAGAACTCTACAAAATTATTGTAAACACCATCAAACAACTGATCCAAATTCTTGATCTTGCGAACATCATTTGCACCATAATGGGCATCGATTCCCATAGATGTAGAATCCAGTTTAGTTGGTTGGACTTCTTTTGTCTTAACCAATAGAGATGTTGCTGTCACTGCTTGTTCTTGGTCGGTCTTATTGACCAAACGAGCATAACGTACCAAGGACTTATCAGTTACTTGGCTAGCTGGATACCATTCTTGTGCATTTGGAGAGTATTCCAAGTCAAGGGCTGGATTTCCAATACCAATAGCCTGAATGCTTTCAGCTTGGTGTAGGCGGTCTAGCTTCATACCCAAGTAGCTATGAGCTGGAAGCTTAGTGCCACTTGGAATTTGCATGTCATAACGACCGAGACTGTCATATACTGGAGTTGATTTCAAACTTTCAACATTGGTGTCTGTCATCTCGCTATTACCAGCACGTGTCTCAACTGAGAAGTCAGCGATACGCCACCATAGATTGATATTCTTGGTGTTACGAACACGGATGTAGCGAGCTGAAATTGGAGTTTCAATTTCTTTGGTTTGTTCACCAGTCAAACGATCCAATTCTTTCCATGAAGTACCATCTGTAGAATACTCAAGAACACCTTCTGCCAATTTATCTCCTGATCCTTGAACGAGGCGGACCTTAGTTACAGGTTTGACTCCACCCAAGTCTAGTTGAACCCAACCATCGACTGGAGTTGTATCTGTTCGATCAGCATTTGCGAGCATAGCTTCAGTATTGTCACGACCATCTGTAATCTGAGCAACTGTCGTATTGTACTTGTACATAAGATTTGGACTGATGGTCACTGTGGCTACCTGTTTAGGACGACTTACTTCCACAGGACGGTTCACAGCGATTTCTCGTACAGCAAACCAAGTATTATCACGATCTGAAGTAGCAATCATTCGAACAGCTTTAGCATTGATATTGAGATTTTCAAATTTAAGAAGAGGCTCATTACCAGTGTAGCTTGGTTCTGAAATTGTTACCCACTCATCATTTTCATTGAGATACTCAACCTTAGCATTGTTAAAGGTATCGCGTGGATTTGCTTGAGTTCCCATTGCAAATGTTAAGTTTTGGATTGGAACAGCCTTGTTAAATTTCAAACCAATGTAATCACCAGTTTGGATACTGTTTGGTGATTTGATAAGGGCATGTGTTCCTAAATCTCCATCAGTGACTTCAGCAAGTCCACCTTCTACACCTGTACGGTTTGTGATAAAGGTGCTGATTACTTGGTCTGGGTGTAGGGCTTTTTGAACTTCAGTTGCCAATACTTCACGAAGGCCAAGCAAGAATGGTCGGATATGTTGTACACCCAACTCAGCTTTTTCATCATGGTCTACATAATGGAAAGTATAAGTTTGAGACTGTTCATAAAGCTTCAAGCCCTTGTAGTAGCTATCCCAAAGTCTAGCAGAATCATTGTTTTCAATAGCTTCTGATCCATCTAGGAAAGCACTCAAAGCATCCATTTGGTCAATAGTGTTATCCAACCAGTAATGGATTTGAGAACGCATCTTTTCGTCACCAGACGCTTTATAAAGTTGAGCTGCTGCTTTCAGTTTTGCAAATTCTGCACGCAATTCTGCACGCTCTGCGCTAACATCTTGACCTGCTTTTAGCTTAGCCATAAAGGCATCCAATTTCGGTGCAAGTTCAACAGACTCTTCTAACTTCACAACACGACCATCCATGTTTTGGTTAATCATGTGTTTACCAAGTTCACGGAAGGCAACAGATGTTTCACTATCAGTAAATTTACCTGTTTCAACAAAGTTGAAGGCGATATCATTTACTTTCTTAGCTTCGTCTTCAGATTTCCATTGTTTCCATGCGTATTGAGCTGCTGAGAAGAGGGCAATCTTCGAAGGCTCAGATTGTTGCATTGGATTCAACATGATACCTGAAAGGAGACTTGGATCTACATTTGGATGAAGGAATTTTTCACCGCCACCCAAGATTAAGTGTTGTTTAGAGTTATCTGTACATGGCCAGTTAATCCATAGGGATACTGGACGGTAGGTCTTGCCACCTGCAGTCAGATTGTTCTTAAGGTTAGATAGGAAGTTTTCTGATACTTCACCCCAAATCTTACCACCAGTAAGGGTCATAGAAGTTGAAGTTGGAAGATTTTCATTTAGAGATTTCAACTCATCTTCACGACCATTACCCCAATACTGACCAGGAACGAAGATCATTTCCTTACGAAGGCCAACATAAGTTGCTTGTTTTTCAGTCAACCAGTCTGTCATGTCCTTCATCAAGCGGTTGTAGCTATTGTAGCCACCAACTGGGCTTGGAGCATCATCGGCCAAAATACCGAATTCACGGACACCGACATCCATCAACTGAGTGAATTTAGCCTTAATGGTTTCAAGATCTTTTTGGTAGTCAGCATCGTTGCCAAAACGGATACGGTTGTTCATGAATGGGTGGATAGTCCAAACATAACGAGTCTTGTTTTGGTTTCCGACACGCGCCAATTCACGGATTTCAGCTAATTTTTCTTCTGGATAAAGTTCACGCCATTTCTTGTTGTGGTATGGATCGTCTTTTGGAGCAAAGAAGTATTGAGTCAACTTCAAGTCACCACCATAGCGCATCAATTCAGCACGATCAGCATTGCTCCATGGATTTCCATAGTAACCTTCGATAAAACCACGATTCTTAATTTCAGCGTAGTCTTCAACAGTTACATTACGTAAAACTGGAGCTTCACTTTCATTAAGCATGTGTTTAAGAGTCGTCAATCCATAGAAGACAGCATCTGTATCTTTACCGACGATTGAGATTGTATTGTTCTTGATTGATAAAGCATAAGCATCAATCTTATCAAAGAGTCCTTGAGAAATACCAGATATTTCTTTTTCAGCCTGTGAATGTTGACCATGAACACCAAGATAGATATTTGTAGCACCTGCTACTGCAGCTTGACTACTTGTATAAGAGATTTGATGATCTTGTAGTACACTCTTCAAGCGGTTGCGAGTGTAAATATCTAGATGGTCTCCCATAACAAGATTGACTTGTTTTTGAAGTTTAGTGACACCTTCACCGTAAGTAACTTTTTGTGGTGTTGGGAATACCTTGTATTCTTTCTTGAGATAGTCTTGACTTTGTGCTGCGGCAGCGATCGCATCATCACTGGCTGGTTTTGTAGCTACAAAGCTATCCGCAAGTTCAGTTGTACCATCACTCACCTCTTCAACTCTTGGTTGTTCTGGAGTCACTGGTTTCTCAGGTGTAACTGGTTTCTCAGGTGTAACTGGTTTTTCTGGAGCAACTGGCTCTTCTGATTCACTATCAGAAAGTGGCTTGAGTAGTTGAATTTCTGCGGCACTACCAAATCCTGCGACACCTGACAGAACTTTAAATTCTACCTTATTAGTTTCAACTGCTGCAAAATTAACAGTTTTTTCTTTAGTATTATTTTCCCAAGTTCCTGAAGCAACCTTAACCATTTGACCATCTTTTTGAGCATAGATTTCATAAGAGGTCACGACTCCGTTACCACCACCTGGACGTGGAAGATAAGTCAAACCATTGACTTTTTCAGGAGCATTCAAATTCATAGCAACGGTATATGGAGCCTGATGTCCAGTCCATTTTGAATGCCAGAAGGTATTTGGATCATTATCGAAAGCTTTTTCAACTGGGCCTTCTGTATCCGTTCCTGGAGTTTCTTGACTGGTTGCAGAAACTGTGAAGTGATCTGTTGGAATCAAACGTGGGTTTACAAATGCTTCATTTGACAACTCTGCACTATGCAAGATTCCTTGGAAGCCACCGATTGTTTCAAGTGGAAGTACCAAGCTATTGTGAGCCAAGCGAGGGTGAGCTGGATTTGCAATACGCTCAACTTTTTCACCATCTACATAAACTTCTGTTTTTTGTGGTTTCGTAACAACAGAGATTTGATAACGTTTATTTTTCTCAAGTTTCTTGTTGAATTGAATATGGAATTGTTCAAATTTATAAGCTAAGTAGCCATCCTTGTCCGCAAGATAAAGTTGGTTGTCCCCACTTGTAGAGAAGACTTGTTCTCCATCTCCTGTAACAGTTACATCCAATTTCAAAACGTGACTAGGACCAACATCACCTACTAAGCCTTCGATGCTAGAATCTTTTTCAAAATTCAATCCTGCTTCTGTTTTCTTCACATTCTTAGCAAGATATTTCTTGATAGTCTCTGGTTTAATGGTGAAGAGGTCGCTATCTTCTATTGTCTTTTCTGGATTTGAACGTGGCGCATAAACACTTGTTGGTTGGATACGGTCTGCATAGGTCTTAGCTGCACGATCTGAACCCCAAGTGCGTTCTGCAGTTGATTGCATGCTCTTGAAGAAACGTTTAAAAATATCATATGAAGTTAAACCAGTTTCATGGAGGTCAATGTTGTCATTCCAAACTGCATGACCACCACCGATGATATTTGGATTAGATGCTTCTAAGCGTGGTCCTCCACCTGTTGAGAAGTCATTTGGTGTCCAGCGATTGTATTGAGTTTCGTAGTTAGCATAATCGCCATAACCACCTTGACTGTTGCTTCCGCTTGGGACACTATAGGTTGGAATATCTGTGATATTGATAATCTTGGCACCCTGAGCAATTGCAGCCGCTGGACGTTGCCAACCAATACTCCAGATATCAACTTCTACTCCATTCCAATCAACTGGCGTTGTACCAGGCTTAGCACTAAGTGAGCCCCAAATACGAGGTGTATAACCTTTTCCTTTGATGTACTGAATCATATCGTTGACGTAGCGACGATAGCTTTCTCTACTGCCGTAGTACTCATCAGTTCCGATATGAACTGTTGAGACACCATGAAGTGGTGCATTTTCTCCATCGAGCAATTTATCATAGACTGATTTAACAAAAGCAAGAGTTTCTTCGTACTTATTATCCAAGTCCAACATAGCAACACGTTCTACATTGTGCTTACCTCTATAATCGCTCAGACTACCTTTATACATAAGGTCTGGACGAACTTTAACAAAGGACAAAGCGTGACCTGGTGTGTCAATCTCAGGAACAAGGTTGATATGCAAAGCTTTAGCCAATTTGATGATCTGTTGCATTTCTTCCTTAGTATAATGCTCGTCTGATGTTAATTTTTCACCATTTTCTCCGACAACATCAGTTTCCACACGGAAACCTGTCTTGGCATTTTTTAGAACATAATCCAGTTCCTCTTGTTGACTAAGATGTTTTCCTTCCAAGTGTTTTTCTAGGAAGATATAGTTATCATTAAGGTGCAACTGCAAGTCATTCATCTTGTAGTAAGCCATATTTAGCATGATATCTACAAGCGTGTCATAAGGAATAAACTTACGACCTGTGTCTAGCATAAAACCACGGTGGCTGAAGCTTGGGAAGTCACGGATTTCACCGTTCTGTAGGTCATTTTCTCCCAATTGAAGGAGGGTACGAGTTGCATAGAAAGCACCTGTATTAGTCGCTGCTTCTACAGTAATAACTCCATCTTTAATGGTGATACCGTAGCCTTCTTTGCCATAACCCTTGTCTTCAACCTTTTTAAACTCAATACGGTTTTGCGCTTCTTGACTACCGGTTGCGACTTCCAAACCACGATTTTCAAGGTCAGTTTGGTAGAACTTAGCTTCCTTGTCAAATCCAGAATCTCCAACTGAAATGACAGTTTCAGAAGTAATAGAAGTTTTACCTTCAGTGCCGTACCATTGTTGAACTGCTGGGGCAACTGCAGGTTTGGTTCCAACACCTTCATCCGCATGCAAGCCTTTAATGACAACTTCAAATTCTTTTGTGAAGGTATGGTTATCATTCGTTTGTTGAACCATCACTTTGACATGTTGTTCTGTCAGCGGTGTGTAGATTTTATTATTTAGGTCGATAACACCTTGCTTATTGCTTCCAATCAAGCTAACTTGACCAGGTAATTTAGGTAATACAAGTGATTTTCCGTCTTCAGCAACCGCTATTTCTGTAACTTGACGAATATCTGTTGGTTTGCTGGTGTCTGGAATGTTTGAGTAGGCACGAATTTCTTGAATACCCACATTTTTCCATTGCATCGTACCGGCTTGATAATCTGTAATTTCAAGTTTAAGATACTTAGCTTGAACTGCTTCTTTTAAGTCAACTTTTTCATCTAGAACCGGAGTTCCTGTTCGTTGATGAGCCAACTTCCATTCTCCAGGACCTGACCCATTAACATTGTCTTGACCTGCATAATAGAGATTCCAAGATTTGATGTTTGGATCATTTTGCTCTCCACGAACACGACGATCCCAATCGATTTCCACATGCTTGATTAAGGTTGTCTTTTCAAGCTTAAATTCGATTGTTGGTTTCACAACATCACGGTCAGTTGCCCAACGAGTATCTGGATTTCCATCAATCGCCTTCTCAGCTGTAAATGGTGTGTTGGCTTCATGGTTTGAAGCTGTCGCAGTAGCCTTTTCCAAATGATTGACATCTGGAGTTTCAACCAAATCTTTAGTAACTGGCTTTTCTGCTGGTTTAGCTACTGGTGCTGCTTCTTCTTTTGGAGTTTCTGCTGGTTTTGGTATTGCTTCTTCCTTAGGAACTGGAGTTTCTGCTGGTTTTGGAGATACTTCTCCAGTATTTTCAGGTTGAGCTTCCGCATCAGTCGGATTCGTTTCAGTAGGATCAGTTGGTTTTGCTGATTCAGCTTTTTCAATAGCTGCTGCTATATCCGCTGGTAACTTATCTAGGGGCTGAACCTGTGTTACCGTGCCTTCTGTCTCTGCAGGCCCTTCTGTTTCTGCTGCTTGAACCATACCAGCACCAAAAATGCTTGCACCAATCATGACAGAAGCAGCGCCCATTGCAAACTTACGTATACTGTAATGACACCGTCTCTCAAAAAAATGTTTTCCCATTTTCTTTATTTCCTTTCCCACGCTTAAATTGGGTAAGCGTTATCATTTCCCTTTTAAAAAGGGAGGACCAAGAGGTCCTCTCTAGGTGTTTGTTTTTCTCCATTACAATAAGCTAGGAGTTTGAGTTTTCATAGTATAAAACTCTATTATATTTTAATCTTCTTTTCTTTTTTGAAGAAATAGAGCAGACATTGCTAATGTAAGACCAGCTAGGAAGAGGTGTTCAGTTGTGCCTTCACCAGTTTCAGGAAGTTTAGACTGATCTGCTTCTTTTTGTGCTGCTTGCATAGCAGGTGTTGGTGTAAGAGCTGGTTTCTGATCAAGTTTTTCTGCAACTGGACTTGTCTGATTGTCTCCTGCAGCTAATGTTTCTTTATACTCAGGAACATCATTCTTAGCCGCTTCAACCCAATTAACTCCACCCTTGAACTCTGGGAGCTCATTCTTATCTGCTTCAACTGCATTAACGCCACCCTTGAATTCTGGGAGATCATTCTTATCCGCTTCAACCCAATTAACGCCACCCTTGAACTCTGGGATTTCATGAACAGCCGCTTCTGCAGCATTAACTCCACCTGTAAATTCAGGAATTTCAACTACTGGTGGTTCTTGATCTCCCTTACTAGTTAGTACTTCAGGTTCTGGAGTTGGTTTTGGATCTGGAGTTGGCTCTGGATCTGGAGTTGGTTTCGGATCTGGAGTTGGCTCTGGATCTGGAGTTGGTTTCGGATCTGGAGTTGGCTCTGGATCTGGAGTTGGTTTCGGATCTGGAGTTGGTTCTGGATCTGGAGTTGGTGTTGAATCCTTCAACTGATCCAAATATTCTGCAAAGAATGTCACCATTCGATCTGTTAAGAGGTGGTTATCTGTTGCATACTTCATGCTTGCAACTACACTTGCCACTTCTTCTTGATTGCTCTTATCAGTCAATTTTTGAGCTTTAGCCAAGGCTGCTTCATATGCACTTGTGTCAAGACCTGTTTCAGCAACTTGAGGACGAGCAAAGATCAATTCTGCAGCTGATTGATATTGATTACCACCATCTCCATAAGTTCTTGTTCCAGTTAGGACAATCTTCTTAGCCTTGATGGTCTTACCAAAGTCGATATCTTTTGGTTTGTTATTATCAGCCCAATTAGTTGCATTGAAGGTATGCTCCTTACCTGTTTCATCAGTAACAACAAGAGTCACATCTCTCAAGTTACCATTTGAACCTGAACCGCGTGGAACATAACGGAAGCCAGTAATTTCAGTTGGTTCTTTCAAGACCATTGTTGCTGGTTTACCAACATCGCCTCCGCCCCATGATGTATGCCATAGACTAGATAAGTTGCCATCAAAGGCATTTTCAAGACCTTCACCAGCCTGAGCAGGAGCTGAAAGGCTTGCAAAGTCATCTGCTACAAGAGCTGTTTTCTTCATTACTAAAGCATCTTTAAGAGCATTAACCTTATCGATTTCTGCTTTAGCTTCTTCCAGACTAATGTCATCATCGGCTTGACTGAGGTTGAAGACTGCTTCTTTTAAAGCATCCATACTTTCTTTGGTGTAGTTAGTCATGGCTACAGTTGGAAGATAATTCTTGACAGCATTTTCTATCATCATCTTACCTGTCAAGACAATCTCTTCAATTTGAAGTTTATCCATGATGAAATCATTGTAACCACGGAAGTTAGCATTACCACCAGAATCTCCACGAGTATTACTTGCGTTACCTGTAGAGTAGATACCTACCCAAGTATCGCCAGTTTCAGCACCTGTCACAAGGAAGGTTGCACGTTTCGCTTTTTGAGAATCTGTCCATGAGTTTGGTAATTCATGCATTTCAAGATCACTTGCTTGGCTACCACGACGACCAGATTGGAATTCTCCCTTACCTACAACAAATGCGTAAGTATTATCTGATCCAGCTTCGTAGTCAAATGTGATACGGTAGGTCTTACCTGCTTCAAAGCGGAAGTTTTGTGGGATTGTTTGGTAAACCAAGTTACGACGGCTAACGAGACCGTTTGTCTTGAGTGACCAATTTCCTTCGATAACGTCGTCAACTTTCTTGCCATTCCAATCACGTTGTGTGTATGGACCATGTTTTTCAGACAAGTGAGTACGGTTATCTTCAACACCTTCGATTCCACCAATGACAAATGGGAAGATACCTTGTCCGACATTTTCAAAGTCTTGTTTGAAGACGCCTTTTGCAGTATCATGACCATCACCGTACATATTTGAATCATTTTCGAAAGTACGGATTTCATCGAAGTAAGTTGCTTCATCTCCTGCTTCACGACTTAAGGTCAAGGTTACATTTGATACATCTGAACCTGTTGTGAAGAAGGCATACATGTTTTGGAAGTAACTTCTATCATCAACTGTTGCATTGTCAGTACGAGTGTTATGAGCGTATGCTTTAACATAGTTAAGAGCAAGTGACTTGTTCGTGTAGTTAGTCACTTCTTTCTCACCAGTGTTAACAGTAATGCTTGCTTTAGCATCACTACGATTATCAACACCGACATAAACTGCATATTTTGTATTTGGCTTCAAGCCAGTCAATTTTTGAGTGAGACTAACTTTTTCTGTATTGCCTTGGATGCGGAGCATTTGGTTTGCACCTTGAGATTTGACAACTGTCGCTTTAGAAGCGTCACCTTCAATCTTCCAATGGTCTAAAGATTCACTGTTAAATCCTTGGTCATAGATGTGCATTCCTTCACTCCATGACATTTCAGGATTAGTTTGTTTAGAACGATAGAGAACATATGGTTGATTTGCTAGAAGGTCGAGGGTAATTTTACCATCTTTGACAGCCACTTCTTGTTCTTCAGTCTTACCTTGGTCTGTTAGTTTGTAAAGGTAAACTTTACCATTTGCCCAGTCGCTAGGAAGTGTCCAAGTTGTTGCACCTTTTTCAGTATTGAAGTAGTACATTTTTTCCTTGTCACCAGTAAGCTTGTTACCATTGGCATCCCAGTTCCAAGGAGTCAAGTAGGCTGAACCATCCTGAATAACACGATCATTAAGTGTAACAATTCGTTCACGGTATTGTGGGCTATTGACATCATTAGATTTACGAGTAACAACTACCTTGTTGTTTTCCTCATCGACCAATTCAACCTTCATCTCAGGTGTCCACTTGTAAGTGCCACCATTGTCAGTCATGGTTACTGGTTTACCATTTTCCCATTTGCTAACAGTGAAGTGTTGGAAGTACTTAGTCATAACATCGTGGGCAAACAAGTTGGTTACATAACCATTGTAGTCACTACGACCTTGCCAGCCTTCGAAGTCTTTCATGCTATATCCACCTAGAAGTGGGTAGTTAGCCGCACCTCCATAGCTTCTGTAATCACCAACCCAAGCATCTTTTTGGTGGTTACGGATAAAGCGAGTAATGGCACTGTTAATACCTTTATTGGTATAGCCGCCATAAGTCAAGTCTGCAGCCCAGTGATGGAAGGTAGAGTCATACTCACCACCATGGCCCCACTCAATTGCAAAACGCCAACCCTGTTGGTTGATTTCTTTTGCAAGAACGTGAGTTGCCCAAGCACCGTTGTCTCCTGATTGACCGTTACCCCAAACGTCGACATAGATGAAGTCTAGACCTTCACCCAACTCTTTCTTCAATTCTTCCCAACGAGCTAAACGTCCATGAGCTAAATCGTAGGCTGCATCAATATTGATACCTTGGTCAAGCCAGTTCCAACCGTAGCTATAGCTACCGTCAGCATTTTTACGAAGGATATTTTCATTGAAGTATTTTGATTCAGGATAGGTTTCTGAAGCGTTAACGTGGATACCTAGGTGGGCACCATATTTCTTAGCTTTTTCAATAAGAGCTTTAAAGTCTTCCGTACCACCGATACGTTTACCGATATCCGCGTAGTTTAAATGACCTGAGTCATGTCCTTCACTACCGTAACCTTTAAGGAGGACACCTTGCCCAAGACCATCTGTATGGAGGTTAATCTTCTTGATACCATCCAAAGTCATCAGGAATGGGTTCTGTGCTTGTGAACCAAAGTTCATAGCGATACGGTATGCAGTGATATTTTTTACTTTTTCCCAACCTTGAGGGTTGTTCATGATGCTACGGTATGCAATCGCACCATCTTGCCAGTCTACTTTATTATCAGCATTGGCATCTTCTGTGATGACAACTTTAGCACTTGGAAGTTCCTTAGTATATGCTGGGAAGACAATACCATTGTGTGCTTTTTCCCATTGCCATTCAGAACTATGGATTTCAACGTAGTTAGCATTACCAATAGTGTTCTTGTAGGCTGTCAAACGTGTCCAGTCATAAGAACCACCACCGTAACTGTTTTGTGAGTTGCTCCATACACCAGCAGCAAGTTTATCTGTTGAAACAAATCCATACATGTAACCTTTGGCCAATTCTTTCATTGGATTGGTTACTTCGATATGGTCGTCACCACTTACGTGAGTATTGTTTGACATGGTTGCCCCATCAAACTTAGCTCCAGGTTGGTCACTTGAAACAGATACCAAGGCATTGCCTAGGAAGCTGATAGAAGAAAGTAATTTACGTTCATCATCAATCTTCTGTCCTGGTGTTACTTGGTTATGGTTGACAATCTTAGTCACATCAAAGTGAAGTTGATTGCCCACTACTTGTAAACGAACAGTCATATCTGCATTAATGAGATTTTCCTCATCACGGAGTTTCATTTCATACTCAGCAGTTGTTGCATTTACTTTTTTATAGGTAACTTCAGGAGTTACGGCATGCTTATTGATAACAACTTGATTAATTGGTTGAAGTTGACCTGGAAGCTTATTGCCATTAAGGACATATTCTTTAATACGAGGGAAGGCTTGGTCAATGACTGCTTTCAAAACAGTAGACTCAATTGTATCGTATTTCACATTACGATCATCAACTTCATCGCCTTTTTCTTTTTCAGCAACTTCTTGGTCTGCTTTAACGCCTTCTTGATCATCTGTTTTAATGTTTACAATTGTTCTTTCGCTACTATTGTATGTTCCAGCTTTAAGAACAATCTTCTTCTCATCTTTTAATTTGTCATTTACTGCAGAAGGTAAGGTAAGAGTATCGAATAACTTGACATCATTGTTGGTTGCGTTAAGTTGTCCGTCCGATTTGAGACTGATCGTCAAATGGTTAACAGAACCATTTACTGGTGCTGCGACACGTTCGCCTTGATACCAAAGTCCGCTACCATTTGTCTTGTATTCCCAGAACCATCCGCCTTGGTCATACCCTACAAAAACGTTGTTATCCGTGTCTTTAAATTTCATGAAGACACCAAAGCGAGACTTGCCTGTTTCAGACTCTTCTTTGAAGGTCAAATCAACTGTAGCATTCCCATTAGCGTCAACTGTCAAACCTTCTTTTTCAAACAAGGCTGGATTTTTGCCGTTATCATTTTGAGCTGTTGAAGCTAGTTGATTGTATCGAACACCTTTTTCTTCACGAATTGCTACTGTTCCTTGTTGTTCCTTCTTATCAACAGTTTTCCATTCTGGTTTGACTTCTTTTGTTTCAGCCGGTTTGTTTTCCGCCGGTTTGTTCTCAGCTGGTTTGTTCTCAGCTGGTTTGTTCTCAGCTGGTTTATTCTCAGCTGGTTTGTTTTCAACTGGTTTTTCTTCCTGAGGTTTGTCCTCTTTTGGTTTTTCTTCTTTATCTTCTACTTGCTTATCCAAAGCATCTAGACCAGCTGGTTTCGTTGTTTCAATACCTTTGATATAGTTTTGAATCCATTCTAACTGTGCAGGTGAGAAGAGGATACCACCACTACGTTTACCAGATACACCATTTTGGTGAATACCAATTAATTTTCCATTCTCATCAAAGATTCCGCCACCGCTGGCACCAGGTTCACTTCCTTGGTAGCTAATTCCACGAACGCCTTCGCCATGATTGTTAATAGCTTCGACAGTTGTATTCAGAATTGGATCAAGCTCTCCTTTTGGATAACCAAAGACGTGTACCTTATCTCCTACCTTAATGGTAGATGGTTTATCTAAAACTTCAACTGGAGCATTTGCAAGAGGTTTGCGAAGTTTGACAATGGCTAAGTCATTCTTATAACCTTTTAGGAAGCCTTCACGATCCCAGTGTTTTACATCATTTTTACTAAACTTAACGTCTGGTGCACCTTCATAAGATACAGTATAAACATCTTTATCGCTTTCGATATTGTCTGCTACCTTACGATTGTTGCCATCCGGAACATCCTTGATAAAGTTATGAGATACTGATAAAACAAGATTTTCTCCGATAACAATCCCACTACCAGTTCCGGCATCACTCTTAATTTCAACAGTAGCGCCGTAGTTCAATATTCCATTTTTTGTTTTAGCAACATCCTCTGGAACTAAACTTTTATCTTCTTTTTCTAAATCTTCTTTTGAAGCAGTATGGCCAGTGTCTTCGGCCTTATCTAATTTTTCTCGCAAATCTTTTGGAAGTTCATTTTCAGTTGCTGAAGTTGCTGCAGCTTCTTTTTCTTTCTCCAGTAATTCTTCCTCAGTTTTTGGTCCTTCGGTAACTTCAGGAGAACCTTGATTTTCTCCAGGTTTCGGTGCTTCAAAATCATGTCCATTATCATCTTTTGCATTTGCCAGAGCTGCTGCTAAATCAGCTGGCATATTTGCGGTAGAACCAGTCTGTGCTGTATCAGCTAAAACGGTACTTGTTCCGAAGAATGTAGCACCAATGATAACAGAAGCAACACCTAATGAAAATTTCCGAATACTATATTTACAACGTTTTTCAAATAACCTTTTATCCATTATTTTTTATTCCTTCCTGCTTAAAAAGTAAGCGTTTGCAATTTATTTTAAAAAAATAACTCCCTTCATTTTTTTCGCTTATTTTTTAAACATATAAATATTTCTTATGCCATTTTAATATATCAAAAACTAGTTTAAAAATCAATACTATATTAGTTAAAATTAGTAAAAGTAAAATCTAATTTTCGGACCAACCTGAAAGTCTTTTTACTACAAGAACACCTATAATCATAGGCATAAAAAAAGAAATCACCTTCGAAAAATTAGAGTAGATTTTCCCGATTTTAGAAAGGTAATTTCTTGAATTTTTATTCTATTTTCAAACAATTTATTGTTGCAATACTTTTCGAGGTTTTGTTCCTTCAGCAGGTCCAATAACACCTGCTAACTCTAACTCTTCCATCAATCGAGTTGCACGGTTAAATCCAACTGAAAGACGGCGCTGAATCATAGATGCACTTGCTTTTTGTGTCTCGATGACGAGAGCTTTAGCTTCTTCAAAGAGCGGATCTCCAGCATCATCGCTAGAACCAAAATCACCCTCTGTCTCAGATACTTCTCCCGGATCAAAGCTTTCATCATAATCAGCATCAGCTTGAGCCTTGATGAAGTTTACGATACGTTCAACATCATCATCTGAAATAAAGGAACCTTGGAGACGAACAGGATGGTTTTCATCAATTGGCTTAAAGAGCATATCGCCTCGGCCGAGTAATTTCTCAGCACCATTTTCATCCAATATCGTACGTGAATCTGTTCCCGAAGAAACTGCAAAAGCCACACGAGACGGCACATTTGCCTTAATCAAACCAGAGATAACATCAACCGAAGGACGCTGAGTTGCAAGGATCATATGAATACCAGCCGCACGCGCCTTCTGTCCGAGACGGATAATAGCATCTTCTACTTCCTTGCTGGCAACCATCATGAGGTCAGCCAACTCATCCACAATTACGACGATTAAAGGTAGAGGTACTTGTTTGTATTCGGACTGAGCATTAAATTCCTCAACCTTAGCATTAAAACCAGCAATATTTCGAACTCCAACTTTGGCGAAAAGCTCATAGCGATTTTCCATCTCATCAACGACTTTTTGAAGGGCCTTGCTGGCCTTACGAGGATTGGTCACAACTGGAATCAAGAGATGAGGGATATCGTTGTAAACTGAAAGCTCAACCATTTTAGGATCAACCATCATAAATTTGACTTGATCTGGACGAGCCTTCATGAGAATGCTAGCGATAATACCATTAACTGCAACAGATTTACCAGAACCCGTAGAACCGGCAACTAGCAAGTGAGGCATTTTAGCCAAATCAAAACTACGAGCCGTACCATTGACTGCTTTCCCAAGAGGAATTTCTAAAAGATTTTCAGGTTTTGTTTGAGATTGTTCCCAAAGCTCACGGAAGGATACAGTTGCAATTTCCGAGTTTGGAACTTCGATACCGACCAAAGATTTCCCTGGAATTGGAGCCTCAATACGGACATCCTTGGCAGCCAAAGCCAGAGCCAAGTCATCTGCTAGGTTGGAAATCCGGTTGACACGGACACCAACTGCAGGTTTAACTTCATACTTGGTAACAGATGGTCCAATTTCTGCTCTTTCAACCGTTACTTTAATACCAAAACTTGCGAAGGTCTCTTCCAAAATTTTAATATTTTCTCTAACGATTTTCTTTTCTTTTGACTGATCTTTTGGTTTATCTGGTGCAAAGAGTTGCAAGCTTGGAAGCTTATACTCCAAGGCCTTTTTAGCAGAAAAATCTACTTCAACCTCTTCGTCATCATCATCTTCTTCAGAGAAAACTTCTTCCTCTGGATAGTCTCCTTCTTCAGGGTAATCAAAATCAGCTTGCGGAAGAATAATCTCAGGTTCTACCCATTCCTCCTCTGGAAGTGGGGGAAATTCTTGCAGTGGTTCGTCTGATAAGATTTCTCCAGTTTCCATATCTACAGGCTGCATGTCAAGCAAAGCCTGCTCTTCTCTTTCTTTTTCAAGTCTTGCTTGCTCTTCTGCTTCTCTTCGTGCCTTTTCCTCTTCACGCTTGATAAAGCGCTCTTGTTTTTTCTGTTCACGGCGTTCCATCCAGATAGCAAATCGAGCTGAAAGTAAATCGGCAATATCATAGATAGACCATGGACTCATTAAAAGAGCTCCGATTAAGATTAGGATTGCCCCGATGAAATAGGTACCGATGTTTGAGAACAAAAAGGCTACCGGAATGTAGAGGCCTACCCCTAACAAGCCTCCCCCTGCAAAACTTGTCACTTGAAAACTGGTTAAATCTTTAAAGATTTGTCCAATCGTTCCTTGAAACACAGCATTTGCTATGCTAAGCTTCCAGACAAGATAAGCTTGAAAGATGAGGAGCAAGCCTGCAAAAATAAAGAAGAAACCTGCTAGCAAGCCTTCTTGTTTATGAATCCATTTAAAGAAGAATAGATAAATTAAGAGAGAGAAAATAGCTAAGTATGCTAAACTCCCTACGAGTAAGCGAATCAGGTTATAAACAGTGATTCCGACAGCTCCCCATTTAAGAGCAGCAAAAATTAAACAAATAGCCAAAGCTAAGGAAATCAACATTCGTTGAATCGCTTGTTTTCTTTCCAATTCTGCTTTAGACGGTCTTCGTCTTGTTTTAGTTGTATTCTTGTTTGCCATGCTTCTATTATATCATATTTCAGAAACTTTTCGAGGGGTTAAAAAATGATTGCATCTACTAGACACAATCATCTTTCATTGATATTTCTGAATTTTCTATTCTATATGATTTTTCAACAACCTTGTCTCACTACTTCTTCAAAAATCTAATTGCTGATTTTCTTGCCTTCTCAATCTTTTCGGTTTCCAACTTCTCTACAGCAGATGTAGGAATCCATTTTTTTCCAAATAAAACCTGAGCTGCTTCTATCATCAGAGCACAAGTCCGAAAGTCCTTTTCTTCTACAATCGCCTCTCGAAACAAATCCTTTGTTTTCTCCATCAAGACTTCTTTTTCAACTTGATGAAAAGATAATTGCATCAAACTACTGGCAGACCAGGCACGACAAAGTGCATCTTGGTCGGTCAAGAGATGTTGTCCTAAGATTTCTATCTCACTTATTGAACCAATCCAACCTAGGGCAATGATTAGCTTTCTACGATTAGAAGCTTCTGAACTAGGTAAAAGAGAGATTAGAACAGGAAGTAGTTGCTTGCAAGAAGACGCATAAAAATCTCTATGTCTTACTTTGGAAAGGATTTTCGCTAGAAGATATACAATCAAAACGCGTTGACTCTCCGCTTCCTCTTGATCGAGAATTTCCAAAAGATAATCGATTCCCTCCTGCCCATGCTGGTCAAAACTCGCTTCAAAATTCAGGTCAGTTCCTTCCTCCCAATCTTTGCAAATGAGCTCAAAATGAACGGTAAGTTCCGGGCTCCTACCTAAATCATCTATAAAATGAATTCGTTAAGAATCAGGAAAATTCTCCTCCACCAAGCTGGCATAGACCTTCTGTAACTCTTCTTTTGCAAGATTTTGGTGAGGAATCTTTTCTTTCACTAGTTTGTCGATTTCTTCTTTTCTAGAATCACTCATGACACTTTTCTCCTCTAAGGTATTTGTAGAACTTTAGCATACTATCATTTAAATTCTCTAAGATTTACCTCTATTATATCACTTTAAAGGCCTGTCTCCCTAACTCCATTATCAAAAAAATGACTGACCACTTTCGTGTTCAGTCATTTGAATCTATTGTAATTATTTTTCTAATGGTTTACGAAGGTAACCATAAACCACACCACTAACAAGTGCTCCAATCAAGACAGAGACAAGATAGAGAAGAGCATTTGAAGTAAGGGCGATAACGAAGATTCCTCCATGAGGAGCCATGAGTTTGATATTTGCAAGACCAACAAGTCCACCTGCTACTGCTGAACCAAGGATAAAGCTTGGAATAGCACGAGCAGGGTCTGCTGCACCGAACGGAATCGCACCTTCAGTGATGAATGACAAGCCCATAACGATATTTGTCAAACCAGAGTTACGTTCTTCTTTAGTAAATTTATCTTTGAAAAGAAGAGTTGCCACAAAGATTGCTAGTGGTGGAACCATCCCTCCAGCCATAACTGCTGCCATGGCTACTGAACCACCTGTTGCCACTGTTGCTGCAAGAGTACCAGTACCAAAGACGTAGGCTGCTTTATTGACAGGTCCACCCATATCGACAGCCATCATTCCTCCAAGAACGACTCCAAGAAGAACAGCTGATCCACCTTCAAGACCACCAAGGAAGTTGTTCATACCAGTGTTGATTGCGGCCATTGGGATGTTAACAGCAAGCATGACAAATCCTGTCAAGACTGTTCCAAGAAGTGGCAAGAGAAGGATTGATTTTGCACCTTCAAGTGAGCGAGGAACCTTCACGTATTTTTTAACTAAGAGTACCAAGGCACCTGCGATAAATCCACCAACAAGAGCTCCAAGGAAACCTGATGATACTCCTGCAAGAGCTGAAGTTGCTTCACCGCCCTGAGCGTAAGGGATTTTACCAAAGGCATAACCTTCTTTAGCGATAGCACCAGCTACGAAACCGGCTACCAAACCTGGTTTTTCAGCGATTGAGTAAGCAACATATCCAGCAAAGACTGGAAGCATCAAACCAAAGGCTGATCCACCGATTTTCATGAACATCGAAGCGAGTTCATGGTAAGAACCAAGATTTCCAAGGCTCTCATTAGGCACACCCATAGCACCATCAATCAAGAAGGCGAGGACAATCATGATACCACCACCAATAACGAATGGCAACATTTGAGATACACCACTCATCAAGTGTTTGTAGAAGGCACCACCGATGCTTTGTTTTTCATTAGATGCTGTTGAAGCTTGCACTCCATTAGCAGCACGGTAAACTTCAGCATTTCCAGAAAGAGCCAAGTTGATCAACTCTTCTGTCTTACGAATACCGTCTGCTACTGGACGATTTACCAATGGTTTGCCATCGAAACGATCCATTTCAACTGCTTTATCTGCAGCGATAATTACAGCTTTAGCCTTACGGATATCTTCTGCTGTCAATTTGTTGCCAACACCGCTGGCACCATTAGTTTCAACCTTGATACCAACACCCATTTCTGCAGCCACTTTTTGAAGTGCTTCTTGGGCCATGTATGTGTGGGCAATTCCTGTTGTACAAGCTGTAACTGCTACGATAAAGTCACCAGATTCATTTGCAGAAGCTTGAACTGGTTCCTCAGCTTTTTCTGAAGCTTGGTCAAAGAGTTCAATGACTTGATCAGCTGATGTTACTTGACGAAGCTTATCAGCAAATCCGTCTTTCATCAAATATTGTGACAATTCTGCTAAGGCAGCCAAGTGAGTATCATTGGCACCTTCTGGAGCAGCAATCATAAAGAAGAGGTCAGTTGCTTGTCCGTCTAAACTTTCGTAGTCAACACCCTTGTTCGACTTAGCAAAGAGAACTGTTGCTTCTTTAACTGCAGCATTTTTGCTGTGAGGCATTGCGATACCGTCACCCAAACCTGTAGAAGTCAAAGCTTCACGCGCCAAGATTCCTTCTTTGAAGGTTTCGAAATCTGTCACATATCCATGCTCTACCAAGCTATAAATCATTTCTTCGATAGCTGCTGTTTTTTCAGTTGCTTGCAAATCAAGCAACATGACATCTTTTCTCAATAAATCTTGAATTTTCATCTTTTTTCTACCTCAACTTTTTCATAAGTTTCTTTAATAAATGCTGCAGTTGCCAAGTCATCAGAGAAGGTAGTTGCTGTTCCACAAGCCACACCCCATTTGAAGGCTTCTACTGCGTCTTTTGATTTTACAAACTCACCAGTAAATCCAGCAACCATTGAGTCACCAGCTCCCACTGAGTTTTTCACTGTTCCCTTGATTGGCTTAGCAAAGTAGGCTCCCTCTGATGCTACCAGAAGGGCACCGTCACCAGCCATAGAGATGATAACGTTTTGAGCACCTTTAGCCAACAACTCTCGAGCGTATTTTTCAATCTCATCTAAGCTTTCGAGTTTCACTCCAAAGATAGCTCCAAGTTCATGATTGTTCGGTTTAACTAGAAGAGGTTGATAATCCAAACTATCGATTAAGGTCTGACCTTCAAAGTCACAAACCACTTGAGCGCCTGTCTGACGCGTCAAAGCAATTAATTCTTTGTAAATAACATTACCCAAGTTTTTAGCACTCGAACCCGCAAATACAACTGTATCTTCTGCTGTCAGGCTTGAAAGAATGGCTTTTAACTCCTCCAGTTGATCTGCTTCAACAGTAGGGCCAGTCCCATTGATTTCGGTTTCTTGGTCTGCTTTGATTTTAACGTTGATACGCGTATCTTCTGCCACTTGGACAAATTGCGTTTCAATTTGCTCTTCAGCTAAAGTATCTGTGATAAATTTACCTGTAAAACCCCCGATAAATCCAGTCGCTGTATTTGGAATGTCTAGACGTTTCAAGACACGGCTAACGTTGATTCCCTTACCACCAGCAAACTTATCATCACTATCCATACGATTAACACTACCAACTTCTACTTTGTCCAAACGGACAATGTAGTCTATAGATGGATTGAGTGTGACTGTATAAATCATACTTCTATTACCTCCGTTTTCTCTTTGATAGCTGGCAAGAGCTCGTGACCCTTGCTTGTAATGACAATAGCACGTTTTATAGGAGCTACCTTAGCAAAACAAGACTGACCAATCTTGGATGAATCTGCTAGAACATATGTCTGTTTAGCATTTTCTAAGATAGCACGCTTGACGGCGCCCTCCTCCATATCTGGAGTTGTAAAGTAACCTTCATCTACACCATTCATTCCAATAAAGGCACGATCAAAGTGCAGTTGGTTAATCTGATTGAGAGCTACTCCTCCGATACTGGCATCTGTTGTCATTTTAACTCCACCACCGATAATGACTGTTGGGATTTGCTTATCCACTAATTGAACCGCATGGTGAATGGAATTGGTTACCACTGTAATGTCTTTTCGCTCCAATTCCTTAATGAGAAAGGCTGTCGTACTTCCTGCATCCACAAAGATAACATCTTTTTCTTTGATGAGAGAAGCTGCTTTTTGAGCAATCAACTTTTTCTCTTGAAGGTTTTTGACAGATTTTTCTTGAATGGTTTCTTCTTCTTGCAAGGAGTGAGGAAACTCTGCTCCTCCATGCACTCGACGAAGTTTATTTTCAGACTCCAATTCATCTAAATCACGTCTAACTGTTGATTCTGAAGTATCTAGCAAGCCTACCAATTTCTCTAGAGAGACGATTTTATGCTTACTCAATTCTTCTAAAATTAACTTTTTTCTCTCGCTTTTTAGCACGAACCCACCTCCTGTTAACGATTACATTATTCATTCTATCATAAAAAATATCAAAGTCAAGCATTTTTTGTCATTTTCTTTCATTTTCTATCAATAACTCCTTAACTTTAAATAAATTTGCAAGAAAGAAGGCTTTATGGTAGACTAGGTTAGTAAATAATGGAAGATTACTCAAGAGGCTTAAGAGGCCGTGTTGGAAACGCGGTAGGCGTGTTAAAGCGTGCGTGGGTTCGAATCCCATGTCTTCCGTTTATTTTCAAAAAAGATACCCAAGAAATCTTGGGTATCTTTTTTCTTATATGTTTGTTTTATAACTCGGGTGATTTTCTTAGAAAATATCAAATAACAATTTCACATTGAGAATTGTTAAGATAATGGAAACAATATAACCAAGGATGGTATTCCATTTAGCATTGGTAAATTCGCCCATCAGTGATTTCTTAGAAGTGAGATAAATCAAAGGAAAAATTGAAAATGGAAGAGCTATAGAAAGAAAGACCTGTGAATAAACCAATAACTGATCCAAGGTTTTTTCCTGATGACCAAACAGAACCGCTACAATCATGACAGGCAGCAAGGCAAAGAGGCGAGTCGCCAAACGAATGAACCATTGAGGCAATCTCATATGCAAGAAACCTTCCATAACGATTTGTCCAGTCAAGGTACCCGTAATTGTCGAATTCTGACCACTGGCTAATAAAGCCAAAGCAAACAAGGTTGATAAGGTCGAGCTAGCTATAGCTCCTGCAATAGTAGAATCCTGCAAGGCATTATACATTTGAGAGAAGGCAGAAATCTCGGATGCATGGCCGAAAAAGAGAGCCGCTCCTAAGATCAAAAGAAGGGAGTTAACGACAAAGGCCAAGGATAACTGGAGATTAGAATCCCAGGTCATAAAGCGTACGGCTTTTTGAACATCATTTTTGTCCTGGTGATTGATTTTACGAGTCTGTGACAAGGATGAATGCAAATAAAGATTATGAGGCATAACAGTTGCTCCCACGATCCCTAGTGCCAAGGTTAATTGACTTTCATGCCCTGGCAAAGGACTTTCAAATAAGGTTGCATTCGGTAGATAACCCTCAACGATTCCTTGGAAGCTTGGATGTGACAAAGCTACCAGATAGGTAAAAATTGCTAGAATGGTTAAAATCAGTGTTGTCACAATAGCTTCAATCTTCTTAAAGCCAAATTTCATCAGAAGCAATAAGAGAAAAACATCCAACACGGTCAAGAGAATTGCTATCATAATCGGAATCTTAAAGAGAAGATTGAGAGCAATCGCTGAACCTAGAACTTCTGCCAGATCTGTCGCCATCAAGGCTAATTCTAAAATCACCCATAGACTATAACGAAGCCATTTAGGTGAATGATGAGCCGTTGCTTGAGCCAGGTCCATCTGGGTTACAATCCCAAGCTTTCCTGCCATCTGCTGAAGTTGCATGGCAATGAGAGATGAAATCAAGATAACAAACAAGAGACTATACTTATAGGAAGCACCACCGACTACACTGGTAATCCAGTTTCCTGGATCCATATAACCAACTGCGACAAGAGCACCCGGACCTAAAAAGGCCTTTAAATTTTGCCAGAAATGATTGTTATTTGGAGTATCGATAGATTGATTAATCTCAGAGAGTGACACTTTTTTATGAGAAGACATAGATACTTACCTCTTTCTAAACCTACTTTTTCATTATTTTCTATTAGAGAAAAATAAGATTGACTTTAAACTATTAAAACAATGAAAACTATATGAAAAACATTTAGTTTTTTCATTATTTTTCTTAAGGCACCTTAATATTTTTCTTAAGGCACCTTAATTATAACACAAAAAATGAAAACTATATGAAAAACATTTAGTTTTTTCATTATTTTTCTTAAGGCACCTTAATTATAACAGAAAATATGATAAAAACTTAAGAAAATTCAGGACTTGATTTAATATTTAGGATACAACAAAATGTTGTATTCTTTTTTTGCAAAAGAATACCAAAGAATAAAATAAAAAACGTTGTAAAAACAACGTTTTAGAAAGATTTACAAAACAATGTAAATTATTAATGGAGCCGGTGGGAGTCTTATAAAATATATTAAATCAACTCATAGCGATTTTAGGGTCTGTTTTAGGTCATGCTTTTTCAAAAAAGAGCAAACAAAAAAACCGCTAGCGATTGCCAGCGGTTGAGTTTAATTAAATTTTGAAAGCCTTTCTATGCTTTATTTTTATTTTGTGGTGATCAAGCCGTTAGGCTCAATCTTAAATTCTGGTTTGTCGTCCATAGATCCATCTGGTTTTAGGTAGTACCAGCCTGATCCGTCGGCTGACTTAATGAACTGTTTGGATTTCATGTCGCCATCCTTGGCATCGAGGTAGTACCAGTGGTCTTTATATTTGACCCATCCAGTGGCCATTGCTCCAGTTTCTTTGAAGTAGTACCACTTGTTAGCAATAAGTGCCCAACCAGTAGCCATGGCTCCGCTTGGAAGCAAATAGTAAAAGTAGCCATCTGTGTGCTCTTGCCAAGAGTTCTTTTTTACCTACGATTGGCTTCGCAATCGTAATTTTAATTTTTATTCCCCTTCCTTATTTCAAGCATAAAAAAAGCGCCTAGATTATTATCTAAGTGCTTATTTTATACAAAATAAACTTCTTGACCTTCCCTCAACGTTTCCGCTTTTGAAATCAAGACCTCTGAAAAAATGTTTGTTGGAGTTCCCACGACTTTATAGTAATTTTCAAAATCAACGGTCAAAAAATTGCCTACTACTCCGGATTCGGGGACATTTTTGTCTAAATTAACAGACGTCCCGAATGGCAACTGTAAAATATGTTTAATCTTCATATTTTTTCAGCTTCTCCTTCCAATACTTCAGATTCTTCTTTGTTTGTTCGCTTTCGTTTCTAGGTATATTATACCTCTTTTCTACCGAAAGTAAATAGTTTTGCGCGTCTATTTCAGCTTTTATTTTACTAATATTATCTTCGGAAGCAACGCCTCCCTCGAGCTACTGCCCGCGTTTCTTGTTTTCGAGCTGTATTGCCTTGACGCGTTCTTTCTGCTCTTTCTTGTCAAGGCTGTCTTTCGTGCCTTCGTTACCGTTCATCTTCGCTAGTAACTCAATAGCCCGTATATCGCCTTTAAGAGCCTTTTGAAGGAGCACCGTCACGATTGCCGTCTGATTTGTAGTGCTCAAGCCCTTTTCTTCGAGCGTTTCTTTAAGTTGTGGACTAAAAATATCCATCGATAAAATCTCGTTTACTTTCTTTTTTAAGTCTGCTTTTTCCCTTCGAGCTTTCCCGGAGGCGATACCGCCTTTTCGTGAAATTTCCCTTGCTTCTTTCTTGGTTCGCTCAGTTACCGGAATTAAGTTTTCTGTTCCATCTCTAGGCAATTCTTACCTCCTTTCAAACAAAAAAATCACAAGCGCCATTGCTTGTGGTTCTATTCTATATAGTTAAAAAAGGATATTTTTGCGCTATTTAAAAACAAGAAAACAAAAAAAGCCCCGACATTAAGTTGAGGCTAAAGATTATAGGCGGACGGATTTCAACCGTCGTCTTGATAATAACACGTGCTTCAATGGGTAGATACTACTATATTTAGTGCACCCTAGCCATATCCATCACTTTTTTATAGTGTCATACCATGTTTTCACTCGTAAACTACTATCCTATTTCTTGTTTCTATTATACCAAGAATTTACAGCTTTTTCAACTATTTTTATATCCTTAGAACTCAAGGCGTGAGTTCCTCTGTATTCCTCATGATTGTAACCGTAATGAACATGAGGAAGTCTATGTTTTGAAGCTGGAATGACATTAAAACAAGTCCAATACCGGCTCGGGCATTCAGATTTAAAAACGACAATGAACGTATATACCCATATAACCACTCAAGCGAAGGACGATATCGGAGAACGTTTTGCAAATTTTATAGATTTTTAAATACGACAGACCTTCTTCAAAAAGAGGGTCTGTTTTAGGGTCTGTCTTTTTCGCAAAAGAATATCAAGGAATACCAAAGACAAAAATAAAAAACGTTGATTTAACAACGTTTTAGAAAGGAATGCAAAAGAATGCAAAAGAATAATGGAGCCGGTGGGAGTCGAACCCACGTCCAAACACCTGCTAACATATTTGTCTACAACCATAGGTTATGTATTGTTTTAACAGCTCCTCGACACATAACTCAAGCCTAGGAACTGCGAGCCTATAAATCTCTTACCAAACTGCTAGACAAAGTTTGATCGTATCTCGCTAATAATAAGACCTATCATCAGACACGAGCAATCCGAATCGGGTCACGCCTGCTGGTTTTTAGGCAGCTAGAGCGTATGAAGTGTTATTTTTTGCAGTTATATTTAACTGAGCGTTTACGTCGCCACACGAGTCGCAAAATATGCCTCATAATGCCTGTCGAATCCGTAACGACCCCAAAGACTATAAAGATATTATACCTTATCTAGGTGAAAAAAGCAAAAATGCAAGTAGATGTCTAGAAAAGTCTATTTTTCAAGGTTTCTGATAGAGCCTGATAGCCAGAAACGCTAAGGTGAAGCCCATCTGTTGTATAGTCTGATTTGAGTTGCCCTTCCTGATCGAGTAGCTCTTCAAAAACAGACACATATTCTACCTGCATGTAGGCAGAAGCTAGCTCTTGATAGGCTTGGTTCCATGCCTTTATCTTCTCATTTGTACGAATATAAACTGTCTGTTTGTATTCTTCCCCTTGATGAACTGGCAGAATAGAAACTAGCTTTATCTGTGACAGCGGATAGTCACGAGAAATACTTTGAATCACACTTTCAAGGTTCCCTAGTGCTTGACTCATTGGAACATCTTTCCCAATGTCATTGGTCCCAATCAAAAGTACAATTTGATCCACTGCATCACCATAGAGATGGGCATCAAGGTTATCTAGCAAAAGTCCAGTCTGATAGCCTCGAATCCCTCGATTCACAATGGTCTTGGTTGTCCCTAGCAATTCCTGCAAGGGATAATACTCAACAATAGAATCACCGATAAAAATGATATTGGGTTCAATTACAGAAATCTGATTGAGTTCACGATACTTGGTTTGGATTTTTTCTTGCTCTTTTAATAGCCAGTTTTCTAATAGTTGTACTGCCAAGTTATTCTCCTCTTTCTAGCCAGTTTTCTAAAACTTGGTAAACACCCGCCTGACTGTTGGCTGGGGCTATTTTTGTAGCTACTTCTTTAACAGCATCTTCTGCATTTTCCATGGCATATGAAATACCTGCCAACTCTAACATTTCAATGTCATTTTCACTATCACCAAAGGCCATGATTTGTTCAGGTTTTAAATTCCAACGTTTGAGCAATTCTTCTAGACCCCACGCCTTATGAATCCCATCTTGTAAGATATCAATACAACCATAACCGCTGGAAACAGCTCGCACATGCCCATCAAATAAGTCATTAATTTCCTGTAAAACCGAATCAGATCGTTCTTCACCAACTACCATACTCATCTTGAGAACACCACCGAAGAGATTAGAGTCAAATTCATTAACAAAATTCATTCGTTGATAGAGCTTCTCAATCATCTCCGGAGTCATAAATTTATCTAGTTCTGTAAAGACAGTACCTTCCTTTACAAAGCCACCATTCATACCAGTTACGACAAACTGATCCTGACATTCCCTACCTTTAAAATGGTCCAAAGCCCTATCAACCATGGCATCATCCCAAGTTTGTGCTTGAAGCAATTCATTATTTTCGAATATCCGAGCACCGTTAGCAACTACAAGAACGACTCTTTCTGCTAGATGTCCCAGTAATTGTCTCATACGATGAACTTCATTTCCAGTCGCAATAACAAACCGAACGCCACGGTGATCCAGCTTATCCAAAATTTTCTCTAAGCGAGGAAGGTCTAGTTGACCTCTTGGATCTAACAAAGTACCATCCATATCTGTTGCAATAATCTTAATTTCCATCATGTCTCCTTGAGGTTCGAATCACTACCACTTCAAACCTACATGTTCATTCATTTCTTTATAGGCTGTATCAATCCGTTCCTTGGTCGCCTCGTCTAACTGACTACGGTATTTCCCACCCTCAATAAAATCTTCCAAGATAAAGGTTTGGTAAAGATAGAGTGGGTAGCCTTCTGACGAATAACCTCCCTTTGGAGTCCGACTCACCCAACTTGGATGAGCTTGGGCTGTCTCGATAGTCGTTTTACCGGATTTCTTCTTAATGGTCACATCCATGAGGACTCCACGTTCCGTCCACTTGGCATTTTCAACATCCTGCATGGTTTCAATCCGTTGATTTGAGATAAAATTCCCCATAGAGTAAATGATAAGCTTTTTGTCACCGTCTTTTTCAACCGTTTCAGCTGGTTCAACAACGTGAGGGTGACCACCAAAGATAATATCAGCTCCCCAATCAATCATTTTATGATAAAGTTTCTTTTGCTCCTCAGTCGGCTCAATTTGATACTCAACTCCCATCTGAGGCATGATAATTGTAATATCTGCCTCTTTCTCAGCTCGCTCAATTTCAGCCTTCATTTTATCTTCATCTAAGTCTGAAAGATAGCGATTATAATCCTCTTGAGAAATGCTTTGTTCAATGCCATTAAAACCATAGGAATAGGCTAAAA
This sequence comes from Streptococcus infantis, assembly GCF_047464155.1. Taxonomy (GTDB): domain Bacteria; phylum Bacillota; class Bacilli; order Lactobacillales; family Streptococcaceae; genus Streptococcus; species Streptococcus infantis_U. The sequence continues at coordinate 648,734 of NZ_JASHCL010000001.1, forward strand.
TAGCAACTTTAATACCGTTGACTTCCTTGATAACTAAAGGCGCCTTATCTCGTGATTCATGGGTATAGACCCCGACTGGTGTCATTCCTGCCTTTTCAATAGCATCTGCGGTTGAAACGACTCCCTCAATCTGAGAATCCAAAATATGGTTATGAGCCAAGTCTAGCACTTGATAGCCTGCATCTTTTATAGCATCCATAACTTCACCAGGTGCATTAAACAAAGGATAGCCTGCAAGATAGTGGTCTTTATTTACGGTTCCTTCAAAATCACCAAGAACTAAATCAGCTTGCTTCAGCCAAGGCTTTACGTATTCAAAGTTTTCATGAAAATCATAGGTGCCATCTGCCTTTTTTGCTGAAATATAAATTATGTCATGATAGAGCAAATCACCATTTGCCATGATGCGAGCACTTGTTTCCTGTTCTGTTACAGTAGTCTTCTCCTTAGAATCAGCACTCTGACTCACTGTAGTTGCACTACTATTTACTAAAGGAATTCCCTTTAGCCCTTCAGCTAATAAAGTCAATGCCATCGAAATAGCAACTACGATTAACAAAACCATAATAAAGGTTTTATTACTCCATTGGCGATAGTTTCTAAAAAATCGAATAAACTTCCTGACAAGCTGTAAAATAGGACCATTTTGATTTCTACTACTGCGTTTTCCCATCTTTTTTCTCCTTGCTTTTTGATGCAAGTCTCCTTACCTTATTATACCACAGACAAATTGGTATTTCCTTTTATTCTATAATTTTTTAACAGCTTCTGTGACTTTCTTTCTCATCTGATTTGTGTTATCATGTAAATGTAATGGAAGGAAGGAGAGAACATGTCTGCTATAGAACGTATTACAAAAGCTTCACATTTGATTGATATGAAAGATATTATTCGAGAGGGCAATCCAACCCTACGTGCTGTTGCCGAGGAGGTCACTTTCCCATTGAGCGATCAAGATATCATTCTCGGTGAGAAAATGATGCAATTTTTGAAACATTCACAAGACCCAGTTATGGCTGAAAAGTTAGGTCTACGTGGAGGAGTTGGACTTGCAGCACCCCAATTGGACATCTCAAAACGCATCATCGCTGTTTTGGTTCCAAATATCACTGAAGATGGTGAAACACCTCAGGAAGCCTATGACTTACAAGCTGTTATGTACAATCCTAAAATCGTCTCACACTCAGTCCAAGATGCTGCTCTAGGTGAGGGAGAAGGTTGTCTATCAGTCGATCGAGCTGTTCCAGGTTATGTTATCCGCCATGCCCGAGTGACTGTCGACTACTTTGATAAGGATGGTGAAAAACATCGCATCAAGCTAAAAGGCTACAACTCAATCGTTGTCCAACATGAAATTGACCACTTAAATGGTATTATGTTTTACGATCGAATTAACGAAAAAGATCCCTTTGAAATCAAAGAAGGCCTACTCATTCTCGAATAAAGAAAATCCCGTTGCAAGGCGGGGTTTTATGTTATAATAGAGCCATGAAAACAAATGATATCGTTTATGGCGTTCACGCCGTTACTGAAGCACTTTTAGCAAATACTGGAAATAAACTCTATCTCCAGGATGATTTACGAGGAAAGAATGTAGAAAAAGTTAAGGAACTGGCTACCGAAAAGAAAGTATCCATTTCTTGGACTTCAAAAAAATCTCTTTCCGAAATGACTGAAGGTGCTGTTCACCAAGGTTTTGTCCTACGTGTCTCTGAATTTGCCTATACTGAACTTGAGCAGATTCTTGCAAAGACTCGTCAAGAAGAAAACCCACTACTATTGATTCTCGATGGACTAACTGACCCTCACAACCTAGGTTCTATCCTAAGAACAGCCGATGCAACCAATGTTACAGGTGTCATTATTCCTAAACATCGAGCTGTTGGTGTTACTCCTGTCGTTGCAAAAACAGCAACGGGTGCCATCGAACATGTTCCCATTGCCCGCGTGACCAACCTCAGCCAAACCTTGGATAAACTTAAAGAAGAAGGCTTTTGGACTTTTGGAACTGATATGAACGGGACTCCTTGCCATAAATGGAACACAAGTGGCAAAGTCGCTCTCATTATCGGAAATGAAGGAAAAGGTATCTCAAGTAACATCAAAAAGCAAGTGGACGAGATGATCACTATTCCAATGAATGGACATGTACAAAGCCTCAATGCCAGTGTTGCTGCTGCTATTCTCATGTACGAAGTCTTCAGAAATCGATTATAAAAAGAGTGAGGTTGGGACAAAAGATCCCAACCTCACTTTTTATTAGCAATCAAACTTTGACGCGGTAGCTAATTGAACTTTTTGTTCATCTTTTAGACTCCAAAAAGCTCCTAATCATCCTCGCGGGGCTGGGACTACGAAATCGAGACTTCGTCCATTGATTTCTGTCCCACCGCCTTTTTAATTATGTTCAGTAATATATTTATAGGCTTCTTGACCTGCAATGGCGCCATCTCCAACTGCTGTTGTAACTTGACGAAGGTCCTTTTGACGAACATCCCCAACTGAAAAGACTCCTGCAACACTTGTTTTCATATGGTCATCTGTCACAATCCAACCTGATTCATCTTGGATTTGTAAATCCTTTGTAAAATCACTAACTGGATCTAAACCAACGTAGATAAATACACCACCAAAGGCATGTTCAGTCACTTGATTTGTTTTAACATTTTCAATGACAACTGACTCCACACGGTTTTCACCCTTGATTTCTTTGACAACAGAATCCCAAATGAAGTTGATTTTTTCATTGGCAAAGGCGCGGTCTTGCAAGACTTTTTGAGCACGGAGCTCATCACGACGGTGAACGATGGTTACAGTTTTGGCAAACTGTGTTAAGAAGATTGCTTCCTCAACTGCTGAGTCGCCACCACCTACAACTAACAAATCTTGGTCACGGAAAAAAGCTCCATCACAGACCGCACAGTAAGAAACACCACGGCTATTGAGTTCTTCTTCACCTGGAACTCCCAAGAGACGGTGCTTAGAACCAGTCGCCACGATAACTGTACGTGTTTCAAATTCTTCATCATCTGTGATTACTTTCTTAACATCACCATGGTCCTCAACATTTTCAACAAAGCCATAAAGATGCTCAACACCAAGATTTTCAAGAGGTTCAAACATCTTTTCTGCTAACTCAGGTCCACTAATATTGGCGTAACCTGGGTAGTTTTCAATATCAGAAGTGTTATTCATCTGACCACCTGGAAGACCACCTTCAATCAAAGCAACTTTCAGATTACTGCGTGCTGCATACAAGGCTGCAGTCATCCCTGCAGGACCTGCACCGATAATAATCGTATCGTACATTCTCTTTCCTTCTTTCTTGTTGTAACTATTTTTATTCTAACGGATTATATCCTATTTAACAACTATTATGCCTTGAGAACCAACAAGATACTCATGGTTGCAAAAGACAGTACTGGAATTATCAAAACTCCAATCATAATCATATCGTAGAGGTGAGCTTGACGTTCCTTAGCAGTTTTATCGGCTCCTGATAGTGCTCTAAAACCAATCCAAAGCCCTAAAACCAGTAAGACCAGTAGTATCGTCAACACTAAACTCTCTAAATATAAAGCAAATAGCTGGACTAACATGCTCTCTCTCATTTCTATTAATTTTAAAGAGCAAACCCAGTTAGCTTAGCTAACTGAGTTTTTCTTATCTTCTATTATATCAAATATAGGTCCGTTTGTAACTAGCAAAGAATTCTTTTGTTCGTTCTTCTTTCGGATGATTGATAATCTCATCTGGTGTTCCAGACTCAATAATCTTTCCTTTATCCAAGAACAAAATCTTATCAGCTACTTGAGAAACAAAGGACATATCGTGACTCACCAAAATCATGGTTTGTCCTGATTTAGCGGCATTGGCGATAGATCTTTCTACCTCACCAACCAATTCTGGATCCAGTGCTGAAGTTGGTTCATCTAAGAGTAAGACGTCCGGTTTCATAGCCAAAGCACGCGCCAAGGCTACCCGTTGTTTTTGTCCACCTGACAAGTGACGAGGATAGTGTTGTTGACGATCAGATAGACCAACCTTAGCCAACTCTTCTTTGGCTATCTTAGTCGCTTCTTCATCTGATAGTTTTTTAACTACTACCAAACCTTCCTTGACATTGTCTAAGGCCGTTCTACGCTCAAACAAATTGAACTGTTGGAAAACCATCGATAGTTTACGACGAAGAGTCAAGATTTCTTCTTGCGTAATTTGAGAAAAATCCACTTTGAAATCATCAATCTGAATACTTCCACTATCAGGAGTTTCCAGATAATTTAGACTACGAAGAAAGGTTGATTTCCCAGCTCCTGATGAACCAATAAGAGCAACGACCTCTCCTTTTTGAATATCTAAGTTCAGATGATCCAAAACTGTCTGACCTGAAAAGGATTTGCTTAAATTTGAAATTTTAATCATTAGCGAAGCTCTCCTTTCACATCTGTCTCAATATTATCTGGTGCTGAAATCGCCATTTTTCTTTCAATGAAACGACCAAGATTTTCAATAGCAATATTTACAACCCAATAAACTAGAGCTACTGAGATGAAACGTTCGAAGTAACGATAGTCTGCACCACCTAAGATTTGAGCTTGGGCAAAAACTTCTACGACACCTGCACTAAAGGCGAGGGAAGTTCCCTTGGTCAATCCGATGAGGGAGTTAATCAAAGTTGGTGTTGCAACCACTGCTGCATTTGGAATAATCACACGGCGATAAACTTGTGCACGTGTCATCCCAAGACTGCGAGCAGCTTCAATCTCACCAGGATTTACAGAAAGAATGGCTGCACGGATGGTTTCACTAGCATAGGCTGCCTCGTTAAAGGCAAAGGCTACAATCGCAAACGCTGCAGCTGGAATCGCATTGATATTAAATGCAGTTCCCCATTGTTGATTCAATGCTTTAAGTGCCAAAGGAATTCCGTAATAGGTCAACATGAGTTGTACTAAAATAGGAGTTCCTTTTAAGAAACTAACAAAAAAAGCTTGTAATGGATAAAGAATTCTAACGCGATTGATTTTTACAATAGCAAAAAGCAGGGCTAGCATAATTCCAAAAAAAGCACCAAATACTGTCAACATCAAAGTTGTCGGTAATTGCTGTACTATTCTTGGAATCCCATCAAAGACTGAACGCCAACTAAAGAGTTTGCCGTCTGGGATATATTGCATCAAATTTTGATACCAATCAGATGCTAAAATCGTTGTAACATTCATAGAAACATCCTCTCAAGATAATGATTCATTCTATCATACTTCTGCCCTAATATAAAATATTTGCTACGGGCATATCGTACATTATCTACCTTCTAGTTTATCATACTTTAAAAGTGGGAGGTTATATATTTTATCTATCAAGGAGATAGACAAAAACTAATTCAAATCCAAGTTATTGTATGTTTTACGATAGCCAATTTGTTTTACAAGACCATTTTCAACTAGTATCGGACGTTTTAACAGCATACCATCACTAGCTAAGAGTTTGGCTGCTTCTTTGTTTGACAATGTTCCAACCTTATCTTTCAATCCGAGTTCACGATATTTGATGCCACTAGTATTGAAAAATTGCTTCAATTCAAATCCCGAAGTTTCGAGCCAATTTAAAATGACCTTTTCACTCGGAGTCTCTTCAACGATATGAACGTCTTTATATTCTAGTCCAAGTTGATCTAATTCTTTCTTAGCTTTTTTACAAGTTGTACATTTTGGATATTCGATAAATTCTAACATATTTTCTCTTTCTATTTTTTATTTTCTTGATAACTTGCACCTTCATGATTTAAGAGCCAAGCCTTCTTATCAAGTCCCCAAGCATAGCCTGTCAGACGTCCTCCAGCACCTAGCACACGGTGACAGGGGACAAGAATAGACCAGGGATTGCGCCCTACTGCTCCTCCGATTGCTTGGGCAGAAGCTACTTGCAAGTCCTTAGCTATTTGTCCATAGGTAACAGTCTGTCCAAAAGGAATGCCACGCAAGTAGTTCCAGACTCTTTTTTCAAAGTCACTACCGACAGGAGCTAAAGGCATCTCAGATAAGTCTTGATTTTTCCCCTTAAAATAAGTCTCTAAATAGGAAGTAATTTGATTTAAAATGGGATGACTTTCAACAAGAGTTACATCATTTTCAGATAATCCCTTCTCAAAATCGCTCTCTTCTTCTATCCATATCCCAAACAGATAGCGGTCATCTGCTACCAGAGATAGGGGACCAATCGGTGACTTGTACAGCATCTTTGCATACTTCTTAGGCATTTGATTTTAATTTTTGATAGGCCAAGCGTTCCCCGTCTACTGGAACTTTACCAACCTGTTTAAAGCCAAGTTTTTCAAAGATATGCTGCATAGCTTTGTTTTTAGCGTGCGTATCCGAACGAAAATCCAAGTAATCAAAGCCTTCAATCAAGCCTTCCAAGAAGGTCTGGGCAACACCTTGCCCTTGCACATCACTAGCGACAGCAATACGGTGAAATACTAAGTATTCTGCTTCATTTCCCTCCCAGTTGCCATCATAAATTGCTTCATAAGCTTTTTCCGGGCTTTTAGTCACTGCTGCATAGGCTAAGAGTTCTCCTTCTTCCAGCGCTACGTAAGCCTGTCCAGAGATAATATCTTCAATAATTGTATCTGCATCTGGGTAGCCGTTTTGCCACTGAGTGCTACCAGCTTCTGCCAAACATTTCTTGGCTCCCTCAATCACTTGCATAATTGCATCAACTTCGTTTGGAAAGGCTAAGCGAATCTCCATCATTTATCCTCTTTTCATACTATTTCCTCTCATCATAGCATAAATTATTTCTTTCTACAAGCACTTGAAACTTGACTTATTATTTCCAATGTTTTATAATCTAGTTATCAAAACTAGATAAAAAGGAGTTGGAAATGAAATCTGTTTTTTCCTACCCAAAATGGGAAGAAATTCCAAGTATCAATCTCTATCTGGACCAGGTTTTACTCTATGTCAATCAAATCTGTCCTCCAGTTTCTCCAGATAAGGAGAAAGGTTTGACAGCCTCCATGGTTAATAACTATGTCAAACATGGCTATATAAGTAAACCCGAAAAGAAAAAATACCAACGTAAACAAATTGCTCGTTTGATTGCTATTTCGACTCTTAAGTCCGTTTTTTCTATCCAAGAAATTGCTCAAACCCTTAATACCCTACACACAGACACTAATTCAGAAAAACTTTACAATGCTTTTGTGGACTATATGAATGAAGACATTGACCCAGCAAATCCTATTATCCAGGCAAGCTGCCAAACTGTCAAACTCTATCATCAAACACTAGCACTAGTCTATACAGAAACTGAAGAGGAGGAAACAAATGAATACTAGTTTCAAACTTAGTAAACGACTTAGTTTTGGAGAAGAAATTGCCAACAGTGTCACCCATGCTGTAGGAGCATTTCTCATGCTCATCCTACTTCCCATTTCATCAACCTATAGTTACGAGGCGCATGGTTTCTTATCGTCTATCGGTGTTTCCATCTTCGTCATCAGCCTCTTTCTCATGTTCTTATCATCAACTATTTATCATTCTATGGCTTACGGTTCGACTCATAAGTATGTCTTGCGGATTATTGACCATTCCATGATTTATGTGGCAATCGCTGGATCTTATACTCCTGTGGTTTTAACTTTGATGAACAACTGGTTTGGTTATCTGATTATTGCTATCCAGTGGGGAACAACTATTTTTGGTATTCTTTATAAAATCTTTGCCAAAAAAGTCAACGAAAAATTCAGTCTCATCCTCTACCTCATCATGGGATGGCTTGTATTGGCTATCTTACCAGCAATCATCAGTCAGACAAGTCCAATGTTCTGGTGTCTTATGGTATCAGGTGGCCTTTGCTATACAGTTGGCGCTGGATTCTACGCTAAAAAGAAACCATACTTCCATATGATTTGGCATCTCTTCATTCTAGCAGCCTCTGCTCTCCAATACATTGCTATTGTTTATTACATGTAAAAAAGAAGTTGGGAAAAATCCCAACCTCTTTTTTTATTTACACATATTCATAAAGTACTGATGCAAGCGAAGATCATTTGTCAATTCCGGATGAAATGAAGTCACTAGCATATTCTTTTCTTGAGCCGCAACGATTTGATCGTTGACGATTGCTAGAATATCAACGTCCTCACCAACACTACTGATAATTGGACCACGGATAAAGGTCATGGGAATCTTACCAACACCCCTACACTCTGCTTCGGTATAAAAACTTCCTAACTGACGTCCATAGGCATTACGCTCTACTACTATATCCATAGTCGCTAGATGACTTTCTTCCTGAGTGGTAATCTCTTTTGCTAGTAAAATCAAGCCTGCACAAGTCCCAAAGACTGGTAAGCCATTGAGAATAGCTTCTCTTAAAGGGAGTAGCATATTCTGGTCACGTAGAAGTTTTCCCATAGCTGTCGACTCACCGCCAGGTAAAATCAAACCTGACAAGTCACTCTGATGTTGTTGAAAGTCTTCAAGATTTCGCAATTCAATACTTTCAACTCCTAGTTCAGCAAGCACTTTTTCATGTTCTACAAAGGCTCCCTGCAAAGCTAATATTCCGATTTTCATCTATTTTCCTCGCTCAGCCATGAGAATTTGGATCTCGTTTTCATTGATACCTACCATGGCTTCTCCTAAACCTTCAGAGATTTGAGCTAGAATTTGAGGATTTTGATAGTTTGTAACTGCCTTAACAATTGCTGCCGCACGTTTGACAGGATCACCTGACTTGAAAATCCCTGAGCCAACAAAGACGCCTTCCGCACCTAGTTGCATCATGAGAGCAGCGTCCGCTGGTGTTGCAACCCCTCCAGCTGCAAAGTTGACAACTGGTAATTTCCCATGTTCGTGGACATATTGAACTAATTCTACTGGTACTTGCAAGTCCTTGGCAGCAACATATAGTTCATCTTCGCGTAGATTTTGAATACGGCGAATTTCTTGATTCATCATGCGCATATGACGAACAGCCTGTACGATGTCTCCTGTTCCAGGTTCCCCTTTGGTACGAATCATCGATGCTCCTTCAGCGATACGACGCAAGGCTTCTCCTAGGTCTTTAGCACCGCAAACAAAAGGAACTTGAAATTCTTTCTTATCCACATGGAAACGGTCATCAGCTGGAGATAGAACTTCGCTCTCATCGATATAGTCAATCTCGATTGCTTCTAAAATTTGAGCTTCGACAAAATGCCCAATTCGAACCTTAGCCATAACTGGAATACTGACAGCTTCTTGTATTTCCTTAATCATCTTTGGATCACTCATCCGAGAGACACCACCCGCTGCACGAATATCAGCTGGAATTCGCTCCAAGGCCATAACAGCTGCCGCACCTGCAGCCTCAGCAATTCTTGCTTGTTCAGGGTTTTGAACATCCATGATGACGCCACCTTTAAGCATTTGTGCCAAATTTTTATTTAATTCATAACGATTTTCAGTCATTTTTTCTTCCTCAATAGTTGTGTTGGTAGCTACAGTTTTATTGTAAAGTAAAAAAGACTGCATAACAAGATAAAATAAATCAATTTGTCCGGGTACAATTATTTCTATCACAAAAAAAGCACCCACATAGGGGTACTTTTATTTCTTAGATTTTTTAATACTTTTCACAAGATAAAAGAGATATCCTGAAACCATATAAGCAACAAAGATAGTGGCTGCCCATTTAAAGACAAAGCCCCAACCATGTTTGGTAGCATTCAAAAAGAAATAAGGGAAGGGACTATCCTTAGCATTAGGGACATCCATCTTTAGAACAAAACCGTTTAAGAGGGCAAAAATCATATAAAGCAAAGGAAGACTGGTCCAAAGCATGGGATCAACCAACTTATATTGGCGACTCTTGTCAAAAATAATTGTATCTGCTAAAAACCAGAGAGGGACAATATAATGGCAAAGGAAGTTTTCCAAACGGTAAAAATCTGTCGTCAAAGGAGCTAGCATGAAATGATAGATGACACAAGTAATCATAATACTCATAGTGACGCCACCTTTGAGACGTAGAATACCAGGACTCTGCCAACTATCACCACCACTACGCATCTTTAACAAAAGATAACCTGTAAAGAGTACAACTAAAAGGTTAGAAAGTACTGTGTAGTAAAGCAACATCCCTAAACCACCGCGTTTGGTAATCTCCAAGTATACACCGGTAAAGGCTGCTATAAATAAAAAGATACGACTATAAAATATTACTTTTTCGTTTTTAATCATGATTAAATCTTCTTCACAAATTCTGATTTAAGTTTCATAGCGCCAAAACCATCAATTTTACAGTCGATGTTGTGGTCACCTTCTACAATACGGATGTTTTTAACACGAGTTCCTTGTTTGAGGTCTTTTGGAGCCCCTTTGACTTTAAGGTCCTTAATCAAAGTAACTGTATCTCCATCAGCTAATTTATTTCCATTTGCATCGATGGCAACAACTCCTTCTTCAACTTCTGCTTGCTCAGCAGGATTCCACTCGTAAGCACATTCTGGGCAAACAAGAAGTGTGCCATCTTCATATACGTATTCTGAATTACATTTTGGGCAATTTGGTAAATGATTCATGTTATCTCCTTAAAAAATTTATGATTATTTGAATGTCAAATTTTCTTTAACAGCAACTATTATACCTTAAAACAGACTATTTGACAAATCATGATAAAAAACGACAAACCGAAATTCAGTTCATCGTTTTTATAGTTCTTATAAATGTTTTTGTGCTTCTGATTTAATATTTTCAACAACTTCTAAAATAGAGAGTCCAGTCGTATCCAAATAGATTGCATCCTCGGCTTGCTTGAGAGGTGAAGTTTCACGATGACTATCTTTATAATCACGCGCAGCAATCTCTTCTTTCAAAGTTTCCAAATCTGTTTCGATACCCTTTGAAAGATTTTCCTTGTAACGGCGTTCCGCACGCTCATCTACAGATGCTACTAAAAATATCTTCAATTCAGCCTTAGGCAAGACTACTGTTCCAATATCGCGGCCATCCATAACGATACCACCTTGTTGGGCAATTTCTTGCTGAAGGGCTACCAATTTTTCACGAACAGCTGGAATCGCCGCAAAAGCAGAGACAGCGTTGGTTACTTCATTTTCTCGGATTGGATTTGTTACATCTACATCTCCAACGAAAACAAGTTGTTCTCCATTTTCAGCACGTCCAAAGCTAATTGGATATTGTTCCAATAATTCAAGAAGTTGAGATGGCTCATTTGGGCTAATTTGGTTTTTCAATGCGATGTAAGTCGCAGCACGATACATAGCGCCTGTATCCAGATAAGTATAACCAAAGTCCTTAGCAATAATCTTAGCTACTGTACTCTTACCACTGGAAGCTGGCCCATCAATAGCAATCTGAATTGTTTTCATTGTCACTCCTATCTTGTCTTAAGGACATCACCAGGATTTGCGAACCAAGTTCCTGAAGACATATGACCAGGATTCAAGGCTTCAAGTTGAGCAATAGAGATTCCAGCACGGGCTGCAATCGCTGCTTCACCTTCTCCTGGCAAAACTGTTATTGTTCCTTCAGAATCAGTATGCGCATCTGTATGTTCTTGTTGGGTTGTCTCTGCTTCAGTTGCCTCTGTTGACTGAGCAGTAGTAGCCACTGTTGTGACTTCCTCTACTTTTGGAGCTGAAGGATCATAAAAATCTTTCAAAGCTGAAGTGCGGTCACTTCCGCCTGATGACAAGTAGACTAATACAACTACCATACCAACAACGATCACAAAGAATAGAATTGCCAAGACAGTCAAAATTCGATTGGCAACGACACCTGAACCTTTTTGGTTTCGTTGACGACGTTCTGTTCTTGATTCTTCTTCCTGGTTTTCATAAATATCTTCTTGCCACGGTTCCTTTTCCATACCTTACTCCTTGAGTTTTTTTTAGTTTCTTATTACAATATAAATATGAAGATTAGACTTATACCTGAACGTTGCATCGCCTGTGGGCTCTGCCAAACTTATTCAGAATTATTTGATTACCATGATAATGGTATCGTCCGTTTTTTCGATGATCGCGAACAATTAGAGAAAGAAATTCCTTGTAGCGAGGATGTTTTAGAAGCCGTTAAAAATTGCCCTACTCGTGCTCTAATCATTGATGAATCTTAAAATTTGGTGGGCCATAGATTTCTAATTTCCACTCCCTCTAGTGTAGCATAATTTTCTAGAAAATTATAGTCTTTTGCTAGACTAATTTTATACAATTTTACATTTAGTTGTTCCAATATTTCAATAATAAATAAACTGTTCTTTTAAGACGTTTTTCTATCACACAAGCACATTATTTCAAGCACATATAAAGTATTAAAAAAGAGGAATTTCTTCCTCTTTTTTTCTATAATACCTCTTTTTATTTAATCTTCAAATCCATTTGGATGCTGACTTTGCCAACGCCATGCATCCTCACACATCTCTGTAATACCAAGTTCTGCTTCCCAACCGAGCTCTGCCTTAGCTTTTGCTGGATCTGAGTAGCAAGCTGCAATATCCCCTGGGCGGCGTTCAACAATACGGTAAGGAATTGGGCGACCAACTGCTTTTTCCATATTTTGGATAATTTCAAGGACAGAATAACCTTTTCCTGTACCAAGGTTATAAATGTTGAGTCCTGAACCTTTTTGAAGTTTCTTAAGTGCTGCAACGTGTCCTTTCGCAAGGTCAACAACGTGGATATAGTCACGTACACCTGTTCCATCTTCAGTATCGTAGTCATCCCCAAATACTTGGACTTGTTCCAACTTACCAACTGCGACTTGTGTAACATATGGCAAGAGGTTGTTTGGAATACCGTTTGGATTTTCTCCTAAATCTCCACTCTGATGCGCTCCAATTGGGTTGAAGTAGCGAAGTAAAACAACATTCCATTCTGAGTCTGCTTTATAGATATCTGTCAAGATTTCTTCAAGCATTAGCTTGGTACGACCATAAGGGTTGGTAGCTGAAAGTGGGAAATCTTCGAGGATTGGAACTGTATGCGGATCTCCATAAACTGTTGCTGATGAGCTGAAGATGATGTTCTTACAGTTTGTCTCTTCCATAACTTTCAAGAGACTGACAGTTCCTGCGATATTGTTATCATAGTAGGCAAGTGGGATACGTGTAGATTCTCCTACAGCCTTCAAACCAGCAAAATGGATGACTCCTGTTGGTTCTTCATGTTTGAAAATATCACGAAGTGTATCTGTATCACGAATATCTGCTTCGTAGAAAGGAATTTCTACGCCTGTGATTCTTTCAACTACTTCAAGACTTTTACGACTACTATTGACCAAATTATCCACGACAACAACTTGGTGTCCGGCTTGAACCAGTTCAATGACAGTGTGACTTCCAATAAAACCTGCTCCACCCGTTACCAGAATTTTTTCTTGCATTTTATTTCCTCAATTCTTGGATTATTTTATTCATTTTACCATTTTTGATAGAGAAAGTCATTTACTTTCCTAATACTACCGTAAAAACTAGGTAAAAGATTTACGATTGTTTCTTTTTAATATATCTTTCGGTCTGATAATCAGCCGGATCTAATACTCCACTTCTCCCCTGAAGCATTTGAGCTAGATGATAACCGATTATGGGACCAGTTGTTAATCCTGAAGATCCTAAACCACTCGCTGTATAGACTCCTGATAAGTTTGGAACCTGTCCAAAGAATGGAGAGAAATCACTTGTATAGGCACGAATCCCCACGCGCCCACCACTTATCATTGTATCTTTTAAGCTAGGATAAAATGGACTCGCTGCCTCAGCCATTTGCTGAAGCAAATTTTCATCAACTGTTAGGTCAAATCCCATATCATTTTCATGAGTAGCTCCCAGAGACAACTTCCCACCTGGAAATGGAATCAAATCCCACTCCCCTTCAGGCATAACTACAGGATAAGCTCCCATGTCTTGTTCCACTTGGTAATCTCGAAGTTGCCCCTTTTGAGGACGAACGTCTACCTCATATCCTAAAGGCTCTAAGATGTGACCAAGCCAAGCTCCTGTGGACAAGATAACTTGGTCAAACATTTGATTGTCTATCTGATAACCCGGTACTAGAGGAGTTAGACTGACCTCCTTCTTTACGACCTTCACTTGACTGGCTTCGAGCAAGCGACTAACTAAAAGTTGTCCATCTACTCGAGCCCCTCCAGAAGCATAGAGCAATCTCTCAAATCCCTCTAATCCAGGGAATAGACTACTTGCTGCCGTTTGGTCTAAAACGGCTAATTTTCCTATTAAGGGAGATTCATCTCTACGTTTCAAGGCTAAGTCATAGAGTTCCTCGAGCTTGGAATCATCTTTTTTGAGAAGTAAGACTCCTGAGCGCTGGTAGAAATCAACCTTTTGACCCGATTTTTCCAAGTCAGCTAATAAATCCACATAGAAATCAGCTCCTAGTCGCGCCATCTTGTACCAGGCCTTATTGCGTCGTTTAGAAAACCAGGGACTGATAATTCCTGCCGCTGCCTTGGTCGCTTGTCCGTGCCCATGATCAAAGACAGTTACTTCGACCTCTGCTTCTTTAGAGAGATAGTAGGCGGCTGTTGCCCCTACAATCCCTGCTCCTACAATGGCAACTTTTTTCATTGTCTTTACCTTCTAACTAGATATGATGGAATGGATTGGTTGATGCCTGACTTGCGATAACTTCGAGAGACCAAACATTTTCTTCCTTCCATTCGTTCAAGAGTGCTGCAATTCTTTCCACAAAAAGCACTTCGATATAGTGTCCCGGATCCAGAGCCAACAAGCCATCTGACAGCATATCTTGGGCAGTGTGGTAATAAATATCACCAGTGATGTAGACATCTGCTTCTTTTGCTAAAGCATCAGAATAGAAAGATTGCCCACTGCCACCACAGATAGCAACTCTTGAAATGGTCTTTTGCAAATCACTCTCATGATAATACACCATACGGAGACTATCTAGACCAAAGACTTCCTTAACATGACTGGCAAATTCTTCAAAGGTTTGAGGTCTAATAGTTCCAATACGGCCAATCCCACGTTCAGGACCTGTTTCCTGTAGATAAGTTGTGTCCTCAATATCCAATAGTTGGCAAAACCAGTCATTAAGGCCGTTTTCAACAATATCAATATTGGTATGGCTAACATAGACTGCAATATCGTGCTTAATGAGATCGATATAAATCTGATTTTGAGGACGGCTAGCTACCAAGTCCTTGATTGGACGAAAGATAGGCGCGTGCTTGACGATAATCAAATCTACACCCTTTTCAATGGCTTCTGCAACCGTTTCTTCACGAATATCGAGGGCAACCATAACCTTTTGGATTTCTTTGTCTAGGGTACCAATCTGCAAACCACGGCTATCACCCTCCATAGAAAATTCTTGAGGACAATAGGCTTCATAACGATTTATCACTTCACTTGCTTTCATGGAGCACCTCCTTGATGGCTTGAATTCTATCTACTAAAACTTGACGTTCTTCATGATTTTTTTCTGGGATTTGGGCTAGGGCAAACTCAAGCTTAGCAGCTTCTTTTTGCCATTTTTGGATGAAGACTGGACTGACTTCTTTGGACAAGAAGGGGCCAAAGCGGACATCAGTTGCTGATAGATTCATTTTACCAGCTTCTACAACTAGAATCTCGTAAAATTTCCCAGCTTCTTCTAGAATACTTTCTGCTATGATTTGAAAACCATGCTCTTGTAACCAACTACGTAACTCATCTTCACGGTTATTTGGTTGAAGAATCAAACGCTCAACAGTAGCTAGTTTGTCCAAACCATCTTCTAATATCGTGGCAATCAAGCGACCACCCATTCCAGCAATAGTGATAACAGAGACCGGATCAGCTTCTTCAAAAGCAGCCAAACCATTGGCTAAACGAACCTGAATTTTCTCAGTCAAACCATGACTCTCAACATTTGTAACTGCAGATTGGTAAGGACCAACTACTACCTCTCCTGCAATGGCAGCTTCAATATGCCCTTTTTCAACTAATTCAATCGGCAGATAAGCATGATCGCTCCCGACATCCAGCAAAACAGCTCCTTGAGGTACAAAGGAAGCTACTGTTTCTAATCTCTTTGAAATCATCTTCTCTCACTTTCAAAAACTCTATTTCCCTTTATTATACCATATTTTATCTAGCAATCCTGTACCTAAAAAAGACCGCAATCAAGGATTGCAGCCTTTCTTTATTTTTTAGCTTGATAACGACTTGTCAGGATGAAAATGACAGCAAATATGACCATCATAATGCCATAGACAGGTAATGTTTGTCCTGTCAGTGTTGAAATTTCAAGTAATTTTTGAAGTCTTGGAAATAGAGCAGTTCCAAGGAAACCACCAACTGACCAAATAATCAAGAGAACACGCCACAGACTAAATGGCAAGCAAGCTCTAACTACTGACATGAAACCAATAGATGCCAATAGATAATACAGAAGTGTCGAAATTTCAATAGCTGACCAGCCTTGACTTGTTCCAAAAATTTTAACAAAGAGAACACTAAAGACTACCATCAAGGCACTTGGTAGTGCACGAAGCATGGATTTTCTGAGGAAGTTTTGTTCCACAGGTTTGATATTTCGTTCAAAGGTCAATACAAACGGCGGGAATCCTTCGACAAACTGGTCAATCATGGTAATCTGAATCGGAATGAATGGGAAAATCAGAATCCATTCAGTACGTCCCAACAAAGCACTTGCAATACAGATGACTGCTAGCAAGAAGGAATAGATGGTCTTAATCAAGAAAATCGGAGCGATGTGGGCAATGTTATTGACCACACGACGACCTTCAAAGAGAATCTCAGGAACATCATTAAAGTCTGAGTTCAAGAGAACCAGATTTGCAATCTGACGAGTCGCTGGATCTCCTTCAGCCATAACGATGGAACAGTCTGCCTCACGGAGAGCAAGGATATCATTGACACCATCTCCTGTCATTGCTGTAGTATGTCCTGCTTTTTTCAGAGTTTGGATGATTAGTTTCTTTTGATGAGGCGATACACGTCCGAAAATGGCTGTTTCTTTAGCCATGGCTATCAATTCTTCATCATTAATTTTCGAACAATCTACATAGCTCTGATAGTCTACAAAACCTGCTTTTTGGGCAATACTTGAAACAGTGACTGGATTATCACCAGAGATAATTTTCAATCCCACTTCCTGAGAACGAAGATAGTCTAGCGTCTCAGCAGCACCTTCTCGGATTGGATCTAAAATCTCAAGCAGAGCCAAAGCCTGAATATCCGATGGCTTCTGTGGTTTATGGTGGTCAAGTTTTTCTTGACTGAGGGCCAGAACCAAGACACGAGATCCTCGTTCAAGAGCTTCCCTGGCTTCAGGAACTTCAGCATCCAACAATATCTCAGGTGCACCTAGGAAAACAGTTCCGAGACCTTCCAATTCCATCGCTCCCCATTTTCGATCACTAGAAAATGGAAGATTAGAAATCATCGGATAGGATACCTCTCCCGCAAAACGCTTTCGAATAGCTTGGGCAGTTGGATTTTTATCCTCACTGTGCGCTATATAGCTGGTTAGTATTTTTGCAATAGCATCCTTGTCATAAGCCTGGGTCAGAGGAAGAACAGTCTCAACCTGCATCTTCCCTTGAGTGATGGTACCTGTTTTATCCAAACAAAGCATATCCACGCGCGCAAGGGTTTCAACAGAGTACATCTCCTGCACCAAAACCTTTTTCAAACCCAGCTTAATAACAGCGGTTAAAAGAGAGGTAATGGTCAAGAGTGCGATTCCCTTAGGCAACATCCCCAAAAGAGCTGTAGAAGAATTGACTACAGAAGACTTCAGTGGCAGACCTTTTAAGATCAAGGCTTCAAGCAAGAGAGCAATACCAAAAGGAATGATAATTTTCCCAGTAAAGCCGGCTAACTGGTCTAGCGATTTCATGATACGAGAGTTAATTGGCTTCACTGTCTTGGCTTCAAGCATGAGTTTAGCAGCATAGTTATCCGCCCCAACATGATGTACCTGAGCGAGGACAGAACCACTTGCAAGAAAGCTACCCGACAACATTAAGTCTTCTACTTCTTTTTGAACCAAGTCGCTCTCACCCGTTAACATGGCTTCATTGACTTCTGCAAAACCTTCTAATACAATGGCATCACTTGGAATCTGATCCCCTGCAGACAAGCGAATCACATCATCCAAAACAAGCTCTTCAGGGTCCAAAGCAATCTCTTGTCCATCACGAATAGTCGTAATCTTTTCTTTATTCAAGAGATTGAGTTTATCAACCATATGCTTGGCACGTAATTCAGTTACAATTCCTGAAAAAGCATTAAAACAGATAACCGCAAAGAAGACCAAATTACTCCATGCTTGAACAAAAGCGAGTGCTAAGGCGATGGCAAAGTTTAGAGCATTGAATAAAGTAAAGACATTTCTCTTCACAATCTGCCATGTACTAGTACTAGCTGAAGCTTGGAAATCATTGACCTGTCCCTGTTTCTGACGTTCTTTTACTTCTGATTGGCTTAAGCCCATAATTTTATTTTTATCCATAAATTCTATCATATCATTTTTTTTTTAATATTTCTAATTTCATATAAAAAGCTATTCCGCCTAAACAAAAAACATTTGCCTGTCCTAGTATGATAAGGTATAATAAAAGAAAGAAAACTGAAGGAGACATCATGTTTTACACTTATCTGCGTGGGCTGGTTATGTTGATTCTATGGTCAATCAATGGAAATGCTCACTTTCACAATACTGAAAAAATTCCAAGTTTAGATGAAAACTATATCCTTGTTGCCCCACATCGTACCTGGTGGGATCCAGTCTATATGGCTTTTGCAACAAAACCAAAGCAATTTGTCTTTATGGCTAAAAAAGAACTCTTTTCAAATCGTATCTTTGGTTGGTGGATTCGCATGTGTGGTGCCTTCCCGATTGACCGAGAAAATCCAAATTCTTCTGCCATCAAGTATCCAATCAATGTTCTTAAAAAGAGTAATCGTTCACTGATTATGTTTCCAAGCGGTAGTCGTCATTCTAACGATGTTAAGGGTGGTGTAGCCCTCATTGCAAAGATGGCCAAGGTTCGCATCATGCCTGTTACCTATACTGGGCCTATGACTCTAAAAGGGCTTGTCAGCCGTGAACGTATTGATATGAACTTCGGAAATCCTATTGATATCTCAGATATTAAAAAGATGAATGATGAGGGAATTGAGATGGTTGCCGATCGTATCCAATCTGAATTCCAGCGACTAGATGAAGAAACAAAACAATGGCACAATAACAAAAAACCGAATCCACTCTGGTGGTTCATCCGTATCCCTGCCTTGATTCTCGCAATTGTAATCGGAATTCTGACAATTCTCTTTACCTTTGTAGCAAGTTTTGTTTGGAATCCAGATAAAAAGAGAGAGCAATTACAATAGTCTAATCTTCATAAGCCCAAGTAATAAACTTGGGCTTATTTCAATAAATTAAGATACTATTTAGAATATTGACAAAAGCTTAAATCTATAGTATACTTTCAAAGTAAGCTGATTTAGCTCAGTAGGCAGAGCGCATCCATGGTAAGGATGAGGTCGCCGGTTCGATCCCGGCAATTAGCATCATTCATCAGTTCCTATCTGAGGAGCTGTTTTTTTCTTGACAAAGTAATGACCCTATAGTACAATATAGTCTGCGATGAGTCGATATGTAGCGAGAGCTACAATTGCGCAAAGGAGGTCATAACGCAGGAGCGGACCTTGAGAAATTGTGTGAACCAGTTTCTCACATGGAGATGCCTCTCATGCTCTCTGGTTTTCCAGAGAGTTTTTTATTTTAAAAATTCTTTTATATTCTACAACAAAAAAAGACCTATCACATAAGCCCGAAAGCTTGATGAGATAGGTTTTTATTTTTTTGATTAGCGTACTGTACGGATACGCATTGTGTTCGTACGAACTGCTTCACCAAGTGGCACACCTGCAACGATAACGATGTCGTCACCAGATTGTACAAGACCTGCTTCAACTGCTTTACGTTCAGCAATTTCAAACATGTCATCAGTTGATGATGGAGCTTCTGTCAACATTGGGATAACACCCCAGTTCAACATCAAACCACGTTCTGTCAATTCGTCGAAAGTCAATGCCAAGATATCAGCATTTGGACGGTATTTAGAGATCAAACGTGCAGTGTGACCTGTCTTAGTAAGAGTTACAACCAATTTGATATCCATTGAGTTTGTAGCATCTTTAACCGCTGAAGCCATAACTTCTGTCTTAGAGTTACGTTCAAATGAATCTGAGTTCAAACGTCCGTATTCGTTAAGAAGAGTTTGAGCGTTCTTGTCAATTGTAGCCATTGTTGTAACTGACTCAAGTGGGTATTTACCATTTGCAGACTCACCTGAAAGCATTGTAGCGTCAGTTCCGTCGATAACAGCGTTAAATACGTCTGATACTTCTGAACGAGTTGCACGTGGTTTTTCAGTCATTGTTTCAAGCATGTTTGTTGCTGTGATAACAACTTTACCAGCAGCGTTTACTTTAGTGATGATCATTTTTTGGTAAACTGGAACCATTTCGAATGGTACTTCGATACCCATGTCACCACGAGCGATCATGATACCGTCAGCAGCTTCAATGATTTCGTCCAAGTTATCGATACCTTGTTGGTTTTCGATTTTAGCGAACAATTGAACGTGACCGTTACCAGTTTCTTCACAGATTGCACGAACTTCGTTTACGTCTTTTGCAGTACGTACGAATGAGATAGCAATAAAGTTAATACCTTGTTCCAAACCGAAACGAATATCGTCGTTATCACGTTCAGCAAGAGCTGGGAAAGGAATTTTAGTGTTAGGGATGTTCACACCTTTTTGTTTAGCAATAACACCGTCATTTTCAACTTCAACGATGAATTCACGAGTTGCATCATCTTTTTCTACAACGCGAAGACCAAGTTTACCATCGTCAACCAATACTTGACGACCAACTTCAACGTCATCATAGATGTCAAGAGCACCAGCAACGTTCAAAGCAATCACTTCACGAGTTGATTTGATTCCTTGTTTAGTTGCAACACGGATTTTTTCACCAGTTTTGTATGAATACTCTTTAGCTTCACCTTCGAACAATTCAGTACGAATTTCTGGTCCTTTAGTATCAAGAAGGAAACCAACTTTTTTACCTGCAAGTTTTTCTGCAAGTTTAACAGTTGCCATACGTTCACCTTGTTCTTGGTGGTCACCGTGTGAGAAGTTGAAACGGAAAGTGTTAGCTCCTGCTTCAATCAATTGAGCAATGTTTTTAGCTGAAGCTTCAACGTCAAGTTTTTCACCCCAGTATCCATCTTCACCGAATTTCTTTCCACCACGGATTTCTACCGCAGGACCCAAAGTTGCAACGATTTTTACACGTTTGTTCATGATTTTGTGACTCCTTTATATAATTCGACCTTTATGGTCATTTTACCAGATTAGTTAAAGTTGATTATGACAAGCTCTTGTTCAAGTCAGAGAGTTCAATATCAGCTTTATGAGGGTTATTAACAACGATCTTACCATCAGCTGTTAAGCTAAACAAAGCTCCCTCTTCTGCTGTCCCAAGAATTGGATTTTCAACCATTTTCTCGTTACGAATACCGACAGCAACACCACCGATTCCTTGTTTAAGGAGTTTAACAGCGTGTGCGCCCATACGAGATGCCAATACACGGTCACGAGCAGTTGGTGAACCACCACGTTGGATGTGACCAAGTTCAGTTACACGAAGGTCGCTTGTATCTCCAGCTTCTTTTAGTTTTTGACCAAATTCAGCCGCTGACATAACACCTTCTGCCAAAACGATAATGTTGTGTTTCTTACCGTGTTCATATCCAGCTTTGATACTTGCTACGATGTCTTCCATCTTGAAGCCTTCTTCAGGGATGATGATTTCATCAGCACCAGTGGCAATACCAGCCCAAAGAGCGATATCTCCAGCATTACGTCCCATTACTTCAACAACGAAAGTACGACGGTGACTTGATGATGTATCACGAATCTTATCGATCGCATCCATAGCAGTTGTTACTGCAGTGTCAAATCCGATTGTAAAGTCTGTACCTACGATATCGTTATCGATTGTTCCTGGAAGTCCGATAGCAGGGAATCCATGCTCAGTCAAGCGCATAGCTCCATGATAAGAACCGTCACCACCGATAACTACGACACCTTCGATACCGTGTTTTTTCAATTGCTCAATCCCTTTAAGTTGACCTTCGAGTTTTGCAAACTCAGGGTAACGAGCAGAGTGAAGGAAAGTACCACCACGTGAAATGATGTCTCCTACTGAAGCAGCATCAAGTGGATAAATCTCACCAGCAACCATACCAGCGTATCCATCATAGATACCAAATACTTCCATTCCTTCTGAGATTGCTTGACGAACAACTGCACGGATAGCAGCATTCATACCAGGGGCGTCCCCACCACTAGTCAAAACAGCAATACGTTTCATTTGGTTTTGCTCCTTTTTCTTTTAACATTCTAACTGATTATACCATATTTAAAGTTAAAATTCTTTTATTTTCATTGATTTTTAACGATAAATCGTTTTCATAACAATCTGTTTTAAAGATTCTTGTAAGCCAGCGTCTTTTGCAACTAAATAACCAGGCAAAAGAATATTTTTTTGTTCATTTTCATAACGAATGACAACAGGAATTTGTCCCTTGTACTGATCTAAAATATGATAAATTTCAGAATCATGGTCATGATTGGGAACTTGAATCCAAAAACGCTCACTCACTGCTTCTTTCAAATTATTTAAAACTAATTGAAGACGACCATCTCTGGATTGCACTTTTCCATTTAGATAATAGAAACTTCCTTCGTGCAAAAGATTTTTAAATTGGCGGTACTGTTCAGAAAAAACAGTGATCTCAAGACTTGTTTTACTATCAGTAACTTTCAAAAAGGCCATGTTTTCACCTTTTTTAGTTCGAATCACTCGGATAGACTGAATCTCAACGAGCACTGTAGCTGTCTGTCCCTCGAAAAGCTCAGATAAACTCACGATTGGATACAAAGGATTCTTCGCTAAAACTAGCAATGGGTGTTGGCTAATTCCAACGCCTAACCAATCTTGCTCTTTTTGAAATTTTTCAATATTTGAAAAGTCCTCTGTATCTGTCCAACTATAGCTAGAATCCCCAAAGAGGCTACCTAATTCTTCTACAAAGATAAATAGAGTTGGTAGATTGGTTAAGATTTTTTGACGATTTTTATCAAATCCGTCAAAAAGTCCTACTTCCACTAAAGGGGTTAAGAGGCTAATCTTTTGATAATTTTTGGGTAATCGTGTGATAAAATCTTCAACACTGCTAAAAGGACGATTCTCGATTATCCAATAAGCAAAGTCGCGAGGTATTCCCTTAATACTTTTAAGACCCAAATAAACCGTCTTATCCTTTAATTTATCCTGATATGGAATTGTATTGATCGAAAGCGGTACTAGTTCAAATCCCATTTCAAGTGCATCGAGAATATAATCTCCACTCGCATAATTGAGCATGACTTGATAAAAAATGGCTGGAAAATGTGTCTTAAAGTAAGCAAGTTGAAAAGCTAAAGCCGCATAAGCACAAGCATGCGAACGGTTGAAGCCATAACCGGCGAATTTCTCCATTACGGAAAAAACTTCTTGCGCCTGTTCTTTGCTATGTCCTTTTTCGAGTGCACCTTGGATGAAACTTTCTTCCATTCGGTGCATCTCAGCTGCGTTCTTTTTCCCCATAGCACGACGTAAAATATCGGCCTTCCCAAGGCTAAAACCAGCATATCGCTGAGCTACTTGCATGACCTGTTCTTGGTAAAGCATAATGCCATAAGTTGGAGCTAGAATATCTTCCAAAACTGGGTCCAGAACTGTTACCTTTTCTTTACCATGTTTTCGAGCCACAAAGTTATCGATGTAGTCACTCGCCCCCGGTCTGTTGAGGGAAGTCGTTGCCACTACTTCTTCAAAGCTTTCTGGTTTCACGCGCTTCAATAAGCGAATGGCACCAGGTTGTTCAAACTGAAAGATTCCCTTGGTCTTACCTGCAGCAAAGAGAGATAAAGTTTCTTTATCCTCAAGGTCTATATCCTCAATCCTTAGCTGAATTCCTTGAGTTTCATATAAGAGCTCCTGCATTTTTTGAGCGAAGGTTAGGTTTCGAAGACCCAAGAAGTCCATCTTAAGCAAGCCATTTCCTTCAACTCCATGGGCATCATACTGGGTAATCAGCATATCCTCTCCATACTTGAGAGGAATATAATCTGTTAGATTTTTATCACTGATAACGACACCAGCTGCATGGATAGAAGTCTGTCGTGGATAGCCTTCTATCTTCTTAGCAATTTCAAAAGCCTTTTGGTACTCCATCTTACTCTGAATAAGTTGTCTAAAACCTAGATTGCCTTCATAGGCTGTCGTAAGAGTATCTTTAGAGCCTATTTTTTTCGTAATAGCCGTCAATTCATACTCAGGAACACCATACCGTTTAAAAACATCTCGGATAGCCTGCTTGGCACCAAAGGTCGAGTAAGTAACAATCTGCGCAGCATGGATACTACCATATCGATCACGAACGTAGCGAATAAACTCTGGACGATAGATATCAGGAATATCAATATCAATATCGGGCATGGTATAGCGTTCACGATTCAAGAAGCGTTCAAAGATGAGATTTTTTGCTACAGGATCAATTCCTGTAATATCTAGAGCGTAGGCTACTAGACTTCCAACTGCAGAACCACGTCCCATTCCCATGTAATATCCCTGAGACCGACCAAAACGCAATAGGTCCCAGACAACCAAGAAATAGTCATCGAATCCCATATCATGAATCACAGACAGTTCTTCTTCTAAACGAACCTGATAAACCCGATTCCATAACCCTTTCTCTTCCAAGCCCTTGATAGCTCTTTCCCTTAGTTCTTCAACAGCAGGTCTCTCTGGATTGAAACGAGGAAGCTTAAGACTACTATCAATCTCGTAGGAAGTACCCTTGGTCAATCTTGCTAGGTTTTCGAGTGCTTGTGGAAACTTCTCTACAAAAACCTGTTCTAGACGGTCAGCAGGCAAAAACAAACCCTGTTGAGATTGAACATCAACCTCTCGCAAGGTCACATTTTCCTTGATCGCCCTGAGCATTTGAAGAGTTTCTAAATCCTCAGATTCGAAAGAATTAACTCGATAAAGAGGGAGAATTGGTCGAGAAAAATTGGATTGCGGTGTATCTGGATACACTCCGATATGGTAGTTGTGTCCTAAATCCAATCCATTCATCCCAGAATAATATGGAACAATAACACAAATATCCTCTAGGTAAGAAGAAAAATCAGTCCATTCTTTTTTACCTGTCATCTTTAAAGACGACAACTTCATCAGGTTTTGATAACCTTGGTTTGACAGGGCTAGAAAACGTAGATTGATCCATTCATCTTTATGATGAACAGTCATCTCAAGACCTAATAAAGGCTGAATCTCCTGTTTCTGGCATTCTTTGATAAAGTAATAGGCCCCGTAGAGATTGTCTTCATCCATGATTCCAAGTGATGAATAACCATATTCCTTCCCTTGACTGACATATCTCTTAATCGAAACCATGCTCTCCATGAAACTATAGACTGTTTTGGTATCCAGTTGGGCAATCATTCTTTCTCACCTCCCTTATTCTTTCTCTATTATACCATTTTAAA
This sequence comes from Streptococcus infantis, assembly GCF_047464155.1. Lineage (GTDB taxonomy): Bacteria > Bacillota > Bacilli > Lactobacillales > Streptococcaceae > Streptococcus > Streptococcus infantis_U. The sequence goes on from NZ_JASHCL010000001.1 coordinate 674,413, forward strand.
AAATAGAAACACAATTTCTTTCTAATCATTAAACTAAAAAACCACAGCCTTAAAGGCTATGGTTTTATGATATGAAATAAGTTCGAAGAAGAGTTGCGCCTAGCTTTTTAATTTAGTTACTTGTATCTTTCGTTAAAAATATCCCGATTAAAACTAGAGCTAGGGAGAGATAAGGAAAAACCCTAAACATCTGCCAATCCGGGTCGAATGCTAAAAGTCCGGAAAGCAAATAAAATCCTGCACTTGCATACAAGAAATTTCTATTTACTTTCTTGATTCCTATCCTAGTTAAAAAAGTTGCTATAGCGTAAGCAATTAAATTAGGACCTAGAAAAATCAAGAATACAATTCCCCATGGAGCAGTAACTAAAGCAAGAGTTATAAATAGAAGAATATAGGTAAGTGCCAAATAAAATGAGAAAGATAGAAGAGCCGAAGGTTTCTTGACAGCTTTTGGACAATTCTGCATATCTTTCACCGAATTATTTTCTACAATTAGTTTATCTTCTTTGTTTAGCTCTACATTTGGATTTTGGTCTGACATTTTTTTCTCCCACTAATTTGTTAAGTTATTTTTATTATATCCCAATTTGTCACATTAAGCTAGATAGAAAAAGCCATCTATGTTAGACTCAGATAAACGCTCACATTTGTCTGAAAGAAACTAACATAAATGACCTACACTACTCCGTATCAAGTTTTTCTGAGTCAGGTGAAATTATTTAACTCAATTTGACAAATGAGGAGTTTTTATTATTTTTCACGAATCACTTCTACCTTGTATCCATCTGGATCTTTGACAAAGTAATAGTTTGGTTGAGTACCTGGAAGTCCCTTAGGTTCCGTTACTTCATAACCTTTTTCGCTATGTTCTATGTGAAGAGCTTCAAGGTCAGGTGTACTTAGAGCGATGTGAGCAAAGCCATCACCAACAACATAAGGCCCATGATCATAGTTGTAAGTCAACTCCAATTCATAGTCATCACCGTCAAGACCTAGATAAACAATGGTAAAAGCATGTTCTGGAAAATCCTTGCGACGCAATTCCTTAAATCCAAAAGCATCTTGATAAAAAGCAATTGATTTTTCGAGATTTTCTACTCGCAAGCAAGTGTGTAACATTTTTGAAGCCATTTTTTCTCCTTTGTTTAAAAAAGACTGGAACAAACTTGCACCAGTCTTATGAATAATTATTTACCAAGTTTTGCTTTAGCTGCATCTGCAAGAGCTGTGAAAGCTGCTGCATCGTTAACAGCCAAGTCAGCAAGCATTTTACGGTTAACTTCGATCTCAGCCAATTTCAAACCATGCATCAATTGTGAGTATGAAAGTCCGTTCATACGAGCTGCCGCATTGATACGTGTGATCCACAATTTGCGGAAGTCACGTTTCTTTTGACGACGGTCACGGTATGCATAGTAGTAAGAGTTCATTACTTGTTCTTTTGCAGTACGGAACAAAATGTGTTTAGCTCCATAGTAACCTTTTGCTAATTTTAAAATACGTTTACGACGTTTGCGTGATACAACGCCACCTTTAACACGTGCCATTTATATTTCCTCCAATATTTCCTAGAATTGTTAACTTACAAATACGCGATTATTTCAAGCGAGTAAGCATTGCTTTTATACGTTTGAAATCTCCTGCATGCACCATAGATGCTTTACGAAGATGACGACGTTGTTTTTTAGTTTTTCCGTGGAAACGGTGAGATGTATAAGCACGGAAACGTTTAAGTCCACCAGAACCTGTACGTTTGAAACGTTTAGCTGATGCGCGGTGTGTTTTTTGTTTTGGCATGATTTTTTCTCCTTTTTTTAACTTTCTGACAGATTATTTCTTGTCAGTTGCTGGTGCCAACTGCATGAACATTTGACGACCATCCATTTTAGCGCGTTGTTCGATGATAGCAATATCTTGAGTTGCTTCAGCGAAGTCGGCTAAAACTTTTGCACCAATCTCTTTATGGGTAATCATACGTCCCTTAAAGCGAATAGATACCTTTACTTTGTTTCCTTTTTCAAGGAACTTGCGAGCATTGCGAAGTTTAGTTTCGAAGTCACCCTTATCGATAACTGGGCTCAAACGAACTTCTTTCACGGTAACAACGCTTTGTTTTTTGCGTTGTTCTTTTTGCTTCTTCTGGTACTCAAATTTGAACTTACCGTAGTCCATAATTTTCGCAACAGGAGGTTTAGCTTGAGGTTGAATGAGAACCAAGTCCACATTAGCTTCATCCGCAAGTGCTTGCGCTTCGCTTAGTGGTTTGATACCCAATTGCTCACCTTCAAGACCGATTAAGCGAACTTCGCGTACACGAATTTCATCATTGATGAATAAGTCTTGCTTTGCTATGGTTTTCACCTCTTTTTTTAGTTTAGAGAAAAACAAGAGCGGACTTGCTAACGCAAATCCGCACTACATGATTATATTTCATTTCTGAAACTTGATCTGTAGGGGCCAGACAACGTTAGTCGCAAGGCGAGAAGTTCTCACTTCTGCTTTTCTCATCTTGTATATAATATCAAGTTTTCCCCTACTTGTCAAGATAAAAATAATGTTTTTTTAATAATTTTCTATTCTATGACACTTACTCAAACTATTGATTACGAGAATAGTAAATACCATGTGGTTTTAAACCTGTATTGAGTAGTTCTGATACGGTCACAAAGCTATATCCTTGTCCCTGCAAATACTCGATAACCCTTGGTAGTGAATTTACTGACGTTTGATGAATATCATGTAAGAGAATAATCGAACCATCAGTCGTTTGACGTTGGATTTCAGTCAGAATCGCTGCTTCATTTTTACTCTTCCAGTCCAAACTATCAACATCCCACATAATAAAACTTAAGTCAAGGCTGTTACGAATATCATCCGAAATTGCGCCATATGGTGGACGCATTAATTTTGAGCTATTTCCAAGAACATTAGTAATCGCAGCTTCTGTATCCGTAATTTGTTTTTTGGCATCTTCTAATGAGAGTTGTGTTAAAACTGGATGGTTCCAACTATGATTTCCGACTTCATGTCCCTCAGCCTGCATACGTTTGAGGATAGCTTCATTGCCTGCAATATTTTTACCTTGGACAAAGAAAGTTGCTTTGATTTTGTACTTAGCTAAAATATCCAAGGCTTGTGGTGTTGTGTTGCCATCGGGACCATCATCAAAGGTAAGAGCAACCACTTTTTTATGTTTTTCCGCTTGAACTTTTTTATAAAGTTCAGCATCCTTTTCTGTTAGATAGGATGTCTGAATAAAATCAAAGAAATCTGAAATAGGCATCGCTATTTCTTCTACATTAGTCGTTGCTTTGACTGGATAAAGAACCAATTGACTATCTTTGTAGGCAAATTTCCAGCTTGACAATTCTGTAGCTGAAAGATCAGCTGAAACTTGGTCAACAATTGATTGCTCTACTTTTTTATCTTGGAGAGTCGACTTAACAGCCTCGAGGATTTTTTCTTTTGCCGTGGATGAGTCTGTAAAGAGTTGATCCAGGGTAAAGATAGAGCCGTCTTCTTTTAGATAGAGCTGTTCCAAAGTAGTATTTTCTAATTCGACTACATTAGAATTGGCTAAGTCGTAAGCTTGTTTTTTTATCAAACGATTTTCAATCCCAGTTAAAGAGGATTCCCCTTTTTCTGAGTAATAAAAAACCAACTGGTCTTTACCTTCTACTTTGTCAGTGACATCTTTAACGATAACATCCTTGACAGAGGAGATTGGGCTGTCCCCGACTAGTGGATAATAGGTGATAATTTCTGATTTCTCTTTGCGGAAATGCTCTTTTTGACTTCCCTGTGAGTAGGCGTCATCTTTTTCCTTCTTGAGACTTTCAATTTTCTGTTCAAAGGCTTGTTTGTTCAACACTTTATAGGTAATCACACTACCGAGTGCTAACATTGTTAGAAACAAAAGCAAGACAAGAGTGCCAAGCTTTTTGTTATTTTTCTTCTTTACTTTATTCTGGGGTAATCTCTTTTTTGTCATAGTCTTATCATATCAAATATAAACTATAATTTCAATGAAAACATGGAATAAAAATATTTAAGACAAGCAAATAAAAGTAAAAGAACCCTAGGAAAAATCTAGGATTCTTTTATCAATTAGAAACGAATACTTTCTCTTGTTTTTTCATATGAAGTAACAAAGCGATTTGTAACACCAGGCTCAGCAACTTCTAATGCTTGAGAGATTTTTTCGAAAGATGCTTGGTAATCGAATGTTGTTTCAAAGATATTCAAAGCTTCTTGGAAAGCTTGTTGAATACGATCATCAAATGATCTGTAACGGTTTGAATATTGAAGCAATTGTTCTGTCAATGTTGCATTTTGAACGATACTGTATGTTTCTTCTTCTAACATATTCATATCATTTGTCGCAATCTCAAGGATACGATTGACAGATTCGATATTCACTTGCGCTTGTTCCAACTCAGCCATCAAGTCTTCTGTACTGTGACTTGCATCAAAGAAGAGCTTCAAGAATTTTTGTGGAATTCCTGGAAGGTTTCTCTTCTCCATGTAACGTTTAATCGTATGAAGACGGTTGACATATACATTTGCTTTTTGTCGAGCATTAATGTCATCTTTTTCAATTTGAACGAGACGTTCGCTAACACCGATTTGATCATCTTCAATATCTTTTAAGGTAGATTGAAGATTTTCCAGACGTTCTTGTAAGACAGAATATGCTTCTGAAACTTCTGACTCTGCATTAGTCATTTCTTCAATAGTAGCATTCAAGGCTGAGATATCAGATTGAAGACGACGAACGCGATTCACATCGCTTTCTGAAATCAAATAGGTTTTCCCAAGACGTTCGATATCTTTAACTAATACCTGATTGTTTTCTTTCAAGTGTTTGAGATAAGTAGGAAGGGTAGTTACCAATTTCTCAAAAGCTTTATGTGCTGCAATTTCACGAGTGAAAATATCATAAAGTGCATTGATTTCTTCTTGGATTTGAGTGTTTTCATACTCTGCATTATCCAACTCTAATGTGCGGATATTTTCATGATTATTCTTCAAGGCTTCATAGAGAAGTTGAAGACGAGATTCGATATCTGTTTCTACAAAATGGTAGTTCTCATCCAAAAGCTTACGGTAACCTGCTTCTAAATCTTCAAGTTGTTCTGGCAATTCAGTAGTAAGCTTGGCAACAATTGCTGGAATTCTTTCAACGATATGCGTCAATGCTAAAATATGATTTTCAGCGTTATCTAAAATACCTGCCGCTTCAACTGGATCTCCTGATGAATTCAAGGTTACAAACTGAGAAAACTCAGATTGAATGTTCTCCAATTGTTTTTCAATTTCTGGAAGAGCTTGACCATATTTTTCAGAATCTTCAGCTACAGTATTTTGTAGTTTTTCAAATAGATCTAGGGCATGCAGAACGCGTCCACTATTTTTTGATTCTTGTTTTTCCAACTCAGACAAGGCATTACGAATTGCTGCAATATCCTCTTCAACAAGTTGGATTTGACTCTCAATTTGATCAATCTGGTGCTTAGCTTTCAAGAAACGGAATGAGTTATTGTATCCTTCAGCTTCAAAGAGGTTATTCTCGATATCTGCAAAAGAGTTCAGAGACAAATCTACCCATTTTTGGTTCCATTCTCTAAAAGCAACCTGACTTTGACCAATCAGATGCATATTTTTAACAACCTCTACCTCATCATTAACAGGAAGGTTATATAGTTCTTCTTTTTTTTCTTCTAAAGCTGCAAGTCTACTCTCATTTCGTTTACGTAGCAAAATTGCTACTGCAAAAGCAATAAGAAGCAGGACTGCAATTCCAATCAAAGTAATAATCAACTGATTATTTGACATATCAAACTCCTTTTATACATGACACAATTGTAATGATTATATCATATTTTTCAAACCTTGGGAACTATTTCCCAATTTTTTTATACGTCAAGAGTACTGTAAACAGCGTTTTCTTCGATAAATTCTCGACGTGGTTCTACTCGATCACCCATGAGCATATCAAAAATCTTATCTGCTTCTGCAGCGTCATCTACTGATACACGGGCCATAAGGCGATGTTCAGGATTCATCGTAGTTTCCCAAAGTTGGTGGTCATCCATTTCTCCAAGACCTTTATAACGTTGAATGGTTGGTTTTGAACGACCTTCGCTGTAGCGAGCCAAAGCTTCTTGTAGGCGAGTTTCTTGGTCTGCGCCAGGTTGAATATATTCTTTAATCTCGCTACCGACTTTAACACCGTAAATTGGTGGCTGAGCGATATAAACATAACCTGCCTCTAGAACCGGTTTCATATAACGATAAATCAGAGTTAACAAAAGAGTACGAATATGGGCTCCATCGACATCGGCATCTGTCATGATAACAAGTTTTTGATAGCGAGCTTTGCTGACATCAAACTCAGCGCCAAATCCTGTTCCCATAGCTGTGAAAAGACTGCGAATCTCCTCATTAGCTAAAATCTTATCCATGCTCGCTTTTTCAACGTTAAGGATTTTACCACGAATTGGTAAGATGGCTTGGAACTCACGATTACGTCCTGATTTTGCAGAACCTCCTGCAGAGTCTCCTTCGACGATGAAAAGTTCAGTTTCAGCTGGATTGTTTGATGAACAGTCCGCTAATTTTCCTGGAAGATTTGAAATTTCTAAACCAGATTTCTTACGTGTAACTTCACGCGCACGCTTGGCAGCAACACGCGCTTTGGCAGCCAAGATTCCTTTTTCAACGATGCGCTTAGCAATCTGTGGATTTTCCAAAAGGAAGTCAGAAAATGCATCACTGAAGAGGCGATTGGTAATCTTCACAACTTCACTATTTCCAAGTTTGGTCTTAGTTTGTCCTTCAAACTGAGGGTTTGGATGCTTCACAGAGATAACCGCTGTCAATCCTTCACGGACATCCTCACCTGTTAAGTTATCTTCGTTATCTTTTAGAAGTTTGTTTTTACGAGCATAGTCATTAATAACACGAGTTAAGGCTGTACGGAAACCTTGCTCATGTGTTCCACCTTCATGGGTATGAATATTGTTAGCGAAACTCATGACATTCTCGTGGTAACCCGTTGTGTACTGCATCGCGACTTCAACTGTGATATCATCCATTTCACCATCTGTGTAGATTGGTGTATCAAAGATAACATCCTTATTTTCGTTGAGGTACTCAACGTAGCTCGCAATCCCACCTTCGTAGTGATAATGCTTGGTCTGCTCAAGTCCTTCACGTTTGTCAGTGATAGAGATTTGAAGACCTCGATTCAAGAAAGCTAACTCTTGAATCCGTTTATTTAATTTGTCAAAATCAAATGTCGTTGTCTCAGTAAAAATTTCTGGGTCTGGAGTAAAGTGAACAATTGTTCCTGTTTTATCTGTATCCCCGATCACCTCAAGGTCTGCAACAACATGTCCACGACGGTACTCTTGGTAGTGAATCTTTCCATTTTTATGAACACGAACATCCAACTGAGTAGAAAGAGCATTTACAACGGATGACCCTACACCATGGAGTCCACCTGATACCTTGTATCCGCCACCGCCGAATTTACCTCCGGCGTGAAGAACTGTAAAGACTGTTTCAACTGCAGGACGACCTGTTTTTTCCTGGATATCAACTGGAATCCCACGACCATCATCGATAACTGTAATTGAATCATCTGGCTCAATAAAAACTTCGATATGACTAGCGAATCCAGCCAAGGCTTCGTCGATAGAGTTATCTACGATTTCCCAGACTAGGTGGTGAAGACCCTCTTTCGAAGTTGAACCGATGTACATCCCTGGACGCATACGAACAGCTTCCAGACCTTCCAAAACTTGAATTTGACTGGCATCATAATCTTGTGCCTGTTGGTTTTTAATATCTTCTGTCATGTTTCCCCTTTTTCTTACATGTCTATTGCTTGTTTTAACGCTACAACGTTCTCAAAAAGATAGGCATCTAAGCCTGCAGCATGTCCTGCCTCTACATCAATAGCACGGTCACCAATGACCAATCCTGATGTAATATGATACTTATCACGTAAATAAATCATCGATTCAGGATCTGGTTTGCGTTTAAATCCTGAACTAGCTGTCACTACTTCTGTAAAGTAGGGAGCTATCTCAGTTTTCGCTAGAATCTCCAATACCTGATCGTTTCGATGAGAAACCAAGAAGTTACGGCCACCTTGGTCCGAAATATTTTCTAAAAGAGTAGGAATCCCATCGAACAAAACTGGGTGTTCAAGCTCTCGGGCTTCATTTTCTTTATATTTCTCAAGAAAGTTTTCAATACCTGGAGCATACTTTTCGATGGCAAAGGCAGTCGAAACCTTCAAAGCTTCGTAGACACTGTCGTGCTCCTGCTCAATCCCGAACTCTGCTAATGTTTCTACAAAAGCTGCTGTAGAAGTTTCATAATTATCAAGCAGGGTTCCACCTAAATCCCAGATGTAATCGTGATATTTCATACCCTTCATTATACCATTTTTTTATAAAAAAAGCGATGTTTACCTTGGTTTTGACCTTAAAAAAGAGAAGAATCTTCTCCATCAAGAAAGATTCTCCTCAATTTGTTCATTATTTTTCAAATAGGTCTGTGTAGAGCATGCCATTTCTTAGAGATTCAGCATCTCCGCCCAGTGTTTCAACCAAGTGGTAAGCAAAGGCTAAAGCTGTTGCTGGCCCACGGCTAGTGATAACATTCCCATCCACTACTACTGTTTCTTTATGGTAGTGACCGTTAGCAATTTGTTCCTGGACTCCATCATAGCAGGTGAAGTTTCTACCTTCTAGTAGACCTGCCTGATTCAATGCAATTGGAGCCGCACAGATGGCTGCTACCTTTTTACCGATTTTCTCAAATTTTTGAAGTTCAGTGATCAATTGTTCATTGTCCCGCAAGTGGGCAGAACCAGGCATACCTCCTGGAAGGACAATCATATCATACTCTGATAAATTTCCATCAAACACTCGATCGGCTTGAACTTGAATGGCATGTGAACCTGTCACTTTTTCACCAAATCCGACCATATGGCAGGTGATATTTGCGCGACGCAAGACGTCTACGACAGTCAAGGCTTCAATTTCTTCAAAGCCATTTGCTAGGATAACTGCAACTTTAGGCATAGCGACCTCCTTATTTCACTTTCTTCAGTACAACTTTTTTACGTTTAAATCTTGTTCGACCACTCTTTTCATCGGCGAGATGTGTTTGGTAGCTCATCGATAAAAGAAGACCGACACCGATGAGATTACTGATAATGGCTGATCCCCCTTGGGAAATAAAGGGCAAAGGAATCCCCGTAAGAGGAAGGAGTCCTGTGACGGCACCAATGTTCTCAAAGATGTGGAACAAGAGCATCATGATAAATCCAGTGGAGATATAAGTATAAAATTGATTGTTAGATTTCAGAGTAATCTTTAACATACGATAGATGAGGAGTAGATAGAGTGCAATCACTACTACTGAACCAATAAAACCAAAATCTTCAGCGATAACTGTGAAGATCATGTCACTCTCACGGACTGGGATGAGGAGATTGGACACGTTAAAGCCTTGGCCAAATACTCCCCCACTACCGATGGCAATTTGACCTTGAGCCTGTTGATAGGTAGTTGTTTGAGCATAATCAAAGGGATTGAGCCAAGCCAAGATACGATTAATCTGATAAGTCGGCATCCCAATTTGGTGCATAAAGGCACGCCCGTCTTTTGTGATAAAGATTGCTAGGAAGCCTGTAATCGCCGATACAACTGTTACAAAGACTGGGATGATAATCTTCCAAGAAACACCTGACAACAAGACAAGACCTGCAAAGATCGCAACAAAAACCATTGCCGTTCCAAGGTCACTTTGTAAGGCTAGTAACACTAGAACCGGAATCGTGAAAACAATCATCCAAAGAATCAAAAGGAAATCTAAGCCAATAGTTCGTTCTTTGTCTTTATGTTTCTTGGTAAAGGTTACGATAACGTATGCCAGCATCAAAATATAGGATATCTTCATGAATTCGGATGGTTGAAAAAGTGTATAACCACCGATTGATACCCAGTTTTTAGCACCTGTTGCAGCCACTAAACTTGGATTATAAAAAACCAAGGGTAAGACCATCAAGGCTAGACCAAGACCATATAGATAGGGGGTAGACTGCCATAAAAACTTGGTGTTAAAAAACATAACTACAAAACTAAAGATAATCCCAAGTGCTATCCAAGCCAGTTGTTGTCCAAGTATGGGCCAAACATTGTTTGGGTAGTCATGACTAACTGCTATATAAATAGCTACAACTCCAATCACCAATAAACAAAACACTGGTAATATTAAACTATAATCGACCCTAGAGTCGAATGAACGTTTCATAACGGTCTCCTTCATTCTTTCTGGTATTCATTTCGTTGTTTATGTAAAAAATCTTGAACATTGATATAAATTTGCTCTCTGCTAATGACTCTAACGCGATTGCTTCGAGCCAAAGCCTTGCTGATTTGCTTACCATAACGTTTACTTGCCATGCGGCTATCTAGAATCAGAACTGCAGAGCGTTGCCCCACTCGACGCATGGTTCTTCCAATCGCTTGCTTGAGGCGAATAATGGCCATAGGAAGCTGATAATCGTAAAAAGGATTTTTCCCTTCAAGGCGGAGCTCTTGGTTCATCTTTTTAGTAAAAGGATCTTCTGGATTTTGGAAAGGTAGACGAGTCACCACTTCAATAACCCGCGGATGTCTTGAAAAATCGACACCTTCCCAAAAACTTCCCGCACCAAGCAAAAGCTCACGCTCGCCTCTTTCAAAGCGTTTTTTCAATTGAGCTGGTTCCCCATGCTTATATTGGGCTAAATGGGGAATTCTTAAAGCATCAGATACCTGCAACAATAAATCTTTTGCAGTAAACAAGACTAGAATGGGTTCTTCAAACTGGAATAATTCTTCTAGAACCTCCACAACTGCTTGTGCATACTCCTCAAGCGAAACTTCAGTCACCAATGGAAAATCATTCACCAACAAAATTTCCTGATTTTCCTGAAACTGTTCATCTAGGTAATAAATGTTTGCTTGCGGGAATCCTAACAATTCTGGCAAAGAAACTCTGCTACTAATTTCTAAGGTTGCAGAGATTCCGAGAAGCTGGCAGGATTCTGGAAATATCTGAGAAAATAGCAAACGCTGATTGCGACTAGAAGTAATCTCGATTTTTTTACTAGAGAGTTCTGAAACTGATAACCAAAATTCTCCTTCAGACGAGAAAAATCTCTGATAGTCTTTAAATTCTGGAAGATTCAACTCTGAAAAATCTTGTCGGAGCTTGTCAATGCTACTAGCTGGACACATCTTCCGTTTACCAGATAGAAACTGATCAAGTAGGTAAGAAATTTCAAAACAAATACTCTCTAGCAAGCGTCTTTGAAGCATGCCTTCTTCTGTAGATAGAGCTTGGTCTAGTTGATCTAGCAAATCCGTTAGCAAATAAGATTTTCGAGAAAGATTTTCTAATGTCAACAAGATTTTCTGAGCTTCATCTAAAATCAAGAGACGCCCTTCTAAGAGACTAGGATCATCTTCAAGTCGAGTAAGGAGGTAAGCATGATTGGTCACTAGCAACTTACAAGAACGCGCTTTTTCCTGACCACGTCTCCAAAAATCCTCTAACCAAAAGAGAGAATCTTTGTGAAGATTTCCATCATGCACCAAGTTTGGTAAAAATTGCTGGTAGCGATAAAGTTGACCAATTTCGTCTAAGTCTCCAGTTTCCGTTTCAGTCAGCCAAACTAGGAGTTGCATCTTGAAACGCGTATACAAACGATTGGACTCTTCTTCCTCTAGTGCTGCATGAAAGGCATCTAACTTCAAGTAATTCTGTGGTCCTTTGAGACTGTGAATAGAGATATGAAAAATCTCTTCTAGTCTTTTAGCCTCCTCTTGCATTACCTGATTTTGAAGGATTTTAGTCGAAACACTAAGTAGGATTCCCCCTTCGTTTTCAAGTGACAAGGCTGGCAGGAGATAGCCGTAGGTTTTTCCGATCCCCGTTTGAGCCTGAATAAAAGAAATTGTTTCCTCTTGTAAAAACTCTTGGACCTTTTGAGCAAATTCTTCTTGTCGGCTTCTTTCCTCCAAACCCAACAAGGCAATGTTGGTCTGGAAATCTTTAGAAAGTTTGCGTGGACAAAGGGCTGATTTTTCTTTTCTCAAAAATAGACCTTGCACCTCGACCAAGTCATGTTCAACTAAGAGAGACTGTTTCTGATAAACTTCCTCGATAACCATGTAAGATTCGTACAATAGGCTATCTGACAAACTCAATAAGCGTTCCAACAAACCTTTTGGAAGTTGAAACATCTTTTGTCTCATACAAAGAAAGAGTTCTGCAGTTGCTTGGGCGTCAGAAAGGGCTGTATGAGCTTGCTCAAGTGGAATTCCCAACTCTTGGCAGAGGATTCCAAGATTATACTTCTCAAGCTGAGGATAAAAAACTTGAGCCAACTCCACTGTATCGATACGAGGCGTGCGCAATTCATATCCTTCAAAGAAGAGAAATTCTGCCAATAAATTGGCATCAAACTGAACATTGTGCGCAACAAAAACACCGTCTTTGACCAGTTCAAAAATCTTTCTAGCCACCTGAGAAAACTCTGGAGCCTTTGCTAAACGCTTGTCTGTCAAACCCGTTAATTCTTTGATATGAGAATCCAAGTGTTCATGAGGATTGACATCAGTAGCATATTGCTCAACAATCTCACCATCTTCAATGACTACAATTCCCACTTGGATGATTTTTGCCTTACTTCCGGTACTTGTAGCTTCTAAATCTACAACCACGTACCGATCATTTCTAAAATTCATCACTAAAAATTATATCAAAATTTGCACCATTTGACACCCCTGAACTTTATTTGAAGAGTCAAGTTTCTTGCAAGATTTGAAAAAAATAATTGAATAGAATTTTAGAAAAGGAGGGAACTCATGAACCCATTAGATTTCTTTAACCAAGTAAAGGAACTCGTTGAGAACAAAGATTTTTCTGTAGCAAAAACATTTGTCGAAGAAAACAAGGACCAACTCGGTGACTACCTTAGCCAAGCTCAAGCTTTGGTTTCAGGTTCAGAAGGACTTGACGGTCTTGTAGATAAGGTCAAATGCCTCTTCTAATAGTCAAAAGACACCTGAAAAACTCAGGTGTCTTTTTGTATTTTTTTCATGAATGCAGGAATATGTTGACTAATCGTGGTTGGTAGAACGACAAAGTTGTCCTCAGCTAATTCTTGAGCAATTGCTGAGTGCAGATATGTTGCTACCGTCACCCTTTCATAGAGGCTAACTTGAGGAAATTGACCTGCGAAACCAGCAATCATCCCAGCTAGGGTATCTCCCATGCCTCCAGTCGCCTGATAGGGACCACCAACACTTAGCTGATAAAAATCTGCAGGCCCGGCTTGCCAGATTCGAGTCGCAGGACCTTTTTGAACCAAAATCGTTCCTGAAGGAAAACTCTTCAAAGCCTCTCCTGTTTCCTCAGCTCCTTGGGAAGTCAAATCTAAGCCTGACAAGACTTGCCATTCCCTTTGGTGAGGCGTTAAAACAAGATGAGCTTTAGGAAATTTCATTTCATACTTCGCTAAAATAGATAGGGCGCCACCATCCAGTATGAGGGTCCGATCTTGATTTGAATGATTAAAGACTGTTTGGAGAAGCTCTTCTCCACGATCATCATCCACTAGTCCAGGTCCGACCAAGACAACATTCGCTTTCTGTAACTGTTGCTCAAGTAATTGCTTATCGTCAAGGGCAAAGGCCATAGCCTCAGGCAGATGGCTATGTAGCGCTGGAATATTCTCTTTATCCGTTGCTACTGTCACTAAGCCTGCTCCGCTCTTTACAGCCCCTAAGGCAGCCATAATAATGGCTCCCCCATAAGGATACGTTCCTCCAATCAAGAGAAGACGACCGTAGTCTCCCTTATGACTAGAACGAGGACGATCGATGATTACTTTTTTCAGTAGAGCTTGATCAATGACTTTCATACACTACTCCTTCAACTTATCCGTACCATGTAGTACTTGATTAACCTTAGTATTCCAAGCCTGTAACCCTTCTCCCTCATAGTCTAGGTAAATCACTCTATCTTGTAATTGATAAGGAATTAAACCTTCAAAACAAGCCTTATCTTTTGAAGGAATAACACACAAATGAAGAAAGGTATCCAAATTTAAACTATCTTTTACCTTCGCAACATGATAGCCATCAAATATATAACCTGGTGCTTGAATCAATTCTTCATACAGAAAATGAAAACTAACTCCAGGAATGAACTTTTCTTGCAATTCCTCCTCAGACGGTGCCCGTCCTAACAAACGCTCCATAGCGAGTCGGTAACCCGAAGTCGTATTAGACCATCCGAACATGATATAGTCAAAATAGTCTGCTGGATCAGAAGCTGCATTACGACTATCTGTAACTAGCTCAGCCCCACTTTTACCAAATACTTTTACCGCCGACATGATTTTTCCAGTCTGAAAAATATCCTGAGCCGCCTCAACTGTACAAGTATGACTACAATAATTGGAAGTAACCAACTTCCTCTGGATATCATAGGTAGAAGCTACAAGGCGATGACTTGGTCTGTAGGGAGGAAAATAGCTATGGTCTTGCAAATAATCATGAATTTGTATATTTAATTCATGATTCTCACATTCCACAATGGTCTGACGATGATGGTCCTGTTCGTAAGCAATAAACTTTGCTAGCTTCTCCAATTCCCATTCTTTAATCTTAGGATAGTTTTCAAGAGCAAATTGATATATCCCATCCCACTGGAGACTAAAATCTGCATTACAAACTTTTACAATCATGGTCCTTCTCCTCACATTCTCCTACTTTCATTATACACCTCACTACCCAATTAATAAAGGAGAAGACTATATAGTCTTCTCCTTTTTTCATAATGATTAGCCTTTTAAGAATAATGAGCTATGAGTCATTATTCTTCCTTGCGTTTCCCATTTAGGAATGCTGCTGATAAGGCTAGACTGAGACCTGCTAGGAAAATTGCTGTATCAGATTGACTTTCACCAGTTTCTGGAAGTCTTGCTGAGTCTGCTTTCCCTGAAGTATTTTCAAGGACTTGTGAACCCTGGGTCTGTTTAGCAGAAGCCTGAGTTTCTGAAGGTTTATCAGATAAACCTCGAATATCGGCAACAGGTTTGTCGATTGTTGGAGCTGCTTGATTCCCTGAGGTACCTAAAGGACCTGTGTATTCTGGGAGCTCGTTCTTATCTGCTTGCACAGCATTGACTCCACCCTTGAATTCAGGCACTTCATTTTTAGCGACTTCGACCCAATTAACTCCGCCCTTGAACTCTGGAACTTCATTTTTAGCGGCTTCGACCCAATTAACTCCACCCTTGAACTCTGGAACTTCAACGATTGGGGCTGCTTGGTCACCTGCAGTACCGATAAAGCCGCTATATTCTGGGACTTCTACTACTGGGGCAGGATCCTCACCTACAGTTCCAATAGGGGCTGTGTATTCTGGAATTTCAAGAACAGGAGCCGGCTCATCACCCTTGCTACTTGTAACAAGTGCTTTTACTCCTACTTCAACAATTTGATCTTTTGCATCACTTGTTTCAGTGTGAACAATTTTACGACTTGTTCCTAAAACTTCGACATAGTCTACTTTTTCTCCATTTTTGCCTTCTGATACGATACGACGTTCATCTTTAGCTAAATCACTATTCTCACGAATAATTTCCTTAAATGGAATGACAGATTTCTCAACTTCCAGACTTGGACGATCTAAGACAAGAGCTTGATCATATACTGCATGACTAGCTTCAGAACCAGCTTGGAAGTATAGACGATATTCTTTAACGAGACTACCATCTTTAGCAAGAAGTCGAACAAGTGTTGGAAGATTGTCTTGGCTTGACTCAACGACAGTCGCTACAGCATGACCACTTGTTTGGACAGTCACTTTTGGTTTCGCTCCATTTGAAGTCAATCGATATTCTGAAACAGTAGGATCAAAGTTTTCCAATGCTTTTCCAGCAACTGAAATAGTCACTGCAGGTGTTTCTGAATCACTTGCTTTAGCTGGAGAATAAGCACTAAACTCAACCATTGCGAGGCCATTAGTGGTTGATTTGCGAGTCATACGTGCGCGAATAGCGGTTGTCTGTATTGGATCAAAGGTAAATTCGATTGGTTTACCAGCCTCGATTGCGCTAGATGCCTTATAAGGAATTTCTTGCCAATTTTCTGCCTTGTTAAACGGATGATCCGCATTTTCCTCATAACGTGAAATAGTGCTTGGTTCAGAATATGTTGGTCCAACATATCTTTCGAGTACCATTGTCGCTGGTGCATCTGTACCACTGTCTTTGAAGAACTGAATGGCTACTTTTCCAACCGATTGAGGTGTAATCTGACCATTCTTCTTAAAGAGTACTCCTACAGATACCTCTTGGTCTTTTGGAGTACGAGACCAGTTGGTCCAACGTCCATCTTCATTAAATCGACCATCGTTGATATAGAAGATTCTATCATTAGAAGCGGCCTGGGTATCGTTTGTGGTAGAGGCAAAGGCTTTAGAGTCAGTCGCATTATTGCTTGCATTCTCTGAGATAACTTGATTTCCTCTTGCAAGAACTGTTACTTGCATCTTAGTTGTCAAGTCTGTTCCTAGAATATGACCAAGCACTTCAAAGGTGCCTTCTTGGTCTGTCGCATGTTCAGGGACTGCATCCCATTCTACGGCTAGTTTATCTGTCGTCCAATCTGTTTGTGATGGATAATAGACTGTCACTTCTGTAGGTAGTTGAAGCTTATCACCAACATTTAATGTCACAGCACCATTTTCTGCAGCTGCTGGTTGTGTAGATTCTTTTTCGCCATCGCGGAAGATACGGTATTCTTTCAAGATGGTTCCGTCTTCTGCCTTCAAAATGAGACGAGTTGCTCCTGTTGAACTTGTGGCAGGGACAATCGTTACTACACCATTGTTGCTAGCTGTTGCAGTGATTTCTTTACTAGTTTGAGCAATATGGTAGTCTGTCTTAGACGGATTGAAATGCTCAAGCTTTTGACCATCTACTTTGATCGTAATGTCTGAACTTGTAGCACTTGGAACCTTATTTCCTAGGATTGTAATTTCAGTCAAACCGACACCGGCAGTTCCATTTGCTTTCTTCATGCGAATACGAACTGCATAGGTCTCAACCTTGTCAAACGTAAAGTGGTTAGTTTGGCTTGCGGATAATTGTCCTGGTGCTTTGAGATGTTCAACTTCTTTCCAGTTGGCGGCATTGTTAAATGGATGCTTGGCATCTCCTTGAGCATGATTGACATCAGTTGGCAGATCTGGAATTTCTTGACCAACATAGTATTCGATGACATATTCTTTTGGAAGTCCGATTGCACCATCTGTGTAGAAATCAACTGAGAGATTATCGACAAAGCGTTTGGTTAAATCTCCTGAATTACCAAACAAGATAGATGCCCAATCATCATCTGTGCCTGTTTGCCATGTAGTCCATCGATTCTTGACATCTGTATTAGCTCTTGAAACTGTCAAGTCGTTCAAAGTATTCGCCGAATCATCCCCACCAGTATTGGATACGATAGCTGCTGGCAATTGAGAACCTGTCCATTGTTTCGAAATATTATTTCCTGCAACAACTTGACTGGAAACACGCACATGAGCCTTGGTAGTCAAATGACTTCCAACCAATTGACCTTTGATTTCAAAGATTCCTTCAGTTTGGCTAAAGTTGGCTGGAACCTTGTCCCAAACGACATCTTTATAAACAGTTGTTCCATTAGAATGGTAGGCGCGTACATTAGCTGGCAATTGAACAGTTTCACCTTTAGGAAGAGTGAGACTGATTTCTTCTGCGACCTGCAAACCTTCAACAGTCACATTTGCAGTAGCTTCAATGTCTGTACCTTCTACATGACCTTTAAGGGTAAAGCTATGATAGCTAGAGAGTTCTTTTGCATCTACCTTGTCCCAAGTTACAGCTACCTTACGAGGCAAACCTTGGTCAAATTCTGCTCCGATTTGATCAGGCAAATTTGGTTGCTGATTGATATCTGTAGAGATTGAAACAGGATGAAGCTTAACAATTTTCTTTTCTGCTTTATTTTCTTTGATGACCACTACAGTGGCTACAGATTGTGTCTTATCAGATTGATTGTCAATACGAGGAGTGAGGGTTACACTACCTTTCTTATAAAGAAGCAAGTTCTGTCCGTTTACTTCAAGATGTCCACCATCAGTAGAGCTAGCATCCAAGTGAATATCTGATGCTGAAAATTCACTCTGCGAACCATCTTCGTAATGTCCAATGACATGATAAGGGAGGACTTGATCTTCTGTTGCATTTTCTTTACCTTCTACACTTACTTCCAAGCGTGTCAAGTCAGGGGCTTCCTTCACGAATTGAATCAAATAAGTTTGAACCAAATCACCCTTTTGGTTACTCAAGAACACAGAAGCCTGATAATCATTAGCAGCCGAAGCCTGTTGAACTGTTACTTGGTAGCCAGTAGTTTGTGCACCCACACTTGGAATCTCAGCACTGTAAGGAAGGGTTACTCGGTAATAGGTCTTTCCAGATTCAAAGTCAGCAAGAGCCTTGTCACCAACAGTGAGACCTGTAACAGTGCTTTCGGTTTCCTGATTACTTGCGATAAAGGTCGCTTTCACCTCATAGTCATTACCTACTAATTTACCAGTTGCTTCAGTACGTCCACCTTCTTTGGTCAAGGCAGATGGATCTTTCAAGGTCCAAGAAACAACATCCGCATCAACTAAGTTCCCGTCTGATAAAACAGCTGTCACAGTCTTATCCAAATCTTCTACGCTTGTACCAACAGGAACGGTTGCAACTTTAGGTAACCACTTATCAAGGGCAATAACTTTAACAAGGGCTTCAGCCTTGGATTCGATACCTTCCACACTACCTAGGACTTTTTTCGCACCAGCACTTGCACGGAGATTGTCTGGAATATCCCAAGTCACTGTTTTTTCTTCGACACTACCATCGCTATAAATAGCTGTCACAGTTTCTGGCAATTTAGGATTTTCACTGACATCAGTAGTTGCCTTTACAGGGGCAAAAGAGACAAAGTGGCGATTTTCTTTCTTGCCTGAAACGGTTGTCACTGTTGCTTGATCAGAAGCTAAACCTGCAGAATCCGCATATAAGGTGAATTTCCCTTCTTTTTCAGTAGATTTTACAATGACAACACCTTTACCATTGAAGGCTTTTCTTTGCCATGTACCATCTTTCTGAGCTTTGTAGCGTTCACGACTAGCTTGTTCTCCATTGTCCACACCAACGATTTGCCCTTGCCCATGAAGATTGAAATGAACAAGATTATTTGCAGTTGGCACAACATTGCCATCTTCATCAACAATTTCATAATGGATGTAAGACAAATCTTTACCGTCTGCAGTAATAACATGTTCTTCCTTAGTGAGGCGAACTCTAGCAGGTTCTCCTGCTGTTGTTACACTATCACGCGCAATTTCTTTACCATTTTCATCACGAGCAATAGCAGTCAAGGTGCCTGGTTTATATTCCACCAACCACTCAAGATACAATTCACCAGGGTTAGCACCTTCATGATAAGGTCGACCATCCGCAGTGGTTTTCTTGGTGAATTCTTTCTTGCCGAGAGTCTGGTTGTTCAACAATAATTCTACACTAGCAGCGTTTGAGAAGGTCCGTACAGGAACCTTGCCATTGACCAGCATATTGCGTTCTCTAAGTGTCTCATCTGTCCAATTCCAGTGAGGCATGATACGAACGGTTGGTTTTTCTTTGGCACTATACCATTCACTACGGTAGAGATAGAAATCATTCTTAGGCAAACCAGCCGTATCGATAATACCGAAGAATGAGCTTTTCACTGGTGTATTGTCCTGGTTATGCCAAGGTGTTGGTTCACCGATATAGTCAAAACCAGTCCAGATGAACTGACCTGCATATCCGGCACGATCACGGTCGAAAGTCCAAGACTCAGTAGCTGTTCTACCCCATCCAACACGGTCATTTCCATAGTCAGATTGTTCATAATGACGATTACGACGATTGTCATGACTGAGTAAATGAGCAGGGTCAAAGTAGGAATCACGAGTTCGAGTTGCTGAAGAAGTTTCTGAACCGTAGATTAACCAATCTGGATGAGCTTTACGAACAGCATCATAGTTCCGTTCCCCATAGTTCATACCGACAGCATCCATGATTGCTGCCAATTTTAAGAACTCTCCTGTAGACCGACTACTGAATTTATTTTCACCCATGGTTACATAGCGTTCTGTATCGATAGCTTTGATGACAGCTTTCAAGCGCTTAGCTGTTTCTAAAGAGCGCTCACCACCATCTGCTTCATCCACTTCGTTACCGAGTGACCACATGACGATGGATGGATTATTTTTATCTCGTTCGACCATGGTTCTGAGGTCAAAATCAGACCATTTTTCACCCTTCTTAGCTTCTGGGTGAGTTGCATCTTGGTCAAAGAAACGTCCATAGTCATACGTTTTCTTGCCACGATACCAAGTATCAAAGGCTTCTTCTTGGACCAAAAGTCCTAGATTTGCTGCAGCGTCGAGCAACTGTGGACTTGCTGGGTTATGGGTTGTACGGATAGAGTTAACTCCCATATCTTTCAGGAGTTTTAATTTACGATAGGTTGCCTTGTAGTTTTCTTCTGCTCCCAAGGCTCCATTGTCATGGTGAATACTAACCCCATGGAATTTCATTCTCTCACCGTTAAGAGAGAAGCCATCCTTGGCTGTCCAGTTGAAATAACGATAACCAAAAGTATCTTCTGTTACATCAACTAGCTGACCTTCATTGTAAACCTTTGTTTTTAGAACATAGAGCTGAGGATGGTAACTTTTTGTTGTCCAGAGGGTTGGCTTGTTAACCAAAATTGTTTGCTTAAAGTCTGCTGTCTCATTTCCTGACAAATTCTTAGTTACAGAACGAACTAAATCTGAAACAGCCTTACCTTCCTTGGTGAAAATCTGTTGCTCTACAAATACCTTGGCTAGAGTTTTGGCAGTGTTTTTAATCTTGCTTTGGATTTGTGTTTCAACATTGCCATCTTTTTGTTCAGCTAATTTTGGAGTTGTAATATGATTTCCATTTTCAGCCACTTGTACCTTTTCACGATAGCTCAGCGTCACATCACGATAGATACCACTTCCTGAATACCAACGACTACTTGGCTGTTTATTGGTAACTTGGACAGCAATGGTATTTTCACTACCATCTTTAGTTAAAAATTCAGTGATGTCGTATGAAAAATGATTGTAACCACTAGGATAATGGCCTACAAATTTACCATTGACATAGACCTTAGAGTCCATGTAAACTCCATCAAAATTGATACGAACATCTTTGCCCTTTGCAGCTTCATCTACAGTGAAAGTCTTACGATACCAAGCAGTACCCCCGTTTAATTGGCCACCTTCATTTCGGGCAGGAGACTTATGATCAAAATCAAAATAAATACTCCAGTCATGAGGAAGGTTCAACTTAGACCAATCATGAACATCTACATCTTTCTTAGAAAAATCACCCTGAGAATTTAATTTAAAGTACCAGTCTTTGTTGAAATTTTGTTTTCTTTCCTGTAAAAGTTGGTCTTCTTTTTCTTTCTCCTTAGTGACTTGAGGTAATGCTGTTGCAGAAGTATTTTCTTCCTTAACTTTATCACTAGTTACTGGTTTATTCTGATTAGCTTCAGTAGCATGTTCTTCCAAAACTGCTGGCTTTTCAGAACTAGCTTCTGAAACTGTAGGCGCTTTTTCATCCACTGCAGTTGCTGGTTTTTCAGCTTTATCTTCCTTAGGACTAACTACTTCCGCTTTCTTTTCTTCCTTAGGACTTGTTACCTCAGGCTCTTTTTCTTCCGTTGCTGGTTTTGCGGGTTCAACCGCATCATTTTCTTCTTTTTCAGTAGCCTTATCTTGTGGGCCATTTTGCTCAGCTTTTGCAATGGCTGCAGCTAGATCATCTGGAAGTTTATCTAAAGGTTGAACTTGATGAATTGTTTCTTCACTGGTACTTGACGTTTCAGTTTCAGCTGCTTGCGCTACCTGAAGACCAAAAATACTAGCTCCAATCATAACTGAAACCGCACCAATTGCAAACTTACGAATACTAAAATGACACCGTTTTTCAAAAAATCTCTTATCCATTATGGTTCCTTTCTAAGTTATAGTAAGCGATTACATTTTTCTTCAAAAAATAAACCTCCCTCTAGACGCTTACTTATTTTTGCATATACATATTGATGTTTTTAATATATCAAAATAGTAGAACTTTTTCAATAATTTGTAGAAGTTTTACTGGAATTTTAGTAGAAATCGAGCAAAAAAAAGCAAGCCCTTTTTAGAACTTGCTCTTTAAATACCTATTAATGATTGTACTCGAGATTAATCTTTATCCAGCGTTCTTAAAGCAGCCTGATAAGTCTGCTCCATCAGCATGGTAATGGTCATAGGTCCTACTCCACCAGGTACAGGTGTAATATGGCTAGCGACTGGGGCTACAGAATCGTAGTCAACATCTCCACAGAGTTTGCCATTTTCATCTCTGTTCATCCCCACATCAATGACAACTGCCCCAGATTTGACAAAATCAGTAGTCACGAACTTAGCACGACCGATTGCTACTACAAGAATATCAGCTCTAGAAGCTATTTGGGCTAGATTGTGAGTGCGAGAGTGGGTCAAGGTTACAGTTGCATTTTTAGCCAACAGCAACTGGGCCATTGGTTTTCCAACGATATTTGAACGACCAATAACTACTGCATTTTTACCTTCTAAGTCAATCCCATACTCATGAAACATCTCCATAATCCCTGCTGGAGTTGAAGGAATCATCACTGGGTGACCAGACCAAAGACGCCCCATGTTGAGCGGATGAAAACCATCTACATCCTTTTCAGGGTCAATAGCCAATAAAACTGCCTCTTCATCGATGTGTTTTGGCAATGGCAACTGGACTAAGATTCCATGCCATGCTGGATCTTGGTTGTATTTGGCAATCAACTCCAATAATTCTTCTTGAGTAATGGTTTCCGGAACACGTACAACTTCACTTTGGAAGCCTGCAGCTATTGCTGAACGTTCCTTGTTACGAACGTAAACCTGACTGGCTGGATTTTCTCCCACTAAAATAACCACCAAACCAGGAACCAAACCTGTCTCTTCCTTTAATTTGGCTGTTTTTTCAGCCAACTGTCCCTGTAGCTTGGCTGCTAAAGCCTTCCCATCAATAATCTGTGTCATGTATTTTCTCTTTTCTAACAAATATCCTCTATTATAACAAAAAATCGTTCTGCATTCTAACACTTCTTACCTAAGATACCCTATAGTCTGAGACTATAAGAAAAAGCCCTTAGATTATTCTAAGGGATTAAATTTCAAATAGTTTAAGTTCAGAGTCACTAAGCTCTTTAAATTCTTTACCTGTTTTTTTAAGATATTCATTTATTTTTCCAAGGTTATACGTTATAGGTTCTGGCTTGACTCCATTTGGTAAACCAACCAGCCCATCAAGCTCCATTAATGATTTGTTCTTAATTGCGTTTAAAGTTGTCTCAGTCATGTGACTTCCTGCCCTCCCTTAACCTTGATTTAATTATAAATCATTCTATGCTTCAATACAACTAAGAACAAACTGCATCCGATAGATATTCAAAATCCTGATTCACAATATTTTGTTCACTTTAATCTATCAATAGTTTTTAAATAATATCTTTGTGACTATAGAAGTATACATATTTTCCTATTCTACTTACAGAGATGGAACTTCGAAATTAATGTTTCAAGACCAAGTAAAAAAGCTCCCTTGGAGCTTTTCTAATAAACGATATTTTACAAAACCTTACTCAAGAAATCCTTGGTTCTTTGTTCTTGTGTTTGGTCAAAAATTTGCTCTGGACTTCCATCCTCGACAACTACACCGTCAGCCATAAAGATGACACGGTCTGCTACTTCACGTGCAAAGCCCATCTCATGTGTTACGATGACCATGGTCATACCTGACTTGGCAAGTTCTTGCATAACTGCTAGTACTTCTCCTACCATTTCTGGGTCTAAAGCAGAAGTTGGTTCATCAAATAGCAAAACATCTGGCTCCATAGCAAGACCACGCGCAATAGCGATACGCTGTTGTTGCCCGCCCGACAAGCTTTGTGGATAGGCATTTGCCTTATCTGGCAACCCAACCTTTTCCAAGAGCTCAAGCGCTCTCTTCTCAGCCACTTCCTTACTTTCTCCCTTAGTCTTAATCGGAGAAAGTGTAATGTTATCCATGACTGTCATATTCGGGAAGAGATTGAACTGTTGGAAAACCATTCCCATCTTTTCGCGCATGGCAAAAAGGTCATTTTTCTTATCCGTAATGTCAACACCCTCAAAGATAACCTTTCCTTTTGTAGCTTCTTCAAGGAGATTCATCGAGCGAAGGAGGGTTGACTTACCGCTACCAGATGGTCCAATAATGACCACTACTTCCCCTTTTTTGATTTCAAGATCAATCCCTTTTAAAACTTCATTTTTTCCAAAGCTTTTATGAAGGTTTTCGATTTTTATAAGTGTTTCAGTCATTATTTTTTATCTCCTTGTCCCATACGATTTTCAAAAGCTTTCAAGGCTACTGTCAAGATAGATGTCATAATTAAGTAGTAAAAAGCTGCAAATAGAAGTGGAGTCAATGGTAGATATGTGGTTGTTGACACTGTAGTAGCTCCATTCCATAACTCCATAACCCCGATAGCTGACAAGAGCGAGCTATCCTTGATAATGGTAATAAACTCATTCCCCAAGGCTGGTAAAATATTCTTGATAGCCTGTGGTAAAATGACATAGCGCATAGCATTTTTAGGGCGAATACCTAGTGAATAGGCTGCTTCTAGTTGTCCTTTTGGCACTGCATTAATCCCAGCACGAACAGTTTCTGATACATAGGCACCACTATTCATAGAGATAATGATAATCCCTGGGATCAAACGAGTAAGATCAACATCTAAAATCCCAATTTGAATCGTTGGAGCACTAATATGCATCAGGGCAAAAGCAATCATAATCTGCACCATCATCGGTGTCCCACGGAAGACCCAGATATATAGATTAGCCAACCAGGTAAGTGGTTTAATCTTTGAACGTTGTGCAAAGGCCAACAGCACTCCTAGAATGGTCCCCAAGAAGACCACCAAGATAGATATGATAATTGTTACAACGGCACCATAGTTAAAATACGGTAGATATTTCGGTAAAAAAGAAAAATTCATGGATACTCTACTTTCTATTTTTAATATTTAAACTCAAAACTTGTATAAGTATAACATATTTTGCATAAAAATTCAACATTTTCTCCTAATATTTTCAATAAATTTTCAAAGACGATAGAAATAGCGAGAAATCTTAGTTTTTTTCTAGTCAAGTGGAGTCTGTTTATGGTAAAATAGTAAAGATAAGAAATGGAGGAGAATCAAAATGGAATCACATTTGGTTAGAATCATCAATCGCTTAGAAGCAATGACTAAAGATGGTGGTAATTTAAAACGTAACTTTGAGCGCGAAGGAGTTGTTGTCGCAGAGGTTGCTTTTAACCACGACGAAGAAAATGGACCACTTTTCACACTTCGTGACGTTGAAGCTCGTGAAACATATACATTTGATAGCATCGACCTCATTGCGATGGAAATCTACGAACTTTTATACTAATAGTTGAATATGGGCTGGAGAATACTCCTGCTTTGACCAATGAAAATCCTTTTTGCATGACAAATGGGATTTTTATTTTTATCACTAAAGTCTAGTAAGAATTGCCTGGAATGTTTAATTGTAACAAGCAATCTTTTTGCTTGCTTTCCCCTTTAATCATGATATAATGAGACTAAAGAACTTTGACTATTTTTGACCTTTCTATTTTAGTCAAAGCCAAGAAAGAAACGAGGTAGAGGTATGCTCTGTCAAAATTGTAAAATCAATGACTCAACGATCCATCTTTACACTAATCTTAATGGGCAACAAAAGCAAATCGATCTTTGCCAAAATTGCTACAAAATTATCAAAACAGATCCTAACAATAGCTTGTTCAAAGGCATTACAGATTTAAACAATCGTGATTTTGATCCATTTGGAGACTTCTTTAACGACCTGAACAACTTTAGACCTTCTTCTAATAATAATGTTCCTCCAACCCAGTCAGGTGGCGGATACGGTGGTAATGGGGGTTATGGTTCTCAAAATCGTGGACCAGCTCAAACACCTCCTCCTAGCCAAGAAAAGGGCCTCTTGGATGAGTATGGTATCAATATAACTGAGATTGCCCGTCGTGGAAATGTCGACCCAGTTATCGGCCGTGACGAAGAAATCATCCGTGTCATTGAAATCCTCAACCGCAGAACTAAAAACAACCCAGTACTGATTGGGGAGCCTGGTGTTGGTAAGACAGCAGTTGTCGAAGGCTTAGCACAGAAAATTGTAGACGGTGATGTTCCCCACAAACTTCAAGGGAAAGAAGTCATCCGCCTAGATGTCGTGAGTCTTGTTCAAGGTACAGGTATCCGAGGCCAGTTCGAAGAGCGCATGCAAAAACTCATGGAAGAAATCCGTGAGCGCAAAGATGTCATCCTCTTTATCGACGAAATTCACGAAATTGTCGGTGCTGGTTCTGCTGGAGATGGAAATATGGATGCAGGAAACATCCTCAAACCAGCCCTATCTCGTGGCGAACTTCAGTTAGTGGGTGCTACTACCCTCAATGAATACCGCATCATCGAAAAGGATGCAGCCCTTGAACGTCGTATGCAGCCAGTCAAGGTTGATGAACCAACTGTTGAAGAAACCATTATTATCCTGAAAGGTATTCAAAAGAAATACGAAGATTACCATCATGTTCATTATACTGAGGGAGCTATCGAAGCAGCTGCTACTCTATCTAATCGCTACATCCAAGATCGTTTCTTGCCGGATAAGGCCATTGACCTCCTAGATGAAGCTGGTTCTAAAATGAACTTAACCTTAAATTTTGTGGATCCAAAGGTCATCGACCAACGTTTAATCGAAGCGGAAAATCTCAAGGCACAAGCAACCCGCGATGAAGACTTTGAAAAAGCAGCCTACTTCCGTGACCAGATTGCTAAATATAAGGAAATGCAAAAGACCAAGGTAACGGATCAGGATACTCCAATCATCAGTGAAAAGACGATTGAACACATCATTGAACAAAAGACCAATATTCCGGTTGGTGATTTGAAAGAAAAAGAACAGTCTCAACTTATCAATCTAGCAGACGACCTCAAGGCTCATGTCATTGGTCAAGATGATGCAGTTGATAAGATTGCCAAGGCAATTCGTCGTAATCGTGTTGGTCTAGGCACTCCAAACCGTCCAATTGGTAGCTTCCTCTTTGTTGGTCCTACTGGAGTCGGTAAAACAGAACTTTCTAAACAACTAGCTATCGAACTCTTTGGCTCTGCTGACAGCATGATTCGCTTTGATATGAGTGAATACATGGAAAAACACAGTGTTGCTAAACTGGTCGGTGCTCCTCCAGGTTATGTTGGCTATGATGAAGCTGGTCAATTGACTGAAAAGGTCCGTCGTAATCCATACTCACTGATCCTCCTAGATGAAGTTGAAAAAGCCCATCCAGATGTTATGCATATGTTCCTTCAAGTATTGGATGATGGTCGTTTAACGGATGGGCAAGGTCGTACCGTTAGCTTTAAAGACGCCATCATAATCATGACCTCAAATGCAGGTACAGGAAAAGCTGAAGCAAGCGTCGGATTTGGTGCTACTCGAGAAGGCCGTACCAACTCTGTCCTTGGAGAATTAGGCAACTTCTTTAGCCCAGAATTCATGAACCGCTTTGATGGTATTATCGAATTTAAAGCCCTCAGCAAGGAAAATCTCCTTCAAATCGTTGACCTTATGTTGGACGATGTGAATAAACGTCTCTCAAGTAATAACATCCATTTAGATGTAACAAATAAGGTTAAAGAAAAACTTGTAGACCTTGGTTACGATCCAAAAATGGGAGCTCGTCCACTCCGTCGTACCATCCAAGACTATATCGAAGATGCCATTACAGACTACTACCTTGAAAATCCAAGTGAAAAAGACCTCAAGGCAGTCATGACAAGTAAAGGTAAAATCGTGATTAAGTCCAAAAATAAAACGGAAACGGTCGAGTCAAACTACTAGTTCCTCACATACAAAAGAATGTTCTTGCTTGACAGTGAGAGCATTCTTTACTATTATAGAAAGAAAGCGCACTCACGAAGGAGAAATTTATGGCAAATCCAACATTTGGAGACAAAAAAGAGGGAGTAACCTACAAAAATAGATATGGCGTTTATGCAGTCATACCAGATGCAAACCATGAAAAGATTATCCTCGTACAAGCTCCAAATGGTGCATGGTTCTTACCAGGGGGAGAAATTGAAGAAGGTGAAAACCACCTTGAAGCTCTCAAGCGAGAATTGATTGAAGAATTAGGATTTACAGCTGAAATTGGCACCTACTACGGACAAGCGGATGAATATTTCTATTCCAGCCATCGTGATACCTACTACTACAATCCAGCCTATCTCTACGAAGCCACTTCTTACCAAGAAATTCAAAAACCTCTCGAAGACTTCAATCATCTAGCTTGGTTCCCAGTCGATGAAGCTATTACTAACTTAAAACGTGGAAGTCACAAATGGGCAATCAAAGCTTGGAAAAAACAACATCAAATTTAAACTATCTTTACCAAATTTCTCAAAAAGTGCTATAATAGACATAGAAATACAGGAGGAAACCCTATGAAGCTTATCAATACTACAAATTCACACTCGCAACTTGTTAAAAGTCAGCTAGAAAGCACTGACGCAACGCTTGTAGAGGTTTATTCTGCGGGAAATACAGATGTTATTTTTACTCAGGCTCCGCTTCATTACGAAATCCTCATTTCCAATAAACATCGTGCAATCCGTGAAAAAGAAATTGAGAAAATCCAAGAATTCTTTTTAAATCGTAAAATTGATAAACAAGCTGTTGATGAAGCAAATATCAAAACCCTCTATTCTGATAAATTGATTGAAATTTCAATTCCTACAAAATAGAATTAATCTACCCTACAGATAAAACTGCGGGGTTTTTTAATACCTTTTCTTGTTTATGTCTTCAAAAAATTATTGTAGTTAAAGCTTTTTTGTGAATTTTTCACATTTTAATCGAAAAATGAGAGAAATTTCGTTATAATAGTTAGAGAGAGAAAATGAAGGAGTATGATATGAAAGAAATAGTATATAGAGAAGCCAGGCTAGATGAACACCAAAAAATCGGGAAAGTATTGGCTGGAGCCTTTATGGACTACCCTTTCATGACTCTTATCAAAGATGATTTAAAGAAACCAGAATATTACCCAGCATTCTTAGAATTGTTATATAGCCTTTTGACCAGACTCTACATCAAAGGAGAGACCTGTCTAGTCGCTGAACGAGATGGGGAAATCCTGGCTATCGCACTTCTACAACAAAAGGATTTTTCCATCTTATCTTATTTGTTGAATGGGATTATCAAGCTTTTCCGCTTTATTACCCCCCGCAATCTCTTGAAATATCTTGATTTAGTCGATCGCTCTGAACAACATTTGAAAAAATCTGGGAACTTTGATTGGTATTTGATGATGTTAGGAGTCAACGCTTCAATCCAAAACCAAGGAATCGGGAGTGAATTCCTACAAGAAGGTGTTGAACCCTATCTTAAAGCCAAAGGTTGCAAACGTCTAGGCTTAATCACCAGCACTGAGAAAAATGTGTGTTTCTATGAAAAAAACAAGTATGAATTACTGGATTCCATGATATTAGACTACGGAACAAAGTCAATTGGAAACTGGGCTTTTGTAAAAATACTAGATAAGTAATTATAAACTAAAAAAGATTGGTCCTTAGACCAATCTTTTTTTATGTTACTTAACAGCTTCTTTCAAGGCTTCTACCTTGTCCAAGCGTTCCCATGGAAGATCAATATCTGTACGCCCCATATGTCCATAGGCCGCTGTTTGACGGTAGATGGGACGTTTGAGATCCAGCATTTGGATGATTCCTGCTGGGCGAAGGTCAAAGATTTGACGCGCTGCTGCTTCTAATTTGCTTTCAGCGACTGTTCCCGTACCGAAGGTATCGATACGAACAGATACTGGATGAGCCACCCCAATTGCGTAAGCCAATTGCACTTCAGCTTTCTTAGCAAGACCTGCAGCAACAATGTTTTTAGCAATGTAGCGAGCTGCATAAGAAGCAGAACGGTCCACCTTAGTCGCATCCTTACCAGAGAAGGCACCACCACCGTGACGTGAATAACCACCATAGGTATCCACGATGATTTTACGACCAGTCAAACCTGAATCTCCTTGAGGTCCTCCGATAACGAAACGACCTGTTGGATTGATAAAGTATTTAGTCTCATCATCTAGGTAAGAAGCTGGAATGACTTCTTTGATAACCTTGTTAATCACATCTTCATGGATTTGCTCATTTTTCACTTCTGGATCATGTTGGGTTGAAATAACAACTGTATCCACGCGCACTGGACGGTCATTTTCATCATACTCAACAGTGACCTGTGATTTGGCATCTGGACGAAGATAGCTAATCTCACCAGACTTACGAAGCTCTGCTAAACGACGAACCAATTTGTGACTGAGTGAAATTGGCAATGGCATGAGTTCTTCTGTTTCATCCACCGCAAAACCAAACATGAGACCTTGGTCTCCAGCTCCAATCAAGTCAAGTGGATCTTGATCTGCGTTTCCACGAACTTCCAAGGCTTCATTAACCCCTTGGGCAATATCAGGAGATTGTTCTACCAAAGATGGGTGAACTCCAACCGTCTCCGCAGAAAAACCGTACTCAGTATTGGTATAACCAATCTCTGCAATGGTATCACGAACTACTCGGTTAATATCGACATAAGCATTTGTTGAAATTTCACCGAAAACATGTACGGAACCAGTATAAACAGCTGTTTCAGCAGCCACGTGTGCTTCTGGATCTTGCTCTAAAATAGCATCCAAGATAGCATCTGAAATTTGGTCTGCAATCTTATCTGGATGCCCCTCAGATACAGATTCAGACGTGAATAATTTACGTTCTGACATAAAAATGTCCCCCCTTAAAAAATATTCGTTATAGAGTTACAAAGAACTGGTAGGAAGAGTATTTACAATCAATCCCACCACCTTATCGGGACCATATAACCTAACTATTATAACACGAAACTTTGAAAAATACTCGTATGATTACTATTTTTCTTCATAGGAAAATATTTTCTAATCTGAAGCAAATTAAAAACTCTTAAAGTAAGAGGGATTTCCTACTTCAAGAGGGATGTTATAAACTAATTATTTTCTAGATAAAATTCAAACCGTTCTCCGACGTATTGACTCTTTACATACTCAAAAGCCGTTCCGTCATCAAAGTAAGAAACCTGAGTCAATCCTAAAATAGCATGCCCTTTTTCAACTTCTAAGTAATGAGCTATCTTTTCTTTGGCTAGTCGAGCATAGATGGTCTGATGAGACTTACCGATTCGATAACCATGTTCTTGCAAGGTTTGAAAGAAGTGCTTGGTTACTTCTTCTTTTTTGAAATTTTTGATAAATTTCTCAGGAATCGACGCCACTTCATAGACAACAGGGACTTTGTCGGCATAGCGAACACGCTCCATACGAATGATGTTATCAGTTGGCAGTAAACCAAGTTTAGCCACTTCTTGCTCATTTGGAATGGTTCGACGATAAGAAATCAAGTGACTAGACGGAGTTTTCCCTTGAGCTTTCACAATCTCGGTGAAACTGGTTGTTCCACGCATTCTTTCCTGAACACGTGTGCTTGAAACAAAGGTCCCACTACCTACACGTCGTTCCAAAACCCCTTCTTCAACCAAAAGAGAGATTGCTTGACGCAGGGTCATGCGGCTAACGGCAAATTCTTCTGCTAAATCTCGTTCACTAGGAAGTCTTTCTCCAATTTTCCAACTTCCCTCGTCAATGTCTTTCTTGATTTGGTCGTGGATTTTCATATAAGCTGGTAACATGCTTGATCACTTCTTTTCTTTATTTTTTCCATTGTACCGTAACTCATAGGGAAAAGTCAAACCGCACTTGTTTAGTTGGTAATTCTAACCCTTTTATGATAGAATATTCAAGAAGATATTTCTTTTAAGAAAGGGAAAAGATGAGCAACATTTCAACTGATTTGCAAGATGTCGAAAAGATCATCGTACTGGACTATGGTAGCCAGTACAACCAACTCATCTCACGTCGTATCCGTGAGATTGGTGTCTTTTCAGAACTAAAAAGTCACAAGATTTCGGCTGACGAAGTCCGTGCTATCAATCCTATCGGGATTGTACTTTCAGGTGGTCCAAACTCTGTTTACGAAGAAGGATCGTTTGATATTGATCCAGAAATTTTTGAACTTGGAATTCCGATTTTGGGAATCTGTTATGGTATGCAGCTATTGACTCACAAGCTTGGAGGAAAAGTTGTTCCTGCAGGTGACGCTGGTAACCGTGAATACGGTCAATCAAAATTGACTCACACAGAATCTGCTCTTTTTGCTGGAACTCCAGAAGAACAACTTGTCTTGATGAGCCACGGAGATGCTGTTACAGAAATTCCTGCTGATTTCATTCGTACTGGTACATCAGCTGACTGTCCTTATGCTTCAATCGAAAATCCAGACAAGAAAATCTATGGTATCCAATTCCACCCAGAGGTTCGTCATTCAGTTCACGGCTATGATATCCTTCGTAACTTTGCCTTGAACATCTGTGGTGCCAAAGGTGACTGGACTATGGATAACTTTATCGAGATGCAAATCAAACAAATCCGTGAAAAGGTGGGAGACAAACGTGTTCTCCTTGGTCTTTCAGGTGGTGTTGACTCTTCTGTTGTTGGGGTTCTCCTCCAAAAAGCCATCGGCGATCAATTGATCTGTATCTTTGTAGACCACGGTCTTCTCCGTAAAGGTGAAGCTGACCAAGTCATGGATATGCTTGGTGGTAAGTTTGGTTTGAACATCGTTAAAGCAGACGCTGCCAAACGTTTCTTGGATAAACTTGCTGGTGTGTCTGATCCAGAGCAAAAACGTAAAATCATCGGTAACGAGTTTGTTTATGTCTTTGATGATGAAGCAAGCAAACTAAAAGACGTGAAATTCTTGGCGCAAGGAACTCTCTATACTGACGTGATCGAGTCTGGTACCGATACTGCTCAAACTATCAAGTCTCACCACAATGTGGGTGGACTTCCAGAAGACATGCAGTTTGAACTGATCGAGCCACTGAACACTCTTTATAAAGATGAAGTTCGTGCACTTGGTACTGAGCTTGGTATGCCAGACCACATCGTATGGCGCCAACCATTCCCAGGACCAGGTCTTGCCATCCGTGTTATGGGAGAAATCACTGAAGAAAAACTCGAAACCGTTCGTGAATCAGACGCTATCCTCCGTGAAGAAATCGCCAAAGCTGGTCTTGACCGGGATATCTGGCAATACTTCACTGTCAACACAGGCGTTCGTTCCGTGGGTGTTATGGGTGACGGCCGTACCTATGACTACACAATCGCCATCCGTGCTATCACTTCTATCGATGGAATGACAGCTGACTTTGCGAAGATTCCATGGGAAGTCCTCCAAAAAATCTCAGTTCGTATCGTAAACGAAGTTGACCACGTTAACCGCATCGTCTACGATATTACAAGTAAACCACCTGCAACTGTAGAGTGGGAATAGAGTTAATTAGTTAAAAAAAGCCTAGAAATCAATCTTTCTAAGGCTTTTTATTTTACTTTAACAACAATTTAACAACAAAGCTATAATTTTTCCTATAAATCATACTTATCTTTAATCTGTTTTTGAATATGTGGTTTTAAATGCCATATTTCATGACCGTCATCATTTGTTTCTACATATTCATAACTTTTAAGGAATTCTTCTTCACTTACATACTCTCCATCATCAAACATTTTTTCTAAATCGCTGATAGACTTTAAATATCGAACGTGATTTTGTTTTAATTGAACATCTTTCATCATAGAACCCCCTTGTATATGAATTATAACTAATAATACGGTAAACTTCAATAGTTTACCGTAGGAATCAAAAGTTTAATCAGACAGACTTTGCTAGTCAGATAAAACTTTAGATTGAAAATTTTTAGTATGCTGATTGCCATTAAATTTACTTTTTCTGATATTATTATCACTCACCACTACTTTTCCAGTCATTCTAGTTGCCACTTCTTTCATTGCATTTGGTCTTAAATGAGAGTACGTTCCAAGTGTGGTCTTAATATCAGCATGTCCTAGACGATTTTGCATTTCTAAATCATTCATTCCTAGAGAGAGCATAAAGCTGGCATGAGAGTGCCTTAAATCGTGGATCCTGATTGATTTTATTTTTGCGTAATCACTATGAGATTTTAGAACACGTTTAAGAGTTGATTTTACCAACGGACTATCTGCTATCGAAAATACAAATTTACATTCTCCTATCTGAGATTGTGCTTTCTTCCAATATTTCAAATGTTCCAATGTATCATCATCAAGATATAAAAGCCTTACACCTGATATAGATTTTGTATCGGTAAGATACCACTCTTTTTGGCTTTTATAATACATTGAACAGTCTATTAAAACAGTACCTTTTTCAAAATCTATTTTCGACCATTCAATAGCTTGTAATTCACTTGTTCTAACTCCAGTCATAAAGAAAAACCAAAATGTAGTAAAGTACAATAATTCATAGATATTAGATTTATCAAATGTACTAATGAATAGCTGAAATTCTTCCACCGTCCAAAAATCAACTTTAGGACGGTCTTTTTTTACGTTTCCTACCGTTTTAGCAACATTACTTGATAACATACCTAGTTTAACTGCTAAATCAAAGATTTGTTGTAAGATTTGATGAACAGAACGAATATAATTATTAGACAATTCCTCTATAAACATTGAATTTTGCCATTGCTTAACATGAGGTGCTTGAATATCCGATAACTTCATATTCTCAAAATATGACAGTCTTTTAAATTTTGATTGTGTCATATCAAAAGTACGTTTTCTTACTTGGCTTTTATAGTCTGGTATAAAATAATCATCAAGAAACTTTTTAAAAGTCATTGTACTATTAACGGTTATAGAACCTTTACCAAAATCAGCAAGCATACGTAAGCGCCACTCTTGAGCTTCCTTTTGCGTTTTAAAGCCATTCTTAAACTTTTGTATCCTTTTGCCAGTCTGAACATCAAAACCTAGAGAAACAGTCGCTCTATACGTGCCATTACTCATAGGGTAAATACTAGGTATTTTAGGCATTTTCTTTTACTTCCATATCTACTAGACTTGCTTCATCTATTTTTACACCTAAAATTTCTTCTACCGTCTCAAGTGGCACACGTCCTAAGCCTTTACTTTCATACCATGTTAGACCTTGACTAGCTAATTTTGCTTTAGCCTGTTTTACTAACATCATAGCTTGCCAACTTGAAAAACCTAATTTCATTAAATCTTTTTTTACAACAAACATACTTTTTCCCCTTTCTTTATGATATAATTATTTTGGTTTTTTATTTTGATGTGTGATGAATTTTCACGCATCTTTTTTTTGCATTTAGTCCATAAATCTTTATCATTCATGAACATATATATATTATCCAGTTCCTGACTTACCAACAAACTTTTTCCGATTCGTATTATACAAAAATCTAACTCTAATCTTTTGTCAAAGAAAATAACAATTTTTTAGCCATTTTATTTCCCCCATGAAAAACTGTTATTTTGCTCAACGGAAAATTCTTTGACTTCTGTATAATCTTTATCATTCATTTTTTCAAGACCAAGAGCTAACAGATAATTTATATATGCATTTGCAGATTCTACCCCTTGAGAACTCTCATAAGCCTTATAAACCTTTGAAAGTGTTCGAGCAACTTGAGTTTCTAGAAATTCTTTTGACTTAAGCAAAGTGGTCTCTTCTCTTACTGTTTTCAATTTTGTACGCTCCTTTGTTTGAATATATTCATTCCACCATGAAACAGTATCCCTTCTTGATTTTTTTGTATCTATCGAGTATTTATCCGATAAAACAAATCGATAATGGCTGGCTAATACAGAGAAAAACAAATCTTTCAATGGTTTCTTCATAGCCATATTTTGAGCAAATAACACAGCCTTATCTCCAAATAATCTAAGCTCCGAACGAATCCATGAATCAATTCCTATGTCGCTTGCTTTCTCTCCTTGTTCCATCAGCTTATTATACACTCCCCACTGTTGCGAGTTACTCCCTTTTCTCCCAATATTTATTGTTTCTCCAACGATTTCACCATCTTCAAGTCTGCCAGTTTCATGATACTCATATTTTTTTGAATAGCTAATACATAAACCTTGTTTGCAATATTCGTAAATTTTCTGAACTGATAAACTTCCATCATAAATATCATTTGCTACATCTAGCCTTGTAAAATGAGCACAATCATTTAGATACCTACTTATTAAAGCGCTCCAGTTATTACCTGAACCGTCCATAAATTGTTCATATTGCCTACATCCTTGCCCTCTCATTTCGGTAAAAATTCCCATTCCATAATTCATTGAATTATCATCATTAAGAGAGAAATAAACCTTAATATCTGCATAAGCAAAATGGTGATTATACCGGTTTGTACCGTACAACTCAAGGACAAAATCATTAAAATTTAATTTTAATAGTTCTTCAATTACATACTTACAAGATTTCATATAGTCCACATCATCAACCGGTTTAACTGTATTAGCAAACCAGTCAATAGTGACCGTATTACACCTCTTCAAATTCTCTCACCTCTAATTTAATACCATCAAAGCATTGTCTTGAACCGTTCCATTTTGGTTTAATAGCATAATCTGTCAGAGTGATAAAACGAGTTACACCTTTTTCTTTGAACATTTTGACTTTTTCAAGATCGCCTGAAATCTCAAATACAAAGTCCTTCAATTCTTCAATCTCGGAAACCATACCTTTTTCTTCTAAGAATTGAGCCAATTCTCCATCTTTAGAATAAGCTGTGTAACGTTCAATTTTATCAGTTTTTGTACTTTCTCCGTTAATTTCAACATATTCATATTTTTCTCTAGCTTTTGAGAAATCTACTCTTAGTACTTCCGGTATCTCAAATTGCTCTTTGTCGAATTCAAATTCACCTTTAATAAATTGTGTTGAAGTTATTTTAAATTTTTCCATTTTTATATTTCCTTATCTATATGTTTGATAAAATTTCACAATCTTTTTTCACTTGCTTAAATATCCTTGTCTTTCGGCAAAAGACATCAAATAGGCTCTATTCCCTTGTGGCTCTAAGCACCAATACGATTTCGTTCAATAAAATGCACTCCGTACCTACTCTCCCAAGGGTTTGAAGGCTCTTCAATGTCTTTTAGACCTACCTATTAGAGATTGTAGGTCTATTTTCTACTAAAAGTTTGTGAAATATCCTATGTTACTGATAGGTGACTAGTACACGCTGGTACACGCTAGTACACGCAGTCGCTGGCTCACGCTTTCGCTCCTACTACTAGCTACCAGCTACTAGTAACCTATCCTTAGTTGCTAGTGAGCGCTAGTGAGCGCTGGCGTCCGCAGTCGCTGGCATTCTGCTTTCGCTCCTGCTACCAGCTACTAGCTACTAGCAACAAGAAACTGAATTTACTAAGATTCTAGTCTTTGAGGAACTTTCTTCAAAGACTTTATTATACAATCATAGGCTATGTACCTCTCTTCTTGTCAAACATTGTATAGTTTGGTATAATTTGAATATACCTACAAGGTATGTTTTAATTATATACCTAGCAGGTATATTTGTCAACCGTGAACTTAAATTTTTTTGAGGTAAATTATATGGCATTAAACAATATTGTATTAAAAGAGTTGCGTAAAGAAAAAAAACTAACTCAAACTGAATTAGCAACTAAATTAAATATAAGTCAGAAATCTTATAGTAATTGGGAAAGTGGTAAGGCAGAACCTACTTTAGATAACATTATAAAATTAGCCAACATACTAGATACAACCACTGACGAATTATTAGGACGCAAGGTAAATTTTGGAGATAGAATTTTAAATCAAAAATATAAGTATGATTTAAGTGTCCTAAAAGAGTCCAATATACAAAGCCTTTATGATTTAAAAATGACTTTAGCATTTGAATTATTAGATGAATCTTTAAATCCAGCAAAACTTAAAGAAATACTGCTGGAGAAAAATAAACTTGATAAAGACGAAGAGTTAATTTTAGATACTATACTAGTTGAAGCCAAAGAATTTGCTGATGATATTATTGAATTTGAAAAGTTCAAAAAGTCTAATCGAAGATTCAAATGGCCTTGGCAAAAAGATAACAACAATTTAACAACAAAAGACTCAAATAATGTCAAATAGTACTAATTGATTGTATTATCAATCACTATTAAATCAACTATCCTAAACAGTCAATATCTGACTTTTAGTGAGTGGGAATGATTTATAAACATGATTTGAAGTGAAATGGTTGTTTTAACAGCACTTTAGGTTATTATAAAAGGTTAAAAATCAATCAAAATTGATTGGTTCCCCACCAAAAACCCCACCAGAAATTATTCTGATGGGATTTTTTTATATTAAATTTTATTCTTCTATTATTTGATGCTTTACTGACTTTCTTAAGACCTAGTTTTGAAAAAATAGTTCACAGTTATTTTAAAAACAGTGTAAAACCATGTTTTCTTAGGACTAATTTTACTTATTAATTTTATAAAATTGAATCAATATTTTTATAATAGAGGAATAGTTTAGTTCTGTTTTAATCAACTATTGTATCTATCAATACGATTATAAAAGGAATCATTAGTATTCTTGAAAAAGGTAG
This sequence comes from Streptococcus infantis, assembly GCF_047464155.1. Lineage (GTDB taxonomy): Bacteria > Bacillota > Bacilli > Lactobacillales > Streptococcaceae > Streptococcus > Streptococcus infantis_U. Next base: position 713,362 of record NZ_JASHCL010000001.1, read on the forward strand.
AGATTAAAATACCATATAAATTTAACAAATTCTTTATTATACAATAATATTAACGAAATTATCCAAACCAAGTCCGATGCATTGCTTCAAGAAATTCTTTAGTTATTGGGAATCCAGAGCTTGCACCAATTACAGAATCAATACCACAATATGGGCATAAAGCAGTTCCTCTGTAGTCTATTTTCGTGTCTTCCACTATCCAATCATCAATTTCAAGTGGAGAAAAAATTTGCTTACAATAAAAACAACCACAAATTTTATCCTTTTCCAACTCAGGCTTATTATTACTAGAATATGCGTGAGCTAAGCGGTAATCCTGTTTATTCAAAATCTTTCTCCTTTCTCTTTTCTATGATTTAGTCGGAACAATCGTGAGGTCGCTGTGATCATTTAAAAAACTATACATTGGTACTCCAAAACCATCTTCCGATATATTCTCACATAGAGTTTTTACAAAGAATTCAATCCATTCACTAGAAGGTTCCACAGCATCATCAGTCTGAGGAGTGAACCACATTTGAGGAATAAGTTCCATTGTGTCTAAATCAAATGCAATTCCAATCATCATATCATAGAAATCAAAGGAAGCACAAAAAGCACGTATATTATCGCTAATTTTATCAATTCCTAATTCAGGAGGTATTTCCGTCATTGTAATCATCATATGACCAGTTATTTCTCCATTTTCCTCTTCAAACTTTTCAAGTATCCCTTGCTCACGGAGGATATTCCCCACTTTGAAGAAAATTTCTTTATCAGCTAACATTATATTATCTCCAGCAATTTGAACTAGCTTTATTATACCATTTATTAACATTGTGTTTTCTTAAAAATATCAATTTTTGTAAAAAATTGATATAATGAGCTATATTATAAACAAATCAAAGGAATTTCTTCTATGACTACATCAATAAATGTTGACAAAAGAAGCGTCAAACAACTCTTAGAGACTGGAAAGAATAAAAGATTTATTATTCCCGAATATCAAAGACCATATGCTTGGTCAGACGAACAAATCCAAGTTTTATTCGATGATTTAACTGAATACACACTCAATACAACCGAAGATGAAAGTAATACTTACTTTCTTGGCACAATAGTTGCATATGAAAATGACAATAAAGAACAGGAAATCATCGATGGTCAACAGCGTATTACAAGCCTCTTGTTGCTATTGAGAGCTATTTACACTAAATTAGAAAGTGGTGGTCCTGAGACTAATTTCTTGAAAAGTCAAATTGAACCAACAATTTGGAAACAAAATCCAACTACAGGAGTAGTTAATTTTGATGAAATCCTTATTAGTTCCCGGGTAATGGGAGAAGAGGGAAATCAAGAATTTGCTAAGATACTAGTCTCTGGAAAAGCAGATGAAAAATCAAATAGCAACTATGCTAAAAATTATAGATTGCTCCAGCAACTAGTTAATGAATATGCTGCAGATAATCCATTGTCCTTTTATAACTTCATCAGTAATATCTTAAATCAAGCTATTCTTCTCCCTATTACAGCCGATAGTCAAGAAACAGCACTAACTATTTTTTCAACTCTAAACGATAGAGGATTAGCATTATCAGATGCCGATATTTTTAAAGCAAAAATTTATAATCACTTGAATTCTAATGAAAAAAAGGAATTTATAGAACTCTGGCAAGAACTAGATGAACAAGCTTCAAATGCTGGTGAAAGTATTCAAAAGTTATTTTACTACTATATGTTTTACTTGAGAGCAAAAGAAAATGATCGTAAGACAACCACCCCTGGTATTAGAAAATATTATGCAAAAAATAATTTCGAAAAACTGTACTCACAAGATTTAATGCAAAACTTAAATGCCATTTTAAATTTGTGGATAGTGATAAATAATAGAGTCTCACTAGAAAATGAAAAATGGTCCGAAAATATGGAAATAAAACAAATTTTGGATGCTCTGGCCTCTTATCCTAATGAGTTCTGGAAATATCCTGTTGTCATTTACTATTTACACTATCATCATAAAGACACATTTGAAGAGGATTTTCTTATTTTTGTGAAGAGATTATTAGCAGTTCTTTCTGCAAAATATATCATAACACCAACAATTAATGCCGTAAAAACTGGAATCTTGAATTTAAATGCAGAAATAGTTAACTCATCACAACCCAGATTCAATTTCAGCGAAATCGATGAGAAAGAATTGTCAGATAAAATCAAAAATGCGAATCGTAATACAGTGAAGATGATATTAAATATCATAGCTTACCAACATCAATCGGAATTATTACCAGAAAAATGGGAAATTGAGCATATCCTTCCCCAAAAATGGCAATCAAGTTATTTCCCAACAAATTCAGATTCTGAAATCAAAGAATTAGTTGAACATATTGGTAATAAGATTCCCATTGAAAAGAAGCTCAATATTATCGCAAGTAACGGATACTTTGCTAAGAAAAAAGAAAGCTACAAGAAGTCCAAAGTTGGCATCTTACTTGAATTAAGTCAAAGTAATAACAATTGGGGACTTGATGAAATTAGAGAACGTGATATTCGTATTTCTGATGAATTCGTTAGAATACTGAACGAATGGGGCCTAAACCAATCTGAATCTGATACAGAAGAATTGTTAACATTTATCCCAGAAGAACGATATTCTGACTATCTTGATTTTATAAAGCTTTTCAAAATGGAAGATTCAAATGAATCAAGAGAAAAATTCTTGAGTATCTAGAAAATCAACAAAGCACTTTATCCGGTAACACATGTTATGTTACTATCAACTAAAGTGCTTTTTATATATATTCAGCAACAATTATTAATATGTTTATCTATTTGTGTCTACTCCTACATTAAAAAAGTTTTTACAAAATTTAACTTATACACATAGATACTCTAATACAGCAGAATTTTGCAACGATTCTTAAAATGGATACAGACAAAGCTGAGACTGAAAAAAATTTAAAAGTTATTTTAAAAAATTTTTCCTTTACCTCTAGATAAAAATATGCAATCTTTCTTAAAACCTATTTTGAAAAGCATGTGTTTCACTTGAACTAATAATTGCATAATCCCTCGTTTTCTTCAAACTAACTCTACTATTTTTTCCACCACTTCGTATTCTGATAAATCATTTATAATTGAAAAAATATGATTTGAATGAAAATACTTGTTTAAAAATTATTTTCAGAAATTAGAATAGAAACTTTTTTAGCATCTCAAATTATAAAATTAAAATAACTAAATTACTTCTGAACTATATATGTTCTTTTGTACTTTAAGATACTCTTTTAGATTAATAATTTTGTCGTTATGATTAGTTTTTCTTTTAGTTTCTTTATGATATACATAGTTGTTTGCTTCAGCAAACTGCTCTGTATAAGCCTTAACCAATTCAAATAATTCATCAAGAGAGGTATCTAATTCTAATTTCTTTAGCTGAGATTCATTTTTATTTAAGAAATTTAAAAACTTATCAATATCTTTCTCAGTCAATTCTCCTTTTTGAGCCGTAATTAAATACTGAGTTAACCTCTTTATTAGAGATTTTGATACACTATTCATCTGAATACTACGATAGCCGTAATAACCAACTCCTCCTACAGCTAAAACTCCTGCACCTATTAGTCCAACTTTTATAGCCTTATTGCCGATTAATTTATTTGCAGTATCTTTAGAAAAATCTACAGCTTTGAGATGCTTAATAATCTGTCCCTTATTATTTCTGATAACAGAACCAAATTGTTTGTATATACCTGATTCTAAGCCCTTTTGAATATCTTTGGGTATAACTAAATTAATATTATTAATAACCATAATAAAAACTCCCTTATATAAACTTCTCTTAAATTATACCATCAACAATGACTATTTGACACTAAAATAATATTTTAATTTAGTAAATGTAAAATTACTTAAATATTGTGTAACTAAGATAATAGACTTCGATAAAATGAAAATAAATATTTATATTTTCTGCTTCTGTTTTATTCTACCTAAACAATATTTCAAAAGAGGTCAAGTTAAAACTTGACCTCTTTTTCTATTCACTTCATGTTTTAAATACGAAAAACCTTAGCTCAATTTCGTAGTTTTAATTACAATCAACTAGAATCCTACCCAAAATATTTATCCACCAATTCCTGAATCCTACCTTCTTTAGCAGCTGGAATGGTATCTTCTAAAACAAAGTTTTTTCTACTGATATCTTGAGAGAGATTTCCAAAGATAAAATTCGTCGAAATGTTATAGATAATCTCTGAAGGCGCAAATCCATAAACTTGATTTTCTAGGATATGTTTTAAGCGTTCTTCAGGATTTGGAAATACATCTTTTAAGCCATTACTATTGTATAGTCGCTTAACAAGTTCAGCAATATAGAGACCTGACTTCATGTACAAATCAATAAATGTCTTAAATGGGTCATCAAAGATTCCTGGGTTCTCTTTTTCAAGCTCATCTACCATTCTCTTCACCACACGTTTGGGAGTGAAAATCTGATTAGTTTTCTGTGGTGGAATATAATCAAAAATATCTTCTTTCTGATCTTTAAAATAATCTGCCAACTCCTCTTTCTTGCGAAGAAATTCTTGGATGGCTTCATCAAATGTTGCTCGATCAAAGAGATGTCCTGCAAAATCCTGTCCACCATCTCTCAAATAACGAAATTGGTCAATCGTAATTCCCGTTACTTCATAAAAAACATGCTCGGGAACAAAGGTGTCAAAATTATCAAGCGTTAGGGAATGATCACCATAAGCCATGATAAAGCTAGGGATTGTTCTCGCAAAGCCACGAAGGTGATCCCGGATTTCATCTTGAGCAGTTTGTTTCAACTGTTCAACACGTTTGACCTCAACCTGCTCGATAAACTTCTCAGGCATCTTTTCCACTTCTTTTTTGAGTGTTTGTTCTAGTTTTTCTTTATGAATGAGATTATTTTCTTCTATTCGTTTTTCAAGAACTTCTTGAATCTTATCTTTCTGCTCCTTATCATTTACTTCCTTGAGCTGTTGCTGCACCTCTTCCTTGATATGAGCTTCAGTAATTTTACGTTCTATCTCATTTTTTCGAACTTCATTCTCAAATGTTACTGCAATTTGCTTCTTGATGTGGTCTGTTTCCCGAGTTTTCAGATCATATCCAGCTTTCAATTCTTCTACAATTACCGTAGATACTGTCTGGCTCAAGTCATTAATTAGTTGTTTTTGAGTTTTGTCCTCATCTTTTGTGACTAATTCAACAACAGACTGTCCAAGTCCATAAATTTTTTCGCCGAACATTCGAGCTTGTTGATTGACCACGATTTCATGGTCAACAACTGCATTGCCCTCATCATCCACTGTAACATCTGAAAAATCTAGTAAATCAGAAGGTGTTTGTAACTTCCCTTCCTTTTCAACTGGTAGTTCATTTAAGATGTCTAGAACTGTTTGACTGGCTTGGAAGATTCCACTTATGTTATCAAATAAGAGATTGGACATAAAGCCTCGTTTGAGGACTTCTCTAGCTTTTATCTGACGAGGTATAGTGAGGACCGCCTTGGCATCAATTTCAACCATCTTACCTGCACGGTCTTCTGCTATCACAGGGAAAAAATTTAGTAATTCTCTAATATTTTCTTCACGAGTTGCGGAAGTTCCTCCACCTCCAGCAGTTGCAAGTGATAAGTTGTTTGCAAACTCATCAAAGAGAATCAAGGTTCTTTCTGGCGCAAAATCAAATACATAAGCTCTTTCTTTACGGAAGTGATTCCCTTTGCTATCGCTCCATGAGTATGGGTTTTGAGCGCGGAAGGCTGCCTGCATATAAAGGGCTGGTGATTTCAAGTTTGATAACATCAATACGCCTGTCCATTCAGGGATCGTCACACCTGTCGTCAACTGACCGACGGATAGGGTAATGGTCTTGTCATTCTCTGCTATCGCTTTTCTAACCAAGTCTAAGGATTTCAGTGTGACCTTATCGTCTTCCTCTGACATACGCCCGTCACCAGCAGCTAGAACAATCTTGTAGTTCTCATAGATGGGATGTTCTTCTAGCAGTGCTTTTAAAGCTTTAGCTGAGGCTACACGTTCTAACAACCAAAAAGTATGTTTGAGTTCATTACGAAGTTCTTTGGTTGAAAATGGATACTTTTCATTGCTTGATAAAGTATCTAACCAACTTCTGACATCTTGCTCATGGATGAATTTCCCTTTATCATCTGTTGCGAAAAATTCACTCAAGTCAAAAGCATAGTCGATATTTTCACCATCGAGTTGAGCACCTTTTTCTAACTCTTCACCAATCATCTGAGACATTTGATAGGTAAAGAGATTTAACTGAGGCAAGCTTTCATAAGGATTTTCCTCTTCTTGTTCAGGTGACCAAGTGGATTTGGCAGCCTGTTCATCCGCATAAGACCAGTTGTAGATCTGCTCCTCTGTAAACTCTCCCTTGGCCAATGCCTTAAATGGAGTTCCAGATAGATGCAAGGTAAAGTTTCGACGAATCTTATTAAAGGCTTGGTCTGTCTTAAAGGTATCAACTCCTTCATGAGCCTCATCGATGACCAATAAATCCCAATGTAGGTCTGTCACCCATTTGAGTTTATTGTGCTCTCCACCAAGATAAGCAGAGCCTTTCAAGTCTTGGAGACTGATAAAAGCAAGTTGTCTTACATCGTCATCTAAAATACTAACAAATTCTTTACGTGACAAGGTTGGGCGATTTTTAAGGCTGTCTGACTCTGAAACAAACTTGTAGGTCGTTTGACCTGCTATGAATTTTTCAAAATCATCGTACCATGAGTTGGCAATGGCAGGTCTGTTTGTTACAATCAGAACATTGACAGCATCCATTCGACGAGCTAGATCATAGGTAGATAAGGTTTTACCAAAACGTGGCTTGGCATTCCAGAGGAACTTGCCTCCTGGATGATTCTTGAAATAAGCTAAGGTTTTAGAAACTGCTTCTTCTTGCTCTTGTCGCAGAGTATAGTCCTGTCCTTGGCCAGGCTGATAACCTGACAAATCATGCTGAACAAACTTATCGAAGAGATTTTTAGATTTTTCAGGAGTTCCATTAAAATAGAACCATTCCGTCTTAGGACGACGTTCCACATCATGGAAAGAAAGGAAATGGTGGAAATCATGGTCCTTAAAAGTCTTTCCCTTATCAGGTTCTTCCGTATAGGCTGCATCCCCAGTCCATAAGACATCTGTATCTATATGAGCAGTATGCGTTTGTTCTTTAATCCGTTGTGTAACATCACGCTCCGTATAACCAATCTTAATCCAGCCCTCATTGCTAGTTACCGTAGGGGTGGTGTAAGCATAGATTTTAGGATGAATCTCTTTCGAGGTTTTAATTTCTACCATCAATCCATCTCCCTTACATGAGTCTCAATAAAGGCAATCTCTTCAGGAGAAAGATTATATTTTTGATAGAGCTGACGGTCAATATCAGCCACTGATTGTGTCCAATCAATGTCCGAATTAACCGTAAAGTCTTGGAGAGGGACTTTAGCCCACTTATCACGTGTATTATCCTGTGTAACTTTTAAGACCGCGAGTAATACTCTAGCGAATTTACTCTTTATATATTTTAAACAGTTTAATGCTTCCTCTTGACTACTAAACTGACCAATCGAAATGTATGTTTCAGTAAAAGCTGAAAGAGGTTCTATAACAAATGGTTCTCCTATCAAAATTACAGAAGTGTTATTATTCGCAATGCCTGTTCCATACGCTTTTGGTAGTATAACTCTCCAACTCTCATGACCTAAAGGTTTATTTATATAATCACTTTGTATATATCTATACACTCGATTGTTTTGATATCTACCATATACCTTAGTATAACTTTCTTTCTTTTCATTAATTGAATCAAAGAAAATTATGTCAGTAAACTTATCAAATGCACCTGTACCAATATCATTTTTATGTCCCTTTGATTGTAAACTTTCAATCTGCGGAAAATCCAAATGTGCTTTTTCTGTTAATCTATAGATACCCCTACCTGAAATAATATTATTCAAAGTTGATGGAGTGTTACTTTCTACTTTCTTTGAAATACTATTTAGCTCTGGATGGCTAGTAAAGGAGCCTATAGGCCCAGTAATTTTATCTTCATTCCTATATAGAATTACAACACCTCCAGAAATACCAACACCCGGAAATACTTTTGATGAGTCTTGCTCATAGAAAACAACCTTTAATTTTTCGTCTTCAAGCATTTTCTTATTCCATTTTTTTGGAGTAGATCCTGCATTAAATAGAAAACGAGCAGGGGTAATAAGTAGATATTTTTTTGAAATCTCTTCAGCTGAGTCATAAAATAAATTATAAATAGCATCATCACGAGCAGATGTTCCACTATCTATCTGATACGGCGGATTTCCTATCACGACATCAAATTTCATTTCACTTTCCTCACTAGATAGGCGCTCAAAACCTATCATCTTGTTCTTTTTCCAGTCTTTGATTTGGGTTTTAGATTCTTCTACTTCTTGGACTTCTAGCTCATCTGAAAACAAGCTTAACTGTTGAGATGGACTTTGTTTAGCCGAGTAAGGACTGATTTTTTCCAATCCATCCATCTGAAAGACATTATAGGATATAATAGTCGCAATTTCTTTCTTCTGTTCCAATGTTGGTTGATTTCCAGTCTTGGCTTGATAGTAGTCCTCAAAGGTCGCTAAAAGATTTTCACGCGCCAAAAGCAGAGAATCCCCTTGGTACTCATATCCATAAGAAGCTCGATAAGCTTTTTTTACAAGTTCATAGAAGGTGACTTCATCTGAGACCTCACGGCTAAGGCGCTGCAATTTTCTATCAACAAAACCAACTCGCTCAGATAATGGAATTTCTTCGCCAGTTACTGTATCATAGCGAGTAACCATATAAGGTGCTTCACCACAGGTAATCTCTAGCCAGCGCACTTGGATATAATCTTCAAGATCTAGAGCTTCAAGTTCAGCTTCCACGTAGCCATTTTGCTTTTCAACTAACCAAGTTGGCGTAAAAACTTCGGCTCTAATCTTGGTGCGGTCTTTTTGCTCATACTTAGACTTTTCTGATCGGGGTTGAATCAAGTTTGCATAAGCTCCTGTCACCCTACTTGGAGTGATGCGGTCACTTGGAGCAAATCCCTTTCCTAACAATTCATAAGAATGAGTCGCCCAAACAATATTTTTCTTGGTCGTTCGATCTTTTAAAAGAATTTTTAATAAATCAGCCGACTCCATAGCCAACTGTTCTTCACTAATATCTATTGCCATAAAGCAACCTTTCTTCTTGTTAATTAGAACTTCTAAAAATACGTACTTTTCATTTATTAATCTACTATATTTTACCACAAAAACACACTGAAATACTTGTCTCAGGGTATTTATTTCATTCTATCGTTTTCGTCTCAGTGAGTCATTTTTTTGTAATAAGTTTTAATCTAGTATGTGGTAGTTGATGAGATACGAAAATCAAGAACAATTGTATACCTAATTATGCAAAAGGTTATAGAACACTTAGCAGATGTAAATGCAGATTGGTTTATAGTTATGTAAAAAGTATACGATTAGTATAAGGTTTTGTATTTAAAAATACTAAAGTTCTACAAAGGCAATGGAAAAACTAAAAGCCCTTAGAAACAAACCTAGGGGCTTTTGTGAGGCAAAAAAGAAGCATGACTCTCCCACAGCTATAAAGCTTTTTGGGCGGGAAAACCACACTTCTTTCGTGACTTAATTATACATCTTCTTGATTTTAAAATCAAATAAAGGTGACCCACCGCCTCCACAGCAAGCTGCTTCATGGGCGTTAGACCACCTTTACCTTAACTTAATTATAGTCTAAATAATTAATCGATGCAAGAATTAAGGGTATACCCTTTTGGGTAGTCAAAACAGTAAAAGGAACTGACTTAGGCGCCGACCTAAAATAGGTCATTGGGTGCCAAACCAGTTCCTTTCTTAATTCAATTATAACTCATTTTGACTTAAAAAACAAATAGAGGTGTCCCACCTCCTACCGCAGAATAATCTGTTTCAAGGGGAGATGGAAAACCTCTATTTGTTAAATTAATTATAACCTAAAAAACATTTAAGTACAAGAATATTGTGGAGTAAAGTAAATGCAAGTTATGGTATAATTAAGGAGAACAGTAACTATAAAACAAAGCGCTTGAATCAAGGGCGGGAGGAACACATTGAGACTATGGGAATATGTAGACAAAAAAGTGCGCCTTGTTTTAGAAGATGGTACCTCCATCACTGGCAAGGTTATAGATTGGTATGACGGCTATGATTTAGATGGTGCTGACGAAATCGTTATAGGTGACCACTCATACCCTGAGAACATTATCAAGGAAATCAAAATTATCAGTGCTTAGTTTGAACTAGGCGCTTTTGCTTGCCTTGCTTGAAAGAAAACACTACGGAAAAGGATTTAGATTTATATGGCAATATTAGATGATTTACAAGCGTTATATGACAATGGTTGGGACGCCTCTTTTGTTTACAAAGGTCAAGATTGTGCTATCTTACCAAATTCTGTTCATGATATTGTAGTGGTTATTGGAGATAAAGAATACCAGGTATCATCATTAAATGAACTGATTTCTTTAAAAATTGGCGATAATTCTTTAATAAATATTATGGATGGAATTGAAGTACAGTATTATTAAAATAAAAAGAACCTATAACAGATGCTATTTACTTGTTTATTAAACACATCACTTTAATTAACCTTTTAGTTACCCTTTATGTTTTCTCTACTTTTTTATAAAATGAACTTTGGTAGAAAACAGGTCAAAAAACAGAGCAGGCTTAGGCCTGTTTTTATATACCTTTTAATTCGTCACTTATCAATTTTCCCCAGTTCTCTCAACCGTTCCTGTCCAAACTTCAACATCTCTTCCTCCACCTTACTCCATTTTCCGAAGAGGCATTCGTGTAGAACTTCTGCTGCTGAGATTTGATCTACTTCCGAATCATAAACACACGATTGGTCTCTTTGATAAATTTGAATTTGATTAAAAATATTGTCATTTTCTAACTCTCGTAAGTTATCAACTAAATGTTCTACAATTCCATCATGGTGTGCTTTGGGAGTCGCTCTAGCTTGACTAGGATCTATGGCGTAGAGCTCCTCATAACGTATCAAAGTACTGAGATAGGACAATTCTGGCTTGGTCGCAATCAGTGCAAGTGAGACTTGATATCCTCTGGTTATCAATAATTGTGCCGTTTTTCTAGGAACTTGTGTTGTTCTCAAGGTGCCCTCGATTAACAAATGATAACCTTGTTTACTCAATTCATCTACGAGATATTCAACCATTTGGCCCGCAAATACTTTGGTATAATCCACACTATCTTTGCCATACTTTTCCTGTAGGCCAAGGTAGTTCGGATGAAAAGAGCGATAACTATCTCCATCAATGATAATGATATTGCCTTGAAATTCCCTTTGTTTCACACGATGAATCGTTGTCTTACCAGCACCACTCTGTCCACCGAGCAAGATAGCCTTGGGCTGAGACGAAGTTGTTTTACCACGAGTTAAAGAACGAAGGAGTCGTTTGGATGCTCGTTCAAAATCATCTTGACTAAATTCTTCTAGTTTCATTAAGCCACCACCAGATGACGAGCTTGTTCTAGCATACGTTCAATGCCATCCAAATAGCCATTATATCGCTCCACATCCTCAAAAGTTGCAACAAGATAAATTTTCGTGTTAATCAAATCAGACAAATCATCACTCATTAGAACCCAAGGATTATTAGCATCATCAAATGCAATTTCTAATTTATCTTGTAAACGATAAAGTTGCGCTAAGATATTCGCCCCTCGTTCTTTAATCACTTCAATTTTCAGAGTTAACTGATAATCTTCTACTGGTGTGAGCATTTTTTCCTCTCCTATAATATCGATATAGGAAACATTAAATTTTTTGCAGATACAATCTATTAATTCTGTCGAAACTCGACTTGTCCCATTTTCATAACGACTCAGACTATTTCTAGAGATACCAACAATCTTTGCAAACTCAGGCTGGGTTAATTTATGTGTTTTACGTAACGTTTTTATATTTTCTCCAATCATGTAACTCCTCCTTTTATTTATTTCTATTATAGCACAAAAAATAAAAACGCACCAAAAATGGTGCGTTTGCTCTTTCGTTTTAGCCGAATGAAATATTCCATCTGTTACATTGATGGCAAACCAATCATCTAAAAAAATGCCTTTATCAAATAATCTACTTAACTATTTTAAAGACAAAATTAGCACAAAAAAACACCTGATAATAGCCTATATAGCTCTACTTCAGGTGTTTTGTGTGTATTAAAGTATCTTATTGTTCTTTAGATTTTCTAGTGCTTGTAGCCAATCCAAAACCTGCGAGCATAATACCTAGACCCAAAAGAGTTTGGTTACTAGAATCATTGCTTCCTGTTTCAGGAAGTTTAGCTGGTGCTGGTTTGTAAGCAGTAGGTTCTGGTTTAGGAGTTACTTTCTGCTCCAAAACTGGCACAGTTGTACGACGTTCCAAGTAGAATTGGTAGCTGTCTTTTGTTACCTTGTACTGACGTCCCTCACTGACTGTTTCCACAATCCATGAAGCTGCATCCTTAGTTAAAGAGTCAGCCAAGTTACGATCAATATCCATTAAACGTCCCTCAGACACAAAATCTTTATAGTTTCGTTGATTATACAAGGTTGTCGCTACGATTCTATCAATACCAGCTTTTTTCAGAGTTGTTAATGTCTCAGCGATAGATGGAATTGACGGATCTTCTTTCATCCTAGCATCTGTTAACAACACCACAAACTTTTTATTTTTTGGTGACTTAGACCAGTCGTAAGTAGAAACAATCTTTGTAAGAGCAGGAGTTGCTGTTTCAGGAGAATCTCCCCCATGTGCAATCTTAATTTTTTCTAAAGCTTTTTCAAGTTCAACTGGATCTGTTGTAAAATAATTCTCACCAAATTTCGTTAGAATTGTATCTTCGTCAGTTTTTCCTAATCGACGTCCGTATACTTCATCACTATATGTAGCTAATCCAAAACGTGCCGCTACTCCATCTTTGGCAAGATTTCTTGCAAACTCATTGACATTTTTACGAACAGTATTAATCGTTGAAGACATAGATCCTGAACGGTCAACAACAAAAACAATATCTGCTTCTCCTGCTTTTTTAACAGTTGGTGGTGTTTTAGTTATTTCCACAGTTGTTGTCTTGTCTACTCGTTCATACTGAGTATAAGAATTTCCATCTTTATCCTTAGCTGCTACAGTATTCTCTTTTGTCGTAGTTACAGGATCTGGAAGTTTTTCCACTTTTTCTGGAGCAATTTCAGTTTTGGTTACCTCAGCTACAGAGGTTTCAATATGGACTTTCTGATTGCCTTCTTGACTTTCTTTTACTTCGACAGCAGATTCTTTCTTTGAGACATCAATCAAATCCCCAGCTTTTGCTTCAGTTTCTTTGACAATAGGTCTTGATTTTTCAGTTGCAATTTCTGCTTTAGCCTCCTCAATAGGCGATTTGACTTCTTCAACTACTTTTGGTGCCTCAGTTACCTTAGTAATTTCACTTGACGAAACTTTACTAGTTTCATCAGCAGAAACTTGTCCAAGTTGTGCAAAAGCAAAGAGGATAGCCACAGATGCCAATCCAACTTTCATTTTACGAAACGAAAAACGTTCTTGCTTAAACATTCCTTTTGCCATAATGACCTCTTTTCTTTAACAGATTTAATATTTTTTAAAAATCTGTTTTTTTTTAGAATAACATAAATTAAGAATGTTTTCAAATATTTTCTGGAATCAAAATTTTGATTAAAAATCCTATAGCATCAGTCTCTATGACATTTTTTTGCTATTCAAATTAATTAGCGATTCTTACTTATACTATCTTAGGCTTTAAGAGTCAAAAAAACAGTAAAACCACTTGGTTCTACTGTCTCAATTCTAAAATGTTTGACGCTTGGCTTTACGTTCTGCACGTCCACGGGCACGACTTTCAGCACGCTTGGTTTTACGGCGTTTTTCATCGACTGCCCACTGAATTTTCTTCTTATAGCCTGGTTTAACTTTTTTCTTTTTCTTTTTGACCAAGCCAATCATTTCGATATCCAGTTTTTCTTGTTTTTTCTCACGATTGGCACGACGATCACGGTCATAGGTATCTTGGAATTCTCCGTCTTTAACCACCTTAGGTACAAACTTAATTCCTAATTTCTCCAACTCACGAATATCAGAGTCATCACTAGGCTGGTAAAGGGTAATGGCTGTACCTGGTAGACCATTACGTCCAGTTCGTCCAACACGGTGGACAAAGAAGGACAAGTCCTGTGGAATAGCATCATTGATAACGTGGCTGACACCTTCAATGTCAATCCCACGTGCAGCCAAGTCAGTCGCAACGATGTACTCAAAATCAAGATTTTTCACCTGATTCATGATCCGTTTGCGCTCACGAGGAGCAATATCTCCATGAATCTTCGCTACCTTCAAGCCTTGAGCTGTTAGGTATGCATGTAATTCATCCGCCCGAGTCTTGGTATTGACAAAAATCATGGCTAGATAAGGCTGCATGACTTGAGTCAATTCATAAATCTGGGCATTCTTGTCACGTCCCTTAGTAGAAATCAACCAGTTATCAATGGTATCAGAGATGACTGTTTTTGTCTTGATTTTTTCCATGACAGGATTTGACAAGTATTTTTTCAAGAATGGTTGGAGTTTTTGTGGGATAGTCGCTGAAAAGACCATGAACTGCAAGTCCTTGGGAAGACTTCCTGCAATCTTATCAACTGTTTCCAAGAATCCCATATCCAAGGTCATATCTGCTTCATCGACTACAAAGGTCTTAGCCTTATGAATAGCCAAATCACCAGATTTTACCAAGTCATAAATACGCCCAGGAGTTCCAATAACGATATGTGGTTGATTGCTTGCCAATTTCTCAATCTGACGGGCCTTGTCTGTACCACCAACATAGTTGGCAACACGAATCTCAACATCTGAATGTGATGCGATCTGGCGAGCTGCTTGGTAAATCTGAGTCGCTAATTCACGACTTGGTGCTGTGATAACTGCTTGCACACTATCGCTCTCTTCATCCAACTGTTGGAAAATCGGTAACAAGAAGGTATGGGTCTTTCCTGAACCTGTTTTTGATTCACCAACCAAGTCACGACCTGCCAGGACAATAGGAATCAACTTTTCCTGAACCTCGGTAGGCGCCGTAAACTTCAACTCTTCCAAGGCTTTTTCTATATATTTTTTAAATTTAAATTGTGTAAATGACATAATTTCCTCGATTCTATCTATCTACTCATTATACCATAATTTAGTCTATTACAGGGGATGGATTTCCGTCAAGAATAATACCATGAACATTTTAACAACCAAGCATACATAAGAAACACTCCTAGTTACGATGAACAAGGAGTGTTATAGGATTAATTGAGCTTCCATTCGTCTCTCAGCCAATCACAAAAATAGTGATAACGTTCCTTAAGAGCTTCATGATGCCCATAAGCATCAAATGTGCAATAAGTCGAAGGGACTTTCTCTGAAATCAGATCATGTATATCTCTGGCATAAATAGGAGCCTTAGACAGACGATTGGAATGATTGGCACCTTCTGTCTGACCATTTTGCAGATAAATCAGGCTTTGGTTCTGTATCAAGTCATGTTCCCTACAAAAGTCTATAAAGTCTGGATACCAGAAGGAAGCACAGATAGAAAAGATACAGGTCGTAGGAAGATAACTACTATAGAGACTATAGACAGCAGCAAGACCACCCAGTGAATAGCCACCATAAGCAATTCGACTTTCATCAATCAAGTAGTCTTTCTTTAGAATTTTTAAAATTCCTTGAAAGATCTTCTCATGATAGGCTTCTACCTTCCCACCAAAATCCGGAGCCCCTTCTTTTAAAGCTCTAGCCTGCCAGGGTGTGAAGTCATTCAAACGATTTTCTGGAATTAAACCCACCAAAATCACAGATTGAGATAGGTCTGATAAGTAGTCCAGTTCTCCATCGTTTAAGAGCACAACTGGGTAGGATTGTTTAGAGTCATAGTTTGAAGGAAGACTGACCTTAACTCGAATCCCTTCCCAGTTAAACTCCTTATTTCTTGATAAAGTCATTGATTTTTTCAAGGGAATCAATCACTGCAGGACCGTAGTCCATCAACTCATCGTAAGAGATGGTCATGATTTTTTGATTCTTGATTGCTGGGACATTTTCCAAAACAGTATTTGCCTTCATCAAATCCACTGCTTTTTCATCCAACTTTTGATTGCGATCGCTAGTTACATAAATAATCAACTCCGGATCCATTGATACTAGATTTTCCAAGGTCAAGCCAGATGTTCCTGTTGCGACATTGGTATAACCAAGTTGGTTAAGCAAACTTTCTTGAAGGGCTGACTTGTAGGCACCAAAGGTTTCGTCATTGTAGGCAACCATAATTAAAGCTTTTTTCTTTTCACCCTGTGTTTCTGGGTTGGCTTTTTTAACCGCATCGATTTTAGCTTGCAATTGCTCTGCGTATTGGTTGGCCTTGTCTTGAACATTGAAAATGGTACCTAGATTCTTCACATCTTCTACGATATTTCCCAAATCTTGTTGGATAGTTGAAAGTGAAGCTTTTTGCGTATAAACAGGGATTTTGTTTTCATTCCAAGCACTAATGGTTCCCATTGACTTTTCAGAGAACATCATGTTGCGCCCCATCAAGGCATCAGGTTCATAAGAAAGAACCGTTTCTTGTGAGACTGATTTCTTATCCCCAATATGAGGGATAGCTTCAATGGCATCCTTGTATTTACCAGTTACGGCATTATCAGGATTGAGCATGCCGGCAATTTTATCTTTCAAACCAAGTTCAAGTAGAATTTCAGTTGTTGAAAGGTTGTTGGTGATGACCTTTTCAGGAGCCTTTTCAAAGACTTGCTCGACTTCGTTTCCTTTGGCATCGTATGTTTTGATGGTTACAGGATAGCTTGTTTCTGTAGTAGTTTTTTGACTAGCTTCTGTTGTAGCTGGTGCAGTTGCTGTTTCTTTAGATGTGTTGCTACAAGCCGCCAAAGATAAGGTAGCTACTGTTAGGAGCAAAATACTGAGTGATTTTTTCATGTTTTTCTTTTCCTTTTTAATGTTTATAAATAGTGAATCATGGCTTGCTGATCCTCTGTCCAAGTAATCTTACTTTGAACACCATAGACAGCCTGCAAAGACTCGGGTGTGATGGTCTCTTTTGGAGTACCTTGGTAAACAATCTCCCCTTCTTTCATCAGATAGAGATAGTCTGAATAGCGACAAGCTAGCTGAATATCATGCAAGACGGCTAACACATTGATATGGAGATGTTTGACAATGGTTAACAAGTCTAGCTGGTACTTGATATCCAAATGATTGGTCGGTTCATCTAAGAGCAAGAGTGTTGGCTCTTGGGCCAAGGCGCGTGCCAATAAAACCCGTTGTTTCTCTCCTCCTGATAGAGAAGAGTAGAGACGACTTCTCTTTTCGAGCATATCTACCTTGACTAGAGCATCCTCAACCAAGGCAAAGTCTTTTTCTTTTTCCTTTTGTAAGAAAGAGAGATGAGGCGTTCTACCCAGCATAACAATTTCTTCAACCGTACAATCAAACTGGAGTTGATTAAACTGCGTGATGACGGCCATCTGTTTTGCCGTTTCCTTCAGGCTCATTTGTTCCAGTGGTTTCCCATCTAGAGAAATCAAGCCCTGATCAGACTTTTCCTGTCGATAGAGAAGTTTCAACAAGCTAGTCTTCCCACTGCCATTGGGTCCTAAAATAGTATGAAATTGGTTGCCCTCCAGTTTGAGTGAGACTCCTTTGAGAATCTTTTTTTCTCCGATTCCAAAATGAATATCCTGACACATTAAGTCCATATCAGACTCTCACCTCCCTTCGTCTACTTGCAACCATGTAGATAAAGAAAGGTGCACCTACTAGGGCTGTGAATATCCCAATCGGCAGCTCAGCATTTTGGATTAAAACACGAGCAAGAACATCTGCCCAGATAACAAAGAGGGCTCCGAGCAAGGTTGCTATCGGAAAAAGCCTTCTGTAGTTTGTACCCACCAAACTTCTCGCCAAATGTGGGGTAATAAGACCGACAAAACCGATAATCCCACAGGTTGATACCAAGATAGCTGTCAGCACAGCCACAATCGTCACATAGAGATACCAATAAAAACGTAGGGGAATCCCCAAGGTCAAGGCTGCCTCATCTCCCATCATCATGGCATTAAAAACACGATATTGAGTAGAGAAAAACAAAAAAGCTATTCCCACGACTACTGCTGGCAGGGTTAAGTGAGCCCAGGAGATCCCTGCTAGAGAACCCATGGTCCAAAACTTGATGGTCATGACACTATCTGCATTAGCGCCAATTGAGATAATAAAGTTTGAAAAAGCCAAAAAGAGTGCATTGACCACAGTCCCTGATAAAATGAGGCTAGAAGTTGTCATCCTGCCTTGCATGGAAGCAATGAGTAAGACTGCAACTGTTGCCACAAGCGCTCCAAGGAATGAACCAAGACCAATCATGACCTTAAAGCCAAGAATGATACTCAAAGTCGCACCAAAGGTTGCCCCAGCAGAAATTCCTAACACATAGGGCTCTGCGATTGGATTATTGACTGTTGACTGCATGACACTACCACACATAGATAGGCCTGCACCAACTATTAAAGCAAGAAAAACCCGTGGCAATCTCATATTCCAGACAATCGCAAGTGTCGACTTCGAAAAGTCTTCTATCTCCAGCGGAGCTCCCATCTTACTCAAAATTATCCGATAAGTATCACTCAAACTAATTTGAACTGAACCCATAGAAACAGCTAGAAACAGTGAGATTCCCAATGCTCCTAGCAAAAAAGCAAGGAGAAAAAAATATCGTAGGTTTTGATGGCTTCCAGAAAATTTGGAAAGCATGAAACCCTCCCTTTATCAAAGATTAAAAATTTAGACAATTTTCATAAATTAGTATACCACATTTCTAAAGCAGGGACAAGACTAGAAAAATATAGAAAGAAGGCCTCTGAAGTCAGAGAGCTAATTTGAGCTTGGGCTAAAATCCTAGGGAAAAAGATGAAACTCCTTGTGTTTATCGAACACTGTGTCCTTTCCCTATTTTCATACGGATTTTTGGCGCCCTTAGCATCATGATTCTTGCTGGATAAAACATTTATAGACTAGGCGGCAAGCCGAAGATTGTACAAAATTTTTTAGTGAAACAAAAAAATCTCCCCGAAGGGAGAAAATCTGGTTTATTTTACCTTACAGTGCTAGGAACCGTAACCGAAGATTATACTTGAGTATATCGAGGTAAGGTGACAAAAATAAAAAAAGCCCTCTGAAGTCAGAGAGCTTGATTCTTGCTGGATAAAACGTTTATAGACTAGGCGGAAAGCCGAAGATTGTACTGATGGTACATCGAGGCGAAGCCAACGAAGTATAGAAACGTTTTAGACGCAAGATTAGCGACGAAGTCCAAGAGAGTTGATTAACTCACGGTAACGGTTAACGTCGTTTTTACGCAAGTATGCAAGCAAGTTACGACGGCGACCGATTTTTTTCATCAATCCACGGTATGTAGCGTGGTCTTTTTTGTGTTGTTTGATGTGTTCGTTAAGGTGGTTGATTTCCCAAGTAAGAACAGCAACTTGAACCTCTACTGAACCTGTATCACCTTCGTGACGTGCATATTGTGCAATAATTTCATTTTTTTTCTCTTTTGAGATTGCCATGATGTTTCTCCTTTTTATTTGGCTTCATCCGAGTGACAGGTTGGCATGCCTGTAACCAAGAAGAAGTTATTTGTCTTTACGACAGTTCTTATTCTACCAATAACTAACTTCTTTGTCAACTGATTTACTATTCTTACCGCAAAAGTGCTATAATAGTTATAGGAAGGATATCTAAGGTGACAGCTTGAAAAGTGAGGTGATTACCATGCGTAAATTCTCGCAATATCTCCCCTACTATCTGGTCATATTTTTCTTTTATTGGCCACTTTATGGATTATTTATACTACTATTACAGAATCCAAAACTAACGGAGCTCTATCTTTTAAATATATTCATCATTTCGCCTGTTGTAGTTTTTATAGTTTCGCTTCTTTATAGCTACCGATTTGGTTTTTCACTACATTGGCTTTTAGGTAGTTGCTTGCTCTATGGATTTACTATCATTCCTTTCAGAGAATTTATCATTGTTTATTTCCTAGCCTATGAAATTCTTATTCTACTAGGTACAGTTATTGGTACCACTATCAAGTATCTGGTTCAAAAACTGAAAAACAAAAAACTTTCACAAAATCCTTGAAAAATCTCGCAATCATGCTATAATAATGCATAGAGACAAGTCACTTAGAATCTTTCTTTTAGAGAGTGCGTGGTTGCTGAGAACGCATAGGAAGACTATACTGATACTACTCTACTGACTTTTATGCAAACATAAAACGGTGGCCACGTTAGAGCTAATCAGAGGTGTCCCTCTTTTTTGAGGAACATAAATGAAGGTGGAACCACGTTGCGACGTCCTTTCGAGGAGGTCGCTTTTTGTTTTTCTTGATTTAAGATTGCAAAATCGAAAAACACTTCTGTTCTAAAAATAATGGATAACTAATATAAGGAGAAAACCATGATTAAAATTACTTTCCCAGATGGCGCTGTTCGTGAATTCGAATCTGGCGTTACAACTTTTGAAATTGCCCAATCTATCAGCAATTCCCTAGCTAAAAAGGCTCTTGCTGGTAAATTTAACGGCAAATTGATTGACACTACTCGTGCTATCACAGAAGACGGAAGCATCGAAATCGTGACACCTGATCACGAAGATGCCCTTCCAATCTTGCGTCACTCAGCAGCTCACTTGTTTGCCCAAGCAGCTCGTCGCCTTTTCCCAGATATCCACTTGGGTGTCGGTCCAGCAATCGAAGATGGTTTCTACTACGATACAGACAACCAAGCGGGTCAAATCTCTAACGAAGATCTTCCTCGTATCGAAGAAGAAATGAAGAAAATCGTTAAGGAAAACTTCCCGTCTATCCGTGAAGAAGTGACTAAAGATGAAGCGCGTAAAATCTTCAAAAACGATCCATACAAATTGGAATTGATCGAAGAGCACTCAGAAGACGAGGGTGGCTTGACCATCTACCGTCAAGGTGAATATGTAGACCTTTGCCGTGGCCCACACGTCCCATCAACTGGTCGTATCCAAATCTTCCACCTTCTCAATGTAGCAGGTGCTTACTGGCGTGGAAATAGCGATAATGCTATGATGCAACGTATCTACGGTACTGCTTGGTTTGACAAGAAAGATTTGAAGAACTACCTTCAAATGCGTGAAGAAGCCAAAGAACGTGACCACCGTAAACTTGGGAAAGAGCTTGACCTCTTCATGATTTCTCAAGAGGTTGGTCAAGGTCTTCCATTCTGGTTGCCAAATGGAGCGACTATCCGTCGTGAATTGGAACGCTACATCGTGGACAAAGAAATCTCTGCTGGTTACCAACACGTCTACACTCCACCAATTGCCTCAGTAGAACTTTACAAGACTTCTGGTCACTGGGATCACTACCGTGAAGATATGTTCCCAACTATGGATATGGGTGATGGTGAAGAATTCGTTCTTCGTCCAATGAACTGTCCTCACCATATCGAAGTCTTTAAACACCACGTTCACTCTTACCGTGAATTGCCAATCCGTATCGCTGAAATCGGTATGATGCACCGCTATGAAAAATCTGGTGCTCTCACAGGTCTCCAACGTGTACGTGAAATGTCACTTAATGACGGTCACACTTTCGTAACACCTGAACAAATCAAAGATGAGTTCCAACGTACGCTTCAATTGATTATCGATGTTTACGAAGATTTCAACTTGACTGACTATCGTTTCCGTTTATCATATCGTGACCCTCAAGATACTCACAAATATTTTGACAATGATGAAATGTGGGAAAATGCTCAACGTATGTTGAAATCAGCTATGGATGACATGGGACTTGACTACTTTGAAGCTGAAGGTGAAGCAGCCTTCTACGGACCAAAATTGGACATCCAGGTCAAGACAGCTCTTGGAAAAGAAGAAACCCTTTCTACCATCCAGCTTGACTTCTTGCTTCCAGAACGCTTCGACCTTAAATACATCGGAGCTGATGGTGAAGAACATCGCCCAGTTATGATTCACCGTGGTGTTATCTCAACCATGGAACGCTTTACAGCTATCTTGATTGAAAACTACAAAGGTGCTTTCCCAACTTGGCTTGCACCTCACCAAGTGACTCTTATCCCAGTTTCTAACGAAAAACACGTAGACTACGCTTGGGAAGTAGCTAAGAAGCTCCGTGACCGTGGTGTCCGTGCTGATGTGGATGAACGCAATGAAAAAATGCAGTTCAAGATCCGTGCTTCTCAAACTCAAAAAATTCCTTACCAATTGATCGTTGGTGACAAGGAAATGGAAGACGGAACTGTCAACGTTCGCCGTTATGGTCAAAAAGAAACAGAAACCATGCCAGTAGATGCATTTGTAGAATTGATTCTTGCAGACATTGCAAATAAATCTCGTGTTGAAAAATAAACCATTTAACCTGGAACAAAATCTCAGCCACCTAAAAAGCAACAACTATTTCAGTTGTTGCTTTTTTATATTTTGATTAAGCTGAGCTAGTAGTGATTGGTCAAACCACCACAAATGGTAGCCTCATCAACGATCCTTTCTATCCACTAACTTTTGGATATAAGATATCCTCCCAAGATTTACTTCCTCGAGTTAGATAAGTTCAATATCCTCAATCCTTGTCTGCTTCATTTTCTTTTACGAGATCTTTTTGTGAATCTTTTTCAGAGAGTTTTTGATCGATATACTTGTTAATGGTTTCATAAAATTCCTTGGTCATCTCACTATCTAATTTTGTCGAATTATGGACTTGATTGACTTTCAATTGAACAGTTTGAATACCGTAAGAGGCTTGTTTTTGGCGGATTGTTTCTAATTCTTCTTCTGAAATCGGATCTCCAACAACTGTCAAGACTAATTCATTGTTACTTGACTTGTAGACTTGATTAATGATCGTATGATTAGAAAACTCTTTTCCTACAAACTGTTTGATCCCTTCTTTTCGCGCTTGATCCATCGTCAGAGTGACTGCTGAATAGCTGGCTGGAAGAACCAATAATACAATCAAGGATATCAACCCAATTCTCATTTTAATATTTAGCTCTTTAAATGAACTTAAAGGAGATTTTCTCATTAAAATTCTAGTTCCAACAATATTGGTTAGCATGATAAAGACACAGTTGATCAAGAAAAGATAGAGAGCCCCCCAAAAAAATCGTACATTTCCATTAGCTAAACCATAGCCTGCAGTACAGATAGGTGGCATCAGAGCTGTTGCAATGGCTACGCCAGGCACGATATTGTTTGCTTCTTTTTTCCTTGAACCAATGACACCTGCTATCCCACCAGCAATAGCAATGAGAACATCCCAAATAGTTGGAGAAGTTCGTGCAATCAACTCGCTACTTGCATAAGATAAGGGAGTAATCCAGAAATACAGAGTCGAGACAAGCAAACTGACCAATACTTGAGTAAATAAAACCTCTAGAGATTGCTTGATTAAACGCGTATCAAAAATAGCTAAACCGAATCCCAGTCCAACAATCGGTGTCATAAGAGGGGAAATCAGCATGGCTCCAATAATGACAGCTGTTGAATTCATATTTAGACCTATAGAGGCAATAAAAATCGCACACATTAAAATTGCTGTATCTCTTATTCGAACATGAAGATCATCATATAATTTTTCACGGTATTCACGTGTTGAATAGTTTCCGGTCATTGGTTACTCCTTTTATTTCATATAATCTTGTTTCTGCATAGACGATGGTAGAGAGACTTCTGTCCAATCTTACATATTTTCAATTCTCACCTGTTATTCTTTTGAAAATAATCCTTTAGATATCCATCAGTCCATCCTTGATATTATATCAAAAATTTTACAACCTTTCTCTGAAGAACTCATTCAATTTAAAAGATAGCGAACGGAAAAAACTCCAGTTACCTTTTTCTTTGTTCTATCCTATTTTCTCACTATATAGAAATCTAAAGAAGAGCTTGAAAGATTTCTTCCAAGCTCTTAGCATTTCTTTTTACTCAATAAGTAGGTTCACTTCCGCAAACTTAATTCGCACGGTTGTTCCTCGACCAAGTTCAGATTCGATACGGATTTGATGACCTAATTCTTGGCTAATTTTCTGGGTTAAATAGAGACCAAGTCCAGATGACTGCTGGGTCATACGACCATTGTAACCTGAAAATCCACG
Source organism: Streptococcus infantis (assembly GCF_047464155.1). Classification (GTDB taxonomy): domain Bacteria; phylum Bacillota; class Bacilli; order Lactobacillales; family Streptococcaceae; genus Streptococcus; species Streptococcus infantis_U. The sequence continues at coordinate 737,693 of NZ_JASHCL010000001.1, forward strand.
TTCAAAGACTCGCAACCGATCACTGTTTTTGATACCAATACCAGTATCTTTGATGCAAAGGTCTGAACCTTCCATGTAGATTTCAACCCCGCCTTCATTTGTGTACTTGAGGCTATTTGAAAGGACTTGTTCAATGACTACCAACAGCCATTTTTTATCCGTCACAATCCTTCTGTCTAAGTCATGCAGATTAATACTTAAATCTTTCTGGATAAAGAAAATGGCATATTTGCGAATGACTTCCTTGACCAGATCTTCTAAATTCTCTTTCTTCAACACCAAATCATCATGGAAGCTTTCTAAGCGTAGATATTGGAGTACGAAATTGGTATAGGAATCAATCTTAAAAATTTCCTGCTCCAACTGTTGCTTCAGTTGGCGATCTGCCACCTCACTCACTAGGAGTTTACTGGCTGCAATGGGTGTTTTTATCTGATGAACCCAGAGTGTATAGTAGTCCACCAAATCATTATAGCGGTTTTCAGCATCTGATTTCTTTTGATAGAGTTCAGATTCGCTTTTCTCTAATTTTTCAGTTAAAAGGACTTCCATTGGTGACTTAGCTTTTCTTTCGCCATAGAGTAATTCCTTACGATAACGTTGCAATTCTATCAAGAAATCAAATACCAAAAACAAAAATGTCAAAAATGTAGATAAAAAGAAGAAATAGTTAAAGTAGGGCACTTGCTTATCAAACAAGATTTCAAAGAGAAAAAGCAAACCTGTAAGCGATAGAATAAAAGCAAAAAAACGGCTACGCGAACGGATATAAGCTAGAAAAAAACTTTTAATATCAAGCATGTTTCAATCCATACCCTATCCCTTTCTTGGTTTCGATAAAACCAATCAAACCTTCTTCCTCCAGTTTCTTGCGCAAGCGAGCGACATTAACAGACAATGTATTGTCGTCGATAAAAAAGTCACTGTTCCAGAGTTCCCGCATCAAATCATCACGCGCTACGATATTTCCTGCATGCTCAAATAAAACTCGTAAAATCTGAAATTCATTCTTGGTTAGGCTGATAGCTTTGCCATTGACATGCACATCCATAGACTTGGTATTGAGAATAACTCCAGCATACTCTAGGAGACTCTCATCCCTTCCAAACTCATAGGAACGACGCAACAAACCCTGTACCTTAGCTAAAAGGACCTGCTGGTCAAAAGGCTTGGTCACAAAATCGTCTGCTCCCATATTAATAGCCATCACGATGTCCATAGCCTGGTCTCTTGAAGACAGAAACATAATAGGAACCTTGGAAATCTTGCGAATTTCCTGACACCAATGATAACCATTAAAGAGAGGCAATCCAATATCCATCAGGACCAGATGAGGCTCAGACTGAACAAATAACGTCAGAACTTCCATAAAGTCTTCTACCATGACTACTTCAAAACCCCATTCAGAGAGCATTTTCCCAACTTGCTGACGGATTACTGGATCATCTTCTACTAGTAAAATCTTGTGCATCTGCTCCTCCTTTTTTTATATTATAGCAAAATTCTTCTGACTACTAGCGAAATTGATGCAAATCTGATATGATAAAAGTTAAGAAAGGAATTCTCATGGCCAATATTTTTGACTATCTAACTGATGTTCAATACGATTCTTTTTATGATCTTCCCTTAAATGAACTGGATATACTTGCTTTGACAGAGCTGACTTATCTTCCTTTTGATGACTTATTGGACCAGTCTGTCAATCGTTTAAGCGATGTTGCAACACGTGTTCCGCGAGAAAGTACCATGTTGACCAATAAAGAACGTCTGCAACTTTTAGACCAGCTTGCCCAACACAAACGTTTTAAAAATTGCAAGCTATCAAACTTTATTAACGAGATTGACACTGAGCAACAGAAACAGTTCGCTGCTATGACCTATCGTCTGAACCTAGATACTTATCTGATTGTCTTTCGTGGCACAGACGACAGTATTATTGGCTGGAAGGAAGATTTCCATATGACCTATATGAAGAAAATCCCTGCCCAAAAGCATGCTCTTGAATACTTGGAAGATTTCTTTAAACAATATCCAAAACAAAAAGTACTTCTTGCTGGGCATTCTAAAGGTGGGAATCTAGCCGTCTTTGCTGCAAGTCAAATCCAGCCTGAATTGCAGGAAAAAATCTCAGCAGTTTATACCTACGATGCTCCTGGTTTACAGGCTCATCTGACAGAAACGACTGGTTATCAAGATGTTATCCCTAAATTTCACCGTTATGTCCCACAAGGTTCTGTCATCGGCATGATGCTAGAAGTTCCTGATACTCCTACCGTCGTCAAATCTACGGCTCTCGGTGGAATCGCTCAACACAATACCTTTAGCTGGCTAACTGAAGGACAGCACTTTGTCCAACTAGAGGAAATTAGTAGCGAAAGTCTGCAAATTAAAGACGCTCTTAAAGAATGGGTGGACAGTGTGCCTGATGAAGAACTAGAGCTCTACTTTGATCTCTTCTTTGGAACCATCCTAGAATCTGGAATCACTTCCATCAATGATTTATCTTCTAGAAATGCTATCGACCATGTTCGACAACTTGTTTCTCAAGCCCAGACACTGGATCCCGAGCAAGTCGAAATCTTAAAAAACCTGACACAACTCCTACTGGATGCACGCTTCCAAGCCTGGAAAAATCATTTTTAAAAAGTTAAAAGTCCCTTCTTTTATGGAGGGACTTTCTTGTTGATTCCTTATTTTATTCTTCTGTGTTATACTAGAAACTGTAAATCTATGAAAGAGGAAATCCTATGAAAATCCATAAAACTGTGAATCCTGTCGCCTATGAAAATACTTATTATCTTGAAGGGGAGCAACACCTGATTATGGTTGACCCTGGTAGCCATTGGGAAGCCATTCGCAAGACTATCGAAACCATCAACAAACCGGTCTGTGCCATTCTTCTGACCCACACTCACTACGACCATATTATGAGTCTTGACTTGGTCAGAGATACTTATGGAAATCCTCCAGTCTATGTGGCAGAAAGTGAAGCTTCTTGGCTCTATACTCCTGTTGACAACCTTTCAGGACTCCCTCGACACGATGATATGGCGGATGTCATCTGCAAACCAGCTGAACACACATTTGTCTTTCATGAAGAATACCAGATTGAAGAATTCCGCTTCACAGTCTTACCAACCCCAGGCCACTCTATCGGTGGAGTTTCATTGGTTTTCCCAGATGCTCACTTGGTCTTAACGGGAGATGCCCTTTTCCGAGAAACCATTGGTCGGACAGATTTGCCAACTGGTAGTATGGAACAACTCCTTCATAGTGTCCAAACCCAGCTCTTCACCCTTCCAAACTACGATGTCTATCCAGGACATGGTCCGGCTACGACCATCGCTCACGAAAAAACTTTCAATCCATTTTTCTAAAACATAAAAAGAGGTTGGGACAAAAGATCCCGACCTCACTTTTTATTAGTAATCAAACTTTGACGCGGTAGCTGATTGAACTTTTTGTTCGTCTTTTAGACTCCAAAAATCTCCTAATCATCCTCGCGGGGCTGGGACTACGAAATCGAGACTTTGTCTATCGATTTCTGTCCCACCGCCTTTTTGATTACCAAATAATCACACGGTCTTCTGGTGAACGCCACATTCCGTCGCCTTCTTTGACATCATAGGTCGTAAAGAAGTCATCAAAGTTTGGCACTTGGACGTTAACACGGAGTTTAGCTGGAGCGTGTACGTCGACGCTAGCCATGAGTTTCATCAACTCTGGGCGACCTTTCATACGCCAGATACGTGCAAAGTTATGGAAGAACTCTTCAGCTGAGAAATCTGGCTCTCTCTTAGCAGCTTCTAGCGCTGCAGCGATTCCTCCAAGGTCGGCAACGTTTTCGGACACGGTTAGTTTCCCATTGATTTTTGCACCGTAAGATTCTTGACCATCAAACTGGTCGATAACCTTCTGTGTTTTTTCTTTAAAGGCTGCGTAGTCGCTCTCAGTCCACCAATCCTTGAGACTTCCATTTTCATCAAAGGAAGCTCCATTAGTATCAAAGGCGTGAGAAATTTCATGGGCGATAACTGCACCAATACCACCATAGTTGGCAGAAGATGACTGATGCAAGTCATAGAATGGTGCCTGTAAGATAGCAGCTGGGAAGACAATCAAGTTCTTTTGTGGATTGTAGTAGGCATTAACCATGTGAGCTGGCATTCCCCACTCCTTGTAGTCAACCGGCTGATTCCACTTGCTCCAACTGTGCTTGATTTCCACACGCGCAAATGCTAGGGCATTCTCAAAGAGGCTAGCAGATTCATCCACAATCTTGTCCTTATAGCGGGCCGGCAGTTCTTCTGGATAACCGATATAAGGCTTGATGACATTGAGTTTGACGATGGCTTTTTCTCGAGTTTCAGGAGTCAGCCAGTCATTTTTAGCCAAACGTTCCTTATAAACGTCAATCATGGTCGCCACTTTTTTCTCTACGTCCGCCTTAGCTTCTGGAGAGAATTTTTCGTGGGCATACCAAAGACCGAGCGCTTGTTTAAAAGGTCCTTGAGCTAAGTGGTAAGCTGCCTTGCGCTTGTCTTGAGCCTCAGGGACTCCTGAAAGAGCACGGCCATAAGCACCTGACAAGATACGAATCTCATCTGTCAGATAACTAGTTGAAAGATTGACTACACCTAAGATCAAGCTTGCCTTGAGCAAAGGCCAAGCTTCCTCACTATAGAATTGCTCTGCCGCTTGCCAGAAACGTTCCTCATCTACGATAACCTTATCTGGAGTTTGACCAATCACTGCTTGGAAGAAGTCATCTAGAGGTAAGGCAGGCGCAAACTTTTTGAAATCTTCATAAGCATATGGATGATAGAGTTTGGCATATTCTGAACTTTCTTCGTTAGAAAGCACCACAGCTGCGATGCGACTGTCCAATTCCAATCGTTTCTCTAGCAAATCTTCGATTTCTTCATCTGAGAAGTTATAGGCTTTGAGGAGATTAGCAGTACTTTCTTTCCAAAGATTCAATAATTCCTCACGCTGTGGATGGTCTTCCGCATAGTAGGTCGTATCTGGCAAGATTGTTCCTGGAGCACTAGCCCAAAGAACATTGGTTCTAGCATCCATAAAGTCTGGTGATACACCAAATGGAAGGAAGTTTGGTTTACCAGCTAATTCAAACTCTGCTAGCTTTCTTGTAAAGTCCGCGAAGCTCTCCAAATCTTGGTATTCCTTAAGCATAGGAAGGACTGGCTTGATGCCATCAGCTTCTCGCTTGTCGAAATCTCTGACCATACGATGGTATTTGACAAAGTTTGCTAGGATGGGATCTTCAGGAACATCTTCTCCAGCCAACCACTTGTCAGTTGTTGTTAGCATCAAGTCTTCGATTTCTTCATCAAGGTCGATAAAACCACCTGTTCGCGATTTGTCAGCTGGAATGACCGCAGTCTTTTCCCACTCACCATTTATAGCATCATAAAAATCATCTTGATATCGTGTCATCTTGTTCTCGCTTTCATTTTTCACTTATTCTTAGCTTAGCAAAAATCCCTGGGGAATGCAATTAAAAATGCCGTCTCTTACTGATCGATTTCATCATTAATATTTTAAATTTTTACCAAAATTAACTTGACTTAAAAATAAAATTAAGGTATATTAAAATCCAGGAGGAATACAACTGTATGATACGTATCGAAAACCTCAGTGTCTCCTACAAAGAAACGTTGGCACTTAAGGATATTTCACTAGTGCTCCAAGGACCAACGATTACCGGAATTATTGGTCCAAACGGCGCCGGGAAATCAACATTATTAAAAGGTATGCTGGGCATTATCCCACATGAAGGACATGCTTTTATCGAAGATAAAGAAATGAAAAAATCTCTTAAGAAAGTTGCCTATGTCGAGCAAAAAATTCATATCGACTACAACTTCCCTATCAAGGTAAAAGAATGTGTCTCTCTGGGACTCTATCCATCCATTCCACTCTTTCACACTTTAAAAGCAAACCACTGGCAAAAGGTGGCTGAAGCACTAGAAATTGTTGGACTTTCTGACTACGCAGATCGTCAGATTAGTCAACTCTCTGGTGGCCAATTCCAGCGTGTCTTGATTGCCCGTTGTCTAGTTCAAGATGCTGATTATATTCTCTTAGACGAGCCCTTTGTGGGGATTGACTCTGTCAGTGAAGAGATCATCATGAACACGCTGAGAGAACTTAAAAAAGCTGGCAAGACTGTCCTTATCGTTCACCATGACCTCGGCAAGGTTGCCCATTATTTTGACCAGGTACTCCTTCTCAACAAGGAGCTAATTGCCTTTGGTCCAACAAAGGAGACCTTCACCCAAGCCAATCTCAAACAAGCTTATGGTGACCGACTCTTTTTCAATGGAGGTGACCTATGATTGCAGAATTTATAGATGGATTGCAGAACTTCCACTTTCTCCAAAATGCCTTGATTACAGCTGTTGTGATTGGTATTGTTGCTGGAGCGGTCGGATGCTTTATCATTCTCCGTGGTATGTCCCTTATGGGAGATGCTATCTCGCACGCTGTCTTACCTGGTGTAGCTCTTTCTTTTATTTTAGGAATTGACTTCTTTATTGGTGCTATCATCTTTGGACTGCTTGCCTCTGTCATCATCACCTACATCAAGGGGAACTCTATTATCAAGAGTGACACTGCCATTGGGATTACCTTTTCATCTTTATTGGCTCTGGGCATTATCTTGATTAGTGTGGCTAAAAGCTCGACTGACCTCTTCCATATTCTCTTTGGGAATATCTTAGCTGTGCAAGACATAGACATGTATATTACCATCGGTATGGGAGCTCTCATTCTATTGATTATCGGGATTTTCTTCAAGCAACTCTTGATTACATCCTTTGATGAACTCCTAGCCAAAGCTATGGGCATGCCAGTTAATTTCTACCACTATCTACTCATGATACTCTTGACTTTGGTGTCAGTGACTGCTATGCAAAGTGTCGGAACCATCCTTATCGTAGCCATGCTGATTACTCCAGCCGCGACAGCTTATCTTTACGCCAATAGTCTAAAGACCATGATTTTTCTTTCATCAGGCTTGGGAGCTCTAGCTTCTGTCTTGGGACTTTTTATCGGTTATAGCTTTAACCTGGCTGCAGGTTCAAGTATCGTGCTGACATCTGCAAGTTTCTTTCTCATCAGTTTCTTTATCGCACCAAAACAACGTTATCTGAAGCTGAAAAATAAAAAAATCAAACAATAATGAGGGAGCCCCTCTGGAGGAATATAATGAAAAAATTAGGTACATTGCTTGTTCTTTTTCTTGCTATCATTGGATTAGCTGCCTGTGCTAGCGGAAAAAAAGACACAGCATCTACAAACCAAAAACTAAAGGTTGTAGCAACTAACTCTATCATCGCTGATATTACTAAAAATATCGCAGGAGACAAGATTGATCTTCATAGTATCGTGCCTGTAGGACAAGATCCACACGAGTACGAGCCACTACCAGAAGACGTCAAGAAAACTTCGCAAGCCGACTTAATTTTCTACAATGGTATCAACCTTGAAACAGGTGGAAATGCCTGGTTTACAAAATTAGTTGAGAATGCTAAGAAAACTGAAAACAAAGACTACTTTGCAGTTAGTGAAGGCGTTGATGTCATCTACCTAGAAGGGGAAAATGAAAAAGGGAAAGAAGACCCACACGCTTGGCTCAATCTTGAAAATGGGATCATCTATGCTCAAAATATTGCTAAGCAACTCATCGCCAAAGACCCTAGCAACAAGGAATTCTACGAAAAGAATCTCAAAGAATACACTGAAAAACTAGACAAGCTTGACAAGGAAGCCAAAGAGAAATTTAACGCTATTGATGCGGACAAGAAACTCATCGTAACCAGCGAAGGATGCTTCAAATACTTCTCTAAAGCTTACGGTGTCCCAAGTGCTTACATCTGGGAAATCAATACTGAAGAAGAAGGAACACCTGACCAAATCAAGACTTTGGTTGAAAAACTTCGCCAAATGAAAGTTCCATCACTATTTGTTGAATCCAGTGTCGATGATCGTCCAATGAAGACTGTTTCACAAGACACAAATATTCCAATTTACGCACAAATCTTTACTGACTCAATTGCTGAAGAAGGTAAAGAAGGTGACAGCTACTACAACATGATGAAATACAACCTTGACAAGATTTCTGAAGGTTTGTCTAAATAATCATTTTAAAAAACGTCAGTCACCATGAATTGGCGTTTTTTGTCTATTTAAATTTCGGTCAAATTATTGGAAGAGTCTGAACATTTAATGTAAAATGAAAGAAAAAAGATTGGAGTAGCTTATGACTACATTCCTTGGAAACCCTGTTACGTTTACAGGAAAACAACTACAAGTCGGAGACGAAGCACTTGATTTCTCTCTCACAACGACTGACCTCTCTAAAAAAAAACTGGCTGACTTTGAAGGCAAGAAAAAGATCTTGAGTGTCATCCCTTCTATCGATACAGGCATCTGCTCGCTTCAGACTCGTCGCTTTAACCAAGAATTGGCTAGCTTAGACAACACTGTTGTCCTAACGGTATCTATGGACCTTCCATTTGCACAAAAACGCTGGTGTGGCGCAGAGGGAATTGAGAATGCCATCATGCTTTCAGACTACTTCGACCACTCCTTTGGACGCGATTATGCCCTCTTAATCAATGAATGGCATCTGCTTGCTCGAGCCGTTTTTGTTCTCGATGCTGATAATACCATCCGCTACGTCGAATACGTAGACAATATCAACAGCGAGCCAGACTTTGAAGCTGCTATTGCTGCTGCAAAAGAACTCAACTAAGTCCAGCTCTTGTAGCAATAGAGAGTGGGACAGAAATCGGTAATTCGTTAGAATTCGATTTCGTCGTCCCACCTCCGCACAGTTGAGTAGGGCTATAAAAGCTGATGAAATCAGCGTAGTAGAGTCCACTCAACCACTGCGTCTTGCTCGACAATCCAAAGACAATTGAGAGGCTAGGACTTTTGTCCCAGCCTCTTTTTTGGTATACTAGATGGAGATAATAAACAAGGAAATGCGAATGACACCAAATAAAGAAGACTACTTAAAATGTATTTATGAGATTGGCATGGATGTTCCTAAGATTACAAATAAGGAAATTGCTGCTCGGATGCAGGTATCTCCTCCAGCTGTAACTGAAATGATTAAGCGCATGCAGTCTGAAAATCTCATCTTAAAAGATAAGAAAAAAGGATACTTGCTAACCAATATTGGTCTAACACTTGTATCAGAACTTTATCGTAAACATCGTCTGATTGAGGTCTTTCTGGTTCACCATCTAGACTATACCAGTGACCAAATTCATGAGGAAGCTGAAGTATTAGAGCATACCGTTTCAGACTTTTTTGTAGAGAGATTAGAAAGTATGCTAGGTTTCCCAAAAACTTGCCCTCACGGTGGTACCATTCCTGCTAAAGGAGAGCTTTTGGTTGAAATCAACAACCTACCATTATCAGAAACCAAAGAAGCTGGAACCTATCTCCTGACTCGTGTTCACGATAGTTTTGATCTCCTAAAATATCTGGAAAAACATGCTATCAATATCGGAGACAAACTCCAAGTTCAACAGTTTGATGATTTCTCTAATACCTTTACTTTAATTCACAACAATGAAGAACTCTTAGTAAGTCTAGAAATCGCCAAACAGCTCTATGTTGAAAAGATGAACTAAATCCGTCACAAAAAAACCAAGCTAACAAGCTTGGTTTTTCTTATCTATTTTTTGTATCAAGGATAATGGTTACCGGCCCATCATTGACCAGTTCTACCTGCATATCTGCTCCGAAGACACCTGTTTCAACGGGAACCTCTTTGGCCAGTTCCTGGTTAAAATCTTGATAGAATGCCTCAGCCATATCTGGTTTAGCGGCGCCTGTAAAGGCTGGACGATTGCCTTTTTTGGTATCGGCAAACAGAGTGAATTGAGAGATGGAGAGGATTTCTCCTTGGATATCCTTAACAGATAGGTTCATCTTGCCTTCGTCATCTGAAAAGATCCGCATATTGACCAGTTTTCTGACTGCATACTCCAAATCCTCTTTCTGATCCTCAGGTCCAACACCCACTAAGAGCAAGAGTCCTTGTTTGATTTGACCATAAATCTGCCCTTCAATAGAAACCTGAGCTTGCTTGACTCGCTGAACGATGATTCTCATAGAAATCCTTTCTAGATCTATCGAGCCAACTTAACCATTGGTCCGTTTGACTGAATAGACTTCTGGTACACTCTTGATCTTATCAACTACAGTAGTTAACGTTGAAAGATTTGAAATTCCAAAGGATACATGGATATTAGCAAATTTCATATCCTTGGTTGGCTGGGCGTTAACTGTTGAGATATTCTTAGTTGTATTGGATAGGACTTGCAAGATATCATTCAAAAGACCAGAACGGTTGAGTCCATAGATGTCGATATGAGCCATATATTCCTTGGTTGAGAATTGGTCTTCCCACTCAACATCGAGTAGACGTTGCTCGTAGTTTTCCTGTGAACGAAGGTTCATACAGTCCACACGATGGATGGCAACACCACGACCTTTGGTAATATAGCCAACGATATCATCACCTGGAACAGGATTACAACATTTGGCAATCCGTACCAAGAGACCAGAGGCACCCTCGATGACAACGCCACCTTCATGCTTAACCTTTAGAGTTTCCTTGTTTTCAACCTTGACTTCGCCACCCTTGACCAGTTCTTCTGCTTCTGCCTTGGCTTTGGCACGTTCTTCTTCACGACGTTCCTTCTCCGTCAAACGGTTAAAGACGGTAATGGCTCCGATTTCTCCAAAACCAATCGCAGCAAAGAGAGCTTCCTCAGTCTTGTAGCTGGTTTTTTGAAGGACTTCATCCATGTGACGCTTGTCCATAAATTTATTGGCCACATAGCCGTTTTCTTGAAGCTGACTAATCAGCATTTCACGGCCTTTATTGATGGACAATTCTTTATCTTGGTTTTTAAAGAACTGACGAATTTTGTTACGGGCCTTGCTGGTCTTAACCATATTGAGCCAGTCACGACTTGGTCCAAATGAATTTGGATTGGTGATGATTTCAACCTGGTCACCCGTTTTCAGCTTGGTAGTCAAAGGAACCATACGTCCATTAACCTTGGCACCAGTTGCTTTTTCCCCGATCTTGGTATGAATCTCATAGGCAAAGTCAATCGGTCCAGAATCCTTTGGCAGAGAACGAACCGCTCCATCTGGAGTAAAGACGTAAATCTCCTCAGCCAGATAGTTTTCTTTGACAGTATCTACAAATTCCTTGGCATCATCCGCCTGGTCTTGGAGTTCCATCATCTCCTTGATCCAGTTCATTCCAATAGCAGATTCCTTGCTATTAACTTGACCCTTGATTCCTTTTTTGTAGGCCCAGTGAGCCGCAACCCCGTACTCAGCAACCTCGTGCATTTCCTTGGTACGAATCTGGAACTCAATCGGCCCTTTTGGTCCATAAACAGTCGTATGGATAGACTGGTAACCATTGGCCTTACGATTGGCAATATAATCCTTGAAACGGCCTGGCATTGGTTTCCATAGTTCATGAACGTAACCCAACATGGCGTAAACATCACTCTGAGTATCTAAGATACAACGAATGGCAATCAGGTCATAGATTTCTTCAAATCGTTTTTTCTTGTCCTGCATCTTGCGATAGATAGAGTAGATATGCTTTGGACGGCCATAGATTTTTCCTGTAAGGTGGCGCTCAGACGAATATTCCTCAAGTTTTGTCACAACTTCATCGACCAAGGCTTCACGTTCTTGACGTTTTTCCTTCATCATGTGACTAATCTTGTAAAATTCAGTTGGATTGAGATAGCGGAAGGAGAGATCTTCCAGTTCCCACTTCACACTTGAAATCCCCAAACGATGAGCAAGTGGTGCATAGATTTCCATTGTTTCTCTAGAAATACGCTCTTGCTTGTCCTTACGAAGATGCTTGAGAGTGCGCATATTGTGCAGGCGGTCAGAGAGTTTTACCAAGATAACGCGGATATCCTCTGACATGGCCATGAGCATCTTGCGGTGGTTCTCGGCCAATTGCTCCTCGAAAGATTTGTACTCAACCTTACCAAGTTTGGTAACACCGTCTACAATCACTCTAACATCATGACCAAACTCGCGTTCTAAATCGTCCAAAGTAGCATCTGTGTCTTCTACTACGTCATGCAAAAAACCACAAGCAACAGTGACAGCGTCTAGCTTGAGCTTGGCTAAAATACCTGCTACCTGAATAGGGTGGATAATGTAAGGCTCGCCTGATTTACGATACTGCCCACTATGACATTCTACAGCGTAAACCAAGGCCTTGTGTACAAAAGCCACATCTTCTTTCGATAAATATTTTTGCGTTAAAGCGACGACTTCATCGCCTGAATAAATTACTTCTTTTGGCATGCATACTCTCCAGTTCTTCCTACCATTTTAACACTTTTTGGTCAATATGAAAACTAGAAAAGCCTATTCCCTAAGACTTTGCTGAACTCTAAAAAAACACTACTAGAGAAATTCTAGTAGTGTTGGTTGATTCAAATCTATCTTAGTAAACTGTTCTTTCAGTTTCTACGTCGAAGAAGTGAGCTTTGTTCAAGTCAAATCCAAGTTCAACTGTTGCACCAGCTTGCAAGTAGTCACGTGCATCAACTTTAGCAACGAATTCATCTTTACCAACTTGGCAGTATAGGTGAGATTCTGAACCGAGCAATTCTGATACAGAGATAGTTGCTTTCACAACTGATTCTGGGAATGTTTCAAGGAAAGCAGGTTCTGCATTCACGTCTTCTGGACGGATACCGAAAATCAGTTCTTTACCTTCGTAACCTTTTTCACGAAGAACTTTCAAAGCACCTTCTGGAACTTTCAAGTTAAAGGCGTCACCAACGATGTGGTCACCGATCAATTTTACGTTGATGAAGTTCATAGCTGGGCTTCCGATGAATCCTGCTACGAATTTGTTAACTGGGTTTTTGTAAACTTCTTGAGGAGTACCGATTTGTTCAACACGTCCGATAGTACCAGTACCAGCAGGGTTTTTAGTAGCTGACATGATAACGATACGGTCTGCAAGTGTCATCGCTTCTGTTTGGTCGTGAGTTACGTAGATAGTTGTAGCTCCGATACGACGGTGGATTTTAGCGATTTCAGCACGCATAGATACACGAAGTTTTGCATCCAAGTTTGACAAAGGTTCGTCCATCAAGAATACCTTAGCATCACGGACGATCGCACGACCCATGGCAACACGTTGACGTTGACCACCTGAAAGGTCAGCTGGTTTACGATCCAAGAATTCTTTCAAACCAAGAATTTCTGCTGCTTCTTGTACACGTTTGTCGATGTCTTCTTTGCTGTATTTACGCAATTTCAAACCGAAAGCCATGTTATCGTATACAGTCATGTGTGGGTAAAGAGCGTAGTTTTGGAATACCATAGCGATGTCACGGTCTTTTGGAGCTACGTCATTGACAACAACGCCATCGATAGATGCAGTACCTTCTGTGATATCTTCAAGACCTGCAATCATACGGAGAGTAGTTGATTTCCCACATCCTGAAGGTCCTACGAAAACGATAAATTCTTTGTCTTTGATGTCCAAGTTGAAGTCTTCAACTGAGTAGTGTTCGCTGTTTGGATATTTTTTGTAAATATTTTTAAGATTTAATTCTACCATTTCGGTGAACTCCTTTTATTTTTGATAGTTTTATTATAAATGAAAACGCTTTACATTTCTATGGCAAGGTGACCAAAAAAATAAAAAAGTTCTGTGCAACTTGCACAAAACTTTAAATAATATCTGGTAAAATCAACTGATAACACAAGGTCAAATCAGTCAATTCTTTTAACTGTAGCCCTGTCAATTCTTCCCACTTATCAATCTTGTATTGGAGAGAATTGCGGTGTAGATAGAGTTGCTGAGCTGTCTTCGTAAGGACTGCACTGTTTTCCCATAATGAGAGAATGATTTCCTGAATCTGATCCTGATCCAAAATCATCTGGTGTAGATAATCTTTGATCAAACCAAGATCCACCATTTTTTCACCCATACTCCAAAGGTAGAGCTGAGAAAACGTATGGAATCCTTGGTGTCCTTGTCGCCACCAGTTTTTGAACAAGTCACGTTCTGCTTTGATGAGATCTGTCAAACTCTGATTTCCTGTTTGCGACCAGACCTGACCAAGCATAATAGACAGACGCACCCCAAAGTCGTATTCTACAGCTTCCAAGGTATCTGTCAAGATTGAGCGAACCGAGGTATACTTGTCCTGTTGGAGAACAAATAGGTAATCCTGAGCTCCCACCTGAAGCACTGTCTCGCAATTAGGAAAGAGGGTTCTCATCATATCCAGCCAAGAGGTCAGATTTTCCTGTTGGTAATAGGAAAGGTGACAATAGACAACTTGTAGCTTTTTAAAACTTTGCGGTGCTTGCCCCTTGCCCTCTATCAAATAGCTATACCAGGGGTTGAGAGAGATGGTTTGTTCCTGCTGGGTTAAGAGAGCTACCAACTGCTTCTCACGTTCACTTAGTCCAGCTTCTTCCAGTAAAACCCACTGATTTGCGGATACTGGAAGCGTCAGATAGCCTTCCTTATCGACTGGTTGGTCTACGATTTGAGCTTGTGGAAACCAATCTAGTAATTCTTTTGCAATCATTCCTAGCCCTCCACTTTTTGGATACACCAAGAAATCAAGGTTTCGAGGCGTTCCACATTTTCAGTCATATGAAGATAGCCCATGACCGCTTCAAAGCCTGTAGACATGCGATAGGTCACCACATCTGCATTTTTTGCCTTGGTGTGACTATTGGTATTGCGACCACGTTTATAGATTTCTTCTTCTTTTTCCGTTAGGACTTGCTCCTCCAGCATGAGGGAAATCAAGCGAGCCTGAGCCCTGGCCGACACATACTTGGTTGCCTCTTGGTGGAGTTTATTGGGTTTGGTCATGCCTTTGAGGATGAGATGGCGACGGATATACATCGAATAAACCGCATCACCTTCAAAGGCTAGCGCAATCCCGTTAATGAGATTGACATCAATCACGAGTCCACCTCACTCCATCCTTGGTATCCAGTAGCTTAATCCCTTGAGCGGCAAGTTGGTCACGGATTTGGTCTGCTGTCGCAAAGTCACGAATGGCACGCGCTTCTTGGCGTTTTTGAATCAAAGCTTCAATCTCTTCATCCAAAACTTCCTCAACAAAGACAACTCCAAAGACTTCCAACATGGCTGCAAGAGTTTCCTTAACACTTGCATCATAGTTGCCTGAGTTGATCCATTTGGCCATTTCAAAGACAACTGTGATCCCATTAGCAGAGTTGAAATCCTCATCCATAGCGGCTACAAACTTATCTTTAAAAGCTTGCAACTCCCCCGCATCTACAGTTCCAGTAAATGGTTGTTCATAGGTGTTCTTTAGATACTTGAGATTAGTCTCGGCATCGCGCACTGCTTTTTCCGTAAAATTGATAGGCTTACGGTAGTGCTGAGTCGCAAAGAAGAAACGAAGCACTTGACCATCGATCGTTTTGAGGGCATCGTGTACTGTAATGAAGTTCCCCAAAGACTTAGACATCTTGACATTGTCGATATTGACAAAACCATTGTGCATCCAGTAGTTGGCAAAGGTCTTGCCTGTCTTAGCTTCTGACTGGGCAATTTCGTTGGTGTGGTGCGGAAACTCAAGATCCGCTCCACCACCGTGAATATCGATGGTGTCTCCTAAAATCTCAGTCGACATGACTGAACACTCGATGTGCCAGCCTGGACGACCTGGTCCCCAAGGGCTATCCCAAGAAATCTCACCTGGTTTAGCAGCTTTCCAAAGGGCAAAGTCTACAGGATTTTCCTTGCGAGCCGTTTCCTCATCTGTGCGACCTGAAGCACCTAATTCCAAATCTTCTAGGGTTTTATTGGCTAATTTAGCATAATTGTGAGATTTTTCTACACGGAAATAGACATCACCTTGGCTCTCATAGGCATAGCCCTTTTCAATCAAGTCTTCTACAAAGCGGATGATATCAGCCATAAACTCTACAACACGTGGATGGCGAGTTGCAGGCTTCACTCCAAGAGCCGTCACGTCTTCACGGAAGGCAGCGATGTACTTATCCGCTACTTCTTGAGGTGTGATACCTTCTTCCTTAGCACGGTTAATAATCTTATCATCCACATCTGTGAAGTTGGAAATGTAGGCAACTTCATAGCCACGGTATTCAAAGTAGCGACGAATAGTATCAAAAGCCACTGTTGAACGGGCATTCCCCACGTGGATATAGTTATAAACTGTTGGCCCACAGACATACATCTTAACCTTGCCGTCCTCGATTGGGACAAATTCTCGCAAATCACGAGACATGGTGTCATAGATTTTAATCACTCACTGACTCCTTTCTGTTTCTTGTTTATCGTAAAGAGTAGTTTCAATCCAGCTCTCTGGCAATTACTAAGGCTATCTCAAAGAAAGTCATAGCATCTGCTTTTCTTTCTTCGCGTCTGGCATCCCACTCATGATTGTGATGGTCGACATAGTCAGCTGTATAGAAAAATTGATAGACCTTGGCTTGTCGATATTGGGCCCAGGCCATGATAGCCGAAGCTTCCATATCTACAACTCTAGCTCCTGCTTCAAGTCTTCGTTTGACCTTAGCAGCTGTCTCACGATAAAAGGCATCTGTGGTCCAAGACTTTGTTCGAATATGCTCAACACCAGCTTTATCCAAGGCGTTTTCCATAGTTAAGAGTAGAGATCGCTCATAGGCTATTTCATCACTTGCTGGAGCATAGTGATAACTAGTACCTTCATCACGTAAAGCCGAACTTGGTAGGATAATCTTATCTGCTTGAATAGACTGGTCTAGAACTCCGCAAGATCCCAAAACAATAAAATTCTTAAATCCTCTTGCTTTTAGTTCTTCTAAGAGTCCAACAACCATTGGAGCTCCAATAGTAGCCATAGAAACTGCTACCTTACTCCCATCTTTTTCATAGATATACCATGGCAGTTTGCCATTTAGATTGGTAAGATAGCCACCTTCGTAGACACCTTCTATCTGCTTTACTCGTTCAAGGATTTCTCCATTAAAAGACAAGATAATGGTATCACAAACTTCTCCACCACTAAGGAGGCTTCGATCAGTTGGCTCGATAACAGCAGGTACATTTTCAAATTCTTCTAATAGCATCGACCTAACCTCCTAATTAAAGAGTCACTTCTCCTTACAAACCAGACGACCTGTGACTGGCTTCTCTAGCATGCTCAAGTTTATTGACGTAGTATTCACGTTTTTCTTCGACTTCGTGAATGGTTGGTTCATCCTTTTGCCCGTGAACACGAACAATCTTGGCAGGAATACCGACAACCGTCACGTCGCTAGGAACATCTGCTACAACAACTGCTGCAGCACCGACTTTGGCATTTTCACCGATTTCTACAGGCCCGATAACTTGGGCATGTGCAGATATGAGAGCTCCCTTACGCACGGTCGGATGACGTTTGCCAACATCCTTACCAGTCCCACCGAGAGTGACACCGTGGTAGAGAAGGACACCCTTCTCAACAATCGCCGTCTCCCCAATCACAAGTCCTGCCCCGTGGTCGATAAAGACACCAGAGTCGATCTGAGCTCCTGGGTGGATCTCAATCTGAGTCCAAAAACGCCAAAACTGGCTGTGCATACGAGCTAAAAGCTTAAAGCCATTCTTCCAGAGAAAATGAGAGAGACGGTGGGCAGCCAAGGCTTTGACACCAGGATAGGTCAAAAGAACCTCCAAAGTGGTGCGAGCCGCTGGATCATTTTCTTTTACGATATCAATGGTTTCACGCCACCATCCCATACATTTCTCCTTTCTTATTCTGAGTCTTTTGGTGTTTCTGTAGTTTCTTTCTTAGGTTTGTGGTCCTTGTGGTGGTGACGAGGACGATCGCCATGACGATGACCTTTATCCCCTTTTTCTTCTGAACGTTCAGGTTTTGGTGGACGTGGCAAGAGTGCCTTCATAGAAGCATCTACACGACCTTTTTCGTCAATCTTGATAATCTTAACATCGACAAAATCACCAATTTGAACTAAATCTTCTACATTATTGGTACGTGTCCAAGCCATTTCAGAGATGTGAACGAGGGCATCCGTCTTGTCAAAGAGGTTGACAAAGGCACCGAATTTCTCAATACGCACAACTTTGGCATGGTAGACTTCGTCCACTTTTGCTTCACGAACCAAACCAGCAATGATTTCTTTAGCACGGTTGATGGCATCTTGGTCGCTAGAGTAGATAGACACATTTCCTTCTTCGTCGATATCAATCTTAACGCCTGTTTCAGCGATGATCTTATCAATGGTTTCTCCACCTTTACCGATAACAATCTTGATCTTGTCCACATCAATCTTGATAGTATCAATTTTCGGAGCAGTTGGAGCCAATTCTGGACGAACTTCTGGAATCGTTGCTTCAATCACGTCAAGGATTTCAAAACGAGCTTTCTTGGCTTGGGCAAGAGCCTCCGTCAAGATTTCTGCAGTGATCCCTTGGATCTTGATATCCATTTGAAGGGCTGTAATCCCGTCACGCGTACCTGCAACCTTGAAGTCCATATCTCCAAAGTGGTCTTCCAGACCTTGGATATCTGTCAATACGGTGTAGTTGTTTCCATCTGAGATGAGACCCATGGCAATACCTGCTACTGGAGCCTTGATTGGAACACCACCAGCCATAAGGGCAAGTGTTCCCGCACAGATAGATGCTTGAGATGAAGAACCGTTTGATTCCAAAACTTCTGCTACTAGACGGATAGCGTATGGGAATTCTTCTAAGCTTGGCAATACTTGAGCAAGTGCACGCTCACCGAGAGCACCGTGACCAATTTCACGACGACCAGGTGCACCGTAACGTCCAGTTTCCCCAACAGAGTATTGTGGGAAGTTATAGTGGTGCATAAAGCGTTTCTTGTACTCTGGATCCAAACCATCGATGATTTGCGTTTCACCCATTGGCGCCAAAGTCAAGACAGAAAGAGCTTGAGTTTGCCCACGCGTAAAGAGACCTGAACCATGAACGCGAGGAAGGAAGTCAACAACCGCATCCAAAGGACGGATTTCATCAACCTTACGGCCGTCAGGACGAACCTTGTCTTCTGTGATCAAACGGCGTACTTCTGCGTGTTCCATTTGTTCCAAGATTTCAGCCACATCACGCATAATACGGTCAAATTCTTCGTGGTCTGCATATTTTTCTTCGTAAACTGCTGTAACTTGGTCTTTCACTGCTTGAGTTGCAGCTTCACGCGCCAATTTTTCTTCAACTTGAACAGCTTTTTGAAGATCGCTGTTGTAGGCTGCAATGATTTCAGCTTGCAATTCAGCGTCTACATGAAGCAATTCAACTTCTGCTTTTTCCTTACCAACTGCTGCAACGATTTCTTCTTGGAAGGCAATCAATTCTTTAACAGCTTCGTGTCCTTTGAGAAGAGCTTCCAACATGATTTCTTCTGACAATTCTTTGGCACCAGACTCTACCATGTTAATAGCGTGCTTAGTACCAGCTACTGTCAATTCAAGAAGCGATTGCTCTGCTTGTTCTTGCGTTGGGTTGATGACGATCTGGCCATCCACATAGCCTACTTGTACCCCAGCGATAGGTCCGTCAAATGGAATATCTGAAATAGACAAGGCCAATGATGAACCAAACATAGCTGCCATTGGTGCAGATGCATTTTCATCGTAAGAAAGGACTGTGTTGATGACTTGCACTTCATTACGGAAACCTTCCGCAAACATTGGACGGATTGGACGGTCAATCAAACGCGCTGTCAAAGTCGCATCTGTTGAAGGACGTCCTTCACGTTTCATAAAGCCACCAGGAAATTTCCCAGCCGCATACATTTTTTCTTCGTAGTTAACTTGAAGTGGGAAGAAATCCCCAGTTGCCATCTTCTTAGACATAACGGCAGCAGTCAAGACAGTTGACTCACCGTAACGCACGACAACAGAGCCATTTGCTTGCTTAGCAACCTGACCAGTCTCTACGATCAACTCACGACCCGCGAAAGTCGTTTGAAACACATGTTTTGTCATTTTAATCCCCTTTGGATTGATAAAATTATACGCCTTGCCTACAAAGATCAAGATATTTTGGACGGTTCGGCTTGCCGAACATTTCTGTAGAAAAATAGGAAGGTGACGTCGCACTCGATGAGTGCAAGGAAGTTTATCTTTTTTACACAGCTTTTCGGCCGGGTTCAATTACTCAAGATATTTTGGACTTTTTGAGTTTATTTTTTGCAACCTTTACAACCTAAATACCCTCATCTTTGTATCAAGTACGTACAGAGTCTATTTTATCATATTTTTCTTAAAAAGTACGGTCTTTTCTATAAAAAAGGAACCATTCTGCTATGAAAAGAAGAATGGTTTGCTTTTAATTATTTTAAGGTTGGTGATTGAACAAGGCATGGGTTGCTTGGTGAATGTACTGAGCAGTGTCTGCATTGTTCATGGTGTAGAGATGTACCCCTGCTACGTCTTGCGTTACCAAGTCCACGATTTGGTCTACAGCATAGGCAAGTCCTGCTGCTCTGAGTGACTCAGGGTCATTCTCATACTTGTCCAAGATAGCCTTAAACTTACGTGGGAGATGGATATTCTCACAAGTCTTCAAGAGACGAAGCGCTTGGTTACGGTTGAGGATTGGCATGATCCCTGCATGAATAGGAACATCAATCCCTGCCAAGGTACACTTGTCTTGGAAATCGTAGAAACGCTCATTGTCAAAGAACAGCTGAGTGACAAGACTTGAACAGCCTGCATCCACTTTTCTCTTGAGATTTTGGATATCTGAGATTTGGTTTGGCGAATCCGGGTGCCCTTCTGGGTAACAAGCTCCAATAATATCAAAGTGTGGCGCCTGTTCAGTGATAAACTCAATCAAGTCTGTGGCGTAACGGAAATCCTTCTGTGGCTCAACACCTGGAATGATATCCCCACGAAGAGCCAAGATTTTCTGAACACCAACTTTATCCAAATCCGCAATGGTCTCAGCCACCTTATCCTTAGTCAAATAGATAGCTGGCAAGTGAGCAATGGTTGGGATCTCCAAGTCATTTTGGATATAGTCTGCCAAACGAACCGTCGTCTCTTTGATATTAAATTTATTATTACTAGCAGTCACACTGATGAAGTGTGGTGCCAAGCCCTGCATGTCTTTCAGGGCTGCAATAATTTTGTCATTGCCTACTTCTGGGTTTGGAGGGAAAACTTCAAATGAGAGGGACGGTGTTTGACGTGACATATGTATGAACCTTTTCTAGTTGATTTTTTGAACAACCGTGTAGGGAGAATTGTCTTTTCTTACAATTTTTCACGCGCAGCTTTCGCAGCGTCTACAAGGCGGATCAAGCTTTCTTTCGTTTCTGGAATACCACGTGTTTTCAAACCACAGTCAGGGTTGATCCATACTTTCTTGCTTGGTACTTTAGCAAGGATGGCTTCGATGGTGTGGTCGATTTCGCCTTCGTTAGGCACACGAGGAGAGTGGATATCGTAAACTCCAGGACCCACTTCTGTCTGGAAGTTTTGAGCTTTGAGTTCGTCCAAGATTTCAAGGTTTGAACGGCTAGCTTCAAATGAGATAACGTCCGCATCCATGTTGTCGATAGCTGGGATGATATCTGTAAATTCTGAGTAACACATGTGAGTGTGGATTTGTGTATCTGGTGCTACTGTTGAGTGTACCAAGCGGAAAGCTGGAATAGCCCAGTCAAGGTAGTCTTCGTACCAGTCGCTACGACGGAGTGGCAATTTCTCACGAAGAGCAGCCTCGTCGATTTGGATGATTTTCACACCTGCAGCTTCAAGGTCAAGAACTTCATCCTTGATAGCAAGAGCGATTTGAAGAGTAGAATCCTTGATAGAGATGTCTTCACGTGGGAATGACCAGTTAAGGATGGTAACAGGTCCAGTCAACATACCTTTAACAGGTTTGTCAGTACGGCTTTGTGCGTAGCTAGACCATTTAACAGTGATTGGGTTGAGACGAGTCACATCCCCCCAAATGATTGGTGGTTTAACCCCACGCATACCATATGATTGTACCCAACCATTCTTAGAGAAGAGGTAACCTGACAAGTTTTGACCGAAGTACTCAACCATGTCGTTACGCTCGAATTCACCGTGTACAAGCACGTCAAATCCAACTTCTTCTTGCCATTTGATCCATTCATCGATGGTTTCAGCAAGGAAGGCATCGTATTCTTCTTGTGACAATTCACCCTTACGGAAGGCCAAACGCTTCGCACGAACTTCCTTTGTTTGAGGGAATGAACCAATGGTTGTTGTTGGAAGAGCTGGAAGTTTGAAGGCATCTTCTTGGATAGCTTCACGTTCTGCAAAGGCTGGCAAACGAGTGTAATCAGCGTCTGTCAATCCAGCGATACGCGCACGAAGTTCCGCATTTTCACCAACACGTTCAGTCGCAAAGAGTTCTTTGTTAGCCGCAAGAGCTTCTGCACCTTGACCATTGCGGATAGCATCCAAGTCACGGATCTCATCCAATTTTTCAACTGCAAAAGCAAAGTGGTTCAAGATAGCTGGTTCAAATTCTTCGTTAGCAGTTGTAAATGGCACATGAAGAAGTGAACATGAGCTTGTCAAGACGATGTTTTCAGCTGGGATTTGCTCAAGAACAGCCAAGCTCTTTTCGTAGTTGTTGCGCCAGATGTTCTTACCATTGACAATACCTGCATAGAGAGTCTTGTCAGCTGGGAAGCCACCTTTAACGAGTTCAAGAGTTTTCTTACCTTCAACGAAGTCAAGACCGATCGCATCTACTGGCAATTTGACAAGGTCAGCGTAGACGTCACGAACGTCACCGAAGTAAGTTTGAAGCAAGACTTCAAGACCTTTTTTGTCAGCCAAAAGCTTGTTGTAGATGTTCAAGAAGAGAGCTTTTTCTTCTTCTGTCAAGTCTTTGACAAGGGCAGCTTCGTCGAGTTGGATACGAGTTGCACCAAGTTCAGCCAATTTTGCAAAAACGTCTTGGTAAGCAGCTACTAAGCTATCGACGAAATCTTCTGCTTTTACGTCTTCTTCAAAGTCTGATAATTGAAGGAAAGTGAATGGACCTACAAGGACAGGACGAGTGTTAAGACCAAGTTCTTTTGCTTCTTGGAACTCATCGAAAATCTTGTGACCAGCCAATTTTACTTGAGTGTCTTTTTCAAATTTAGGAACGATGTAGTGGTAGTTAGTGTTGAACCATTTTTTCATCGGAAGGGCACGAACATCCCCTTTTTCTCCTTGGTAACCACGTCCCAAAGCAAAGTAACGTTCAAGATCAGATAATTCTAAGTTTTGTACTGATGCAGGAACTACGTTGAAAAGGAAAGCAGCATCTAGGAAGTTGTCATAGTGAGAAAAGTCATTTGATGGGATTTCAGTGATGCCTTTTTCTTTGACGATGTTCCAGTGTTTTGCACGCAATTCTTTAGCCGCAGCCAAGAGTTCTTCTTCTGAGATTTCTTTTCTAAAGTATTTTTCAGTTGTAAATTTTAATTCGCGGAATTCACCCAAACGAGGGAAACCGATAATTGTAGTTGACATGTTTTGTCCTCCAAAAATTGTTGTTGAAACTATCTTAACAGAAAAGAAACTGTCTGTATAATTGTAAAAAATTAGGCTTTGATATAGTTTGAAACTATATCAAAATTTAAAGTACAAAAAAAGATTTGAAGAAGTTCCTCCAAATCCTTTGATAGATAAAGATTGATAGCCTTTCAAGGTTACTATATTCTTCGCAAAAAAATATTGAATTGAAAGCTACCTATGGCTTGCTATTAGAAAAGACTATAGGTTAATTCCCTTCTCTCGCAGATTAGCTAGACATTCCTTATAGTAGGCATCGTCATGCTCGCTATAGATAGGACTGTTCAGCTTCTCCTCTGCTAAGTCTTCATGGGAAGGGCAGGTCTTACCTCGGTAGTTCTTATCCAGCCACTCTGGACTGACATTGTAGCCACGGCCAGCCATCTCCTCCATGATCAAACGATGATAGGCATAGAGACGATAAGGCGAGTGGGTAAAGACGTAGTCAACCGTCGCATGCTTTCTGCCCCAGCCATTGCCACGCAGGGCGCAGCACTCTCGATGTTGTCCCAAGAGCTGCGGGCGGGGAAGTTGTGAAATCAAAGCCTCATGCCAAAGTCTCATGGGAGTCTCCTTTCAGCAGGGTAGAATCTTGCAGATAAGCATTTGGGTAACGCTCGAGCAAGTCTCTGGTCTTTGCAATCAAGTCTTCCTTAGAAGCTTGACCAAAGCGATAGCGATCCAGCAAGAGCATATAGTCTTTGCGCTCGTCAAGACTGGCTTGCTTTTTAAAGTAGCCCCAAATATGCTGAAAGGCATTGCAAACCTGACCCCTGTGTTCTGGAATCTGGCAGGCACGGTCAATCATCTCTTGAACCTGACTAAGCTCTACCACTTCTTGCTTGAGATACTGGCGAATATCCTTGTAAATATTGCTGGAATGACTCAAAACAAGGTATTTGTTTCTAGCCCAGAGTTGCTGACAAAGGGAACGTTGGTTGTTATTTTCCATATTTCTCCTAACTTTCTACTAGTTCCCAGGAAATACGGAAACAAAGTTGTATTTATAAAATGAGCGAATCAATTAGCCCTATCACCCCTTAAAGTTTTTCAAAAACTCTTTGAGTTCAGCATCGGCTTCTGGTGTGGTTCCGTGGAGTTGGTTCAGCATTTCAAGTAAAGAAGCTGTTTGACTTTCAATAGCTTTATTTGTATCGTTAATCTTGCTGACGATGTCTGTCAGTGGCTCTACTTCTTCTTCCTCAAAGGTATCCACGTAGCGAGGGATATTGAGGTTGTAGTCATTTTCGACAATTTCTTCATAGCTTGCTAGGTGGGCAAACTTATCAATCTCCTCACGAGACTTGTAGGCTTCCAGAATCTTCTCGATATGGGCATCCGTCATGATATTTTGATTTTTCCCTTTATCAAACTCCTTAGAAGCATCGATAAAGTAGACATCACGGTTGGTACGGTTCTTTTTGAGAATGATAACCGTAGTCGGAATGCTGGTATTAAAGAAGATATTAGCTGGTAGGCCGATAACCGTATCAATGGCCCCTTCTTCTAGCAAGGCCTTACGAATGGTGCCCTCCGCATTTCCACGGAAGAGAACACCGTGGGGAAGGACGATAGCCATAACCCCATTATCCTGCTTAAGGTGGTAATACCCATGCAAGAGGAAGGCAAAGTCAGCCTTGGACTGGGGCGCCAGTTTTCCAAAAGGAGAGAAACGAGGGTCATTCAGGAATCCAGAGCTTGCAGACCACTTAGCAGAGTATGGTGGGTTCATGAGAACACCGTCGAAGTTAGTCGGCTCTTGAGTCGGCCAGTCTTCATCCAAGGTATCGGCATTGTGTAGAAATTGATTCTCAACTGGCACACCGTGTAGGATCATGTTCATCCGAGCTAGGTTATAGGTCGAAGTATTGAGCTCCTGACCAAAGTAGACAACCGTCTGCGGTTTATGAGAGTACTTCTTGGCATTGAGCAAGAGAGAGCCAGACCCCATAGTCGCATCATAGATGGTAAAGCCTTCCTGATCTTCACGACCTAAAAAGGCAATCTGAGTCATGAGCTTGGCAACAGGTTGAGGCGTATAGAACTCACCAGCTTTCTTACCCGAGTCAGTCGCAAACTGACCGATCAGATACTCATAGGCATCCCCCAGCATATCGCCAGCATGACCAGCCACGTCTAGCACAGCTAACTCTTTCATGACTGCCGCCACCGTTTGGTTTTGCTTTTGCGGAGTTGCCCCTAGCTTTTTAGAGTAGAGATCGATATCTTCAAAGAGATTTTCATAGAGGTCGTCACTCTGCTCGATATCACGAAAACCTTGAGCCAGATCTTCCAGTTGGAAAGTCCCCTCATTGACACGGGCTACCAGAGCTGTAAAGGTCAAGTCTGGCTTGATAATATAGTTGAGCTCATCGTTCATGACTGAGACTAGATCCTCATGGGTATCCGCTTCCTCGTAGTAGTTGCGATAGACCTCAAGAGCATCCTCAAGACTATCTGTCCCCTCTTCCATGGTCTCCGCCACGAAAAAGAGCATCTTGTCTGACAGATACTTATAGAAGACCATACCCAAAAGATAGGACTTGTAGTCGTTGGCATCCATCTTGGAGCGGAGAACATCCGCTGAGTTCCACAGGGCTTGGTAGAGCGACTGGGACGTTTGTGTTGTTTCCATAATGTTTCTTTCTAAGTTTTACAAATATTCTTCAAAAAGTGAGTGTTTAGAAATAACCAATCACTTCTCTTTCTACCGTTTGAATCAATTCTAAAGGAATAGAAGAGACTGGAAGTTGATAAACGATATTTTTTCGAGGGTTAAAAAATCCAAGATTTTCGATAGACAGGAAATCGGGGTCATAGGAATGTAGCCCCATGATATAGTAGACAAGGACTTGTAGCGTATGGTCTTTATTTGGAGCTGTTTTAGTCACCTTAAAATCCCACAGTGTATCCTTGGTAAGAAAATCTCCATCACCCTTGTCAATCGTATCTGTATAAGCTCCAAGAAAGTTAAAGCCATCTTTTACCAAAGGACCATAAAGATCGAAGAAACAAAGGCTTCGCTCCACCATGATACAAATATTTTCTATCGTTTCTGCATCTACTATAATTTCCTCAAAAGGCTTATAATACTGTTTCCCTGCACGAAAAACGACATCAAAAGAAACCAAACGACAAGCACTTTCTATCGATAAGTCATCCAATCCTGTCACCAAATCGAGAAGTGCTTCTGCTAGGTCTCCCATGCCCACAATCTGAGCTCCCATGAGAGAAATTCTGAAAGCATCACGGGCTTCTGCCCCTTTCATGAGACGGGTCAAGTAGTCTACACAAATCCCCACTAAACTAGGAGATACAGACTCTACAGAGTGCAGAACTCTGTGATCTTCGAACTGTTCTACTGAAAATAATTTGATGGGCAGATAACCACCTCGAGGTTGGTTAATTTCTTTGATACGTTGTGTTACAGATACCATTAATACTCCTCTTTATAGATAATTTTTTAAAGAATGTTACTTCAGTTTTCCTTCTTCCGTAATCGCCTAGCAGAGCTGGCTTCCATCTGATGACTTGTAATTGGATTAGTATATAATCTCCCTAACGCCAATTTTAAGAAACTTGTCAATCGTTTATTGGTATCAATAATAAATTTTCCTTCTGAAACCTTGAAATCCTGCTCTGGATATTGTTCATATGATGTTAATAAGGTGCTAATTATTGAGGTATCAGATAGGTCAATTTCATCATCTTTTAGAATTGCCACCATTTTCAAATTATTAGATTTAATTTCAAAATCTGAGAAAGTAACTAAATCAATTCTTTTTAATTCATCAACTTCTGCAAGACTAGCTATACGGTAATAATCATCAATACCTTTGAATAGACTATGAATCGTCCTAAAACTTCTAAAGTACAATTTATTATTTCCATCAAAATAGGCATCGTTCTCAGATTTTAATTCTATACCATTTTCAATAATTGTTCTCTCAGCTTTTCTACGTCTCCATTTCAAGATTGACTTATCAACCAGTCTCTTTGATTGTGTAATTTTTTGAAAAACTAAACCATCATTTTCAACTTTACGAAAAATCAAGTCAATTTTTGAGAACTCTGCTTCATTCACATCATTTAGACCCGCGGTATTTAAAAATTTATCTTCATATTCTTTGACCATAGACATATGCGAATCATCAATTTCAACATAGAACCATTCATCATGTTCTAATTTTATTTCTGGATCAAATTCTCTACTATTTTCAGGATTAATCTCCGGAGCAACTAATTCTGAAATATCATCCGAATTCTCCAATTTTCTATATATTTGACCTACTTTTACTAAAAACATATTATCCCTTCTCCAAAAATGTAAAATTATTTATTCTAACTAGACCTTCTATAGTCCCAGTCTCTTTAACATCTTTTTTCTTGCTATAAATAATAAAGACATTACCGTTTTTATCAGTGACTCTGTAATAACGATATGAGAGTAACCATATCAAATTAAAATAATACGATCTCTCCATAAGAATCCACCATATTAGAAAAATGAGGACTATTACTACAATCTGATATAAGAAAGTTAATTCACCTAAACCCAGCATAATTACAAAAAGTCCTAAGTAAGTTGGAATGATTTCATTTTCTACCGGCTGTATACTTTCAACTTGAGCAGTATCATTCGCTTCCTTGAATCTTATCAAATACTGTAAGACTCCAAAAGAAAAAGAAAGCATCAGGAAAGTCAACACTCCTATTTTTAGAAAACTACATACATAAGTATCATGTGAGGGAAAAATGTCTATAGTAAATAGATACAAGACTAAACCTGGCGAAAAAGAACAAATTGATAAACAAAATGACAAACATAATCTTTTAAATTTTTTCATAACAAAATTCTATATAAACATATCCTGCAAGAGTTTCTTTTTGAGTGTTTCAAGTTGAAAAATTTTTTCTTGGTAAGAATTAATGAGATTATCGAGATTAGAGAAATAGGAGCCGATGGCTTGTTGTTCTTCTATACAAGGAGCAAAAAACCTAAAATCTTGCATATCTGCTTGAAATAGATGAGGTATACTACTACCCGATACCTTTAGATAAATTAATTTTTGAAATACAGAACTCGTCAAAACCTGATAGAAAAACTGAGAAGAAACTTTCTTATCCAACCGTACTAACATCATTGTTGAATTAATCGTTGTTTCCCCTTTCAAATTCGAAACTAAAGCAGGGTTTCCAAGAGATCCATCTTTTGAAAAAATGATATCTCCGTTCTCTAACATAATCTCTGGAGATTCATCATATCTCCACTGTGGTATATGGTCGACTTCTCCCCAATCAATTACTCCATTTTTTATATGTTTACCAGCAATCATACTTGGTCCAACTTCAGTATATTCTTCTTGTTTTAGACTTTTCCAACCTAACCTTCCTTTAATTATTGCACAGTCACCTAGTCTTAAATTCTCCCACTCCCCCTCAAATCCATCCAAACGAATCTCAGGAACGGTCTGTCCAGCTTTGGGAAACATCTTTGAGAGTATGGTCGCCTTGAGAGATTGGTAGCTAGCAAGATTGTCCTTGTAGCTAGCTAAAAGGTCGGCGAGAGTGCGGAAGAGGGAGCCAATGGCAGATTGTTCTTGAACATTTGGTACATTAACCTTTATCATTGCTATATCACTAGCATTGTATGAAGGAAGAGCACCGATTTGTGCATACTTAGGCAAATTTATCGTTTGAAATAATGTTAAACCAAAATCTTTATCCCATGATTCATCGAAGGAATAGCTCATAGTATTATTGTCAATCAGAAAAGGTCTAGTAACTAACCGTTTTCTATTTAACATCAATGCAGCACCAACTTTAGCAAATATGATAGCTGGAGTTTCATCAATAACCTTCCAACTATTTTTCATAATTTGCTCCTGTGTAACATAATTATTTGCATTCCTCATCTCAGTTTCATTTCCAATATTATTCATATCAGAAACCTTAAAAAATGGAATCCCTTCTGTACCACCTTGTTGACTATCTGGAAAGCCTATTCCCGACTTAAAATTTCCAAGCTGTCCTAATTTATAGTTATTCCAATTATTAACAAATTCCTTAAATCTTATTTTTGGAATGTTTCTGTTGATCATTTTCTTCACTCTTTTTCCTATACTCAATGTATTCCTTCATGGTCATTATCTCAAGATTTCCTATACTGTTTTCAACTATGAATAAGTCGTTTATACCATCTTTTTTGTTGGAATCTAAAAGTATTTTAGCTTCTTTTATTTTATTAATTGACTCGTAAAAATTTTTGTCAGAAATATCATTCTGTATATTTTGATAGATTGTTCCCTTTTTAGTTGAAGCTTTTATCGTGATAGTAGCTGGTGAAATTTTATCAGCCGACTCAAATTTTATTATTTTTTTATTCTTAATAGAAGATGTAGCCTTAAAAATTAACACTTTTAAAATCTCAACTGTTAGTCCTGCTATTATAGCTCTCAACATTTCTTCATTTAAAATTATTTCAATAAATGAATCGAAAGATGCCTGTAAACTGTCTTCTCCAAAAAATAAGATCTCTATATCTTCTTTGGAATATCTTTCTTGTAATTCTATCTCTTCCTCCTTAGAAAAAAGTAAATATGCACCTCTAACTCCAACACTTTTTTTCATAAACATTCTCCTATTCTTTAAATATGAATGAAACGCAATATTTATTTTTATATCTAACTTAGTTCAAAGAGCCCAATTTGATCAAAACTAGTAATAATTTCATCAATAACTATTTCTCCACGTTTATATTTTTCAAATAGCATTAAAAATTGCAATGTGTCGATAATTAACACATTATATATCTTATTTTTTGCTATATCTATAATACTATCATTGATTAATTCCCTGTCTTTCGGATCTATATCCTTAAACCGATTTACAATGATAATTCTCTTAATAATTTTATCCGAAATTTCTTTCTTTTCGGCATATTTATATACATGAGTCATTAACTGAGAAATATTGGATTTTTTTAGATCTTTAGTTAACCCTTTAAATTCAAATAGATAATGAATCCCATTCTTTTCAAAAGAGAAATCTTCATCTTTAGTGTCTTTAAAATCAGTTTTTATTTCAAGCATTTCTACTAACATCTCTATTAGAACATGTTCTAATTCTTTTCCTGATTTATAAAGTATCGATTCATAATATTTATTTTTTTAATAATTTGTTCAACATTTTCTATTTTAAGTTTTGATTCTTGAATTTTTCTTTCTTCTATTTTCGCTATTCCCGTTTGATAAGCATCGTCAAAAAATTCTAGTTTCGAAAACCATTTAGGAATGTTTTCAAGAGATTGTGTTAAAAATATATTATCTAATATCAGCTTTAAATTATCATTTTCAATCTGTAAAGATGTTATTGAATTTCTACCCAATGTTAAAAATACTAACTTTTCACTTCCACTCGAGTATATCTCATTCTTAGAAATTACAATTCCATCCTCATTTGTCCTCATATTTAGGTCAAAATAAAAATCAGCTGATAATTCAATTTCCGATAAATACGTTGAAGTTTTCTCATAGTACAAGGTAAAGTTAAAAGGAATGACCTTTTGCAAATTGGTTGTTAGTTTATAAATATTATTCTTAATATATACACTAGTTAGATGAACCTTACTAGAATGCCTATTTGGATTATCAAAATTTGTTTTAAATTTAATATTCTTTGGTAAAACATATAAATAATTTGTTTTGCTAGAACGAATAATGCTAGTTTTCAAAGTTTGAAAATCATCATCACAATTTAGAGTATCAAAATCTGCTCTGAAACTTCTATTTTGCCATATTAATTCATCTGTTAAATCAATTATATTTAGATCGTACGAGTCTAAAGACTCTGCATTTCCAAACGAATTACATAAATCTACTAATAGTCCTTTGCTATTCTCACCAGTATAATTAATTAATTGTATTTTCATATTCTACCTCCCAACCCTCAACGGCTCAATCACTTCTTCAATCAGTTGGGTATAGGCTTCTTTGATTTGTTTTTTATAGAGGAGTGGGTTGAGGGCATCTGTCACCTCAACTTTATAGTCCTTGTAGCGCTGACTCTTGGTCAGTTGACTTTCTCCTAGTTGCTTTTTAGCTCCCTTGCGGTAGTGATTGACATAGTAGCGGAGTTCATCTTCGCCCACATACCAGGTCTTACTAAAGTCTTGGATATGCTGCTGGATGACTGCTTCAATCATCTGGTCAAGGATATTGGCGATGGATTGACCTCTGTATCGGTCAGGATTTGCCTGTACTTCTTGCCAAAGCTCTGAGATGATCTGTGCCAGATTTGGATTGGTCTTCTCCAGACTTTGGATATAGGTATCCACTGCTTCTCTGTCCTGTGCACTAAGACTCTTTTCCGGACTCTGCTCTTGCTCGATCAGGCTTTGGATCAAGGTCAAGATATAGGCGTAGTTAATCTCATCTACTTGGATAGACTCTAGTTCATAGTGGATATCAAGTGGTTCGCCATCGTCGTTATCATCTTCAGAACGACTTTTCAACTCTGCTAGGATATTTTGATAAAAACCAAGATAAACTTCCAACTCTTCTGCGCTGAGTCCCGTTTGGGCGTATATTTCGTCCTCATCATACTCTTTATACACTCGGATAGAAGCTAGGTACTTATCAAATCCTTGATAGGCCTTGGCGATTTTTCTCAACTGTGGAGTAGAGATTTGTTCGAGTTGGAGTCCTTCTTCGGGGTCATCGGTGATTAGATTTTGGAAATCTCTACAACTTCTCAAAAAGTTTCTCTTTTCCTCTTCCCAGCTCGGTGCTAGAACCTCATTTTCTCCACCATTTGAGTAGAGCTTGAGGGCATTATCAACTGCTTCCTTGAAGGCTAGAGGCTTTTGGAAGGTGATGATATGGCCATAGGTCTTACTAGAATCAAAGATACGATTGGTTCGGCTAAAGGCCTGAATCAAGTCCTGCGGTTGCATGGGCTTTCTGTCGATAAAGAGAGTCGATAGACAAGGGGCATCAAATCCTGTCAGGAGACGATTGACTACGATAACCAAGTCCAACTGTTCATTGCGATAGAGATACTTATCTTGTTTTCGGGCTAAGCGGTTATTGACATCGGTATTGAAGCCACGCAGATCCGCCATAGTAAAGTGAGTATCAAACTCTTGGTTATAGTCCTCTAAGACCTGCTTCATGTGGTCTTGGTTGGCTCTTGAGTCTTCTTCATTCTCCGTAACGGAGTAGGTGATGGTTGCCTTTGGAAAGTCTGGAAGGATCATCTTGACTCTTTCAGATACCTTGACTCGTGTCTGTCCAGCCTTGACTCTTTTGAGAAGGTCATAGTAGGCTTGGGCTTGAGGGATAGACTTGACAGTCAGGATGGCATTGTAGGTATTGCCCACTCCTTTTTGGAAGCCCAGTTGTTGGCGGGATTTATTGATAATAGCATCCAAGACTTCCAGCATGTGCTCCTCATTCTCGTAGACGGTATCTGGTATGTCATTTTCAGACTGGTCTGTGATGAGGGTATTGCGATAATCTACCTTAAAGCCTAGGACAGCTCCATCATGGATGGCTTCCTTGACCGTATACTCATGGAGACGGTCTCCATACTGTTGCTGGGTGGTTTGGGCGAGGTCGCCGACCTGCTGGCGTTTATTTTCCTTAAAGATAGGCGTGCCTGTAAATCCATACCAGAGGGACTGAGGGAAAAAGGCTTTAATGTCTTTTTGTGTTTGTGGTGTCACAGCACGGTGGCATTCATCCACGACAAAGGCCACTCGGAGTCCCTTGATTTTATCCGCATCTCGTTGGTAAAGACCTTGGTCAAACTTGCGCATCATGGTAGTGATTTTCTGGATAGTGGTCACCACGACACGCTTATCATTACTTCCTAGTCGCTTGACCAAATCATGGGTATTATCCGTCTCATCGATATCGATGACGTCATTAGTCGCATAAGAGAGGAAGGATGATGTGGTTTGTTGGTCCAAGTCCCTGCGGTCAACGACAAAAATCGTCTTTTGGATCGATGGAATTTGAAGGAGATTACGAGCTACCTTATAAGAAGTCAAGGTCTTCCCTGAACCTGTCGTATGCCAAACATAACCTGATGCTTGCTGGCGAGAGGCTTCCTGCACCGCTTCGATAGCATGGATCTGGTAGGGGCGCAAGAGAATGAGAGATTTCTTGCTATCATCAATGACAGAATATTGCATGACCATCTGATGGGCACGCGGAATCGAAAGGACTTCATGGGCAAAACTGGTCAGATTTGTCACAGGATGATTGTCCTTATCCACCCATTTGGTTAGAAATTGTTTGTTAAGTTTATTTTCACGAGCTGCAGCGATATAGCGAGTGTCTACTTTATTGGTCACAACAAACATCTGCAAGCTAGAGTAGATACCACGGAATTTCCCTTCACGGTCATATTTTTTAATCTGGTGAAAGGCATCGATGAAGGCTGCTTGGGAACTCTTGAGCTCGATTTGAATCATGGGCAAGCCGTTAATGAGAAGAGTAACATCCAGTCTACGGTCTTGGTCCAGTGGATTTACTTTTTCTCGTTGGACTTGATTGACAACTTCGTAGCTAGACTTTCCTGCTGCGATATTGTCACGCCAAATGACTGACAAACGGATGGTACCTAAGCTAGCATCTTCTCTTTGAACTTCGACTTTGGCAATGCCGTTTTCTCCGACCAACCACTTGGCAGCATCATAGTAGCTGACAAAGTTGAGTTGATTCTGAATCTGGCGTTTTTCCTGTTCAGTCAAGGGATGGTCTGCTAGCAGAGCAACGTTGTTTTGGGCTAATTTCTCAAAGAAATTGTCCCATAGTTGTTCTTCTGTTTTTAGGTCTTCTCTATAAGTCCATTGGCTTTCACCAGTTACCAGCTGGTTAATCAGTTGTTTTTCTATTTCCAGTTCTGGTTTTACCTGCATCTATATTTCTCCTTTTGGAAACCGCATTCTTCCTATCATTATATCATATTACAGGCAGAAAGCGCCTTGATGATCCTACTTCCCTCAGAAAAACCATCTAGTCTTTCTCCCTAAAATATGATATAGTAGAATCATACTATACAAGAGGAGTTTCCATGTCACACGATAAAGAAATGAAAGCTGTTTCTCCCCTTCTACAGCAAGCTATTCATATTTCCTCCATCGTCGGTGGAGTTGGTACTTTAATATTCTGTATCTGGGCCTATCAAGCCGGTATCTTGCACTCCAAGGAAACCCTATCTGCCTTTATCCAGCAAGCTGGGGTTTGGGGACCACCACTCTTTATTTTTTTGCAGATTTTACAGACGGTTGTTCCTATCATTCCAGGTGCCCTGACCTCCGTTGCAGGTGTCTTTATCTACGGTCACATCATCGGAACGATTTATAACTATATCGGCATTGTCATTGGTTGTGCCATTATCTTTTACTTGGTGCGTCTCTACGGAGCACCCTTTGTCCAGTCCATGGTCAGCAAGCGCACCTATGACAAGTATATCGGTTGGCTTGATGAGGGCAATCGCTTTGACCGTTTCTTTATCTTTATGATGATTTGGCCAGTTAGTCCAGCTGATTTTCTCTGCATGTTGGCTGCTTTGACCAAGATGAGCTTCAAGCGTTATATGACCATTATCATCCTGACCAAACCCTTTACCCTAGTCGTTTACACTTATGGCTTGACCTACATCATCGATTACTTTTGGCAGATGTTTGGCTAATAGACAAAAAACTCAAGGATTCATCCTTGAGTTTTTCTTTGTTAGGCTTCTTTTTTCAATAAGAGGGAAACAAGCACTGATGTAGCAATCATCCATGCTCCTAGAATGATGAAGGTCATTCGACTATCCATAGTCACCAAGCCAATCCCTGAAAGAACGAAGGGTGTTAATGATGCTCCAAAAGAACATCCCAAAACAGCATAGGAAGTTGCTTTGTTGAGGAGTTTTGCAGGAATTCGCTCAGATATCAACTGAAAGACTGTCGTCAGAGCGATACTGTAGGCAAATCCTCCCAGGATAGAACCTGCAACCACCACCCAGAGTGATGGGGAAAGAGCAATGATGATTTGCCCGATACCAAAAGTGACACCAGCGACCAATAGAAGCCTTTCCTTGAAGGTCGAAATCAAGAAAGAAAAGCTGATTCCAGCTAGAATCCCAATCAACTGCATGGCACTAAGTACCAAACTGGACAACTGAGCATCTCCAAACCCTGCCTCAATCATAAGACTAGGGATGCGGAAGGTGATAGCAGTATTGGTACATACAATCACTGCGGCTGCAATAGCAAGGAAGAAAATCAATTGGAGCATGGAACGAGTCAGTTTCGCCGCTTCTTCTGTCTGATGCTTGGACTCGTGAATTTCTTCCTTGTTGTAAGGGACAAATAGAAGAAAGAGCACCAAGACTACCAAGCCTGCGGCATAGGCTAAGAATGTTGCGGTCCAGCCAAAGGCTAGGAGCTGACCAACTGCCAGAGTCAAGATAGAGGCTCCTACTACCTCAGCAGAGCCACGAAAACCAAGCATTTGGATACGAGTCTTGCCGTGGTAACGTTCACTGATGATCGAAATAGCCTTGGCATTGAGCATCCCAACTCCAAGCCCAAATAGCAAGCGGGTTGCAAAGACAAAGTAATAACCCTGATACCAGAAAGGTGCAGTCCCACTGATGGATAAAATCAAGAGTCCCAAGGTCAACTGGAGGCGTTCAGGAAAAATACGCTCTAGAAGTCCGTTTAGTAGAAGCATGGCCATAATCCCAAAGGATGGGAGGCTGACCAAGAGTTCGACCTGACCAGTCGAATAGCCCTGATAATAGTCAAACATAGCAGGCAGGGCGCTCGAAATAGAAAACGATGTGATCAATACTAACGATAGGGATAGTATGCTCACTTTTTCCAAAAATTGTTTCATCTTTTCCTCATTCATTATTCATATTAGTAAAAAAGGTCCTTTCCTATCATACACTCTTTACCAAAAATTGGCAAGCGACTGAGCCCCAAGACCAAAAGAAAAAGCGGGGTATCAAGTACTGTGAAGTCTTGATGACATCCCACTTTTTTATGTGTTTTATCAAGTTATTTGACTTAGATTTTCAAGAATCGACGCATTGAGATTCCTGAACCAAGTGAACCGATACAGATTCCGATGAGGAACAAGAGTCCAATCATCAATGGAATAAAGGTATCCGGTGTTATCAAAGATAGGTTTTGGCCAACCAAAGATGGATTGACAGATTGGAAGACTTTATTATAGATAAAGTAAACCAAAGCTGATGGAAGGGCTGCTCCCAACAATCCGATAAAGGCACCTTCTAGCAAGAATGGGCCACGGATGTAGCCGTTCTTGGCACCAACCAAACGCATGATTTGGATTTCACGACTACGTGAAATGATAGTAATACGGATGGTATTTGAAATCAAGAAGACTGCGATGAAAATCAAGAGTCCTGCGATGACCAATCCCCATACACGGATGAAGGAAGCCAACTTGAAGAGACGTTCGGTATTGGCACCACCGTCTTGAACTTCAGAGACACCTTCGATTTTCTTAGCTTCTTCAGCTACTGGTTTTACATCACTTGGTGAATTGGTATCTACGATGTAGGCATCATGAAGAGGGTTTGCATCTCCTTCAAATACCTTCCACTCGTCACCCATGGTTTCAGTCAGCTTTTGGTACTGTTCTTCTTTACTTGAGAAGGTTACATTTTTAACAGCTGGCAAGGCTTTGAGGGCATCGTAGACCTTGTGGTAGTCGTTGTTCGTGACTGTTTGGCCTTCTTTTACAATGGTTTCACTGTTGTCTTCAACGTCTTTACGAACATAAACCATGACGCGGACGTTATTTTCGATATCAGTTGCCAATTTTGCAGTATTGAAGATAACTGAAGCAAAGATAGCAACCAAGGTCAAGGTAATCATTACTGAACTGATAGCAGCAATGGTCATCCATCCATTACGCTTTAAACTCTTTAAAGCTTCGAATAGATGGCGGAAAAATCTACTAATCATCGTATCCGTAGTCTCCTTTCGCTTCATC
This sequence comes from Streptococcus infantis, assembly GCF_047464155.1. Classification (GTDB taxonomy): domain Bacteria; phylum Bacillota; class Bacilli; order Lactobacillales; family Streptococcaceae; genus Streptococcus; species Streptococcus infantis_U. The sequence continues at coordinate 775,354 of NZ_JASHCL010000001.1, forward strand.
ACGTACCACGCGACCATTTTCGATGGCAATAACGCGGTGGCGCAAGGTATTTACGATTTGGCTGTTGTGGGTCGCCATCAAAACAGTTGTCCCTTGAAGATTGATACGTTCCAAGAGGTTCATGATTTCCCATGAGTTATCTGGGTCCAAGTTACCTGTTGGTTCGTCAGCAATCAATACTTTAGGATTGTTTACGATGGCACGCGCGATGGCGATACGTTGTTGCTCACCACCTGAAAGCTCATTTGGGAATGAACGAACCTTGTGCTTCAAACCGACAAGGTCCAAGACTTCCATAACACGTTTTTTGATGTTACGACGGCTTTCACCGACAACCTCCATTGCGTATGCAATGTTCTCATAAACGGTTTTCTTTGGCAAAAGTTTGTAATCCTGAAAGACTACTCCGACATTTCTACGCAAGAACGGAATATCTTTCTTTTTAATTTTAACTAGGTTATAACCTGCGACTTGCAAGCTTCCTTTGTCGATTTTGACCTCACGATACAAGGCACGGATAAAAGTTGATTTACCAGCACCTGAAGGTCCTACGATGTAGGCGAATTCTCCTGCATCGATATTTACAGTGATGCCACGTAGGGCTGTTGTCCCGTTGTCGTATTTTTTGACAACATCTCTCATTTCAATGATTGACATGTGACTTCCTTTCTTTTAACTGATACGCCATTTCAGATAAGCATCGATGAAACCATCTAGGTCTCCATCCATAACCTTATCGACTTGCGCTACTTCAAAGTTTGTACGATGGTCTTTTACCATTGTATAAGGTGTAAATACATAGGAGCGGATTTGGCTTCCCCATGTAATTTCCTTTTTCTCACCTTTGAGCGAGTCTACCTCAGCAGCTTTCTTTTCCTGCTCCATCTGATAGAGTTTTGCCTGAAGCATCTTCATAGCACGGTCACGGTTTCCGTACTGAGTACGGTCGACGGTTGATGCTACGACGATCCCTGTCGGAATGTGAGTCAAGCGGACACCTGTTGAAACCTTGTTGACGTTTTGTCCACCTGCTCCTCCTGAACGGAAGGTATCCATCTTGATGTCATCCTCACGGATTTCAACTTCGATGGTATCATCCAATTCTGGCATGACTTCTACAGAAGTAAATGAGGTGTGGCGACGTTTAGCAGAGTCAAATGGTGAGATTCGGACCAAACGGTGAACTCCCATCTCTGACTTGAGAAGACCATAAGCATTTGGTCCTTCAAATGACAAGGTTACTGACTTGATTCCTGCCTCATCACCTGCTTGGTAGTCTAAGACCTCAACCTTGAAGCCTTTGGCATTTCCATAGCGAGTATACATACGAAGGAGCATATCGCCCCAGTCTTGAGCCTCTGTTCCCCCTGAACCCGGATGGATTTCAAGGATAGCATTGTTGTGATCATAGGGTTCTGACAAAAGAAGGGTCATTTCATAGCTGGTCATCATCTGATCCAACTCATCGAGTTTTTCGACCAACTCATCCTTCACGGATTCATCTTCTGCCAAAAAGTCTAGTAAAATCTCAACTTCATCCTGCAACTCATCCATCTTGTGGAAGGTATTATAGGTATTTTTGAGTTCGTTTAATTCTTGCGACGTTTTTTGGGCCGCAATATTATCGTTCCAAAAATCAGGTTCTGTCATTTTGTTTTCCAAAATGGCAATTTCTTCCTCTAAACCTTCGAGGTCAAAGAGACCCCCTAAAAGAAGCTAATTTTTCACGATTTGCGTCAATTTTTTGACGAATTTCTGAAATGTCCATACATACTCCTTTAATTGTATCGTTTTATTATACCACAATTTTTCTTATTTATCTAATCGGTGTTTTTTAAAATTTATTATCAATAGATTTCTGTAAGAAGTCAAACCTGCAATTCCATAAGCAAAACTAGAAAATCTCACAAGAAATTTCCCATGAGATTTAGAGAATTTATACTACTTTTTACAAGTTAACTGTCAACACTTGACCGTCTTTCATGACTTGGTGACCAGCAATATAGACGTCAGCAACATCACTGGATTTGACAGCATAGACTAGGTGAGACAGCATGTTTTCTTGGGGTTGAAGATGGATTTTCCCTTGGGGTTGAATGACGAGAAAATCAGCTTGCTTACCGACTTCTAAACTACCAATCTCGTCTTCCATTCCTAGTACCTTAGCACCCTCGATGGTCAGTGCCTTGAGGGCAGTTTCGATTGGAAATTGGCTAGCATCACCACTTTTCATTTTCTGTAAAAGGGCCGCCGTGCGCCCTTCTTCAAACATATCGAGATTGTTATTAGAAGCAACAGAGTCTGTCGCAATACCAACCGGTACTCCTGCTCTTTGAAGTTGAACGACTGGTGCAATACCTGAGGCTAGTTTGAGGTTGCTGATAGGATTGTGGGCGATAGCGACTTGCGAATCTGCCAAGCGGGTAATCTCTGCTTCATTTAACTCCACTCCATGGGCAAAGACAGCTTTATGGTCTAAATAGCCAAGTTCATCCAAAAATGCTATTGGTCTTCTGCCATAACGTTTCAGGATAATGCCTGACTCTTCCTGGGTCTCAGCTACATGGATATGAAGGGGAATGTCTTCTTCTTTTGCTAGTTCTAAGCTAGCCTCCAGCAAATCTCGACTACAACTGTAGGGCGAATGCGGGGCCACCATGACCTTGAACTTGGGATCCTGGTAGCCTTTGATTGTCTCAATGATAGCTCGAGTTCTGACTATGGTCTCGTCTGTCGTCTCCACATCTGAAGAAAAGAGGGTTGGAGAAAAATAGCAACGCATCTTAGATGCCTTGACTGCTTCATAAATCTTCTCTATCTCCACTCCGTTAGGATTGTACATATCATTGAATGTTGTCGTTCCTGACTGGAGCATCTCTGTTAGCGCCTCTTTGACGGCTTTTGTAGTCATCTCTGGTGTAAATTCTGCTTCTGCTGGCCAGATATAGTCTTCTAGCCATTCGTGGAGATTGCTATCATCACGAATCCCTCTCAAGCCTGTCATGGCAGAGTGGGTATGGCAGTTAACCAAGCCAGGCATAATCCAAGCACCCTGATAGTCTATGATTTGATCTGCTTGATTGAGAATCTCTTGATTTTCCTGACCGACATAGACGATTCGGGATTCTTTAACAGCTAAAATCCCATCCAGGTAAACGTGGAAATCTTGGTCACAAGTCACGATATTTACATGCTGATAGACTTTCATCCCTAGGCTCCTTTTCTATATAAGTATTCATACTGGATAATTTTTCTAGCTATTGTAACAAAAAAGTCACCCGAAGGCAACTTTTCTTGTTTGTTCATTGGCATTATAATGGCTTTACCATTTACTCTGGGCTAAAGGCTGCTGCTTGCTGCATTTGATAGTATTTGCCTTTTCTCGCCATGAGTTCCTCATGATTGCCATGTTCGACAATATCTCCATCTACCAAGACAAGAATCAAATCAGAATCTTGAATGGTTGACAAACGATGGGCAATGATAAAACTTGTCCGCCCCTTCATGAGTTTAGCAAAGGCGTCCTGAACCAGCACCTCTGTCCGGGTATCGATGGATGAAGTCGCTTCGTCTAATATCAGAATCTTAGGAATGGCTAGAAAGACACGTGCGATGGTCAAGAGCTGAGCCTGACCGACTGACAGTGATTCACCCGCATTTTCAAGCTTGGTATCATAACCCTGAGGTAATTGTTGGATAAAGAAATCTGCGTTCGCTGCCTTGGCTGCTGCAATGACTTGCTCTCGACTAGCATCAGGATTTCCAAAGGCAATATTGTCATGAATGGTTCCTTGCTTGAGCCAGGTTTCTTGGAGCACCATCCCAAACTGCTGTCTCAATGAGGCTCGGGTATAGTCATAAATCGAGTGACCGTCTAGTAATATATCTCCTGAGTTAATAGGATAAAATCGCATGAGAAGATTGATGAGTGTAGACTTACCAGCACCCGTTGGACCAACGATGGCGACCTTACTACCAGCTGGGATATCAATAGACAAGTCCTTAATCAAGATCTTTTCAGGATTGTAACCAAAAGAAACATGCTTAAAGGAGATGGCTCCCTTGACTTGGTCACTGTTCAATTCTTCCAGACCAGTTTCTGTAACTTCCGGACTCTCTAGAACCGCATAAACACGTTCTGCGCAGGCTAAGGCACTCTGCAACTCAGCCAAAACTGATGAAATATCGTTGAAGGGTTTGGTATACTGCTGCACATAGTTCAAAAAGGTTACCAAACGACCAATGGTCAAGGTGGAACCTGCTATGATGCGTAAGGCTCCTACCCCAGCAAGAAGGGCATAAATGAGGGAATTGACAAATCGTGTCGAAGGATTGACTGTTGACGAATAAAAGATAGCCGATTGAGAATAACCTGAGTAGTTGTCATTAGCTTCATGAAGTCTATCGATAAATTCTTCCTGAGCATTAAAAGACTGGATAATGTTTTGCTGACTAAGTGACTCTTCAATCAGCTGGGTTTGAATCCCTCTAGTCTCCGTCTGCTTCTGAAAGAGATGGTAGGACCTCTTAGCGATAAAGCGTGAAATGACCATAGACAGAGGTGTTAAGAGCAGAACTAAGAGCGTCATCAAGAGATGAATTTGGAGCATGGCAAGAATGCTGACCAAAATCATCAAAACTCCGATGAAAAATTGGTTGAAAATCATATTCAGACCCGCTGCCAACTGTTCAATATCTGTCGTCACACGGCTGACCATTTCCCCACTACCTTGTCTATCTACAAGGGCAATCGGCAAACGATGGAGTTTTTCAATGATTTTCTCCCGCAAATCTCTGGTGTATGAAAAGATGAGACGATTATAAAGGAGCGGGTTGGTCCATTGTACCAGCGTATTCCCAATAACCACCAAAATCATCTGGAGAAAAATTTGCCAGAATACCTGAGATGATCCTGTCACTAAGACTTGGTCAATCACCTGTCCAATCAAGATTGGCAGATAGATGGATAGGGCCACCTGTGCAATGGTTCCCAAGAAAGCCAGGAAAAGAAGGACGGGATGGTTTGCTAAATCTTTCGCTAAGCGTTTAAGGGTTTGACTTGCATGTTTGCCTTTCATTCTAGTCCTCCTTTCCATGTTGGGAAGCATTGATCTCACGATAGACTTGACTCGTCTTCATCAATTCTTCATGATTTCCAAGTGCTAATTGTTGACCCTTCTCTAAAAGAAGAATCTGGTCTGCAATCTTCAAGGTCGAAGTTCGTTGGGAAATCAGGATCAAACTAGTATTTGGCAAGTTTTCCTGAATGGCCGTTAGAAGATTAGACTCGGTAATGGTATCAAGGGCAGAAGTCGCATCATCCAGGATAAGAAAAGGTGCTTGGCGTAAAACTGCTCGGGCAATGGACAAGCGTTGTTTTTGTCCACCTGAGAAATTACGACCTCCTGCTTGGACCTCTGCGTCCAAGAGCCCTTCTTTTTCACTGACAAAGTCCTTGGCCTGGGCAATTTCCAAAGCCTGCCAAAGTTCTTGGTCAGAGACAGGCTCTTCCATACCCAAGGTCAAATTGGAACGAATCGTTCCCTTAAAAAGTTCAACCTTTTGAGGGACATAGGCTATCCAGGACCGCCATTGAGCCAGATCCCGAGAGCCATGTCCAGCCTGATAGAGGCCCACTGTTCCTTTATCTGGTTTGTACAAACCAAGTAAAACCTGTACCAAGGTTGACTTACCAGAACCAGTTCCTCCGATGATCCCAAGAATTTCTCCTTGCTGCATATCAAAAGAAATATCCCTTAGCGAAGGCTGAGCTGCATCTGGATAAGTAAAGGTCAAGTCTTGGACGTGTAAAACTTGATTTCCAGAAACCCTTCCTGCCTTAAGTTCAGTATGAATATCTTCAGGTTTTTCAGCGAAGACTTCCTCAATACGCTTAGCTGATATATAAGACTGGTTGAGTGAATTAATCAGCATGGCTAGTTTAATCAACTCTACCAAAATTTGTAAGAGATAGTTGATCAGGGCAATCAAGGCTCCCTGACTGAGCCAGCCTCCCTGAATAGAAATATAACCATTCCAGATAATCACCAGCAAAGTTCCGTTGACAATCAAATAGGTCAAGGGGGTCAATAGACTAGACCAGTAGCCTGTTTTCATTTGGATAGCCGTATAGATTTGGTTGAGTCGTTGGAAATTCTCAATCTCTCGTTTTTCTTGGCCAAAAGCACGAATCACACGCATCCCTTGTATCTGTTGGCGCGTCTCCTGAACTAGCTGGTCAGTTTTCTTTCTCAAACTACTGTAGAGAGGATTGACCAAGCGTGATAACACGACAATGACAAAGGTCAAAATGGCAACCATGACCAAGAACCATAGAGTCAATTCAGGCGAGAGGCGATAAGCCATGAAAATGGCACCGAAAACAATAATAGGCGCCCTTAAAAAGAGGCGTAAAAATTGATTGATCCCTGTCTGAATCTGATAGGTATCTGAAGTCAAGCGCGTCACCAAACTCGAAGTTGTCAAACGGTCTCTACTATCCTTAGGCAAGGAAAGAATATGACGATAAAGGTCATTGGTCAACTCCTTAGTAAAGCCGACTGCTGCCTTGGCTGAGTAAAACTGGGCTACTAAAGCTACCAAAACGCCGATAACTGCAAAAACAAAGAGGAGACCCATTTGCAGCCAGAGATGACCCTGATCTTTTTGAGGGATGGATTGGTCGACAATCCCAGCTATCACCATGGGAACCAAAAGTTCAAAGACAGCCTCTAACAACTTAAACAAGGGTGCTAGGAAAGACTCTTTCAGGTAGGGTTTAAAGTAAGAAAGTAATTGTTTCATGTGTCCCTTCTATTTTCAAAATGAAGAAGGTGGGAAAACCACCATCTTTTCTACTTGTTCAAATATGGAAGTAGGTAGCCATAGCCAGCCTCTTCCATCTCATCCTTAGCAATGAATCGTAAGGATGCAGAATTAATACAATAGCGTAAACCACCTAGTTCCTGAGGTCCGTCTGTAAAGACATGTCCCAAGTGAGCATTTCCTGAACGTGAACGAACTTCGATTCGCTCCATACCATGACTCAAGTCCTGGTAGTAATGAATGAGTTCCTTGGAAATAGGACGGCTAAAGCTTGGCCAACCACAGCCTGAGGCAAACTTATCCTTGGCAAAGAAGAGGGGCTCGCCAGTCGTGATATCTACATAAATTCCTTCCTCAAAAGTTTGGTCATAGGCATTGCTAAAGGGAGCTTCCGTCGCAGCCTCTTGGGTAACTCGGTAGGACTCTTCTGATAAACTTTCTCGTAAAACTGCCTGACTAGGTTTTTCATAGTTGGCGGCATCTATCAGTGGTTTCTCAGCATCCCTCACATCAATGTGGCAATAACCACCAGGATTTTTCTTGAGGTAGTCTTGGTGATAGTCCTCAGCCAGGATATAGTGACGGAGTTTCTCCACTTCTACCGCTATTTTACGACCGATGAGAAGCTCTTGTTCTCGAACGACCGTATGGATGGTTGGCAAATCCTCTTCATCTTGATAATAAATCCCTGTGCGGTACTGACGACCACGGTCGTTTCCTTGTTGGTTGACAGATAATGGATCAATGACTCGGAAATAATAAAGCAAAATCTCACGGAGCGAGACTGCTTTTTCATCATAGATAACTTGTACAGTCTCTGCATGATCTGTTTCTTTGATTAGTTGATAATTGGTGGTTTCTACCTGACCATTGGCATAACCAACACTGGTTTGCAGCACTCCAGAAATACGTGAAAAGTACTCTTCCAAGCCCCAAAAACAACCGCCTGCTAGATATATTTCTGCCATTTCAAATCCTCCTTGACCGTCTGTCGGTCGCTAAACACGGGAAACATTTCATATCCCATGTTTCATTTTCAAAAAAAGGACAGGAAGCCCTCTAATAGAGAGTTTCCCCATCCTATTGCTAAATTTATTTTGCTTCGACGCGAACGCCTTCTGTGTCTACTTGTAAATCATGAAGCTTGCCTTTGAAAGGTTGCTTTTCAAGCTCTGCCTTAATCTTTGGCATCTTGTCAGGGTCAGCCAAGACCATGACAGTCGGACCAGCTCCAGAGAGGTAGGTTGCATAAGCACCATTTTTCTTGGCAACTTTTTTGATGGTCGCAAATTCTCGCACCAGTTCTTGACGGTAACGCTCGTGGAAGAGGTCACTCTCAATAGCTTGGCCTGCTTTGACCATATCTCCAGTCAGTAGGGCTGCAATAGCCACATTGGCGATAGAACTTGCTGCAACAGCTTCCTTGTAAGAAAGTTTCTTAGGCAAGACACCGCGACTATCGCGAGTACGCAATTCATAGTTTGGAATATAAGCTAAGAAAGCACACTCTGGGAAGGGCACCACAACTGCTGAAACCTGGCCTTCGACTGAGCTAGCAATGACGAGATTTCCATAGATAGCAGGTGCAACATTATCAGGGTGTCCCTCAATCTTAGTCGCCAACTGTAATTTTTCATGTTTGCTTAGCTTCAAGTTCCCGAGTTGATTTGCCAGCTCAATCCCTGCAACGATGACTGAACTAGAAGAACCTAGTCCACGTGCAAGCGGAATATCACTGACCATCTTCAAACGTCTAGGTTGTAGGTCTGGAACAATCTGTAGAGCAATCTTCAGCAAAAGATTACGTTCGTCACGTGGAATCCATTTACCTAGTTGGTGCTCAATCATCCATTCTTCACGTTCTTCACAAACCTGAATTTCTAGATACTTAGTTACAGCTACACCAACAGAGTCAAAACCTGGACCCACATTAGCACTTGTAGCAGGTACAATAATCTTCATCTTAGTCTCCTAAAACCTTGAAGGTATTGAGAAGTTCAAACTCAGATACACGCTTCAAAGCTGCTGTAATATTTTCAAGTTGCGCCTTGTTGATTTTATGAGTGATGATGACAATACGAGCCTTACCTTCTTGCTTGCCATCTTGTAGGATTTGCTTGAAGGAAATATCTTCTGCGTTAAAGAGTTCAGCCAATTTCAAGACTTGACCTTTTGAGTCTGGAGCCAAGATTGAGAAATAGTAGTTGGCTTTGACATCTTCTGGCTTAGCCAAGACCACTGGACGGCTGTATTCATTAAAGGCTTTTCCAATTGTTCCATCATTCAAACGACGAACGATACGGGCAATATCAGCCACAACACTTGTTGCAGTTGGTTTTTGACCTGCACCCGGTCCGTAGTACATAGACTCGCCGATACCGATAGATTCCACAAAAACCGCATTCATAACACCGTTAACACTTGCTAGTGGGTGTTCTTTAGGAAGGAAGGTTGGTGTAACCTCAGCAGCGATTCCAGAAGCTGTTTCTTCGATAGAACCAACTAATTTCACAACATAACCAAGTTCTTGAGCTACTGCCACATCTTCTGGAGTGATGTTGCGAATTCCTTGGTGACCAACATCTTCAAACTTGACATTCATCCCAAAAGCAAACTGGCTAAGGATAACCATCTTGTAGGCTGCATCAATCCCGTCCACATCATTGGTTGGGTCGCTTTCAGCGAAGCCAAGTCGTTGGGCTTCTGCCAAAGCATCCTCGTAAGACCAACCTTCGGTTACCATTTTAGTCATCATGAAGTTTGATGTTCCATTGACAACACCAAGAACACGAGTGATTTTATCTGATGCTAGTGAGTTAACCAAGGTACGAAGGATTGGAATTCCTCCTGCAACAGCTGCTTCGTAGTAGAGAGCAACATTGTGAGCTTTAGCAATTTCAAGCAATTCTGCACCATGGACTGCCAAAAGGTCCTTGTTGGCTGTTACGACGTGTTTCCCTGCTTCTAACGCACGAGTGATAAAGGTTTTTGCAGGCTCGATACGTCCCATCAACTCAACAACAATCGTGATGTCTTTGTCTAACAAGATTTCATCGATATTTGTTACAAAATTAAAATCATTTCCTGCTTCAAGCAAGCGGGCTTTCTCTTGATCGTCTTTGACCAAAACTTTAGCTACTTCAATTTCTGACTGGGCTGCTTGAACAATTTTTTCTCTATTTTCCTTTAGCAAGAATGGCACACCACTGGCTACTGTACCAAATCCAAGTAAAGCAATCTTAACTGACATGTTTGTCTCCTCGAAATTTTCTAATAGTCCTATTATACCAAAATTGTGAGAAAATTCCTACCATTCTAAACTAAAAATAGGAGCACCAAATCACAAAAAGCCTGCCCTGATACAATTTAGGACAGACTCTATTTTCTATCTATTTTACAAAGACCATTTCCTTGTCACTAGACAGGTCGTCTCGATAGGTAAAACCTGCAAAACTGAGCTTTTTAATCTCTTCTACTGAAGTTACCTGACCTTCCATCAAGGCTGTCAAAAAGGCCCCTCTAGCTTTTTTAGAAATAGTTGAGTGGATTTTTAGTTTTCCATCTCTTTCTTCCATGAACTTGAAGGTCACCATTTTCTCACGGATTTCTTTTGGAAAGACAGTTTCAAACTCAGAAGACAAGAGAGAAAAGATTAGTTCTTCACCCTTCATCGACTCCTCATAGGCCACCTTCCAATGACTTTTCAAGCTTTTTCCATCAACTTTGAGCTTCATCAAAAAGTCCAGTCTGTGAGGTGCAATCGGTTCAAAGGCTGGAATCACACCATAGAGAGCTGACGTTATCATGAGGTATTTCTCCAGATAGGTTTGCTCCTCCTTGGTGAGATCGTCCCGTTTGATGTTGCGATACATGAGTCCATCAAAGAGGTGCAAGGCGGGATAGTTTGTCGCAGTTTCATTTTTCAAGGCTTGGATATGGTCATATTCCTCTTGCGCTTTTTCGGAAGATATTTTATAAAAGTTCTCCAGCTCTTGGGCAGAGTATGTCGCCAATGCATCCAGCACTGCCTGACTATCAGGACGCAAAGGCTGTGCCTCTAAACTAGGGATTTGGGTGTTCATTTCTTTTGCAGTTGGGATTAGAATTTTCATAGTGTTAGTGTAGCATATTTTTTTAGGACTACCAAGGATTTAAGCCTAAATGATGATCCCTTCCAAATGATCCAATTCATGCTGACAAATTTGAGCAGGAAATCCTGTCAGGGTAATGGTCTGCTCTTGCCAATGGATATCTCTGTAGCTTACTGTAATCTTCTCACACCTAGTTGTCGGTCTTACACCTGCCAAAGACAAACAACCTTCCTCTGTTTCGTATGAGCCTTCAAAAGATTTGAGAACTGGATTAAACATAACCATGGGAATCATTCCGATATTAAAAATAATGACGCGTTTTTGTACCCCAATCATATTGGCCGCTAGTCCAACACAGATTTCTCGGTTAGCCAATAGGGTATCCTGCAAATCCTTTGCTAGGGGTAAATCTTCCTGACTAGCAGGCTGGGATACCTGCGACAAAAACATCATATCTTTTACAATTTTCTTTTCCAACTACTATTCCTCCACCTTTATCATTCTACTTGATTATAGCATAAAATCTATCTCCGTTTATCTTATATAAAAGCAAAAAAGCCATCCGAAGATGACTTTTCAATGTTTAAATGGCGTTTTTATCTTTTCCAAGTGCGCGTTGGATTGCTTTAACAATTTCAACAAGAACAACAATCATAAGTGCTCCTACAGCAACCGCCATCCATTGAGTCAAGCTCAAATGTGAAACGTGGAAGAGGCTGTTAAATCCTGGAACTACAATCGTAGCCATCAAGAGGATGAAGGCAACTGGGATTGACCAGTTAAAGGTTTTGTTTTTGAAGAGTCCGACTGTAAAGACTGATTGATAAACAGATTTAACGTTAAAGGCATGGAGCAATTGGATCAAACCAAGAGTTGCAAAAGCCATGGTAAGGGCATCTGCGTGGATTTCAGATTGAACTTGATGCTCTGGGAAGAGAATTGCCCAACCATAGACACCAAGAACGAGCATGGTTTGGAAGATACCTTGATAAAGGATAGCTCCGAATACACCACCGTCAAAGAAGTTTGACTTACGGCCACGAGGTTTGTGGGTCATAACGCCTGGCTCAGCTGGTTCAACACCAAGAGCGATGGCTGGTAGCGTATCTGTTACCAAGTTAATCCATAGAAGATGCACTGGTTGTAACACATCCCAACCGAAGAGGGTTGCAAAGAAAATAATGAAGACCTCAGCCATATTGGCAGACAAGAGGTATTGAATGGATTTTTGGATATTTGAGAAAACCTTACGTCCTTCTTCTACTGCTACGATAATGGTTGCAAAGTTGTCATCGGCAAGGACCATATCAGAAGCACCCTTAGAAACCTCTGTACCAGTAATCCCCATACCAATACCGATATCAGCTGTCTTAAGCGATGGTGCGTCATTAACCCCGTCACCAGTCATGGCAACAACTTTACCTTCTTTTTGCCATGCTTTCACGATACGAACCTTGTGTTCAGGCGATACACGAGCATAAACAGAGTATTGCTTGAAGACTTTTTGGAATTCTTCATCAGTGAGTTCATTCAACTCAGCACCCGTGAAGACATGGTCTTCTGTATCATTTGGATCGATGATTCCAAGACGTTTAGCAATAGCCTCTGCTGTATCTTGGTGGTCACCCGTGATCATGATTGGACGGATACCTGCTTCTTTAGCGACACGGACAGCTTCTGCAGCTTCTGGACGTTCAGGGTCGATCATGCCGACCAAACCAGAGAAGATGAGGTCAGACTCAACAATTTCAGATTCCAAGGTTGGAATTTCGGTGCTTGTCTTATAAGCCATCATCAAGACACGGAGGGCTTGTTTAGCCAAGTCTTTATTGGTGGCAAGTATATCTTGTTTGTCTTCCTCAGTGATTGGACGAACTTCCCCATTGACTTCGATACGAGTCACACGCTTGAGCAATTGGTCAGGGGCACCCTTGACAGCGATAAAGTAAGAACCGTCTGCTTCCTTATGGATGGTAGACATGAGCTTACGATCAGAGTCAAATGGCAATTCAGCTACACGTGGCTCATCCTTCAAAACTTCACGAACGTCAAAGTTGTGGTCCAAACCAAACTGTACCAAAGCAGTTTCTGTTGGATCCCCAATCAATTTGCCAGATGGGTCCACCTTTGTATCATTGGCAAAGTTCATGATGCGAAGCGTATTGTTGTTGGCAGTAATTTCAGCTGCAGAGCTTTGCAATTGACCGTTTGTATAGACTTTTTCAACCGTCATTTGGTTCATGGTCAAGGTACCTGTTTTATCAGATGCGATGATTTCTGTTGAACCAAGTGTTTCAACGGCTGGCAATTTACGAACGATTGAATTACGTTTAGCAAGGGTTGTTGTTCCTAAAGATAGGACGATGGTAACAATGGCAGGAAGACCTTCTGGAATCGCCGCAACCGCAAGAGCTACTGCAACCATCAAACCTTCTAATGGATGTTCCCCGCGGACGAAGACACCAACCAAGAAAGTGATAATCGCAATCACAACGATTAAGTAAGTCAAGGCTTTAGATAATTGTTCCAAGCTTTGCTTCAATGGTGTTTCAGTCTCATCGGCATTAGCCAACATATCCGCAATCTTACCAACTTCTGTATACATACCAGTGTTTGTTACGACACCAATACCACGACCATAAGTTACATTTGAGTTTTGGTAACCCATATTAACGCGGTCCCCAATACCAGCATCTGCTTCAACAAGTCCTGTCACATCTTTTTCAACTGGTACAGATTCACCAGTAAGAGCAGCTTCTTCAATTTTAAGAGAAGCTGCTTCAAACAAACGCATATCTGCAGGCACGACATCTCCCGCTTCAAGCAAGACGATATCTCCGGGTACCAATTCTTTTGAGTCAATCTCAATGATATGGCCATCACGACGAACACGTGCCATGGGGCTAGACATATTTTTCAGTGCTTCAATGGCTGCTTCTGCTTGCCCTTCTTGGTAAACACCAAAGGCTGCATTCAAGACAACAACGGCCAAGATGATAATGGCATCTGTTAAACCATCCATCCCTTCTGTAATCACAGAAAGTGCCGCTGCCGCTAGCAAGATGATGATCATCAAATCCTTAAATTGATCCAGGAATTTAGCTAGCAGGCTACGTTTTTCGCCCTCTTCTAACTCATTACGACCATAAGTCGCTAAGCGTTCTTGAGCTTGAGCAGTTGACAAACCTTCAAGAGATGAGTCCAAGTTCTTTAGGACTTCCTCAGAAGATTGCGTGTAAAACAAATCTTTTTTTTGTTCTTTTGACAAAACAGTCTCCTCCTTTTTGGCCTCTTTTTACAAAAAAAGAGACCTGTTTTTTAAAAAAACAAGTCTCGCTGTTTAATATAGTGCCGGAAATAATTCGGAATGACGACACTATCGCGGTTAACCGCCAGCTACTCCCTTGAGTAGTTCTATTATATCAGAATTTCAAAAGTTTTCAAGCCTTGAGGTAGGATTGCTCATCACTCTCATCATAGGTACGATCACTGATAATATATCTTGGACGTTGCTTGGTTTCTAGATAAATTTTTCCGATATATTCCCCAATTACACCAAGACTAATCAGCTGAACTCCGCCAAGTAAACTTACAATGGCATATGTGCTGGCCCAACCAGCTACTACTGTACCAGCAAATTTGCTCCACAAAACCCAAATGATTAACAAAAAACTAAACAGTGAAGTCATAACTCCCAAGCTAGTAATCAAACGGATTGGTTTAATCGATAAGCTAGTAATTCCATCCATAGCTAGACCAAGCATTTTAGAGAGTGGATAGTGGCTCTCACCAGCAATCCGTTCATGCCGTTTATAGGTCACGTAAGAATACTTAAATCCTACAAGAGGCATAATCCCTCGAAGGAACAGATTTACTTCTTTAAACTTAGATAATTCCTGTAGAAATCGTTTTGAGACTAAACGATAATCAGCATGATTAAAAACGACATCCGCTCCAAATAAATGCATCACTTTATAAAAACCTTCTGCTGTAATACGCTTAAAAGCTGAGTCTGTATCTCTATTATCACGAACGCCGTAGACTATCTCTGAACCTGTCTTATATTCAGCAATCATTTGATTCATACAATGAATATCATCCTGGCCGTCTGCATCAATGGTAATCACGATATCCGCAAATTCTGCAGCTTCATACATTCCAGCAAGGACACTACTTTGATGACCTCGATTTCGGCTCTGCGAAATACCTACTACATATGGATTTGATGTAGCATATTCTTGGATAAGCTCCCAAGTTTGATCTTTACTGCCATCATTGACATACATGACCTTACTTAATGGATGGACTTCTTGGTTTTTCACAAGCTCCTCAATTTTTCCAACAAACATTGGGTTAGTATGAGGTAATACTTGCTCTTCGTTATAACATGGAATCACGATATATAAAATCGGATTATTTCTACTCATTTTTGACTCCTAACCTTTTAATCCCAAAGGGAAAGTTTGTCCCTCTAAATACCCTTACAATCAATTCACAACCTATTAAAGTCAATATTACCACAACACTTGTTGTAATATAACCATTCACAAAAATACCGGTGTATCTAGTAGATAATTGTAAAACTAATTTTTCTACCAATACTAAAACAATCGGGGCATGGACACCATAGTAAATCAAGGTTCTTTGACCGATTGATTTCAAGAGAGTCATTTCAGGAATTGACTTAAAGAATATGAGGGTGGACCATATACCTGAAATTGCAGCAATGTAAAACAAGAGATGGTTTCCAATCTGTTGATAGTAAAGATCAACAATCTGTTTCCCACTCCAATGATAGTTCAACCTACCAACAAATATAGTCAGCAATAAGGCAAGCGGCAAATAATAAATTGCAAAAAACTTTTCCATCTGCGCTAAATATTTTCTCACTCCGACACCTAAGAGTGTAAAGATAATGGCTACAGGGACCAGGTCAATATTCCAGATAAGATAAAAATTCCAAGCATAGATTTTTTGTCCCAAAACGACTAAAAATAAGAGTGATACACTAATCAAAAGCCATTGGATAATGGTCCATTTTTTTCTGAGAATAAAGTAACTAAAAACATGTGCTAAAAACATGACATTCAGAAACCATAACTGAAAATAAACATGCAAGCGGTCTGACAACAATAACTGTTTAGCAAAATGAATAAGATTAAAACTAAACACTTGTTCAGGATACATGACAAAAAGTTGAAAGAGAAAAACAAAAATATTCAGGCAAAAAAAGGGAACAACCAAACTTTTTACCTTGCTAAGAAAATACTCCTTAAGTGTTTTGTATTTAGTAACATTTAAAGTAAAACCTGACAAGAAGAAAAATAAGGGGATATGAAAAACATAAAGAAGTATTTTGGCACGAAGAGGTACAAAACTACTGTGCCCTATAATAACAAGTATGATTGCTAGACCCTTAGCCATATCTAGGTAGCCTATTCGCTTTTTCATCCTATCTATCTTCTCCTGTTCTTAGTCGATAAAGATTCATATCAGAAGTGACTTCCTCAACTTCTTCAAAATAAACATCTTTCTGGTAATGTTCTTTCATAATTTTTTTTACTCTATCCATATTTCCTGAGGAAGGTGACCAAAAGAATAGGATGTTCTCCTTATCTAAAGCTGATGAAAGAAGATTACTAGGGTCCTCCACATTGTAGTTTTCCATTAATTGATAGTAATGAGGAGAAAAAGTCTGCCAATTACCTAAGGTCGTAGTGTTTCCTATCAACTGATTAGACTTCGTTCTAATCGTAGCTAAGCTCGGTTGGGAATTGACAAGTGTGCCATAGCCACCAAAAACAAGCAATTTATCAGAATGTTTTTCCACTACATCATGGTACTCTGATACCATTGACGATTGGATGATTGGGAACCAATAAAGTTCTTGCCCTATACTATTCACCCAGACCATACTTGCCAGCATTCCTACAAGTTGTAAACTATAAAAAACTCCTCTTTTTTCTAACAGTTTTCTCTTGGTATAAAATAAGGGCGCATAGTAGATGAAAAAGATTAAAAAGCTAATGATAATTGGGATATAGACACGTTCTACTACTCTCTGCCTAACAAATAATGCACCGATTAGTGCAAATGGAACAAGCGGGAGTAACCAGCCATAGACTTTCTTAGGCTTGAAGAACAAAAACCAGACAACCATAACAAGAAGAAAGGTTGTCAAAATAATGTTTTGGAAATAATCTTTCACCATCTGAAATACATTAAAGGAGTACTTCTCAGAGAAAGAACGTACGGATTGAATTTTTGTTAACAACTCATTGTTCAAAGCATCTTTTTCAGCAAACAACCAGTAGGTTGAAGCAGATAAGTCGTTTTCACTGACCCCCAATTCCTGAAATTCCTTGGCATGCTTCTCATACTCAATCGCAGGGAAATCTCTCAAATTGGTACTTAGAGTATTCCAAGTTAAGTATTCTTGAACATCTGGTTTCGTTAATGTGTAAACTTTATTAGAAGCAAAGATAAGTAAAATAAGAGCAGATAATACGAAGAACTCTTTTTTCTTTTTCTCTTTGATTACTTCAAAAACTAGAAACGGCAGTAAAAGTAGCAATAAACTGGCAATGATTTGCGGTCTAATCGACAATCCAATCAGAGACAACAGAGCTCCTACGATGTATTTTCTATCGAACAATAAAAGTATCCCTGCTGTAGACAACAAATAAGCGATTACTGAAAACGAGAAATACTTCATCAAAATCATTTGAAGTATAACAAGTAGGGGAAGAACAAAAAAAAGTTTCTTCCTGAAAAAAGAATCCAAGTATACACTAAAGCTCAAGCAAAAACTGAGGGCTAGGAAAATAAAATAAACATTCCAAGTTGTAAACAATTGCTGAAGGAATACTAAAGCAGATGACAACATAATCCCAATGTAGGGAAGCAACATATTATCACCAGATAGTATGGTTTGATTGACCATGATATCATCTACGACTGGATATTCAAAGCCTTTCATCAATCTATATCCATAAAAAATAAAAAATGGTAGCACAATCAGACCAATTCGAATCATTCTATCTGTGATTTGTTTATGGGTCATGGAAAACTCTCTCTAAAATTATGATTACTTTATATTCTATCATATTTCAATCAAAAAATCTGTTGAATCAATGCAAAACTCCCCATCCCCTCCATTTGAATTTTCCTTGGAAAACCAGTATAATGAAAGAATACTAAAATGCTAGAAGGGGAGTTAGATGAATCAATCGGTTTCAAACTTAAAATTGGCTGAGCGTGGTGCCATTATCAGCATTTTGACCTATCTATTCTTATCTGCAGCTAAGCTAGCGACCGGACACCTCCTCCATTCATCCAGTTTGGTAGCTGATGGTTTTAACAACGTTTCAGATATTGTTGGAAACGTGGCCCTTCTCATCGGGATTCGTTTGGCTCGCCAACCCGCAGATAGAGATCATCGCTTCGGTCACTGGAAAATCGAGGACCTAGCAAGTCTTATCACCTCTATCATCATGTTCTATGTTGGTTTTGATGTCTTACGCGATACGATTCAAAAGATTATCAGTCGCGAAGAAACTGTGATTGACCCACTTGGGGCGATTCTGGGAGTAATCTCTGCAGTGATTATGTTTGGAGTCTATCTCTACAACACTCACCTCAGCAAGCAGTCTAAATCTAAGGCGTTGAAAGCAGCTGCCAAGGACAATCTATCAGATGCGGTCACTTCACTCGGAACCACTATCGCCATCCTAGCCAGCAGTTTTAACTTCCCTCTCGTGGATAAGTTGGTTGCCATCGTTATCACCTTTTTTATCCTCAAAACTGCCTATGATATCTTTATCGAGTCTTCCTTCAGTCTTTCTGATGGTTTTGATGAGCACTTACTCGAAGATTACCAAAAGGCTATCATGGAAATCCCTAAGATTAGCAAAGTTAAATCACAACGCGGTCGTACCTACGGTAGCAACATTTATCTGGATATTACTCTTGAGATGAACCCAGACCTCTCTGTTTTCGAGAGCCACGAAATTGCGGATCAGGTCGAATCCATGTTATCAGAACAATTTGGTGTTTTTGATACAGACATTCATATCGAACCAGCCCCAATCCCTGAGGATGAAATCCTAGATAATGTCTATAAAAAATTGCTCATGAGAGAGCAACTGATTGACCAAGGAAATCAACTGGAAGAGTTACTTGCAGAAGACTTCATTTATATCCGCCAAGACGGACAAGAATTAGACAAAGGAGCCTATAAGGCTGAAAAAGAATTGACCTCTGCTATCAAGGAGCTTCATTTAACTTCCATCAGTCAAAAGACTAAACTCATCCGCTACCAAGTCGGTGATACCATTCATACCAGCATCTGGCGTCGTCACGAAACTTGGCAAAATATTTTCCATCAGGAAACCAAAATAGAAAAAGACTAAAGCAAAACTCCCAACTTTCTCAGTTGGGAGTTTTTTATATTCTTATTTTGCAACGCTCTTAGCAAGAACGAAGTTTCCTAGTGTAGCTGAACCATTGCCAGCAACAGCTGGAGTTACGATATAGTCACGTACATCTGGAACTGGTAGGTAGCCGTTGAGCAAGGATGTGAATTTCTCACGTACACGGTCAAGCATATGTTGTTGAGCCATAACCCCACCACCAAAGACGATGACATCTGGACGGAAAGTTACAGTCGCATTCACTGCAGCTTGAGCAATGTAGTAGGCTTGAACATCCCATACAGAGTTGTTCAGTTCGATGTTTTCACCACGAACACCTGTACGAGCTTCCAAACTTGGACCAGCTGCATAACCTTCCAAACACCCATTATGGAAAGGACAAACACCTTTAAATTCTTTTTCAATATCCATTGGGTGTCTAGCCACATAATAATGACCCATCTCAGGGTGACCAACACCGCCAATAAACTCGCCACGTTGGATAACACCTGCACCGATACCTGTACCGATTGTGTAATAAACCAAGTTTTCGATACGACCACCCGCATTATTACGAGCTACCACTTCACCGTAAGCAGAACTGTTTACGTCTGTTGTGAAATACATAGGCACGTTTAGAGAGCGACGAAGGGCACCAAGTAAATCTACATTTGCCCAGTTAGGTTTTGGAGTTGTTGTGATAAATCCGTAAGTTTTTGAGTTTTTATCGATATCAATAGGACCAAATGAACCAATGGCAAGTCCTGCAAGATTCTCAAATTTTGAAAAGAACTCGATAGTTTTATCGATTGTCTCGATAGGAGTTGTTGTTGGAAATTGTACTTTTTCTACAACGTTAAAGTTTTCATCACCGACAGCACAGACAAATTTTGTACCGCCCGCTTCCAAGCTTCCGTATAGTTTTGTCATGATAAACCTCTTGTATTTGTTTTCTCTATTATAGCATATTTCCAGAAGGAAAATTGCTCTATATTTTAGATTTTCCTCTGTAAATTTTACCATTCAAGCAAAAACGAACAAACATGACATTTGTTCGTTTTTTTGATTTATTAAATCGACAGTAGTATACTCAATGAAAATCAAAGAACAAACTAGGAATCGAGCTGTGGATTGCTCAAAGCACGGCTTTGAGGTTGTAAATAGAACTGACGAAGTCAGTAACACATACATACGGCAAAGCGAGTATGACGCAGTTTGAATTTGATTTTCGAAGAGTATTAAGCTTTAACTTCGATGATTGCATCTCCCTTAGCAACAGATCCAGAAGCAACTGGATTTACTGAAGCAAAGTCCGCAGTGTTCGTCACGATAACCATTGTTGTGTTATCAAGACCTGCAGCAGCAATCTTAGCTGAGTCAAACGTTCCAAGAACATCTCCAGCTTTAACCTTGTCACCTTGAGCAACTTTATGGTTGAATCCTTCACCATTCATTGAAACAGTGTCGATACCAACGTGGATCAAGATTTCAGCTCCGTTAGCTGTTCTTAGGCCATAAGCATGTCCTGTTGGGAAGACAATTGTCACTTCAGCATCAGCTGGTGCGTAAACGACATCTTCACTTGGTTTTACAGCGATACCTTGTCCCATAGCTCCGCTTGAGAATACTGGGTCATTCACATTTGAAAGAGCAACAACATCACCAACGATTGGTGTTTGGATAACGCCTTCGCTCGGTGCAACAACAGCACCAGTTACTGCTTCTTCAGCCAAACGATCTGTTTCTGCTTCAGTAACAGCACCTGCAGCTTCTTCTACTTCATCTTCATAACCAAACATGTAAGTAAGAGCGAAACCAAGTGCAAATGATACAGCTACCATAAGAAGGTATTGTAGAAGTTGTCCGTTACCAATGTAAAGCATTGTACCAGGGATGATTGTGATACCATTACCAGTACCAGCAAGTCCAAGGATAGATGCCAATCCACCACCGATTGCACCAGCAATCAATGAAAGGAAGAATGGTTTACGGAAACGCAAGTTAACCCCGAAGATAGCAGGCTCAGTAATACCTAGGAAGGCAGAAAGAGCAGCTGGGAAAGCAAGTGTTTTAAGTTTAGGATTTTTAGTTTTCACACCAACGGCTACTGTCGCAGCACCTTGAGCAGTCATGGCAGCTGTGATGATAGCGTTGAATGGGTTAGCATGGTCAGCAGCAAGCAATTGAACTTCAAGCAAGTTGAAGATGTGGTGAACACCTGATACGACGATTAATTGGTGAACTCCACCAATCAAGAAACCACCAAGTCCGAATGGCAAGTTAAGAATTGCTTTAGTTCCAATGAGAATGTAGTTTTCAACAACGTGGAAGACTGGTCCGATAACAAACAATCCAAGAATTGACATTACAAGGAGTGTTACAAACGGTGTTACCAAGAGATCAAGTACATCTGGAACAACCTTACGAACTGCTTTTTCAAACTTAGCTCCGACAACCCCGATGATGAAGGCTGGAAGAACTGAACCTTGCAAACCTACAACTGGGATAAATCCGAAGAACTGCATTGCAGTTACTTCACCACCAGACGCAACAGCCCAGGCATTTGGAAGTGAACCAGAAACGAGCATCATACCAAGAACGATACCAACAGCTGGGTTACCACCGAATACACGGAAAGTTGACCACACAACCAAACCTGGCAAGATAATAAAGGCAGTGTCTGTCAAGATCTGAGTATAAGTTGTCACATCTTCTGGAAGTGTCATTCCAAGAGCAGTCAAGAGACCACGAACACCCATGAAGAGACCAGTTGCTACGATAACTGGAATGATTGGAACGAAGACGTCACCGAAAGTACGGATGGCACGTTGGAACCAATTTCCTTGTTTAGCAGCTTCTGCTTTCATTTCAGCTTTTGTTGAAGTTGGCAAACCAAGGGCTACGACTTCATCGTACATCTTGTTTACTGTACCAGTACCAAAGATGATTTGGTATTGACCTGAGTTAAAGAAAGCACCTTGAACTTTTTCCAAGCTCTCGATAGCATCTTTGTTAATTTTCGCTTCATCTTTAACCATAACGCGAAGGCGAGTCGCACAGTGCGCAACACTGTTAACGTTCTCACGTCCACCTAAGGCTTCGATGACTTTTTTTGCAATTTCTGTATTCGTCATTTGCAAAAATCTCCTTATAAAAAATTTGTAAAATGTTTGAAAGCGATTTTATCCGCCCTACGCATATAATTCTATCATGTTTTTAAAATATGTCAAGCGTTTTGCAGAAAAAATTTTAGTATTTTAATTTTTTGATTGTTTTTGAGGTTTTTTAAATAAAACAAGCAATATTTTACCTATTATTGTGAGGTTTTTAAGGATTTTTTTGCAAATTATTTCATTTTTTCATTTATTTTCATAAATTTCTTCAAACTATTTCTGTCAATCGTTTGACATTTTTTTCTTAATTTCATGATAAAAGACTTGCTTTTTTAAAAGGAAACGTTTACTATAAAGATAGTAGAATTTATGGAGGGAATATAAATGGAATGGACTACTGAACGTCGTTACAGACGTTATGAAGATTGGACACAAGAAGAAAGAAAAGAAATCCAAGAAAAGATGGCACAATCCCCATGGCATGTCAGCTATCACATTGAGCCAAAAGAAGGACTCCTTAACGACCCGAACGGTTTTTCTTACTTTGATGGCAAGTGGGTTGTCTTTTACCAAAACTTCCCCTTTGGTGCAGCTCACGGTTTGAAATCTTGGGTTCAGCTTGAAAGTGACGACTTGGTTCACTTTACTGAAACAGGTGTAAAAATCTTACCTGATACTCCACTTGACAGCCACGGTGCTTACTCTGGATCTGCTATGCAGTTTGGCGATCAGTTATTCCTATTTTATACGGGAAATGTCCGTGATGAAAACTGGGTGCGTCACCCTTATCAGATTGGTGCCTTAATGGATAAGGACGGAAAGATTGAAAAAATTGATAAGGTCTTGATTGATCAACCAGCTGATGCTACTGACCACTTCCGTGATCCACAAATTTTTAACTTTAAAGGACAATACTATGCTATCGTCGGCGGTCAGGACTTGGAGAAAAAAGGATTTGTCCGTCTCTACAAAGCGGTCGATAACGATTATACAAACTGGCAAGAAGTGGGTGATTTGGACTTCAACAATGACCGTACTGCCTATATGATGGAGTGCCCAAACCTAGTCTTTGTTGGGGAACAGCCAGTTCTTCTCTACTGTCCACAAGGTTTGGATAAAAAGGTTCTTGACTATGACAATATCTATCCAAATATGTATAAAATCGGTGCTTCCTTTGACCCAGAAAATGCTCGTATGATAGATGTTTCTGAACTTCACAATCTTGATCATGGTTTTGAAGCCTATGCTACTCAAGCTTTTAACGCTCCTGATGGACGTGCCTTAGCAGTAAGTTGGCTTGGTTTACCAGATGTTTCTTATCCATCTGATCGCTTTGATCACCAAGGAACTTTCTCATTGGTCAAAGAATTAACCATTAAAGATGGCAAACTCTATCAGTATCCTGTAGCAGCCATCAAGGAACTCCGTGCTTCAAAAGAGGAATTTTCAAATCGTTCTGAAACCAAAAACACCTACGAACTTGAGCTTAACCTAGAAGCCGATAGTCAAAGTGAAATCGTTCTTCTTGCTGATAAAGATGGCAAGGGACTCTCTATCAATTTTGACCTTGTCAATGGTCAAGTAACCGTCGACCGCAGTCAAGCAGGTGAGCAATACGCTCAAGAATTTGGAACTACTCGCTCATGTCCTATTGACAAGCAAGCTACTACCGTAAATATCTTCATTGATCATTCAGTCTTTGAAATTTTCATTAATAAAGGAGAAAAAGTATT
Source organism: Streptococcus infantis (assembly GCF_047464155.1). Lineage (GTDB taxonomy): Bacteria > Bacillota > Bacilli > Lactobacillales > Streptococcaceae > Streptococcus > Streptococcus infantis_U. The sequence continues at coordinate 799,527 of NZ_JASHCL010000001.1, forward strand.
TTCTGGTCGTGTATTCCCGCATGCAGATCAAAATGGAATTCTCATTAAATCTGGAAACCCAACTGGAACATACTACGAATTAGAATATGGTCGCAAAACTAACTGATGTCGCAAAATTAGCTGGCGTCAGCCCTACTACTGTTTCACGTGTCATCAATAAAAAGGGTTATCTTTCAGAAAAAACCATTCAAAAGGTTAATGATGCTATGCGTGAGCTGGGCTATAAACCCAATAACTTAGCTCGAAGTCTTCAAGGAAAATCAGCCAAGTTAATCGGTTTGATTTTCCCTAAAATCAGCCATGTGTTCTATGCTGAATTGATTGACAAATTGGAACACGAACTCTTCAAAAAAGGTTACAAGACAATCATTTGTAATAGTGAACACGATTCGGAAAAAGAACGTGAATACATCGAAATGCTAGAAGCCAACCAGGTAGACGGCATCATTTCGGGAAGTCATAACCTTGGGATTGAGGATTACAATCGCGTTACTGCTCCGATTATTTCATTTGACCGTAACCTCTCACCAGATATCCCTGTCGTTTCTTCTGACAACTATGCTGGTGGTGTCCTAGCTGCTCAGACCTTGGCTAAAACTGGAGCCCAATCTATCATCATGATTACAGGAAATGACAACTCCAATTCACCAACTGGACTTCGTCATGCTGGTTTTGCTTCTATCTTACCAAAAGCTCCTATTATCAATGTTTCCAGTGACTTTTCGCCCCTTCGTAAGGAAATGGAAATTAAAAATATCCTGACCAAACAAAAACCAGATGCGATTTTCGCATCGGATGATTTGACAGCCATCTTGGTGATGAAGATCGCTCAGGAACTTGGTATTTCTGTTCCAGAACAACTTAAGGTTATTGGATACGACGGAACTTATTTTATCGAGAATTTCTATCCTCACCTCACTACCATTAAACAACCTTTGGAGGAAATTGCTCGCCTGACAGTTGATTTACTACTTCAAAAAATCGAGGGGAAAGAAGTTGCTACGACTGGTTATTTCTTACCAGTTAGTCTCTTACCAGGTAAAAGTATTTAAACAAAAAACTCAGACTAGTTTCGTCTGAGTTTTTTCTTATGATCTTAAGTTTTTCAAAAGAGTTTGGGCTTTTTCTAAATTAAAAGTTTTTTCAGCAATCAAGCTTTCTACCAACTTAGGTACTTCAGTCTCTGTGGCTCCTGCTAGAAGAGCCAAGGATTTTGCTTGTAGTTTCATATGTCCATGCTGAATCCCTGTGCTGACAAGAGCTTTAAGAGCTGCAAAGTTTTGTGCAAGACCAATTGACACGATAATTTGGGATAATTCCTTAGCTGATGGATGACCTAGCAATTCATGGCTGAGGACTACTCGAGGATTAAGACCAATTGATCCACCCTTGGTAGCAACCGGCATCGGCATAGTCATCTCTCCGATTAACTCTTCTGTTTCCAAATCCATGGTCCAACGACTGAGACCTCGATAAGCACCATCGTGACTGGCATAGGCATGCGCTCCTGCTTCGATGGCACGCCAATCATTTCCTGTCGCAATCAAGAGAGCATCGATTCCGTTAAAAATTCCCTTATTGTGGGTAGCTGCTCGATAAGGATCTGCTTGAGCAAACTGGCTGGCTAAAACCATTTTTTCTGCCAACTCACGCGCTTCATCCTTCTGGCGACTCAAATAACGAAAGGCAATCCGACAAGTTGCAGTTACTAGAGAATCCGTGGCATAGTTGGATAGAATGCCCATTAAACTTTGCCCTTGACTTAAAGCCTCTAAGCTAGGTTTTAAAGCTTCAAGCATGGTATTGAGCATATTAGCTCCCATGGCTTCCTGAGTATCCACATGAAGATAAACCACTAAAAAGTCAGCCTCACCAGAAATTTTCTCAACTGTTAGCTCTCTGGCTCCACCACCACGTTTGACAATAGATGGATAGGCTTGGTTTGCTTGTTCGAGTAGCTCTGCTTTTTGACTCAGAATAGCACTACAAGCTTTATCCCTATCTGGAACCTGATAAAGAGCTACCTGACCAATCATTTGGCGTTGATGAACCTGAGCAGTAAAACCACCCGCACGTTTGATAATCTTACTGGCAAAACTAGCTGCAGCAACAACAGATGGCTCTTCGGTCACATAAGGAACTGTGTGCTCTTGACCATTTACCAACACTTCTGGAACTACTGAGTATGGAAGTGAGAAAGTTCCTATCACATTTTCACTCAATTGGTCCGCTACTGCTAGACTGAGATTTTCGTTTTGCTCGAGACTTTCTTGGGCTTCCATAGAAGTAAGCGCCTGAGACTTAACGAGCTCTAGGCGCTCTTGAATTGATTTTTTAGCAAATCCATTCCAATTCTTTTTCATTATTTTTCAACCTTGCTGTAGCGACGTTGGTGATCTACAATCTCAACAAGAGCATAATCCTGTCCTTCATAGCCTGACATCGTTGCAGATCCAGACTCATCCAAGTGGGCTTCCTCAAAGAACATTCGTTCATAATCAGCTACGCTCAATGCTTGACGTTGGTCTAGCAACTCTAATCGATTATTCTGCAATTGTTTTTCATAGCCTTCAACTAATTCCACACTAAAGAACTCAGATACAGCACCACTACCATAGCTGTAGAGGGCAATCTTATCTCCAACTTTCAGGCTATCAGAATTTTCAAGAAGAGACAAGAGACCTAAGAAGAGTGAACCTGTATAAATGTTCCCAACTTTTTGGCTATAAATAATAGATTCATCAAAGTGCTTTTGAAGCAAGTCCTTCTTCTCTTGAGGCAAGGATTTGTCGAGAATTTTCTTCAAACCCTTGAGAGCTAGCTTCGGATAAGGTAAGTGGAAACATACAGCCTCAAAATCGTTCAAATTACAGTCATAACGCTTTTGATACTCTTCCCAAGTCGTTTTTAAACTATCAAGATATTGTTGCGTTGAGTAAACCCCATTTACAAATGGTGTTGTCGAATAGTTTGGACGCCAAAAATCCATGATATCACGAGTTTGTGCAACATTATCATTGTTGAAAATCATCACACGTGGATTTTGGCTAATCAACATAGCAACACATCCTGCACCTTGAGTTGGTTCTCCAGGAGTTTCGACACCATATCTTGCAATATCACTAGCAAGCACCAGAACCTTTGATTTAGGAGAATTTTCTACATGTAACTTAGCATAGTGAAGAGCCGCAGTTGCACCATAGCAAGCTTCCTTGATTTCAAAACTACGAGCAAAAGGTTGAATTCCAAGCAAACCGTGTACAAAAACCGCAGCGGCCTTACTTTGATCGACTCCAGATTCTGTCGCTACGATAACCATATCAATCTCTTGCTTCTCTTCTTCAGTCAGGATAGAATTTCCTGCACTGGCAGCCAAGGTAACAATATCCTCTGTTAAAGGAGCGATACTCAATTCTTTTAAAAGGAGTCCTTTACTCAATTTTTCAGGATCAATTCCTCGGGTTTCTGCTAAATCTTGTAATTTCAAAACGTATTGACTGGTCGCAAAACCAATCTTATCAATACCGATTGTCATATTTACCTCTATTTTTATCATTCATTGTAAAAATTCGTTCACCTCTATTTTATCACAATTGAAGTCAAATGAGCGAAAAAAGACTTGATTCCCCAAATCAAGTTCATTTCCATCGGAGCATCCATATTCTTTCAGCCACTCTACCCACGAAAAAATCGAGTCTTAGCTAGCTCGATTCTTTTTGAGATAGTAATACAACTTGAGTATGACTGTCCCACTTGCCATTCCTATTGAAATAACAAGGGCCAACATCATCACCAACATTGCACTGGCAATGGCGTTTCTATAGTCGCCTGTCACAAAAAATGAAGTCGTTCGATAAGAGAGATAACCTGGTACCAGCGGAGCCAATATGGCTAAAGCAAACACAACGGCTGGTGTTTTGTAGATAATACTCATAATCTGACTGATACAAGAACCAATTACAGCGGCAATAAAGGTCGCCAAAATAACATTAGTTGGTTCCTTGAGTATTAGATAGAGTAGCCAGATTGACATACCCAAAACTCCACCAGGAATGAGCATGGAACGTTGGACGTTTAAAACGATTAAAAAAGTGATAATAGCTAGCAGACTAGCTAGAGCCTGCAATAAAAATGTTGTTACAGTCATATTAGTTCATGAGTACGAGGGCGACAGAGGTGCCCGCCCCTAAGGCAAGGGTAACAAGCAAGGATTCAAACATCTTGCTCATACCAGAGTTAATGTGATTGGTCATAATATCTCTAACAGCATTAGTCAGGGCAATTCCTGGTACAAATGGCATGACCGCACCTGCAATGACCAAATCAGCTGTAGAGGGCAATCCAGAATAGCGCGCCCAAAATTGTGCAATCAAGCCAAAAACAAGAGCACCTGCAAAAGCTGTCATAAAGGGAATTCGAATAAATTTTTCTACGTAAAGGGAAAAGGTGAAAGCGAATATGGTCGCTACTCCTGCACCAATGGCATCGTAGACATTCCCCCCGAACATGATAGAGAAGAAGGGAGCACTGAGGGTAGCTGCAGCAGTTAGCTGAACATTGGTGTAGGGAGATGCCTTAGCATTTAATTGCTTGAGTTGAATAAAGGCTGTCTCCAAATCAAGCTGTCCTGATACAAGTTGTCGTGAAATCTGATTAACATCACAAACCTTCTCAATATTATATGCAGAAGAGGTTACTCGTTTCATTCGAGAGATATTTGTATTTTCAATGGAGAAAAAAATAGCTGCAGGCATGGCCAAAACATTACAATCCATAATGCCCTGTGAATGAGCAATCCTAATCATGGTATCTTCAACACGATAAATCTCAGAACCATTGCGAAGCAGTATCGTTCCTGCTAGCATAATGACATCGATCACTGCATTCAGTTGTTTGACTTCGTCCATGTTTTCCTCCTTCTAAAACTCCTTTTTATTTTATCATAAATTTGAAGGAAAAAAAATCTTTGTCACAAAAACTGTGACAAAGATTGATTAGTTCTCACCTTGATGGGTATCTGAAGATGTGGTGGTTTGATTAGTTTGTGGTTCTCTAATCTGTGGCGATGTCTCTCCACGATAAGGGTTCCCTTGCGATGGATTTATAGTTGTCGTAGTTGTTTTCGGTTTATAGATAGAAATCTTGATACGAGTAGTATTCAGATCCACTCCTTCACCTGGTTTTGGACTTTGACTGACTACAGTTTCCTCAGCAGTTCCTTCTGGAGCTGTAGAGACCTCTACCACTTCAATATTAGCCTCTTTTACACCTACTATCTGAATTAAGTTATTCTTGGTAAATTCAAGACTTGATCCAATGTAACTTGGCATAGGAACGCTAGTTACCTTCTTGGCTACTGTCAAGGTAATCTCTGTTGCCTTACTGAGATCATAAGTGGTTCCTTCTGACAGACTCTGTCTCATAACAAGGCCCGCCTCTGTTTCACTTGATTCCTCTTCTACAATCTTGATGAGATTTTCAGGAACTTTTTTACCTTTCAATTCTGCAATGACGTCCGTAGATTTACGTCCAATATAATTTCCAATCTTAAACGATTGCTGACCTGAAGAGATAATAAGATTAACTTTTGTTCCTTCTTTTCGTGCCGAGCCAGCATCTGGATCTGTTCGGATAACTCGACCTTCTTCGACAGTATCACTAGCTTCAGTCTTTTCCTCGCCAATTTCAAAATTAGCTTTTTTAAGATTTTCCTTGGCTTCTGCTACAGTTTGTCCTGCAACTTTTGGAATTTCCACAGTTGCTGGTGTTTTCGATACAATCCAAAATAGAGAAGCCATAACAAGTATAAAACTAGCTAAAAGCACAAAATATCTTGCTTTGAAACGACGTTTCTTGACTGGTTTTGCCACGGTTTCTTTATTAGTTGCCTTTTGGGTCGGCTTTTGGCTCTGATGACTCTCTTCCTTCGGTTGCACTTTAGGAATCGCTGTTAAAGTAGACTGTGAGATTTTCGGTAAGGTTTTAGTATCAACCTTACTTGTATCGTCAAATACTAGCTTTGGTTCATTGCGACGATTGTATGAAAGACTACTCAACAAGTCAACATACATCTCAGAAACTGTTTGATAACGGTCTGTTAATTTTTTAGCTGTCGCTTTAATTACCACATTTTCCAATGATTGTGGCACTGATGGGTTTTCTGCAATGACAGAAGGAAGTGGTTTTTGGAAATGCTGAAGTGCAATGGTAACAGCACTATCGCCATCATAAGGAATATGACCTGTCAACATTTCAAAGAAAATAATCCCCATGGCATAAATATCACTCTGTATTGTCGCCTTTGAACCACGCGCCTGTTCAGGTGATAGATAGTGAACAGAACCTAACATAGAGTTGGTCTGTGTCAAACTTGTTTCTGCAAAGGCCACCGCAATCCCAAAGTCTGTAACTTTTGCAGTGCCATCAGGAGTCAAGAGAATATTTTGAGGTTTCAAATCACGGTGAACAATTCCCTTTGCATGTGCCAAACGCATAGCTAAGAGAATCTGCCCCATGATACGAACAGCTTCCTCGTTAGAGAGAGGATAGTGTTCTTTGATATAGCGTTTGAGGTCAAGACCCGCTACATATTCCATAGCTAGGTACTGCTGACCGTCTTCTTCACCGATATCCGTAATTCGAACGATATGAGGATGATCTAAGTCTGCCATCGCACGCGCTTCACGCTGAAAACGTGCAACAGCGATAGGATCTGTCTGATAGTTGGTTCTCAGAACCTTTACAGCAACTTCTTCCCCATCCAGAATCAAATCTTTGGCCAGGTAGACATCTGCCATCCCTCCGCGGCCAATTTGTTTGATAATCCGATATCGTCCGGCAAATATCTTGCCGATCTGGATCATTCTGATTCCTCCTCAATCGCAATCAAGGCAACAGTAATGTTATCAAGCCCTCCGGCATTGTTTGCAAAACGTACTAAAGTTGCCGCCTTGTCTTCAAGTGAAATATCACTTGTCACGATGTCATAGATTTCACTTCCTGAAATCATATTCGTGAGACCATCACTGTTCATAACGATATAATCCCCTGGTTCCAAGCTTACAATTCCTAAATCCGGTTGAATTTCATCTTTTTGTCCGATAGACTGGGTGATGATATTCTTTTGTGGATGTGCTTCAGCTTCTTCAGGTGTTAATTGACCTGCCTTGAGCAATTCATTCACCAAAGAATGGTCACTCGTTAATTGATGGTATTCTTCACCACGAACCAATCCGATACGAGAATCGCCAATATGAGCATAGATAGCTTGATTATCTATGATTGCAAGGGCTTCTAGAGTTGTACCCATTCCCTTGTATGCTTCATCTCGACCTAATTGGTAAATCTTTTGATTTTCAATCTCTAGATGTTCTGCAAACCATTCACGAACTTCATTAACGGTATCAATCTGAGTATCTACCCAGGCAACACCCAAATCTGTTACTGCCATCTCACTGGCAATATTACCTGCGCGGTGTCCTCCCATCCCGTCAGCCAAGATAATCATCGTGCGACCGGCACGGTTGACAAAAAGATTGACATAGTCTTGATTATTTGTACGTTTCTGACCCACATCTGTTAATAATGAAATCTCCATTGTGTCAGTTCCTTCCTAATCGGATATCTTGCGAAATTGGCTGATAAAGAATCCATCACTTCCATACAAATCTGGAGTAATGAGGATGCAGCCATCTTTCAGGATATCCTTGCATTCGTGTTCTAGTTTAACCTGCTCGAACTCTGGATGACTTTCTAAAAACGCTTGAACAACTTGAAAGTTCTCTTCAGAGACAATAGTGCAGGTACTATAAGTTATTATACCACCTTTACGTAGCGTTTGACAAACACTACCTAATATTTCCAACTGAATTTCCTGTAATGACGCGAAATCAGCAGTGTCTTTGTTGTATTTGATATCTGGTTTCCGACGTAAAAGTCCAATCCCTGAACAAGGGGCATCGACTAGAATCTTATCAAATTGATCCTTGCCAAAAAACTCATGCACTTTTCGAGCATCCAGTTTTTGCGTTTGCACACGATCTGCTACACCTAAACGCTGAGCATTTTCTTGAATCAAAGTGAGTTTATGGTCGTAGAAATCCAGAGCTGTTACCTGACCTGTCGTTAGATAAGACGCCATATGGGCTGTCTTGCCACCAGGAGCCGCACAGGCATCTAAAACCTGCTCATCTCCTTGTAAATCTAGTGTAGGCGCAACCAACTGACTAGACTCATCCTGGATGGTAATAGCCCCTTCAGCAAATAAGTCATGACTAGCAAAATGCCCTTGCTCCTTGACCAAACCAGCAGCTGACAGAATCGAATCACTGGCATCAAGTAAAGTTTTAATTTCCTCTTTGCGGCTCAAATCTGTCACTCGAATACTAGCTTTGTTGCGTTTTAAAAGACTTTCAAAAATCGCTTGAGCTCGCGCTTCTCCATACTCTTCCTTGAGTTTAGAAACCAACCAAACTGGAAGAGAGTAAGCAATGGAATCACGCTTATTTTTACGTTTGATAGTGGTGATATCTGGCAAACCCTCACGCAAAATACGGCGCAGAATAGCATTGACTAGTTTTTCACTGCCTTTCTTACGAGATTTTGCAATTTCTACGGCTTCATTGACCACTGCATGGTCAGGAAGCTTATCTAGATATTGGAGTTGATAGACGCTCATGAGAAGCAGAACATAGAGCCAGCTGTCTAGCTTGTCTCTATCCTCAATAAAGTGGGAAATGTACCACTCTAGTGTGAGTTTTCGTGCTACTGTTCCATACACAAGCTCTGTCACCAAACCTTTGTCTGCTGTTGACAGTTGACTTCCCTTGAGGTGTTTATTTAAGGCGATATTGGAGTAAGCTTGATTGACAAAGACATCCTCTAGCACCTTTAAGGCTAAGTTTCTAGCCGTTTCTACTTTAGTCACCAAATCGTTCTCCTACAGCCAAGGTACGGCCCACACCGTTAAGGAAGGAGGCAATGTCCATCTTAGGTTTTCCTGCTGGTTGAACCTGTTTGAGAGATAGAGCTCCTTCTGCTGTTGCGACGATCAACTCCTTCTTACCGATGGAGATAATCTCACCCGGATTACCCTTCCCTTCTACAGGCAGAGCTTCATAGATTTTGAAGCGTTCTCCTTTTAGGAAGGTATGAGCAACTGGCCATGGATTCATCCCACGGATTTGGTTAAAGAGTTGACGGTTGGTCTTGTTCCAATCCAACTTTTCTTCCTCAGGTTTGATATTTGGTGAGAATGTAACCTGGCTTGGGTCTTGTGGTTGAGGCTGAATTTCACCAGCTATATAAGCTGGTAGAGTATCCAAAAGCAAATCACGACCAACAATGGCCAATTTTTCAAACAAGGTTCCGACATTGTCCTCATCGGTAATGGGAATGCTACGGCGAGAAATCATATCACCAGCATCCATTTCCTTGACCATTTCCATAATGGTTACTCCTGCTTCCTCATCACCTTGAATCAAGGCGTAATGAATAGGAGCACCGCCACGGTGTTTAGGAAGAAGCGAAGCATGCACATTGACTGCAAAATCCATGCTATCAAGGAGTTTACTTGGGAGAAATTGTCCAAAAGCTGCAGTCACAATCCCATCAGCTCCCAAATTCATGATAGCTTCCATTTCTGGACTACCTGATAATTTTTCGGGTTGGTAGATAGGAAGCCCTGCTTCTTTAGCTGCTTGTTTCACTGGGGTTTCTTGAATGACTTTTTTACGACCGACCGCTCGATCTGGCTGAGTCACGACGGCCACGATTTCATAGCGATCATCTGACAAAAGTCCCTTCAAAACGGTCGCTGAAAAATCGGGCGTTCCCATAAAGATTAGTTTTGTCATCTTTTCTCCTTTTTACAAAAATTGCTGCGGTTCGTGATCAATACTGAGACGAAGCTCACTGTTTTCACGTTCTTGTGTCAAGGCCAAGACCTGGTTAAGGGTCGAAGCCAACTCATCTTCTAAACGATATTTAATCAATATTTGGTAGTGATAGAGGTTATGAGTACGAGCGATAGGTTTAGGCGTTGGACCAAGGATGATACTAGCATCCGACAAACCTGACCGCAAAATTTCCATGACCTCATAAGCTCTTCTAAGAACCTCTTCTTCTTTCTTATGAGACAAGGTAATCCCAATAGTGAAATAATAAGGTGGATAACCCAACTGACGTCTGATGCCCATTTCATAGGCATAAAAACCTTCGTAGTCCTGTTCCTTGGCAAAACGAATGGCATAGTGTTGAGGATTATAGGACTGAATCAAGACCTGACCTGCTTTTTCAGCGCGACCGGCACGACCGGCTACCTGGGTCAAGAGTTGGAAAGTCCTCTCAGAAGAACGAAAATCAGGCAGGTTCAAGGCTGTATCCGCATTGAGAACACCGACAAGGGTTACATTTGGAAAATCCAAGCCCTTGGCAATCATCTGGGTGCCAAGTAAAATATCCGCTTCCCCTTTTCCAAACTTCTCAAGTAAGGCTTGGTGACTACCCTTTTTGCGAGTTGTATCCACATCCATGCGTAGAATGCGTGCCTCTGGAAAGAGTTCTGCTAGCTCATCATAGGCCTTTTGAGTCCCTGTCCCGTAATAACGAATGCTGCGACTCTGACAGTTTGGACAGACATGGGGGATTTCCTTAGAAAAACCACAATAATGACAGTTCATAGTCTTAGTATCCATATGCAGCGTCAAGGAAATATCGCAGTTCGGACAGGTATCCACGGTCCCACATTCCCGGCACATGACAAAACTTGAATAACCACGGCGATTGAGCATGAGAACAACCTGCTCTTTTTTATCCAATCGATCTCGAATGGCCTCAATCAGAGGTGGTGTGAAGTTCGACGCCTCATTTTGTCCGATATAATCACGGAAGTCAATGAGTTGAACTTCAGGAATACTGGCAAAAGGATTGGCCCTTTGCGTCAGGCGGATATGTTGATAAACACCCTTGCCAGCACGCGCACGGCTTTCTAGACTCGGTGTTGCAGAACCAAGGACTAATGCTGCTTGATTGTACTGAGCTCGTAAAAGAGCCACGTCTCTAGCATGGTAACGAGGATTGCTATCTTGCTTGTAGCTGGCCTCGTGCTCTTCATCAATAATGATAACACCTAGATTTTTCAATGGAGCGAAAATAGCAGATCTGGCTCCAACAACTACCTGGGCTTCCCCACGCTCCACCTTGCGCCATTCATCGTACTTTTCACCATTTGACAAGCCAGAGTGGAGAATGGCAACTTTATCGCCAAACCGTGCAATAAAGCGCTCCGTCATTTGAGGTGTCAGAGAGATTTCCGGAACTAGAACAATTGCTGTTTTTCCCATATCCAAAGCACCTTGGATAATCTGCAAGTAAACCTCGGTTTTCCCACTTCCTGTAATTCCTTGAAGTAGAAAGGGAGGTTGCTGCTTACCAATCGCTCCAACAACTGCCTCACAGGCTTGTTTTTGCTCTGGGTTTAACTCTAGGGCTTGATTCGACTCAATTCCTTCAAAGTAGGCAGCTGAGCGTTGGACTTCCTTTTGAACGATGGTAACAGCACCATGTTCCACAAAGAAGTTAACTTGTTCGCGTGAGTAATGTTCTAACAAATCAGCCAGAGGAACTGTTTCAGGATGTGCTAATAAATAATCTCGCAGTTCCAATTTCTTCTTGGCACGGTTTGAGATTTCTAGTTTTTCTAATTTGTCACGATTCACTTCAACCCAAGACTGCGTCTTAACTTTCTTCTGATCCACAGCCTGGTACTCTAGTTTTAAAAGACCTTTTCGAGTCAACCGCATCATCTCAGCCTGCTTTTCTAAGTCTAGAGATGAAAATGCTAGAGACTCCTGCGAACCAAACAAACGATGTCTGTCTTCTTGACTCAAGCCTTCCAGAGGATAGAGGATCTTATCATAGCTAGAGTTCAAAAACCCAGGAAGCATTGCTTTAAGAATGGAAATTTTATAAGAGAATACTGACTTACGTAGTAATTCAGCTAGCCAGAGTTGTTCCTCCGTTAAGACAGGAGAAAAGTCCAGCACTTCGGCAATCTCTTTCAAGTCATCGTCTGCCACTTCCGCATCATTTTCTTGTTCAATTCCAAGAACAATTCCCTGAATCAAGCGATTAGCCTTCCCAAAGGGTACATGAACCCGCATACCAACTTCTAGCATCCCCTCAAATTCCTCTGGAATCTTGTAGCTATAGGGCTGGTCTGTCTGCATCAAAGGAACATCTACAATGATTTTTGCAATAGCCATATCCTCACCTCCTTCTCTTCTTAAATCGTTTCAATTGATTGAGTATTCTTGCAATAGAAAAAATAAGATTGAGTCCCCCCAACCTTAAATTTTTTCACCTTCTTCTTTTTCTTTCGCAATTTGCTCTTTGATTTTCTTTTCTTCTTCTTCTCTCAATCGTCTTTCTTCTTCGATACGACGACGAACAGCTTCGCGTTTTCCTTCTGGATCTGGGTGGATGGTTACATTCCCAGATTCAATTTCTTCCAAGGCACGAAGTGTAGATTTTTCAGATTTGAATTCTTGTGTTGGAGTTGCTCCAGCTTCTAATTCGTGAGCACGTTTTGCTAACAAGATTACGAGTGAATATTTTGATGGTACCTTGTCAAGTAAGGTATCAATAGAGGGTTTAAGCATCATTTGTTTGTACCTGTTTTCTATAGTTTATCGAATAGTCGGAGACTTTGGTAGCATATCCTGATAGTGACCGATAACACGATCGACACGGAAATGTTCTGCTTCAATCACACGTTTGACACGTTCTGCGGCAAGAGCAACATGGTCATTAACAATAGCATAGTCATACTCACGCATCAAAGCAATTTCTTCTTTAGCTTTTTCGATACGTTGGGCAATCACTTCTGCGCTATCTGTACCACGGCCTACGAGACGATCTTGCAATTCTTCCAAATCTGGTGGTGTCAAAAAGATAAAGACTGCATCTGGAACTTTTTTCTTGACCTGGAGAGCCCCTTGTACTTCAATTTCAAGGAAGACGTCGATTCCCTTATCAAGGGTTTCATTGACATAGGTCAGAGGAGTTCCGTAGTAGTTGCCTACATACTCTGCATACTCTAACATTTGTCCTTGACGAATCAACTCTTCAAATTCTTCGCGTGTACGGAAGAAATAATCAACACCGTCTACTTCACCTGGACGTTGAGCCCGTGTTGTCATAGATACAGAATATTGGAATTGATTTTCAGAACTCTCAAAAATTTCTCGTCTAACCGTTCCTTTTCCAACTCCAGAAGGACCTGAAAAAACGATTAGTAAGCCACGGTCTGCCATGATGTCTCCTTTGGATAGTTTGTGAAATGACTCGAAAATTCATCAGAATTATCTTTGTGAAGGCATTTCTGCTTACTACAATCTTTCTATCTAGTGTAACAAAAAAGCAGTAATTTTTCAACTGCTCTTTCTTATTTATTTTGCATAATCAACTGCACGAAGTTCACGAATCACGGTTACCTTGATATTTCCTGGGTAATCGAGATTACTTTCAATTTTCTCACGAACTTTGTGAGCCAAGATTGTGACCTTGTCGTCCTTGATTTGACCTGGGTTTACCATGATGCGGATTTCACGACCTGCTTGAAGGGCAAAGCTATTTTGAACACCTTCAAAGCTATTCGCGATTTCCTCTAAATCATGGAGACGTTTGATGTAGCTTTCAAGCGATTCGCTACGAGCTCCTGGACGGGCTGCACTTAAGGCATCCGCTGCAGCAACGATAACTGCAATCACACTCTCAGGTTCTACATCTCCGTGGTGGCTAGCAATAGTATTGATCACAACTGGGTGTTCCTTATACTTGCGAGCCAATTCTGTACCAATCTCAACGTGGCTGCCTTCTACCTCACGGTCAATGGCTTTACCAATATCGTGAAGGAATCCTGCACGACGGGCAAGAGCCGCATTTTCACCAAGTTCGCTAGCCATGATACCAGCTAACTTAGCCACTTCGATTGAGTGTCGCAAGACATTTTGTCCGTATGAAGTACGGAACTGTAAGCGACCCATGATCTTCATCAAGTCAGGGTGAAGGTTCGGCGCCCCAATTTCGTAGGCTGCAGCTTCACCATATTCACGAATACGGTTATCAATTTCTTGACGGTTTTTCTCAACCAACTCTTCGATACGAGCTGGGTGAATACGTCCATCCTTAAGTAAGGTTTCCATCGTCATACGGGCAATCTCACGGCGGATAGGATCAAAACCTGACAAGGTTACCACTTCTGGCGTATCATCAATGATGACATCAACCCCTGTCAAACTTTCAAAAGTACGGATATTGCGACCTTCACGACCAATGATACGACCTTTCATAGTATCATCAGGCAGATGAACGGTTGAGTTTGTAGACTCAGCTACATACTCACCAGCAATTCTCTGCATGGCTTGGGACAAGATATCCTTAGCAAGCTTATCTGAACGTTCCTTGACTTCTTGCTCTGCCTCACGAATGCGGCTAGCAATTTCCTTAGTCAAGTCTTCTTCTGTTTGGGCTAAGATAATATCTTTCGCCTCCGACTGAGTCAGACTTCCGACACGCTCAAGTTCAGCTTGCTTTTGCTTTTCAATTTCCTCTAGTTGCTCTTCACGTGCATCAAGGTTTTTTGCTCTATCAGAAATACTTTGTTCTTTTTGTTCAAGTGTTTTTTCTTTGTTCGTCAAATTATCGTCTTTACGGTCAAGGCTCGTAGCTCTCTCCGTCAAACGACTTTCGATTTGCTTGAGTTCTTGACGCTCCGACTTAAATTCAGCGTCCACTTCTTCGCGGTATTTTCTGGCTTCTTCTTTAGCCTCCAATAGTGCTTCTTTTTTAAGGGATTTGCTTTCGCTTTTAGCTTCATTGATTAATAAATCCGCTTCGCGCTCAGCTTGTCCTCGTAAATTAGTTGCTTCTTGTTCAGCATTTAAAAGCATCAACTCTGCAGCCTCTTGTGATGATTTCATCTTGACTGAGATGCTGACATATCCAATGACTAAACCAATGATGACGGCAAAAACAACTATAACAATCGCCATAATTTCCATGTTTTTACCTCAATTTATTTGTTTATCCGAATGACATGCATTCTTATACATTTTACCACAAAAAAATATTTTTAACAAACCTTAAATGGAAGTTGTTTTAGTTATTTTTAGGAGCAATATCTTCATTTTCCTTAGTAAAATAAGCTTCTTAAACCTAACTATTTTATAAAAGAATTTTTTTTTGCAAAAAATAAGAAAAAAGTCCACCTCACAGTAGACTTAGTAATGATCTTTAAAGGATAAGAAAGCGATGCTATCTCCATCCATCATGTAAATCAAGCGATTTTCAGCGTCAACGCGACGTGACCAGGCTCCTTGGTAATCGTATTTGAGTGGCTCTGGTTTCCCAATTCCTGTAAATGGATCACGTTGAATATCCTTGATTAGTTTGTTGATTCTTTTTAATGTTTTCTTGTCCTGAGTTTGCCAGTAGCAATAATCCGCCCAGGCATCTTCTGTAAACTTGAGTAGCATTCATCACTCCTCAATCACATGAACCTGCGTGCGTCCTGCACGAACTTGGGACATTCCTCGCAAGACCTTATCAGAAAGTTCCTTATTCTGAGCAATCCTCAAAGTTTCTTGAATACTATCCCACTCGCTCTTTGATAGGACTACAATATCTTCATCTGGATTTTTATTGACCACCGTCAAAGGTTCAAACTCATCGTTTACCTTCTTCATATAGTCTTTTAAATGATTTCGGAATGTTGAATAAAGAACTGCTTCCATAACCATACCTCGTTTTACCTCTTTTCCACTATTATACACGAAAAGAAAAAAATTGTCAGGAACTTGTACAAGATTTTTTCATTTCTATCTAGTTATTCGAAAAAAACTAAAAAAAGCCTACCTTTCAGTAGACTTAGTTCGATTCGATTCTGATTGGCACTCTGCCAAAATTTTGTTCTACGACACTAGGGTGTCCCAGTTGATAAATCTGGTCTGCCTTTTGAGTCATAGCATCCCAGGGTTCTTTACCGATTCGGCTAACTAGATTAACCTGCTCCTTAAGAGTTTTAAGGTGTTGTCTTCCTTTTTCGGTAAAACCAAGGACATGAATGGCTTCTGGCAGGTCACTTTCTCTAGCTTGTACCAAGATATAGATCAAGAGGCGTCGCACACGCGCTTTGGTGTAGCGTTTGGTAGCAACTATCTCGACTAATTCTTCCACAGACTGAGCTGTCTTAATAGCATCCTCGATGCGCACCGACATTTCTTGATTGACCTGATAAATGTTAGTTAGGTCAGGATTTGACAAGATTTGATAGCGTAAGAGTGAAAAATAATCTTCCCAACTCACCTTACTAGCATTTTCAAAAAGTTCAACAGAAGGCATAAAACGCTCTAGAAAATTCTGATCTGTTTGATGCTGACGGAGGGCTGTTGCAGATGCAAAGTCAACATCCTTGTCCACAGAATGGTAACCTGCTCCCTGACGTTGAATTGGATGAAGCTTGATCTTTCGCCCTGCTACCGCCTTGGCATAGGCAAGAGCAAGGACATGATTGGGCGTATCACCTGAAAAATCAAGGTCTGCAAATTCCTTCCACATGGCTTGGGTTTTCTGAGGGTAAGAAAGAGAATCCGGTAAGTTTTCCATGAAGAGTTCCATCTCTTGACCACGCTCTGTATATAGGTTAGCAATTTGCTGGTAATCCAGAACTTCTTCTGTCCCAAAGGCTAGGGTATCCATCCCCAAATGATCCAAGATATCTACTGAACCTTGACCAAAGAAATCCGCTGCTTGTACACTGACTAAAAAGGGCAATTCTACAACTAAGTCCGCTCCATTCTCTAGTGCCATTTGAGCCCGTGTCCACTTGTCCACGATAGCCGGCTCTCCACGCTGCATGAAATTTCCAGACATGGCCACAATTTTCAACCCTTTAGCTTGTTCAAGCAGGTATTTGTGGCCATTATGAAAAGGATTGAACTCTGCGATAATACCTGTAATGGTCATGATGTTCTCCTACTTCTGTGCCACAAAAAACCAACGAGTACTGGTCTCTGTAGGCTCCTTATCCTCAAAGTCTGCGTAGAGTTTGAAGGACTTAAAACCAGCCTGTTCCAACAAAATATCATAGGTCAAGACTTCGTAAGTGCGCTCCTCATGCACTTCATCGTGGCGACTAAAGGAACCGTCAGCCTCCTTGATAAAGAAAGTCAGTTCATGCACGATGGAATGTGGTGCTGCATCCTCATAGGTATCCCAGAGCATGGCAAAATCTTCCGCATTTTCATGGTAAGAATAGCCTGGGAAAACTTCATCAGTCTGGTAGGTCGAATGCACGTCAAAGATGAAAACTCCGTCTTCATTGAGGGCATTATAGACTTCTTTAAAGACATCCCCTACTTCCACCTCGTCCTGCATATAGCAGATTGAGTCCGAATAACAAGTCACAAAGTCGTATTTACCAGCCTTGGATAAATCCAGCATATTGCCTTCAATAAAATCAATCTTTTGCTTGGATGAAGTAGCTCTCTTCTCGGCAATCTTCAACATATCCGCACTCAAATCAAGCCCAGTCACATCAAATCCAGCTTGAGAAAAGCGCACAGACTGAATCCCTGTACCGCAAGCCAGCTCCAAGAGTTTCTTTCTCTCCTTAGTCTTAGGCAAATGACGAAGAGAAAAATCCGTCCATTTATCGTATAAACTATCATCCATAACTGCATCGTAAACAGCCGCAAAGGTTTCGTATGTTGCCATAATCATGATACCAAGAGAGTCTCTGGAAATACCACTCGCTCTCACCTTTCTAACGATTTTCTTCTAAATTAAGCAAATAAACCCAGTTGACTGCAACTGAGTTCAATTGAAGACAAAGTCTTATTAAGACTTTCCTTAGGTGATTTCGGACGTCTGCGACCTTCTTCGAAGTTCCAAGACTTAGTTTTGAGCCTAAAGTCTCAAAACTCCCGACCTCTTGAAACATTATCGTTTCAAGAACTATTATCACAACGGAAAGTCTCGGTAATTTCTCACTTCGATCTCAACAAACCAGAAAGATTTCAATACATTGTCGAATTTCAAAGCAGTTCCCAATCCTAAGCACAAGTCATCATCTACTACGCCAAAGCTTCAGATAAATCTACTGACTCTGCCTCATGCCAGAGTTTTTCTAGGTTATAGTGAGCACGCATTTCTTCTGAGAAGATATGCACAACAACACTGCCGAGGTCTAGCAAGACCCAGCCACCAGCTGCATCACCTTCGACATGACTGCCTTTAAAGCCTGCTTCCGCTACTTTTTCACGGATATTTTCAGCGATAGCATCCAACTGACGGCTATTCATAGAGCTAGTGATAACAAAGTAATCTGTCACGCTGGTCAATTCTTGTACGTCAAGCGCGAGGATATCCTCCGCGCGTTTCTCATCAGCCGCTTTCACGACTAGTTCTAGTAATTCTTTTTCGTTCATTTAGTCCTCTTTCAAATAGTGCACATAGGCGTTATAGGTTTCAAGGGTTTGGGGATAGATGGGAAATCCCTGATGAGCTAAATGCTCCACGGTATGAGCTGTCTCGTAAGCTACCGCCTTATTTAGTGATAGTTCAGCAATTTCACGCGCCTGATCCACTCCTGGAAAGGCACGATTGTGCTCAATGTAGTCTGCGACGTAGATAACCTTGTCAAGATCCGTCATCTGAATCGCTCCTACTGTATGAATTTCAATAGCTCGTAGGATTTCAGGATCTTGTAAATCCAAATCTTCCTGAATTTTGTAAATACCGACCATACCATGCCAGACATTATTGCCCCAGTTTTTGAGGTCAGGATTTAGCCGATAACGATCAATCAAGTCTAGAAATTCCTGGTCTGACAACTTTTTAGCATAGTCATGAAGGAGACCTGCTAGACCTGCTTTCTCGGCATCCACTCCGAATCGTTCTGCAAGTTCAATGGCTGCGCGCTCTACACCCAAACAATGGATCCAACGTTTCTCGGGTAGAAGCTCTGCCATTTTTTTCAATAATTCCTCACGGGAACAGTTGATATAGTCCTGGTATGCCATTAGTAAAGTCCTTCTTTCTCGATATAGTCTAATACCGGTTTAGGCAAGAGAAAGTTCGGTGTTCGTCCTTGAGCAATGAAATCACGCACCATGCTGGATGAAATATCCATAAGAGGTACATCCACCCAGATAACTGGGTAAGAAGTCCCTGCCTTGTAACGCGGACGTTGAACCCCTACAAACTGAACTAGTTCCACCAACTCATCAATTCGGTACCATTTAGGCAGATAGTCTACCATATCTGCACCGATAATGAAATAGTAATCTGTGTCTGGATTCTTCTCTGTTAGAAGCTTCATGGTGTCGTAGGTGTAAGAAATACCCTTACGATCTAGCTCGATGGTCTCAATAGCCAGACCTTCAATCCCATCAATCGCTAATTCTAACATCTTGAGGCGATGGTGTTCAGGAATGGTTTCCTTTTTATCTACGTGAGGTGGTTGGTATTCGGGCATGAGCAGAACCTGATCCAATCCCAACTGTTGACGGACTTGATCTGCAACAATCAGATGGGCATTATGAACGGGATTAAAATTCCCTCCTAAAATACCGACTTGTTTCCGTTTTTTATCCTTGATTTCTGGCTCTAACTCCACTTTTGTAAAGGGAGTTAATAATTCGATTGCCATAGGTTAATCTCCTTTACTCTTCTGTAAAAACAGTTTTTGGGAGTGCCATTCTTAGATTTCTTTAACTTTTTTAGAAATCTTGCGATTCTCTTTCTTGCTTGATTGTTTATACAAGATCAAGATGCGTCCAATTTTTTGAACTGTATCCACACCGATTTCTTCTTCCAAGATTTCAGCTACTTCGTGGATGTTTTCATCTGTATTTTGCAAGAGAGTAACCTTGATCAATTCACGGGCATCAAGAGCCTGACGAACACTTGTTTTGATTTGGTCGTTGAGACCATTTTTCCCGATTTGGATGATGGGTTTGAGGGTATGTGCCTGGCTGTTGAGGAAGGCACGTTGTTTTGATGTTAATGACATATTTTCTTTAAAAGAGTTTTTATACTTTTCTGAAGTGTGACGGACGTCAGCAAAGTCCTTCGGACTTTTATGACTAAAATCTGAGCCTAAGGCCTCAGATTTTCCGTTGTTGGTACAATTTCTTGTACCAACTGCCACCACGGCGAAAAGTATTCGTTATGGGCTCGCAATGCTCGCCTTTATATATAACTCTTTCCTTTCTGTGTTTAAATAATGGCTTTGCGTGTGACAACTGCGACGCCTTCTGGTGCCCAGACGGCTACTTTGGCAGTTCCTGTTACACGGAGCCAGCCTAGTCCTGAGATGACCAGATCTGTCTTGTCCTTGATAGTAAAGACATGTTGGACCAGTTTTGGAAAATCTTCTTTTTCCTTGCTATTTGGCGGTGTGAGAAGAGTTCCCAGGTGCTTGTCGTAAAAGACACTGGCTCCTTCTAGCTTGGTGCGGTGAAGTTTGAGTTCATTGTCAAAGAAAGCTGTGAAACCTTGCTTTTCTCCTGCAATAAAGTCAAAGCGTCCCAATCCACCTAAAAACAGAGTTTGTTCAGGGTTTAGCTGATAGGTTTTTGGTTTGATTTCCTTTTTAGGACTGACATACTTGAGATTTTTAGCCGTCAAGTAGTGAGCCATCTGATGACGGTGAATAATCCCCGGTGTATCATAGATATAAGATCCGTCATCAAGCGGAATCTCAATCTTGTCCAAGGTTGTACCCGGGAATCGAGACGTCGTGATAACATTCTGGTCACCAGTGATTTCCTGGATGATGGCATTGATAAGAGTTGATTTCCCAACGTTGGTCACACCAACTACGTAAACATCACGACCCTTACGGTACTGCTCAATCTTGTCAATTACTTCTCTAATAGCATGCTTGTTTTGTGCTGAAGTCAGGACAACATCCACAGGACGAAGACCTTCTTCGTGAGCGCGCTCCATCAGCCAGTGTGTTACCTTGCTGTCCTTAACAGACTTAGGCAAGATGTCTTTTTTATTTCCAACCAAAAGCACATCATTACCTGACACAAAGCGTGGCAAACCTGGGATAACAGAGCCATTGAAGTCAAAAATATCAATGACATTGACCACCAAGGCATCACTGTCTCCTACCTCGTGCAAGAGTTTGAGGAAATCATCATCCGTCAACTGCACATCTGTAATTTCATTATAGTGACGGAGACGGAAACAACGCTGGCAATAAACTTCTCCAGTTTCCAAACCTTTTTCCAATGCTGACTGAGGTGTAAAACCCAACCCAGTCTTATCTTCCGTCTGAATGGTTGCTCCACAACCAATACAGAGAATTTCTTCCATAGTTAAATTCCTTTTTTATAAGTAATAGGTCCGTACTTCTCAGTGATTTGCTTCATAACACGACGTTCACGAGCTCGGTTGATTTGCGTTTTGATGGAATCGTGCCACACCAAGGGTTTAACCAAAATCGAGCGAATTCCTGCACGGTGAGCTGCACGAATGTCTGTCATGAGCTGATCCCCAACCATGACCACTTCGTTTTTCTCATAGTGGAATTCTTTCATCGCTCGATCAATCCCGAAAGTAAAAGGCTTCAAAGCCCAATAAACATAGTCAATTCCAAATTTTTCAACTGCTCGTTGAACACGTTTCTTAGAATTGTTTGAGACTACGATAATACGAATCCCTGCATCACGAAGGTCGTGCAACCATCGTTTCATCTCTGGAGTCCCGTCAGGGTTATTCCAAGCAATGAGAGTGTTATCTAAATCTACCAAAACAGCTTTTATTCCCTGTTTTTGCAGGCTTTCTACTGTCAAATCATAAACTGCTTCCACAGCAAAATCT
The DNA here is from genome assembly GCF_047464155.1 of Streptococcus infantis. Taxonomy (GTDB): domain Bacteria; phylum Bacillota; class Bacilli; order Lactobacillales; family Streptococcaceae; genus Streptococcus; species Streptococcus infantis_U. The sequence continues at coordinate 821,421 of NZ_JASHCL010000001.1, forward strand.
GGCATGTAATGTTCAATCGCCATTCTGGCTCCTTCTCTTTTATTTCCTAGTAATTTTCTTCAGCCATTGAGATAAGGCTGCCCATAAAATCAAGCTAGCCATTAAGATATAAATCCAAGCATTTGGCTCTTCTGTAAATGGTAGAGGAACATTCATTCCGAAGAAACCTGTAATAACCGCAAGTACTGCTAGTAAGACGGAGATAATAGTCAAAATTGTCAAACTATCATTCAGGTTATTGTTAAGGATGTTGTTGTAAGAAGCTGAGAGTTGTTGCAAGACTTGAGAAATCAAATCTGTCATAGACACCAACTGATGGGCTTCAATCATGGCATCATCAAACTGCTCTCGTTCGACATCGTTAAATCTCCGATAAAGAGCATGACCTTGGATATGTTCCAATAGAAGTCGATTTTGTTTTGCCGCAGCTGTCAAGTAAACCATACCAGTCTCCAAATCAGAGAGAGCAAAGAGATTTTTCTTTGTCGTGGTTTGACGTAGCAAGGCACTAATTTCGTCCTTACTTTTATCCATTTCTTCGATGACAGGATAATAAGCGTTACTGATAAGCTCTAAGCTGGCAAAGAGAAACTTGTAGATTGAAATCGTTTCATGAGTTTTAAGATAAGTCAGCATACGTTCAATCACATAAGCGTTCTTATGGTTACTGATCGTAATCATTCGTTGTTTTTCAACGATAAAGGTCATAGGAATGGCTTCATAGTATTCCTTGTCCTTCTCAAGATCCAGAACATTGTAGATAAAAGTTACAGTCCCATTTTCACGGTTATAGTCCATGTGGGCTCGTTCATTTCTATCCAGAGCATATTCGATGGTTTCCTTATCTAAACCATAGATTTCAGATAAATCTTCAAGATTTTTAATTTTTTCGATATCAAGATTTATCCAGGCACAACCATTTCCTAATTGTTTATCTAAAACCATCATTTCTCCTCTGTCAAACTCCCTTTATTGTACCATAAATCAAGTAAAATTTCAGTTCTCTTCATCTCTTGAAAAATTGCTAACCACTGTGATATTACGGTTAGGAACAAAGTGGAGGGCTTGGTCTTCGCCTCTTAATTGAGTTGTTCGAATGCCAACACTAACTACTTTCCCCGATACAGTAATAGGACCATTTGTCAAAACAACTTCATCTCCTACATCCAACTGGCGTTCAAAGAGAATAAAGAAACCATTGATAACATCTGAAAGGAAACCTTGTGCCCCCATACCAATTGCAACCCCAGCAATCCCCGCACCAGCTAGTAAACTTGATACAGGCAGTCCTAGGATAGATAAAATGCAGTAGACTAAGAAGAAATAGAGAATGTAATTAAAGACATTTTCAAGCAAACGAGAGATTGTCTTCTGTCTTCCCGCGTCCCGATTTGAAAATTTAAGCGATGGTTTCACTATCTTCTTTACAGCCGCATGAAGTAGCTTTTTAGCAATATAAAATAGTATAAATAAAATTAAAAGAGAAATCACTTTGGTCAAGAGATTCTCAAATACTGAGGTTAAATCTAGCTTATCAAAATAACTTTTAAAAAATTCTTGCATGTAAAACTCCTTTCTACTATTATACCATAAAACGATATCTGGACCAGTTTGGTAAATATTCATTCTGCCTATACTATTATTAGATTCACTTGATTTCAAAACATATTTATACTATAATCAAACCACTACAAGGAGAACAAATTATTTTCTCAGTAACTCTCTTGGAATAGACCTTTCTACCTCACCTACTACTAAAACTTTAAAGCATTTTCTCAAGGAAATATTCTATGTCTATCACTCAACGTACTTTAAAACTAGTCCTGGCAACCTGTTTTGCCTGTTTTCTAGCCTACTTTTTTGATTTGTCGTCAGCTGTATCAGCTGGTATCATTGCTATCTTGAGTCTTTCTGATACTCGCAGAAGTACGATCAAGCTAGCCCGCAATCGTCTTTTTTCAACTCTTCTAGCTCTCTTAGTTGGTGTTATAGCTTTCCAACTAACTGGTTATCATATCTGGAGCTTTGGACTCTACTTAGCAGTCTATGTTCCCTTGGCCTATAAACTCGGTTGGGAAATTGGGATTACTCCTAGTAGCGTCCTGGTCAGCCATCTCTTAATCCAACAAACAACATCACCAACACTTTTACTGAATGAGCTCTTACTCTTCCTAATCGGTACTGGCTTTGCACTTCTGGTCAATCTCTACATGCCTTCACGTGAAAAAGACATTCAACATTATCATACTCTTGTTGAAGAAAAACTCAGAGATGTTCTTCTACGGCTTTCTTACTATCTGAAAAGAGGGGATGGCCGTAATCAGGCTCAACTTGTAAATGAACTTGACCAACTACTTGAGGATGCTCTTAAGTTAGTTTACCTCGATCACTCTGACCATCTCTTTCACCAGACAGATTATCATATCCACTACTTCGAGATGCGGCAAAGACAAACGCGTATCTTAAGAAATATGGCTCAACAGATTAACACATGCCAATTAGCCGCTAGTGAGAGTTTGATTGTCGCTCAGCTCTTTTCAAAAACAGCTAGCCAACTGAGTCAAACCAATCCAGCCTACGACTTATTGAATGATATTGAGAGCTACCTAGAGGTATTTCGCAATCGATCTCTCCCTAAAACTAGAGAAGAGTTTGAGACACGGGCAACCCTATTACAACTCTTTCGTGAATTAGAACATTTTATCCAGATAAAAGTCGACTTCTACCAGCGATATTCAAAAAACAAAAAGAGATAATTGTACAGATAAAAAACACCTTTCGGACTGTAGAGACTTGCAGTCCGAAAGGTGTTTTTCTTGTCTTATTAAGTACTCAAAACTACTTAGAAAAATGATTCTGATCCGGTTGAAATTTATCTCAGCTATCAAGATTTATAGATCGATTCTTTAAATTCATTTGATTCCTTAAGATAAGCTTTGTAAATGGCTTTTTTCAACTTCTGTACCGGAGTTTCAATAAAGCGATATTGTTTCGCACTTGTGTTACCAGCTTTAATCTCAGCAAGTTCTTCTTTTACCGCTTCTGCCATTAACTGCTTCATTCTTTCTGGGCTAGCAATCACTTCCTTCTTGCCTTTGTAGTCAATCGTTATCGGTTTTAACTTGTTCAGGTTATTGATTCGTTCATTGACTTGTTCTTTCTTAAATTGAGCATAGCTTTTTCCAGCTAAAATCTTATCAAAGATATATTTGTCCGACAATGGACGATTGGCTTTCTCAGCATCTTTCTTGTATTGATTCGACACATAAGGGACGAAACCTTCGTAGTAACCAAGTCCTGCCATTAACTCAAAGGCTTGTTTTCTAAAGCTAATATCACCACTCATTCCTTTATCATTTTGATTAACACCATAAATCGTATCAAACATATCGACCGTGTAATAGCCATTGGCATCTACTTTCCCAGTTGCTGTTAGCCCTTTAATAATATAGCGATTTACCACGATATGATTATCAATCAAACTATTGATGTCCGTCAACTTACTTGCGTCTACCTCCGTCAAAGCCTTAATTTCCTCACTCTGATGAGTCGGTTGGGCAGATGGATTGTCGTAAGAAACTGGAGTTCTAGAACCTGAAGTTGGACTTGGCAAGAGCTGTTTGAAATAGATTGCTTTTTCAGCTGCTGACAATCCTCGACTAGCCTCAGCTTCCAAATAATCTAAACTATAAAGTACATCAAAACTACCATGCATGTATTCTTTCAAATCTGCAGCAGATTTAAAGCGGTCCGGTTTCTTATTGTAGAAACTATCTTTCTTACTTTCATCAAAGACAAAATTCAAGTTAAAGTAGGTATCAGTTTCAGGTGTATAAGAATTTTCAAAGATTCCACGAGCATAGAACTCTGCTCCCGTACCATCTCGTCGTCCATGGTTGTTAAAGAGTACTGTACGATCCAACAAGTGAGTCATTTCATGAGAGTAGGTTGCTGAACCACGATCATCTAAAACTCTATCAATAAAGTAACGCACACCAGAACCATTGGCTTCAGCTCCAACGGTTTGAGACGGAGAATACATACCTAACGGAGACATAAAGTCCTTGACTCCTTTATCAGCCTCTGGACCAAACTCCTTAGACCAAGTTTCCTTGATACCTGCATTTTGCTTGTTAGTATACTTTTTCATAGTATCCACAATCAAACGGTTGGTTATCAGTTTTGTTTGGTTCTCTTTTTTAGTAATTCTGTACAGGGAATCAACGTAAGCTGCCTGACGATCCGCTGTTAACTCAACCAGAGCCCTCGCCTTTTCTAAATCAGCCTTGTATTGGGCAGGGTTACTTTTTGCAAGTGAAGAATCAATGTAGGTTCCGATATTTCCATAAGAAACAGTTGCCATATTTGTAATAGCATAAATGCTTGGTTCTTTTATATTGACCAGACCTAAAAGAGTTGCCATATTATACTGTTTATGATGTGCAACTTGTTGTGGCTCAGCCCCATACTTGACAGGATCAGAGGTCAATTTTGTATATAGAGCAACGTTTTCGTCAGGCTTCTCTTTTGATTTTTTCTCTATAACAATGGCCTTTGTAGCATCCTTCAACCAAGTATCACCATCCATATCTGTAAAGGTAGTCCGGTTGTAGTCAAGGAAGTCTTTCAATGTTCCTTTGTCAGTAATCTTCTCAAAATACTTTTCATAGGTATTAGGACTATTGACCAACTTCATCTCACTATAGTTCATGGAACCTAGATGCTTCAACCAATCTAAGGAAGTAACTTTTTTACCAAAAGAGCTTGGATTAAAGGCTAGAATATCGCGAATATTGGTCTTACCAAAATCAATATTGTAAAAACGATTGATATAAGTTAGACCTAAAAGAATTTTTTCTTTATTTGCTTCTAGTTCACTTTGGACTTTTGCCCTAGAATCTGGAGTATTTCCTAGTATGCTAAGGGTATGAGAAGCAATCTTTTTCAGATCTGAATCTAAGTTATTCTTTGTTTGTTCAAAAGTATCTTTAATCGATAATCTTTCAAGGTATTCTTTGCGCAGGACTTCTTTGACTTCTTCATCAGTGATAGCTGGATTTGTCTTTTTGAGTTCAATCTTCTTACTAATCACGTCACGCCCAAGGATGCTTGGTTTCAGAGCATTCACTAAGTATGTGTTAGTAAATAAATCTATCCCTTTCATATCTCGGCTTACTCGATTTGTATCAATCGCATTTTCTAGATCCTTGTTATCTGGGAGGAGATGTGGTTTATTTTCTTTGGTTCCTACCAAGATTACCTTCGGTTTCATAGCTTTCGTCTCAGCAATAGTTTCTTTATACGACAGTAATGCCCCAGTGTGAGTGTTCACTTCATAAACTCGAGTAGCCGTCAACTCTCCTGCTTGACCTGGGCTCTCAATTTTTTCAGTATCCTTGTCAAGTGATGGATCCTTTCGACGTTCTTCCTTGATCGGAATTGGAGTCACAATCTTTTCGACATTCCCAACTTTAATAACCTTATCAATTGGGGCCGTGGTTTGTTTCTGTTTATCTTTTTCAGTTACAAGACCTGACTGACTATCAACTTTGTAACTAGTCATCGTTTTCTCACTACCTTCCTTCCCTGGAACAAACACTTTTTGCGTCTGGTAAGGTAGTGTAGAGTCTGCTTCAAAAACCGTCTTATTTGCAATAACCTTCGTTTCGATACTTGGTTTTGTTCCTACAAGAATAATTTCATCTACCTTCTCAACCAAGGTTTTTGTAGTACTAGACTCTTTGATTGCACCGCTGACCTTATCTCTCGTATAGTTTGTAGTCGTTTCTAGCTTTCCATTAACGCCAGAAACTTTTGTTTTTCGGGTCCCAACTGCTAGAGTTTCATCTGCTTGGTAGATAATTTTATAAGGAACCGATTGGGTTTCAATTTTTGGTTGGGGGAGTGGGAGAAGCTCTTTTTTTGTCCCGATAGCAATGATTTCCGGAATGGCTTCTGTCGTTAAAGTATTCGAAATAATCTTACGTTTTTCCTGACCATTAAGCGTGCTAACTTCGGTTAGGATGGTACGTTTCCCGTTGACACCTGCTTGAATTAGTTTAACTTGGTCTTCTGCCATATTCGGATCTTCTTGACGAATGGTCTTAAATGGAACCACCTCTGTTGTTACTTCCAATTCTGGTTTCACTTCTACTAAACTTGGACTACCTTCTTGCGGAATAGCTGTCGCTTCCACCTTGCTACCAACTGCAATAATTTCTGAAACTGGTTCTTGAGTCACAGTATTTGAGCGAACTTCACGACTCTCCTTACCATCAACCCTTGTAACTTCTGTTAGAATCGTACGTTGCCCAACCACACCTGCTTGGATTATACGAGTCTCACCTTTTAGTAAATCCGGATCCTCTTGATGAAGAGTATTATAAGGTATCTCTTCTGTACTAGTTTCCAACTCTGGCTTCACTTCTACTAAACTTGGACTACCTTCTTGCGGAATAGCTGTCGCTTCCACCTTGCTACCAACTGCAATAATTTCTGAAACTGGTTCTTGAGTCACAGTATTTGAGCGAACTTCACGACTCTCCTTACCATCAACCCTTGTAACTTCTGTTAGAATCGTACGTTGCCCAACCACACCTGCTTGGATTATACGAGTTTCACCTTTTAATAAATCTGGGTCCTCTTGATGAAGAGTATTATAAGGTATCTCTTCTGTACTAGTTTCCAACTCAGGTTTCACTTCTACTAAATTTGGACTACCTTCTAGAGGAATTGATGTGGATTCCACCTTGCTACCAACTGCGATAATTTCTGAAACTGGTTCTTGAGTCACAGTATTTGATTTGACTTGACGGCTCTCCTTACCATCAACCCTTGTAACTTCTGTTAAGATGGTACGTTCTCCTACTACTCCTGCCTGGATAACTCGAGTTTGACCCTTAGGCAAATCTGGATCTTCTTGGTAGAGTCGATCAAAAGGAACTGACTCTGTGCTTGTTTCTAGCTCTGGTTTCACTTCCACCAAGCTTGGAGAACCTTCTAGAGGAATTGATGTGGATTCTACCTTAGTACCGACTGCAATAATTTCTGAAACTGGTTCTTGAGTCACAGTGTTTGAGCGAACTTCACGACTCTCCTTACCATTACCCCTTGTAACCTCTGTTAAGATGGTACGTTCTCCTGCGACTCCTGCTTGGATAACTTGCGTTTGTCCCTTCGGTAAGTTTGGATCTTCCTGACGAATGGTATCAAAAGGAATGGATTCCTTGCTAATTTCCAATTCCGGTTTCACCTCTACTAAACTTGGTTGACCCTGAGGAGGGATTGATGTAGACTCTTCAGAAGATGGTCGGCTTGGAGTTGCTGGAGTTTCAATTATACCTGGATGACTTGGAATTAAAGCTTGTTCAAGCAGACTTCCCTGAGTCGTTTTTGAAGGTGTGACTAGGCTTTGAGATATCTCTTCATTGCATCTTACAAAATAGTAACCCGTAAATTCATAACCTTCAATCTTTTCAGGTCTTGGCAAAAACTCCCCTTCTACCGTTTTAACGAGGGCTGGACGAAGCTCTACTAAGTTTTCTAGGGCAGAGACTGAGACTGCTGTTCCCCCAACTGCCAAAACTGTCACTAGAAAAAGACTTCTACCTTTTTTCTTCTTGATTAACGTTAACGAAACCAAAAGAATTCCCATTCCTAGTACTGGCACTAAAGGATTAGAAAAGAGTCCCGTATTGGGTAAGCTTGCAGCTGATTTACGATAAATGAAGTAATAGTCCTTACCCTCTTCTAGCTCGATTGCATTATCTTCAAACCACCGCAATTCTTCCTTTATTGCTTCAGGTAAATCTTTATCCTCAACATAATGAGAAACTAATTGTGGCTGTCTCTCCTGAGCTCCTACGATTTCAATCGGTGAGGCCGCAAAAAACAAACTCGTTCCTAATAAAACAGAACAAGTTCCTATTGCATATTTTCTTAAAGAAAAACGTTGCTTTTCCTTAAATAAATGTCGGTTCATATCAAACTCCAATCTTGTAACCGTTTTCTTTCATTGTATCAAAAAACGTACTTCTATTCAAAAGATATGAAAAAAAAATGAAATCGCCTCTTACCTAGTTATGTCGTGAAAACAAAAAGCAAAACCAGCATGAATCTGATTTTGCTTCAATCATTTTACATTTTGACTCTAATGGTGTAGAGGAATGAGGGTAAATCCTACCTCTTTTTAATCGATATTAAGGAAATATCTCTCAAACTAAAGTAAGTAAGAGCCAGCATTCCCAATGTTATATAGATTTCTGCTGGAAGTTGGAAGATCTGTAGAGCCGACAGCATCAATAAAATCAAGAGAGCAACCAATCCGAAAACCAGAATAACAACGTTGACTGTTCCCTTAATACTTTGAGGGGTCGCAAAGATATAGAGTAAGAGTAATAAAATCCCTATGATTAGATAGACCATCTTTATCTCTTTCTAGCTCTTATTCAGCTGATTTTTTCTTTTTGTTTGCTTTCTCACGCTCTGCCTTGTTAAGGATTTGTTTACGCAAACGAATCGATTCAGGCGTTACTTCCATGTACTCATCGTCGTTCAAGAACTCAAGTGATTCTTCAAGTGTCAAGATACGAGGAGTTTTGATAACCGCTGTTTGGTCCTTGGTAGCTGAACGAACGTTAGTCATTTGTTTTGCTTTCGTGATATTAACAGTCAAGTCATTTTCACGAGAGTTTTCACCGATGATCATTCCTTCGTAAACCTCAGTACCTGGGTTAACAAAGATAGTACCACGTTCTTCGATAGACATGATTGAGTATGTTGTTGCCTTACCAGTATCGATAGAAACAAGGGCACCACGGTGACGTCCACCGATTTCACCTGGAATCAATGGCAAGTATTGGTCGAAGGTATGGTTCATGATACCGTAACCACGAGTCATTGACAAGAACTCAGTTGAGTATCCAATCAAACCACGCGCAGGAACTAGGAAGACCAAACGAGTTTGACCGTTACCAGTTGAGATCATATCCAACATTTCACCTTTACGTTCAGAAAGACTTTGGATAACAGATCCTTGGTATTCTTCTGGTGTGTCAATTTGCACGCGTTCAAACGGCTCACATTTAACACCATCGATTTCTTTAATGATAACTTCTGGACGAGATACTTGAAGCTCATATCCTTCACGACGCATGGTTTCGATAAGGATTGACAAGTGCAATTCCCCACGTCCTGAAACTGTCCACTTATCTGGTGAGTCAGTTGGGTCTACACGAAGAGAAACGTCTGTTTGCAATTCTGCTTGAAGGCGCTCTTCAACCTTACGAGAAGTCACCCATTTTCCTTCACGACCAGCAAAAGGTGAGTTGTTAACCAAGAAGGTCATTTGAAGGGTTGGCTCATCGATGTGAAGAACTGGAAGAGCTTCAATCGCATCTGTTGGAGTAATGGTTTCACCAACGAAGATATCTTCCATACCTGATACGGCAATCAAGTCACCAGCTTTAGCTTCTTGGATTTCACGACGTTCCAAACCAAAGAAACCAAAGAGTTTTGTAACACGGAAGTTTTTAGTTGTTCCGTCAAGTTTAGAAAGGGTTACTTGGTCTCCAACCTTGACACTACCACGGAAGATACGTCCGATACCGATACGTCCTACGAAGTCATTGTAGTCAAGAAGTGACACTTGGAATTGAAGAGGCTCATCTGAGTTGTCAACTGGAGCTGGAATGTGGTCGATAATGGTGTCAAAGATTGGCGCCATAGTCTTTTCTTGGTCTGCTGGATCATCTGACAATGAAGATGTTCCGTTGATCGCTGACGCATAAACGACTGGGAAGTCAAGTTGGTCATCATCCGCACCAAGCTCGATGAAGAGTTCCAAGACTTCATCTACTACTTCTGCTGGACGAGCTGATGGCTTATCGATTTTATTAACTACAACGATCGGCACAAGGTCTTGTTCCAAGGCTTTTTTCAATACGAAACGAGTCTGTGGCATAGTTCCTTCGTAAGCATCTACGACCAAAACAACACCGTCAACCATTTTCATGATACGCTCAACTTCTCCACCGAAGTCCGCGTGTCCTGGTGTGTCCATGATGTTAATACGAGTTCCGTTGTAAGCAACGGCTGTATTTTTAGCAAGGATGGTGATTCCACGCTCTTTCTCGATATCGTTTGAGTCCATTGCACGCTCAGCCAATTCTGTACGTGCGTCAAGAGTTTCAGATTGTTTCAACAATTCGTCAACGAGGGTTGTTTTCCCGTGGTCGACGTGGGCGATAATCGCGATATTACGGATATCTTCTCTTAATTTTGTCATGAGTTCCTCTATTTATTTCAAATTTATTTTCTAACTGAACGATTATACCACAATTTTCAGCAAATGGCATAACTCAAGTAAGTGTAAATGTTTTCAAAAGAAAATTCATTCCTTCTCTTTTCTTTTCAAAAATATTGACTTGTGATAAGATAGGTTGGTATGCGTTTAGATAAATTATTAGCCGAGGAAAAAATCAGTCGGAAAGCCATGAAACAAGCTCTTCTCAAAAAAGAAATCTTAGTTGATGGACAAGCTACTACTTCCCTTGCACAAAATATTGATACTGGTCTTCAAGAACTACTATTTCAGGGGGAAAAAATTCAAGGATATGAACATACCTATCTCATGCTCTATAAGCCAGGTGGTGTTGTAACTGCAAGTAAGGACAAAAAACTTCCAACTGTCATGGATCTTCTTCCTCAACATCTCCAGTCAGAGCAACTCTATGCCATTGGTCGTCTGGATCGAGATACGACAGGACTGCTCATCTTGACAGACAATGGGCCTTTAGGTTTTCAACTCCTCCACCCTCAGTATCATGTGTATAAAACTTATCAAGTTGAGGTCAATGGACCACTCTCATCCGACCACGTCCAAACGTTCAAAGATGGGATAGTCTTTTTAGACGGAACTGTCTGTAAACCTGCTCAGCTTGAGATTCTATCTTCAAGCCCTAGTCTCAGCCGAGCCACCATCACCATCTCTGAAGGGAAATTTCATCAGATCAAGAAAATGTTCCTCTCAGTTGGTGTCAAGGTCACTGCCCTCAAACGAGTTCAGTTCGGGGATTTTACATTAGATTCCGACCTAGCAGAAGGTCAATATCGACCCTTGAATCAGGAGGAATTGAAAATCATTAAAAACTACTTAGAGAAAAGTGGATAAAACAAAAAAGCTTTAAAGATAAAGCTTTTTTGTTTTAATGAATTCCAGAAAGTTGTGAGATAAGAACGATACAGAAAATTGCAGAAATCATAATCCCTAACACAATCCCTAAAATAGAGAGAATTTTTTCTGTCTTATAGTCTAGTCCAGATTCTTTTTGATGTGAATGAGCCAAGGCCAAACCAAAAACACCAAAAATAATACTTAAAACTGGAAATCCAAAGGCAACTATAATAGATAGAATACTCAAAACAAGTGAAGCTTTTTTCTTTTCTTGCATTTCAAAAAAACTCCTTAAATTTATTACGCAATCATTATACCATACAAACCGGCTTTATCTATTAGGTAACACGTTTTAGAACTTTGAAAACCTGTCCCTGAGCTAGAAAGAATTAGAAATGATTAAAAACCACTTAACGAAAAATGGGTAAAACAAAAAAGCTTTAAAAATAAAGCTTTTTTTGTTAGAATCCTGATTAGTGCATCATCAAAATGACTCCTGCAATCCAGTTAAGGACTGAAATGACAATCCCTACGATATTGAGGATTTTTTCTGTTTTATAATTTAGTCCAGATTGATTTTGATGTGAATTACCCAAAACAAGACCAATAATACCCAAAATCAGACCTACGATTGGAGATAACAAACCAAGGACGATAGATAGGATACCTAAAACAAGCGATGCTTTTTTCTTTTCTTGCATAATAAAAACTCCTTAAAATTTATATAAATTATTATACCATAAAAAAACGGTATCTATATTAAACATATGTGACAAGTTTTTTTCACATTGTTAATTAGATTTCACCTTTCCTGTCCAAGAATCCAACCCATAAGAGAGGATATAGATTTCTGAGAAACCTTGTTTTTTCAAGAAAAGCGCTGCATTTGTGACACGTTGCGCACGTTGATTTTCATAGAGAAGAACAGGCTTATCCTTGCGAAGCGCTGCAAGACTTGTCTTCAATTGATTTGAAGGGATATTACGAGCTCCGAGGATATGTTTTCTGTGGAAGTCAGCTGGATCACGCAAGTCAATCAACTGACCTATACGAATCAAAGACTCAAACTCTGCATTGTCTACGATTTTCGCTGCTCGACGAATGCGAAGATAGTTGTATCCCATCCATGCCAACATCGCTACGACAAGTCCCCATAATACCCAAGTTACCATAATACTTAATCTCCATTTTTTTCTAAATAGTCTAATTCTAGTTTGTGCTCTCTACGAAGAACAGCTTCCGCTTCTAAGTAATCTAGCTTGTCCATCAAGCCTGCATCATAGATTCGAGATAATTCAATCTTCATCAGCTCAATATCATAGAGACGTTTCCCCATGTAGACAATGATACCAAACTGTTTGAGAAATTGTTGCACATCGTAGAGTGTTTTCATAGCTTTTATTTTAGCAAATAATCAGAGTTTTTTCAATAGTTCCCATGGAAGACTATTTTTACTGCTTACTAATTTTCTTGATACTCTGATATAGAAGATACCCAACAATCATTCCAACAAAATTCTGCAACAAATTGTGAGGAATATCTGTCAGGGCTACCCCCCAACCTTTCATCCAAGAGGTCGCACATGCATATCCAGCTACCATGAGAAAAGTTGCCAAAACTAATCCAAGCCACCGCCATTTTCCTTTAAAACCTGCAAAGTAACCCTGCAAGCCATGGAAAAGCAAGCTGAAGAACATCCAATGAGGATGACCTGAGATTAGGTCAATAATGAAACCTCCTAGACCTCCGACAATAGCTCCTTCCCGTTTTCCATAATAAAAAGCAGTGAAGAAAACACCAGCATCTAAAAGAGTTAAAATTCCTGTTTGGGTTGGGATTTTGACAATATAACCTAAAACTACTGATAGGGCAGTCAGTATTGATAATAGGGCGATTTTACTTGTTTTGGTTTGCTTCATATTGTCTCACTCCATATTGATCTGCTTGTGCAATAGCTCGGTAAACAAAGGCTTTAGAACTTTCAATTGCTGGTAATAGTTCCTCTCCCTTGACTAACTGACTAGCAATGCTAGATGCAAAGGTACATCCTGCACCAGCATTTTGTCCTTGGATGACTGGATTTTCAAGGATTGTGTAATTTTCTCCGTCATAAAAGACATCCACAGCCTTATCCTGACTGAGGCGATTTCCACCCTTGATAATCACTGCTGGTGCACCCAAGTCATGTAGTTTTTTGGCTGCATTTTTCATGTCTTCCAGACTTTCAATCTTTTGGTCTGCAAGCAACTCTGCCTCAGGAAGATTCGGAGTAACCACAGATACATAAGGGAAAAAGCGAATCAACTCTTGACAGAGCTCACTGACTGCAACGTCATGCGTTTCCTTACAAACGAGAACAGGGTCCAAGACTACTGGAACTCCTTCACGTTCCTTGATGAAATTCAAAGCTTTCTCAGCAACACCAACAGTCGGTAAAAGACCAATTTTAATCCCTCCAAAGTCTACGCTCTTGAGACTATCCAACTGTTGTTGGAAAATAGTTTCATCAGTTGGAAAGACTTCAAAACCATTTTCTGTCAAAGCAGTCAAGCAGGTCATGGCTACAAATCCATGCAAACCATTCAAAGTATAGGTGGCAAGGTCAGCAGCTAATCCACCACCACTAAAAATATCATTTCCTGAAAGTGCTAAAATACGATTATTCTTCATAACGAATCTCCTTCAAATACAAACCATTAGGCCCTGCAGTTGGTCCTGCCAACTGTCTATCCTTTTGCTCCAAGATGAGGTCAATCTGTTCAATCGGCATCCGATTGTTACCAATTTTCAGCAGGGTTCCGACCATATTTCGAATCTGTTTATAGAGGAAACCATTGCCTGAGAAGGTAAAAGTCAAAAACTGCCCTGTTTCATCAACCCTAAGACTGGCTTCCGTGATCGTTCTTACCTTGTCTTCCACACTAGTCCCTGATGCTGTAAAACCAGTAAAATCATGCGTTCCCTCTAGTTTTTTTACAGCAAGCTGCATCCGCTCCACATCTAGTGGATAAGGATAATGAGTCGCATAATGACGACGCATAGGATTTTTAGGACGTCCTCTATCTACGATAAACTCATAGGTCTTGCTATGCTTGGCATAACGGCAATGAAAATCATCAGCCACAATCTCAATCGAAATCACATCGATATCTTCAGGGCTTTGGGTATCGAGAGCAAAACGAAGTTTTTCCTCATCCATCTGATAGGGAAGATCAAAGTGGATGACCTGACCTAATGCATGAACACCACTATCTGTTCGCCCAGCGCCATGAATGGTAATGGCTTGTCCTTTATTTAATTTGGTTAAAGTTTTTTCAATTTCCTCTTGGACACTACGCGCGTGAGGTTGTCGCTGAAAACCAGCAAAAGCGTAGCCATCATAGGAAATTACAGCTTTATATCTAGTCATGTATCTATTCTATCAAGAAAATTTCTCTGCAACAAGTTTGAAAACCAAAAATTGTACGGGTACAGTCCTCGATATCATCTAGTCCTTACCTAGATTTTCTCATTATGTATTTACGTTCTGGAACTTCAATGGTTTGAACAATTTCAAATCCTTCTTTTTGGTAAAGATTCTGAGCTCTTTGATTTGCCTCATAGACATTTAGAGAAATAGTATCTATGTCTTCATTTTCAAAGGCTAAACTGACAAATTTCCTTAAAGCCTGGCTACCTAATCCCTGCCCCTGTTTCTGGGGATTGATAAAAAATCTCCCGATATGAAGATTCCTGTCTTCTAGCCTGATTTTCTGGATAAGCCCCACAAACTCTTGTCCATCAAAGATTGAAAAGATTCCTTCCAAATCTTGCAAGACTTGTATTGTCAAGGGAAAAGGAATCATTGTTCCCATCCATTGCTTCTGAAAACTTTCTCCCAAAGCATTAGACCAGCGACAAATGAGTTGGGCATTTTCTATCTGAAGTCCTTTTTCAAAGTGAATTTTCATATTTGCTCCTAAAATTTCTCCTTTATCCAACTATTATACTCTTTCTCTTATTTTTTCCGAATTAATAAGTATGATTCACCTTTACTTTTTTCTTGTTGGAGCTATTTTTGCTTCCTTTCTTGGATTGGTTATTGATCGTTTCCCTGAGCAATCCATTGTTTTCCCTGCTAGTCACTGTGATTCTTGTCAGACTCGCTTGAGACCACTGGATTTGATTCCATTTCTCTCACAGGTATTCAATCGCTTTCGCTGTCGCTATTGCAAGTCAAGCTATCCTGTCTGGTATGCTTTCTTTGAGTTGTCCTTGGGACTGCTCTTTCTAGCTGAGTCTGTAGGATTTTTAACTTTGGGGCAAGTTATCTTGATAACTGCCGGCTTGACTTTGGGCATCTATGACTTTCGCCATCAGGAATATCCCTTACTAGTCTGGCTGACTTTCCACCTAATCCTCATGGTTTGCTGTGGTTGGAATCTAGTTATGATTTTCTTTCTTATCTTGGGAATTTTGGCTCACTTTATCGATATCCGCATAGGTGCAGGGGATTTTCTCTTTCTGGCTTCTTGTGCACTTATTTTTAGCCTAACTGAAATGCTGTTTTTAATTCAATTTTCTTCCACAACTGGCATTCTAGCCTTTCTCCTACTAAAGAAAAAGGAAAGACTACCTTTTGTACCTTTCCTCTTGCTGGCTGCTTGTTTGATTATTTTCTACAAATTATTATTGTAAATATATTTGTAATATTGTATACTAAATATAGCAAAAATAGGAGAATTATTATGAAATTTGAGTTGCCAAATATAAACTTTGAACTCCCAAAACTAGAAGTTCCAAAAATTGATGAAAATTCAATGATGCAAGTTCTTGATTGGGCTTACGATACAACTATTAATGGAATTCCTGGACAAAAAACAATTCAAGAATTAGCGGATGATTACCTAAAGAACGACAATGTTGATACTGCTATTTCAAAAATGATTGCTTTTCAAACTAGTAAAGCCGCTCTATCTGGCTTTGTCACTGGATTCGGAGGAATTTTAACTTTACCAGTAACTATCCCTGCAAATGTGACATCCGTAATTTTAGTTCAAATGAGAATGATTGCTACCATTGCTTATATGCGTGGATACGACTTAAAAAGTGATCAGGTCCAGACTTTTGTATATGCAGCACTTACAGGAACTACTGTAGCTGATATTGCAAAGAAAGCTGGGATTGTAGTGGCTGAGAAATTAGCCCAAGGAATGATTAAAAAAATTCCTGGAGAGGTGCTAAAGAAAATCAATCAAGCAGTTGGATTTCGATTGGTTACGAAATTCGGACAAAAAGGAGTAGTCAACTTAGGGAAAATGATTCCTGTAGCAGGTGCACTTATTGGAGCAGGAGTTGATACTATTTCTACACAAGTTATTGCAAATCATGCACTAAGTGTCTTCACTTCTAATGGAATTAATCTTGGAGATGACTTAATTATTGATATGGATGAAATACAATAAAAAAGTCTTATATTCTTTTATTATCTTCATACTTATCGAATAAAATTAACATAAATTTCTGCCCTCAAAGAGGGCTTTTTATTTTTTATATGCATCAAATTATCTGATGGCTATCATTTAATCAGATTACTTCATTTGCCTCCAAAACCGGCATTCTAGTCTTTCTCCTACTAAAGAAAAAGGAAAGACTTCCTTTTGTGCCTTTCCTCTTGCTTGCTGCTTGTATGATTATTTTTGGTAAGCTACTGCTTGTCTGATAAAGTCAGCGATTTCTGCTACTTGTCCTTCATGTAGAGCCTTAACAATCTTGGAACCGACGATGACGCCATCTGATACTGCATTAAATCGTTCTACATCATCCTGTGTGGATACACCAAAACCTGTCAATACTGGAATGTTAGCTACCTCATGAAGTTGAGCCAAGTGCTTGTCCAAGTCATCTCGGTAATTTCCTGTTTTCCCTGTCACCCCGTTAATAGCAACAGCATAGACAAAACCTTCAGCCCCTTCAATGAGTTCTTTTTGACGCTCCATTCCTGTCGTCAAGCTGACAAGTGGAATCAAAGCAATGTCTGTACCTGCCAAAAAGGGCTCTACAAAGTTAGCGTGCTCATGAGGCAGGTCTGGAATAATCAATCCCTTAACCGCTGTATCAGAAAGGTCTTTGGCAAATTTCTCAATACCGTACTGAAAGAGGGGGTTAAAGTAGGTCATGATAACAAGTGGAACTTCTGTTTCAATAATCTTCAAAGTTTCAACTAGAGCCTGTGTAGAAGTACCACTAGCTAGACTGCGCAAGCCTGCTTCTTCGATAACTGGACCATCTGCAACTGGGTCTGAAAAGGGAACTCCTATCTCAATAGCAGACACACCCAAATCTTCTAAAAAGTGAATTGTTTCAGCGAGACCATCTAATCCTTTTTCATGGTCTCCAGCCATGATATAGGGAACAAAAATTCCTTTTCCAGTTGCTTTGATAGCGTTCAATTTTTCGGTTAGAGTCTTAGGCATTAGCTTCTCCCTTCTTTGCTGCGTCTGCTTCCAAGCGGTCTTTAACTTGAACTACATCCTTGTCCCCACGACCTGATAGGCAGACAATCATAGACTTGTCTGGGCCAAGTTCTTTGGCCAATTTCACCGCAAAGGCGATGGCATGGCTAGATTCCAAAGCTGGGATAATTCCTTCTACACGAGACAAGAGTTGGAATCCTTCCAAGGCTTCCTCGTCTGTCACTGGTACATAGGTCGCACGTTTGATATCATGGTAATGAGAATGTTCTGGACCGATACCAGGATAGTCCAAACCTGCTGAGATTGAGAAAGCTTCTAGGATTTGACCATGAGCATCTTGGAGCACATCCATGAGAGAGCCGTGGAGAACACCTGGACGCCCCTTGGTCAAGGTAGCTGCGTGGTGCTCTGTATCCACACCTAGTCCTGCTGCTTCAGCACCATACATAGCTACTGTCTCATCTTCCACAAATGGATGGAAAAGCCCGATGGCATTAGAACCACCACCAACACAGGCTACTAGGGCATCTGGCAAATCTTGCCCTGTCAAGTCACGGTACTGTTGTTTAGCTTCTCGACCGATAACACTTTGGAAATCACGCACAATTTCTGGAAAAGGATGAGGCCCCAAGGCAGAACCAAGGATATAGTGGGTATCATCGATATTTGCCACCCAAGAACGAAGGGCTGCATTGACCGCGTCTTTGAGCACGCGCGAACCATCTGTTACAGCTTCCACCTTGGCTCCCAAAAGCTCCATACGAAAGACATTGAGGGCTTGGCGTTTGACATCTTCTTCGCCCATATAGATAGTACATTCCATGTTGAAAAGGGCTGCAGCAGTTGCAGTTGCTACACCGTGCTGACCGGCACCAGTTTCAGCGATAATTTTCTTTTTGCCCATGCGTTTAGCGAGAAGAACTTGTCCCAAGGCATTGTTAATCTTGTGTGCACCTGTATGGTTGAGGTCTTCACGTTTGAGGTAAATCTTGGCTCCACCAATATGCTGGGTCAAGTTTTTTGCGTAGTAAAGAGGTGTTTCACGTCCTACATACTGGCGCAAAAGTTGGTTTAACTCTTCTTGGAAACTTGAATCTGCCTGACTTTCACGATAAGCTTCTTCCAACTCCAATACTGCTGTCATCAATGTTTCTGGGACAAAACGTCCACCGAATTTCCCGTAAAATCCATCTTTATTTGGTTCTTGATATGCCATGCTTAACCCTCTCTATAAATCTTCTAATCTTTTCATGATCTTTTTGTCCGTTTGATTCTACTCCACTTGATACATCTACTGCAAAGGGAGTAAAGTGTTGAATTGCTTCTTCTACATTATCCTCATTGAGCCCGCCTGCGATGAAGAAAGACTGAGATAGTTCTGTCGTATCCAGTTGCCCCCAGTCAAAGGTTTGACCACTTCCTGCCACAGGGGCATCAAAGAGTAGATAATCTGCCTGAGAATTGGGTACATGACCATCTCCATCCACCTGAACAGCCTGAATGCTGGCACAAGGCAAATCCACAAACAAATCATCCGCCACCTGACCATGAATTTGAACTAAGTCCAAGCCAACCTTTTCAATCGCTTCTAGTAATTCTTCCCGACTTGGTGAAACAAATACGCCAACCTTTTTTACATTTGTAGGAATAATCTCAGCCAGCTCTGCTGCTTGTCCCAAGGTCACTTGTCTTTTGCTAGGAGCAAAGACAAAACCGATGTAGTCGGCCCCCGCTGACACAGCTGTTTCTACCGCTCCTTTGGTCGATAGTCCACAAATCTTAACCTTTGTCAATCTGCAACTCCTTGATTCTCTGGGCTACATCTTCCGCTTGCATCAGAGCTGTTCCTACCAAAATTCCGTTAAAGTAGGGTGCAACTCGTTCCGCATCCGCTTCTGTAAAAATAGCAGATTCAGAAATGTACAAGCAATCATCCTTAAAGTATTGGGCCAAGTCTACGCTAGTCTGCAAGTCAACTTCAAAGGTAGTCAAATTACGATTATTCACACCAATAATTTGAGCGCCAAGGCGGTGAGCCACTTCTAGCTCTGCTAGATTATGAGTTTCTACCAAAACTTCTAGACCTAGCTCTGTCGCATAGTCATACAGTTCCTTGAGGCGTTCTTCTGATAAAGCCGC
Source organism: Streptococcus infantis (assembly GCF_047464155.1). Classification (GTDB taxonomy): domain Bacteria; phylum Bacillota; class Bacilli; order Lactobacillales; family Streptococcaceae; genus Streptococcus; species Streptococcus infantis_U. The sequence goes on from NZ_JASHCL010000001.1 coordinate 841,188, forward strand.
TACGATGAGCAAGATAACTGTCGCACCCGCATTGCGAGCACGGATGATTTGCTTTTCATCGATAATAAAATCCTTGTTTAAAGTCGGAATCTGTACCTGACTTGAAATCTCACGAAGGTAATCCAAATGACCTTTGAAGAAAACTTCATCTGTCAGAACAGAAATCATAACCGCACCGTTAACCTCGTAAGTCTGGGCCTGTTGAACGATATCTACATCCAGATTGATATCACCCATACTTGGACTCGCCTTCTTGACCTCTGCAATAATTTGCAAGCGGTCCTGATGGTTTTTCAAATATTCAGCTAAGCGATAACTTTCACGCAAGGGCTGAAGCTCCTCTAGCTCCATCTTTTCAACTTCACGCGCCTTCTGCTCTAAGATACGTGACAAAAATTCCTGACTCATTTTTGGTACTCCTGTAATAGTCTGAGTTTTTCCAGGGCCTTACCACTAGCAATCACTTGGCGTGCCATTTCAACTCCGTCCTTGATACTGTCTGCTTTACCATTGGCGTAGAATCCTAGACCTGCATTTAAGACTGTTGTTTCCAAGAATGGACTTGGTTCGTTATTAAGAACACTGACAAGGATGGCTGCATTCTCATGAGCATTTCCGCCACGAATGTCCTCAATGGCAATGCGTTCCATTCCCAAATCTTCTGGAGTAAAGGTTGACAAAGTGATTTCACCATTTTCAAGAAGGGCAATGCTGGTAGTACCATTCAAACCAGCTTCATCCAATCCTTCTGGACCAGCTACTACGATAGCACGTTTGCGACCCATGTTTTTCAAAACCTGAGCAGTACTTTCTAGAAGTTCTGGACGACTAATTCCTAGAAGCTGTGTTTCTAAGACCATTGGGTGAATGAGTGGACCTGTCAAATTCATGATGGTTGGAATTCCCAATTCCAAGCGTGCTGGCATGATATATTTCATAGCTGGGTGCATGTTTTTAGCAAAGAGAAAGACGATTCCTGTTTGGTCAAATATCTTACCCAATTGTGCTGGCTTGAGATCAATATTGATTCCCAAAGCTTGCAAGACATCTGCTGAACCAGATTTAGAAGAAATTGAACGATTTCCATGTTTAGCCATGTGGATGCCACCACCTGCTAAGACAAAGGCTGCAGTTGTTGAGATGTTAAAGCTAAATGACTTATCTCCACCTGTACCGCAGTTATCCATAGCATCTTGAATGTTGGTTGGGATGTGTTGAGCATGTCCTCTCATAACTTGAGCGAGGGCTGTTCTTTCCTCAGGTGTTTCTCCCTTCATCTTGAGGGCTAAAAGAAGTGAAGCGATTTGTGCTTCTGTCACTCGCCCTGTTACGATGCGTTCGATCACATCCGTCATTTCAACACTTGATAGGTCTTCAAAGTTCGCTAATTTTTCAATAATTTCTTTCATTTTGTCTTCCTCACTTTACAACTTTCTCGATAAAATTCTGAATAGAAGATAGGCCATCTGGCGTTCCAATGCTTTCTGGATGATACTGCAAGCCATAAATCGGAAGAGTTTTGTGTTGAATTCCCATAATGGCTTGGTCATCTGTCGAACGAGCTGTCACTTCAAACTCTTCTGGCATCTCTTCAATTAAAATACTGTGGTAACGCATGACTGGGCGATTGTCCTCGATTCCTTGATAGAGAACTGAAGGAGTCTCAAATCGGATTTGGCTCTGCTTGCCATGCATGACTTTTGGAGCCAAACCCAACTTACCACCGAAGACTTCTGCGATGGCTTGGTGCCCTAAACAAATCCCTAGAATCGGTTTCTTACCTGCAAAATCACGAATCATTTCTTCCATCTTCCCAGCATCAGCTGGCCAACCTGGGCCAGGAGAAAAGACAAGTCCATCTGCCTTTGTAGCTTCTTCATAAAGGTTTGGATCATCATTTCTCAAAACCTGAACTTCTGCGAAATTCCCGATGTATTGAGCCAAGTTATAGGTAAATGAATCATAATTATCAATCAGTAAAATCATGGTCTTAGTTCTCCCATTCTAGTCATAGATTTAGCTTTGTTAATCGTTTCTTGGTATTCGTTTTGGGCGATAGAATCATAAACAATTCCTGCTCCAGCCTGCACGTAGGCTGTTTTATTTTTAAGAATCATGGTTCGAATAGCAATGGCAAAGTCCATATCACCAGTTGCTGAAAGGTAGCCGATAGCTCCGGCATAAACGCCTCGCTTCTCTGTTTCCAACTCATATATGCGTTTCATAGCACGAATCTTAGGGGCCCCAGAAACTGTTCCTGCCGGAAGAGTCGCCTTCAAGGCATCCATAGCAGTCAGTTCTGGAAGCAAACGTCCTTTAACCACGCTGGTCAAATGCATGACATAACGGAAAAGTTCCACTTCCATATACTTGGTTACTTGGACACTTGCTGTTTCAGCAATTCGACCGATATCATTACGCCCTAGGTCCACTAGCATTCGGTGTTCTGCTGTTTCCTTTTCATCAGAGAGTAAATCATTAGCTAATGCTGCATCTTCCTCATCATTGGTACCTCTAGGTCGCGTACCTGCAATTGGATTGGTTGTCACGATACCATTTTTGACGGACACCAAGCTCTCAGGACTAGCTCCGATGATTTGATAATCTCCAAAGTCATAAAAGTAGAGGTAATTTGATGGATTTGTCACTCGGAGATTTCTGTAGAAGTCAAAAGGATTTCCAGTTACTTCTGCGGAGAAACGCTGACTGAGCACGCATTGGAACATATCTCCATTGCGAATCAAGTCGCGAGCTGTTTCTACCATCTCTTCAAATTTCTGAGGTGCAATATGTGGTCTAAACTGAAGTGGAGAAAGGTCCAAATCTTCAAATTCATCTGGAGCAGGGATTTTTAACTCCTCTAAAGCTTGATCCAAAGCCGCTTCTAGCTCATCATTGCTACGATCACTGTAAAGAGCATCCTCGATGATATGAATTTTTTCTTTCTTGTGGTCAAATACCATATAACTCTCGTAAACAAAGAAATGCATATCTGGCGTCTCAATCGTATCCTCAGGAAGCTGACCAATTTCTTCATAGAGAGAAATCATGTCGTAACCAACAAAGCCGATGGCTCCACCACCAAAAGGTAGGTCTGAATGGTGCTGGCTCTTATGAGTCACCTCATAAAGGAAATCCAAGGGGTCACGATCAATCACCTGACCATTTTGATAAAGAACTCCATTTTCAAACTTAATCTCAAAAACTGGATTATAAGCCAAGATAGAAAATCGAGCATTTTCCTTTTCTCTTGGGATACTTTCAAGTATAACCTTGTGTTGTCCCTTCAAGCGCATATAAGCCAAAATTGGTGATAAAACATCTCCATGAATGATTCGTTCCATTATAATTTCCCTTTCAGTTCTTCTTAAATCCCGTGTTTATTCTACAAAAAATCCCCACGCAAAATAACTTGCGTGAGGACGAAATTCGCGGTGCCACCTCAATTATAGGATTTCTCCTATCTCTCATTCCTGTCTCAGATAGCTCCTGTAACAGGTTGTGCGATAAAGGGCACTCCCTTGAGAATTATGAATTCTTCTCTCGTTTGAGATGGACCCAACCTTACAGCTTTCTCTGCTTGTTTTCAGCAACCACAAGCTCTCTGAGAGAGAAACAGCTACAATTTTTCCATCTTTTATTTTTTAGCTTCAAGGTAGTCTGCAATGGCAGCTACGTCCTTGTCTCCACGACCAGAGACATTGATGATGATAATCTCATCTTTACTTAGTTTTGGTGCCCGTTTGACTGCTTCTGCAATAGCATGGGAGCTTTCAATAGCTGGGATAATTCCTTCTGTCTTGCTTAGTAAAAGCAAGGCTTGAACAGCCTCTTCATCAGTTGCTGCAACATACTCTACACGACCAGAGTCTTTAAAGAAGGCATGTTCTGGACCAACCCCTGGATAGTCCAAACCTGCTGAGATAGAGTAAACTGGCGCCAGCTCTCCATCTTCCTTAAAAACTGCATAAGTCTTCATTCCATCGACAATTCCGACACTGCCCTTGGTCATTGTTGCCGCGTGTTTGTCGGTATCTAAACCGTGACCAGCAGCTTCTACCCCAACCAATTTAACTTCTTCATCAGCTACATACTGTGAAAAGGCACCGATGGCATTAGAACCACCACCCACACAGGCAATGACGTAGTCTGGTAGACGTCCTTCTTTTTCCAATATTTGACGACGTGATTCTTCACTGATGACTTTTTGGAATTCATGAACAATAGTTGGATAAGGGTGAGGTCCCACAGCAGAGCCTAAAACGTAGAAGGCTTCAAGGTCATTCATCCATGCTCCAAAGGCTGCGTCAACCGCATCTTTGAGGGTACGAGTACCAGTTTCAACTGCGTGAACAGTTGCTCCCATCATCTCCATGCGGAAGACATTGAGACGTTGACGCTCCACATCTTCTGCCCCCATATAGACATCACATGCCATACCAAACTTAGCTGCCGCTGCCGCTGTCGCAACACCGTGCTGCCCAGCTCCTGTCTCAGCAATGACACGCTTTTTACCCATGCGTTTAGCTAGAAGGATTTGTCCAAGGACATTGTTAAGTTTGTGTGAACCAAGGTGGTTAAGGTCTTCACGTTTGAGATAAATCTTAGCTCCACCTAGGTGCTCTGTCAAACTTTCTGCAAAATAGAGCGGTGTTTCGCGACCTGAATAATCTTTCAAGTAATGGCGAAACTCAGCTAAAAACTCTGGATCATCCTTGTATTTTTCAAAAGTCACTTCCAATTCATCTAGTAAAACCTGAATTGGTTCTGGTACAAAACTACCACCAAATTGTCCAAAATATCCTTTAGTTGTCATAAAATTTTCCTCCTTCTGTATGAATCCGGCTTTTTGTTTGCTTTTAGTAGTAGGCAAGGTGCTGTAGATAGAACTCAAGTTCATCAAAGCGACTTAACGCCCTAATAAAAGATAAACAAAATGACGGATAGAAAAAGCCCACACACGGAATTCACTTCCATGTGAGGGCGTTTGTAACGCGGTACCACCTCATTTGTAAAGAGAATATCCCCTTTACATCTCTGCCTTGTCTAACAACAAGTTGCACTGTAAGGTGTGCCTACCGAATTTTCATTGTTTCAAATTCACTTTTAAAATCAGCCCAATTTCACTAGTTCCAACCACCTGTTCGCAGTATCCACAGGCTCCCTGAAGATCAAAAATAATTACTTTTCTGATTTGTTGAGTTAATTATATGTTATTGTTTTTTCTTTGTCAACCGTTTTCACTCATTTTTTACTAATTTTTTTAATTATTTTTCTGAAGCGCCTAGAACTTCTTCAGAAACTCTGACAAAAGTCTCAATGATATAGTCTACTTCTTCATCCGTTAATTTCGTGTGAAGTGGTAGTGTAATTTCATTTACAAAGAAAGCATAAGCTCGTGGATAATCAGCCATGTCAAATCCAAGATTCTTATAGGCTGTCAAAAGAGGAAGCGGTTTGTAGTGAACGTTACTTGCAATTCCTGCTTTGGCCAATTCTTGGATGATTTGGTTGCGTTGTTCAAGACTTGCTCCTTCTACATGGGTGATGTAGAGGTGACGACAAGATTCAAGAGTATCTGTCTTATGAGCCAATGGGTGAATAGGAGTCCCTGCAAATCCACGGTCATAGCGATCTACGATGTCCTTACGACGTTGTAGCAAAGCAGGATAACGATCTAGCTGAACCAGACCAAGCGAAGCCATGATATCTGTCATGTTGCACTTGTAGGCTGGTGTTACGATATCGTATTCCCATGAACCTAGTTGCATCTTAGCTAGCGCATCTTTTGTTTGACCATGAAGGGAAAGAATTTGGAATTCCTTGTACATTTCTTCATCATCAATAGCTGGATTAGCTTTCCAGGTCGCACTTCCTCCTTCAGCAGTTGTAAAATTCTTAACTGCGTGGAAAGAGAATGATGTAAAGTCTGCAATGGAACCAGCTGGTTGTCCTTTATAGGTTGAACCCAAAGCATGGGCACTATCAGAGACAATCACAATACGGTTAAAGGCCTTTTGCCACTTGCTAGTAGCTGTAAAGAGGTCACGTTTCTTCTCAACAACTTGGAACAAACGGTCATAGTCACAGACAATCCCTGCAAGTTCTACTGGGATGATAACCTTAGTCTTCTCAGTAATCGCTTGCTCAAGCTTGTCATAGTCCATTTCAAAGGTATCACCTTGGATATCAACCATAACTGGTGTAGCACCTACGTGAGTGATAACGCTACATGATGCTGTATAAGTCATAGCCGGAACGATAACTTCATCGCCAGGACCCACTTCAAGCACGCGCAAGATCAATTCAAGAGCTGCTGTTGCAGAGTTGAGGCAGACTGTCTTAGGTGTCTGAGTATAGGCAGATAGACGACGCTCCAATTCTTTTGTCTTTGGACCTGTTGTGATCCAACCAGAACGGAGGGTATCTGCTACTTCAGCAATTTCAGCTTCGGTAATATCAGGTGGTGAAAATGGAATATTATACTTTGTCATTGTTTTACTCCTTTGATTGGTTTCAATCTTGCGACTACTTATTTTAAAACTTCAAATACAGTCTGGAACATGATCTTAATATCCCCGAAGAAATTAAAATCACGTAGGTAGGCTAGATTATAGTGCATCTTTTCTGGGAGGACTCTTTCAACATAAGCCTGGTCAACAGTCATACCTTTTGCAGTCATTTGACTGATAATGGCATCCTCGTCCTTATAGTTAATGCTGGCAAGCGATGTAATCCCTGCTGGTAAGAGCAAGGTAGCCATCATTTCAGGGCTATACTGCTCTGTGTAGCGTGGTACTTCTGGACGAGTTCCCACAAAGGACATCTCTCCTCTGAGGACATTGACCAATTGCGGCAATTCATCCAAACGAACACGTCGAATGAAATTTCCAACTTTAGTGATGCGACTGTCATTTGCAGAAGTTACTAGACTTCCTTTTTTATCAGCATCCGTCACCATGGTCCGGAATTTCCAAATCTTGAAATGACGGTTGTACTGGGTTACCCGCACTTGCTTGTAAATAACTGGACCCTTGCTATCTAGCTTGATCCAGATGCTTAGAATCAGAAATAAGGGGGAGGTCAAGATTAACAAGACTACGGCTAGAAACAAATCTAGACAACGCTTGAAAATCAGTGAGCCTTTTCTTCTAGACACAAGCTGGTAGTATGGTTTTACCTCGTTCAATTGCATTTCTTGAGGTAGCTCCTCCCATTTCAGCATGCACATTCTCCTCTGTTTTTTATATATAATCTTTATTAACATTCTACATTATACCACAAAATGAAAGAGGCAGTGCAAGAAATCTATGTTTTAAAGGAATTCTTCCCTAGGAAAGAGCCCCTGCCTGCAAACTATACATCTTGTGATAAGTACCTCCCAAGGCTAAAAGTTCCTCGTGGGTTCCACTTTCGATGATACGTCCCTTATCAAGAACATAGATACAATTAGCATCTTGAATGGTAGAAAGGCGATGGGCGATGGCAATGGTTGTCCGACCTTGTCTCATCTTAGCTAGGGAATTTTGGACCAGAGCTTCTGTTTCAGAGTCGATATTGGCTGTCGCTTCATCCAAAATCAGGATTTTAGGCTGACTAGCAACAGTTCTGGCAAAGGCAAGTAGCTGACGTTGACCCGTTGAAAAACTCGAACCACGCTCAGATACAGGAGCATCATAACCTAAAGGAAGATCTTGAATGAAGGAATCTGCATCGACAAATTCTGCTGCAGCCTTGACTTGGTCATCGCTGATATCTTGGTACATGGCGATATTGGACTTAATGGTCCCATGATAGAGGAAGGGGTCCTGTAGAACCAAACCGATGTTTTTTCTCAACTCCTCTTGACTATACTCTCGAATATCCACACCATCTAGGAGAACCCGACCTGACTGGAATTCATAAAAGCGCATGAGAACATTGATGATAGAAGATTTTCCCGATCCTGTATGTCCGACAAAGGCAATAGTTTCACCCTTATTGACGGTAAAGGAAATATCATCGAGAATTTGGTGTTTTCCGTCATAGGAGAAGGACACATGTTCAAAGCGGATATTTCCCTCTTGAATCTCATCCTGGCCATTTTCTTGGACCGGTTCATAGTTGGTCTCATCGATGAGTGCAAAGACACGACCTGCTGACACCATGGATGTCTGAAGAGTAGAAAAGTTTTGCGTCACCTCGATAAGCGGATCAAAGAGACGGTTGATGTACTGGATAAAGGCGTACATAGTTCCTGCCGTTATTCCTAGATAAAGTCCGCGATAGCCAAAGTAAGCCATCAAAACCGCATAGCCCAACAGCTTCAACAAACTCATAGCTGGACGTAAAAAGAGAGAATCCAAGGCTACGGAACGGTTAGCGTAAACTAGGTGTTCTTGATTTATCTCATCAAACTCTTCTTGCAGACGTTTTTCTTGGTTAAAGGCTTGAATAATACGAATTCCTTCGATATTTTCTGCCAGCTTACTGTTAATATCTGACAAGAGACTTCTGGTTTTTTCGATAATCTTGACGGATTTTTTACGGTAGAGATTGACCAAGAGGAAAATCAAAGGTAGAAAAAGCAATACTAAAGCTGTCAGACGATAGTCCAGGACTAGCATGGTATAAAGGGTCGTCACAAAGATAAAAACTGCCGAGATAAAGCTGGACAAGATTCCTGAAAACATATCACTGATAGTCTCGGTGTCATTTGTCAAACGAGAGACAATAGAACCTGCAGGTGTCTTATCGAAATAAGACATGCCTAGCTTCTCCATATTGGCAAAGGCATCACGTCGGATATCTCTAACGATGCTGTAGGAAACGCGCGCAAAAAGGAGATTCCCCACATATTGGACAATCGTTTGAAGAATGTAGAGACCATAGTAAACCAACAAAACTGTGACAGCAAGCTGATTAAGGTTATTTAGATACTGGTCGATAAAGTGAGAAGCTACCAAGGGGATAACACTCTTAACAACAGTCGTCGCGAGGAGAAAAGCAAGGGCTAAAAAGGTTAGGAGACCATAAGGATTGAGATAGGACAACAAACGCTTCAATACAGCCCATTGTTCTTGTTTATTCCGCATCTTCTTCTCCTTTCATTTCTAACTGTTGAGACTGGTAGGTTTGGGCATACCAACCATCCAAGGCTAGTAAGTCTTCATGCCTACCTCGTTCAATGATGCGACCATCCTGCATCACCAAAATCAAATCTGCATGAACAACTGCACTGAGACGATGGGCAGTGATGATAGTCGTTTTATCCTTGCGAGTTTCCTTGAGATTATCGATGATTGCGAACTCTGTCTTGGCGTCTACAGCTGACAAGGAATCATCTAAAATCAGGATATCAGGATTTAAAATCATAGCCCGACTCATAGCCAGACGTTGCTTTTGTCCACCAGATAGACTGACACCTTTTTCGCCGATAACCGTATCAAATCCCTGAGGCATAGCTTGAATATCTTGATAGACTTGAGCCAACTTGGTTGCTTCTTCTACTTCTGAGAAAGACAGGTCAGGATTCCCAAATCGAATATTGTCTAGGATAGAGCTGGCAAAGAGAAATTGGTCCTGTGGGACGTAACCCATCAAACTACGCAAGTTAGCTAGTCGATAGTCACGAATGTCATGCCCATTTAGATAAATGGCTCCTTGGTCAATGTCATACTCACGTAAGAGCAACTTAATCAGAGCTGTTTTTCCTGAACCAGTTTGCCCAACCAAGCCTAGAGTTTGCCCTTTTTCAAGACTAAAGTAAATATATCGCAGCGTCTCCTCGTCTTCAAAGGCGAAACTATCAATGGCATAGTCCAAACGCCCATTTTCAATCCCGTCAAGTGGAGATTCTGGGTCTTTGACAGGTGACTCTTGAGACAAGAGACTCTCAATACGCTGGTATGAGACTTTCCCTCTCTGGGTAATGTTGAAGAGAAAACCAATTGCCATCAAGGGCCAAACCAACATATCCAAGTATGAGATAAAGGTGACCAGATTCCCAACAGTCACCTGCCCCGCTTGTACCATAAAGGCACCGACCAAAAGAGTTAAGGCATAAGAAGAACCAACAAAAAGCAGAACCATAGGGTCAAAGAGACTATCATATTTCATGGTTTGCAGATTCTTTTGGAAGGTCAAATCATTAACTTCCTGAAAAGATGCCAATTCATCAGACTGATAGCCAAAGGACTTGGTTACCTTGATACCTGATACAGACTCTTGAACCTTATTGTTGAGTTCAGAAAAGGCTGCTTGCGATTCGCCAAAAGCTTTATGGGTCTTTCTCCCCAGACGACTAGTCGCATAGGCCATAAATGGCAAGGGAAGAATGGAAACCAAGGTCATCTGCCAAGAAATGCTAAAGAGCATGGTCAACAAAGTTACCAAGGCTGTGATAGAGGCATCCACTGCAGACATGACACCCCCACCTGCTAGACGAGTCAGGGCATTGATATCATTGGTTGCATGAGCCATCAAATCCCCTGTTCGATAATTCTGATAAAATGCAGGCGACATTTTTGTAAAGTGCTCAAATAGTCTTGAACGCATGATTTGTCCCAGTCGGTAGGAAGTCCCTAGGATATACATGCGCCAAACGTAACGCAGATAGTACATCCCAAAAGCTGCTAGCAGGAGATAAAAGAGATGAAGCAAGAGCTCATCCTGTGTTAATCGTCCCGAAGTGATGGCATCGATCACGCGCCCCATAACCATAGGTGGGATGAGGTTTAGTACAGAAACTAAAATCAGAGCTACAATTCCAACGAGATAACGACGTTTTTCTAACTTAAAAAACCACCAGAGTTTTTGAATGATGGACATAAAATTCCTTTCTAATTGAAAATGGAAACCTGAGGCATGGACCCCAGGTTTTTCTTATTCATAGGTGACGACACTCACTTGAATTTTGTCATACTCAGCGATAAAGATACTCAAAGGAGTAACATTTCATTTATTTTCATTCCTTTACATAAATCATTCTTTATTATATAGGAATGACCTGGATTTTTCAAACTATACGCTGGGGAAATACTTCTTTTTCTGGTATAATATTGTCTATAATCTGAATGAAAAGGTACACACTATGAAACTAATCTCATGGAACATTGATTCCCTCAATGCAGCGTTGACGAGTGACTCTGCGCGTGCGAAATTGTCTCAAGACGTTCTCCAAACTTTGGTAGCCGAAGACGCTGATATCATCGCTATCCAAGAAACCAAGCTTTCAGCTAAAGGTCCTACTAAAAAACACCTTGAGGTACTGGAAGAACTCTTCCCAGGCTACGAAAACACCTGGCGTTCCTCTCAAGAGCCTGCCCGTAAAGGCTATGCTGGAACCATGTTCCTCTATAAGAAAGAACTCACTCCAACTATCAGCTTCCCAGAGATTGGCGCCCCTTCTACTATGGACTTGGAAGGCCGCATCATTACTTTGGAATTTGATAAATTTTTCGTGACTCAAGTCTACACACCAAATGCAGGTGATGGACTCAAACGTTTGGAAGAACGTCAAGTCTGGGACATCAAATATGCGGAATACTTGGCTGAACTAGACAAGAAAAAACCAGTCCTAGCAACTGGAGACTATAACGTTGCCCACAAGGAAATTGACCTTGCTAACCCGGCTAGCAACCGTCGTTCACCAGGATTTACAGACGAAGAACGTGAAGGATTTACAAACCTTTTAGCCAAAGGATTTACAGATACCTTCCGCCATATCCATGGTGATGTGCCAGAACGCTATACTTGGTGGGCACAACGCAGCAAGACTTCAAAAATCAACAACACAGGCTGGAGAATCGACTATTGGCTCACAAGTAACCGTGTGGCAGACAAAGTTGCCAAGTCAGATATGATTGACTCAGGCCCACGCCAAGACCATACACCGATTGTCTTGGAGATTGAACTCTAAGGAGAAAGCTAATGGACTATCAAGCTGTCATTCCTGAATTTGTAGTATCTGACCTCGAAAAGTCACGCCACTTCTACTGCGACTTGCTGGGATTTTCTGTCGAATATGAGCGTCCAGAGGAGAAATTTCTCTTCCTCTCGCTTGAAGACTGCCAACTAATGTTAGAGGAGGGAACAAAGGATGATTTAGTTGAACTGACCTACCCCTTTGGTCGTGGAGTCAACATTTCCTTTGGCATAGAGGATGTCCCTCGACTCTATCAGAAAGTAATCGAGTCTAACTATCCTATTCATCGTCCTTTGACCAAAAGAGAATTTCGTGTTGATGAACAATATATCTACCCTCATGAATTTGCAGTTTTAGACCCAGATGGCTATTTTTTAAGATTTAGTGAATAATATAATAGATCACTAGAGTATAAGAAAAAGAGGCACATGCCTCTTTTTCTTATTTCCTATATCCTCACCTGTCTATCTTCAGATCGTTTTCCTGTGACAAACATGGTGAAGGTTGCCTTGCAGACATTTCGGCCATCTTGGTTGATGATATCAACATCGACGACACAAGTGGTACGTCCATGATGGACACATTCTCCTTTGATAGTGAGAACATCCCCTAGATTACCAGCTTTCAGATAGTTGATGGAAGACTGGAGCGTCACACCATCTAATCCAAGAGAAATAACCACAAGTCCACTGATTTGGTCACAAAGGGTAAATAGATAGCCTCCATGGGCATTTCCATAATAGTTGAGTGAGGAGTCCACTACTTTTGTCGTTACCACAACGTGACCATCTCTCATTTTTTCAATTTCGTAGTTTTCAAAGGCAGATATAGCGTCAAAGTGAAAATCTTTCATACTTTCCTCCTGATATTTCAAACGACACTATGATACTACTTTTCAAGACTCTGTGCAAGGGAGAAGCACTTATTCAGGTAAAACTCCAACCTGCTCGACAAAGCGCATAAAGGCTGCCTGTCCTTCTTCTGTTTGCTTGTAAACACCTGCATCTTCCAATACCCGAGCGAAGATTTTACCAACAGATTCTTGGACAATTTCGAGAGCTTGGTCTTTATCAGTCAATCCAGGATAATTTTCTTTCAACTCATCCGCCCATTCTTGGTGATAATCGGCTACTAAAACATCCTCTCCGACTAGGTAAGCTGCTACTTGCTCCACTTCTTCCTTCAAGCGTGGTGGCAAGATTGCCAAGCCCATGACCTCTATCAAGCCGATATTTTCCTTCTTGATATGTTGGACATCCTTGTGGGGATGATAGATACCATCTGGATGCTCTGGAGATGTTTGATTGTCTCGCAAGACCAAATCCAACTCAAACTGCCCATCTCTTTTACGCGCAATCGGTGTGATAGTGTGATGCGGTGTTCCATTGCTTTCTTCCAAGATCTGTACACTTGGATCTGAGTATTGGCGCCAAGCCAGTAAGATTTTCTCAGCAAGATTGGTCAAATCGTCTTTTGAATCCGACGTCAATCGAATCACTGACATAGGCCACTGAACAATCCCTGCTCTGACAGATTCAAAACCTTCAAAGGTAAAACTTTTCTGTAAAGGAGCCACTTCCATTGGGAAGACATGACGACCCCCTTGATAATGATCATGCGTCAAGATGGAGCCACCCACGATAGGTAGGTCAGCATTTGAACCTGCAAAATAACCTGGGAATTGCTCTACGATTGCTAACAAACGCTCGAAGCTTTGGCGACCAATGGCCATAGGACGATGTTGGCTATCTAGGAAAATACAGTGCTCATTAAAGTAAGCGTAAGGCGAATATTGGAAGCCCCACTCCTGCCCAGAAATGCCAAAACGGATAATACGATGGTTGCTTCTAGCTGGATGGTTGACACGACCATGGTAGCCTTCATTTTCCATACAGAGCTGACATTGAGGATAGTTACTCGACTTGACCAACTTAGCTGCCGCGATCTCCTTTGGATCCTTTTCAGGCTTAGACAGATTGATAGTAATCTCTAGTTCACCATAGTCAGACGGTACACGATAAGCAATATTCTTTGCGATGGCCTTTAGTTTGATGTAGTCATTCTTTTGACTGAGTTGGTAGAAGTCCGCAATCGCCTGCTCTGGGGACTGTGCATAAGTAGCCCAAAAGTCACGATTAACCTGACTTGGACAAGGCGTTACCAAGTCCATGAAATCAGCACCGAGAATCTCACGCGCAGCCAGACTATCTTCAATCGTCCCTAATCGAACGGCTTCCTCGACAAGCTGGTCTTTGAGGTCAATCAAGTTATCTTGGTCAGTCTCAACTTCAAGAACTCCATCTCCCACCAGTGCCAAGACGCGATTGCTCAGATAAATCCGATCCAACTCTTCAAAGGTGCTTTCTGCAATGACTTTGGTAACAAATTTTTCTACTAAGGTCACTAGAAAACCTCCTTCTTACTTTCTAAATAGTCTCTAACAGCATCCAAATCCTGAAAAACTTGTTCTGTTTTATTTAAGAAAGACTGTGCTGGTATTTTTAAATCTGGAATACAAATAACTGGAATCCCAGCTCTAGATGCCGCTTCAATCCCTGCTTCACTATCCTCTAGTACCAAGCAATTCTCTGGTAAAACATTCAAATCACTACAGGCCTTTAAAAATATATCAGGGTATGGTTTGCTTCGCTTTACATCTTTTGCAAAAACTAAATGGTCAAATAGTGACAGTATACCATTGCTATCCAATATCATTCTAGCCCGAGATTCAACACTTGATGTTGCTAAAGCGATTGGAACGCCTTCTTTTTGCAAATAAGTGAGCAAATTTTTAGCACCTTTTTTTAAATTTACACCTTGAGCTAAGATTTGAGCTTCCAGTTCATAAACTTTTGCCAAGGTTTGGTCAAAGTTCCAAGGTAAATCATAGGTGTCCAAAAATCGTTGAACATTCTCCTCTTCCCTATGTCCACTGTAGTCTCTAGAATAAGTTTCTTCTGTGAAAGGAATTCCAAAATCTCTAAGCAATTCTTGATAAACTTTTAGAGAAATGATTTCAGTATCGGCTAATAAGCCATCTAAATCAAATATTACAGCTTCCATATCCTTCTCTCCTAGTCTAAAACGCGAGTACCACCTGCAACTTCAGCGATATAGAAGCTTGGAGCATAGCCAACGATTTCTTCATAGTGTTTGCCAACAGCTTCTTTAAAGGCCTCAACTGCATCTTTTTGAACCAAGGCGATAGCACAGCCACCAAAGCCTGCTCCTGTCATACGAGCGCCTAGAACACCTTCTTGAGCCCAAGCCGTATGAACAAGAGTATCCAATTCCAAGCCAGTCACTTCGTAGTCGTGCTCAAGTGAAACATGAGAAGCATTCATCAAACGACCAAACTTGTCTAAATCTCCTGCTTGAAGAGCTGCTTGTGCTTTAAGGGTACGTTGGTTTTCAAGAACGGCGTGACGAGCACGTTTCAAACGATTTGCGTCTTTGATTAGGTAGCTGTATTCATCAAAAGCCCACTCATCTAATTCACCCAAGGTTTGGATATCCAAGGCAACTTGAAGTTCTTCCACTGCTTTTTCACATTCAGCACGGCGTTCATTGTACTTAGAATCTGCTAGTTCACGGCGTTTGTTGGTATTCATGATCACAACAACATTGTCCTTCAAATCAAGTGGAACTAAGTCGTATTCTAGCGTGTTAGTATCTAGGTAAATAGCACGTTGGTCTGCTCCCATACCGATGGCAAACTGATCCATGATCCCAGAGTTAACACCGATAAAGTTATTCTCTGTCAATTTTCCGATTTTAACTAAGTCTAGACGGTCCAATTTTAGGTCAAAGAGGTATTCTGCTACGACACCTGTCAAAAGCTCCAAAGATGCAGAAGAAGACAAGCCAGCTCCGTTTGGGATATTCCCAAAAACATAAAAATCAAAACCTTTATCAATCACATGCCCAGCTTCTTGCAAGAAATGAAGGACACCTTTTGGATAGTTGGTCCAGTTGTGCTCTTTCTCAAACTTAAGGTCAGCTAGAGGAACTTCGATAATGCCCTTATCCTCAAAGTTTGCGGAGTAGAAACGCAAAACTTGGTCATCACGCTTACGAGCAGCCCCATAGGTTCCGAGTGAAATAGCTGCTGGAAAAACATGACCACCGTTATAGTCAGTATGTTCCCCAATCAAGTTGATGCGGCCTGGTGAGAAGAAGGTTTGGTCTGCTTCTTGACCAAAAACAGCAAGAAAATCCTTGCGAAGTGCTTCAGCAGTAAGATGTTGTGTCATATGAATTCTCCTTTTACGAAATATTAGGTAAAAAAGTTTATCCTGTAATCGTTTTCTTCTATTGTACCCAAGGGTTTTGCTCAGGTCAACATTTTTACCGATATTTTACTAAACTATGAGTAAAAAGGAAGAAAAATATGCTATAATAACCTAAAAAGGAGGGGAATTATGGCTACACTCAAAGATATCGCTCAGCTAGCCTCTGTTTCAATCGCAACTGTATCCCGTGTTCTCAATCGCGATCAGAGTCTATCTGTCACAGAAGAAACCCGACATCGTATTTTAACTGTCGCTGAAGAACTAGGTTATACCAAACATCTTAAAACAGGCGAAAGTCACAAACTTAAACAAAAGATTGCCATTATCCAGTGGGTCAGCGAACAAGGTGAGTTGGAAGACCTCTACTACTACCAGATTCGACTAGGAATCGAAAATAGAGCCCAAGAGTTAGATTACGAAATCTTGCGTTATTTCAACGATCAACCTTTCACGCTTAGCGAAGAAGTCATTGGAATTCTTTGTATTGGAAAATTTAGCCAAGCACAGATTGCTTCATTTGAAGAATATCAAAAACCTCTAGTTTTTCTTGATAGTGACACCATCGCCTTGGGCCATACCTGTGTCATTACAGATTTTAATAATGCTGTTAGACAGGTGGTTGATTACTTTACAGACCACGGGCTTAAGAAGATTGGTATCCTATCCGGTCTTGAAACTACTACTGACCAAGAGGAAGTTATCGCAGACAAGCGTTTAGATTACTTCAAATCTTATACGCAAGAAAAAGGAATTTATAACGAGAAATTCATTTTTCAAGGTCTATTTACTGCCCAATCTGGATATGACTTGATGAAAGGGGCTATCGAAAAATTAGGAGAGAAACTTCCACAGGCCTTTTTTGCAGCCAGTGACAGTTTAGCCATTGGTGCCCTTCGCGCCCTTCAAGAAGCCAGCATCAGCATTCCAGAGCGCGTCAGTATTATTTCCTTTAATGATACTATTCTGACCAAGCAAGTGTTCCCACCACTTTCCAGTATTACAGTCTACACCGAAGAAATGGGACGCACAGGAATGGATATTCTGAACAGAGAAGTCCTTCACGGCCGTAAAATTCCAAGCCTTACTATGCTAGGAACCAAACTAACCTTAAGAGAAAGTACCTTGCATTAAGTACAACACTTGAACATAAAAAAAACTAATAGAGATTCTCAAATCCTATTAGTTTTTTCTTTTTATACTCAATGAAAATCAAAGAGCAAACTAAGAAGCTAGCCGCAGGTTGCTCAAAGCACTGCTTTAAGGTTGTAGATAAGACTGACGATGTCAGTTACCTATATCTACGGCAAGGTAAAGCTGACGTGGTTTGAAGAGATTTTCGAGGAGTATTAATCCATCACAATCATAGACTTGATAGTCTTGCGTTCATCCATAGCCTTATAAGCTTGGTCGATATCTTTCAGTTTATAGCTTGAAGTAAAGACACGACCTGGATTGATATCACCATCCAGAACAGCTTTGAGCAAGAATTGCTTATCGTATGTTGTTGCAGAAGCTGCTCCACCCGCAACAGAAATATTCTGAGCAAAGGTCGAACCAAGGGCACGGTTATTATAGTGAGGCACACCAACAATTCCCATACGACCACCATTATGAAGGACACCCAGTGCTTGCTCAACAGCCGCCTCAGTACCAACACACTCAAGTGCTGCATCTGCTCCTCCTCCGAGGATTTCACGCACCTTGGCAATGCCTTCTTCACCACGTTCGGCCACAACAGCTGTCGCGCCTGACTCCAAGGCCATTTGTTGTCGATCTTCGTGACGACTCATAAGGATAATTTGTGAAGCTCCACGCATCTTAGCTGCGATAACAGCGCATTGACCAACAGCACCATCTCCAATAACGACAACTTTGTCACCTGGTTTTACACCAGCCACACGCGCCGCATGGTAACCGGTCGGCATGACATCAGCAAGTGTCAAAAGTGACTTAAGCATGCCTTCGCTATAATCTGAAGGTTGACCTGGAATTTTCACAAGTGCCCAATTAGCATAATGGAAGCGGATATATTCAGCCTGGAAATTCCCTCCAAGGTTATTTCCAATATGATTGTCGCAAGAACCATCAAATCCAGCACGACAAGCGTCACATTCGCCACAACCATGAGTGAAAGGCACAATCACAAAATCACCTGGTTTTACAGTAGTGACAGCCTCACCAACTTCTTCGACGATTCCGATAGCCTCATGACCACTATTACTATGCCCTTCTTTGATTTCGGGATTACGGTAACTCCAAAGGTCTGAACCACAAACGCAGGCACGAACTACACGGATAATCACATCGTCCGCCTCTTGGATACTTGGACGCTTGACTTCTTCAATACCGATCTGACCTGCCTTAGTATAAACTGCTGATTTCATAACATTTCCTCTTTCTATGTAACTACCTTAAGTATACACTTTTTAGCAAGCTTTTGCTCACTTATACTACATCTCATTAATGATGATGTTCATGATTTTTATCTACTTCCAACTCCTTAACCTTGCGCTTATGGGCTTGGTGAGTTGCTAGGTCTGCATCAACCTCAATGGTGATATTTTGAAAACCACAATCTTTAAGTATGCTTCGAATCGATTCTTTGCAAAGCTCCATCTGTTCAATCTCTTTTAGACAAACATGGACAATGGCGTTCTTTTCTAGCCCATCCATGGTCCAGAGATTAAGCTGATTAATACTAGCAACGTGATCCAATTGCTCCAATTCTCTCTTTACTTGCTGGATATCTACTCCTTCTGGCACGGCGTCTAGGAAAATCTTGAGTGTAGACCAAAAACGTGGAATAGCTTTTGAGAGAATAAAGATCGAAATGACAAGAGATAAGAGCGGATCCAGAATATACCAGTCGGTAAATCGCAGAACAATGGCCATTAGGATGACGGCCACCCAACCCAAAGTATCTTCCAGAAAATGCAGGCTAAGGATGGATTCGTTTTTTGTTTTTCCTTTACGAACTACTAGACTTGCCAATACATTGATACTGACCGCTATGATTCCTAACCAGAGGATTCCCTCATCATTGACCGGCTGTGGATGAAAGATTTTTGTTATATTTTCCAAGATAACCAAAACAGACCCTGTCATCAGAATCACAGCTGTTACCAAGGCACCTAGAAGGCTAAACCGTTTGTAACCCAAGGTGTAATGACTATCTTCTTCACGATTGGAGATAGTTTCAAGAAAGGCTGATACCCCAATTGCGATTGCATCTCCCAAGTCATGAATCGAGTCCGCAAGAACTGCACTAGAACCAAAAATCCCTCCTGCGATAAACTCAACAATGGCATAACTTAAATTCAAGAAAAAAGCTAACCAGACTGTATGTTTTGTCTTCATAATCATCATTCCTTTGTTATAATAGATTCATGAACATCCTGTTCATTATCATTATCTAACATTCATTACAGAAAGGATAGGAGCAAACTGTTTACTTTGTAAGATACGGAACAGTTTGTTCAAATTGTCCATATGACTAGTCAAGATCGTCGCATTACCAAGACACGAAAAGCTATCTATCAGGCTTTCTTACACTTACTCAACCAAAAAGACTACGAGGCCATCACCGTTCAGGAAATCATAGACCTTGCTGATGTGGGACGCTCGACCTTTTACAGCCATTACGAGAGTAAGGAGTTATTGCTAGATGAACTCTGTCAAAAGCTCTTTCACCATCTCTTTGAGCGTGCTGAACACCTCTCACCACAAGACTATCTGGCTCATATCTTTCAGCATTTCAAGAAAAATCAAGATCATGTGACCAGTCTCTTGCTCTCTAAAAACGATTATTTTATACGGCAACTGCGAAAAGAACTGGAACACGATGTCTACCCAATGGTAGTCGACGAACTCATCCAGGCCCATCCAACTCTCCCTCACTCTTACCTCAAACACCTGGTCGTCAGCCATTTCATCGAAACCCTCAGCTGGTGGTTGAAAAAAGGCAAGTCCTACACCGAACAAGAAGTGATCCAATTTTATTTGGAGATTTTAAAAGTGGGCTCTAACTAGAAGGGAGTATTTTCAATGTCCATCATACAATTTTATTTTCTCTTTCCAGCGCTCTTTATGCTTCACGAACTGGAAGAAATCATATGGATGCCATCCTTTGTCAAAAAATTATCGGCACAGTTTCCAGATAATCGAATCCTTTCTTATTACACGCCTTTTACTTTCAATGCTATTGTCTTGGAGCAATTTCTAATCCTGCTTCTATCACTTTTTCTTAGTTACCGGTTTAGCAACTATACTATTTACGTAAGCATCATAATCGCTTATATCTACCATGTCTTAGGACATCTGATTCAGACAGTCGTTATTCGAAAATATGTGCCTGGATTGTTGACGGGCATTTTAACGAGTTTGTTTGCTCTTTGCAATCTCAAAAATGAATTTCCAATTAAACTTTATGGTTACTCTCTTTTGACTTTGTTGGTTATCATTTTGAATCTTGTATTATCATTTGTGGTACTTCATAAAATGAGTCGTAGGTCTTGATATATAATCCTCATATCCAAAATCTCTTCTTGAAAGGAAATTCTATGTTCTTCTCCATTCTTCTCGGCTTTTTTATAGCCTTCTTTGCCCTTGCTTTTGTTCTTCTTCACTTATTGGCTTCTCTTTCTGAAGTTAAAAAGGGAAATCACACTCTAGGAAATACATTTCTCCTCATCGGAAGTAGCCTTGCGACCTTATCTATCTTCCTCTACTTCTTTTTGCCGATTATCGCACTATCTCTTTGGCTGATTGGCTGTGGATTAATTTGCTACGGAGCCTATTGGAATGGCAAACAAAAAGAAAACTTCCATCCAGCCCACCATCTGATTCGAATTGGAATTGCACTGGTGCTTACTATCTTGTTAGCCTTGGTACAATAAAAAAAGGATCTTTTGATCCTTTTTTGTATACTCATAAACTAATACTCCTTTGATTATTGCTTAAGTATTCCTTCTTGAAGGAGAAACTCATGCGCAACCTCCTCTGCTGATTTACCTTCCACACCAACTTGATAGTTCATCTGACTCATCTGGCTCTCGGTGATTTTTCCAGCTAGTTTATTAAGAACATCTTCCAACTCAGGATGTTTTTCGAGTAACTCAGCTTTCATGAGTGGAGCCCCTTGATAAGGTGGGAAGAGGTGTTGATCATCTTCTAAAATCATCAAGTCATACCTAGCAATTTCAGCATCCGTTGAGTAAGCATCTGTAATTTGAATGTCACCTGACTGGATGGCTTGGTAGCGAAGAGCTGGTTCCATGGTTGCCACATTGAGATTCAATCCATAAACAGACTGCAAACCCTTGTTTCCATCCTCACGGTCATTAAACTCCAGAGTGAATCCTGCCTTGAGCTGTCCTTCTACTTTTTTCAAGTCTGAAATCGTCTTAAGTCCATATTCTTGCGCAATTTTTTTAGGAACTGCTATAGCATAAGTATTTTGATAAGCCATGGGTTTAAGAAAGGCTAGTTGATCCTGTTTGGCAATGCCGTCACGAGCCACCTCGTAAACCTTTTCTGGGTCATGCCCAATTTGTGGAGATGGTTGGAGGAGACTCTCTGTCACTGTTCCAGAAAATTCTGGATAGATATCGATATCACCCTTTTTCAGCGCTTGATAAAGGAAATCTGTCTTCCCAAAGTTAGGCTTGACCGTCACCGTCATATCCGTATTTTGCTCGATGAGAAGTTTATACATATTCATGAGAATCTCAGGCTCAGGTCCCAACTTCCCAGCTATAACTAAATTTTCTTTCTCTTTGTTAGGAATCATGCTTGGAGCATAACTAGCTCCCAAACCAAGGACCATCACTGCAAAAGCTGCAACAATCGTACGCAACTTTGCCTTTTCCAACCATTTGAGAATGATATTAAAGAGAATGGCCAAAATGGCTGATGAGATTGCGCCGATTAAAATGAGACTAGCATTCCGACGATCAATTCCCAAAAGGATAAAGGAGCCTAGTCCTCCAGCTCCCACAAGAGCAGCTAGAGTTGCTGTCCCAATGATCATAACGGTTGCTGTACGAACCCCCGATACAATGACAGGCATGGCCAGTGGAATTTCAAACTTTTTGAGTCGCTCCCACTTGGTCATTCCAAAAGCAATCCCTGCCTCCTCAAGACTAGGATCAATGCCGTTCAAGGCTGTAATCGTATTTTCTAAAATCGGGAAAATAGCGTAAATAACAAGGGCTGTGAGGGCTGGTAAGGTTCCAATTCCCATGAAAGGAATAAAGAGACCCAACAAAGCCATTGAGGGAATGGTCTGGAAGATACCCGCAACTTGTAGCACCCAGTTCGCCGCTTTTTTGTGTCCATTTAGATAAACCGCAAGTGGAATGGTCAGAAAAATAGCAACCAATAAGGTCAAAAGAGATAATTGTAAGTGTTGTCCCAGAGCTGTTACCCATTCACTAAATCGCTCTTGAAAGGTTGAAATCAAATTAGACATGAAGTCTACCTCCAAACAAATTTGCTACAAAGTCTGTCGCAGGCGCTTGTAAAATTGTTTCAGGTTCTGCGACCTGACGAATTTCTCCATCTTGTAAAACTGCAATTCGATCCCCTAATTTTAAGGCCTCATCCGTATCATGAGTAACGAAAATAGTCGTCATACCAAACTCCTTATGCAAGTCTTTGGTGAGAGCTTGCAACTGCTTGCGAGAGATAGCATCCAAGGCTGAAAAGGGCTCATCCATGAGTAAGATTTTTGGTTCCCCAATGATGGCTCGTACAATGCCAATCCGCTGTTGCTCGCCACCAGATAACTCGCTTGGTAAACGATGGGCATACTCTGCAGCAGGCAGGCCTACCTTGTTCAAGAGTTCTTCTGTTTTAGAAGCGATTTGCTCTTTGCTCCAGCCCTTCATCTCAGGAATGAGAGCTATATTTTCCGCAACCGTCAAGTTAGGAAATAGGGCAATAGCTTGGAGGACATAGCCGGTACTAAGACGTAATTCCCGTTCATCATAGTCCTTGATGCGTTTTCCATCCATGTAGATATTGCCATCTGTCGGTTCCAAAAGACGGTTAATCATCTTGATCATAGTGGTCTTTCCAGATCCTGAAGGACCCACTAGTACCATAAATTCTCCATTTTCAATGCGGAGATTGACATCTTTTAAAATATTTTTATCCGTGTAGCGCAAGGCTACATGTTTGTATTCAATCATTTTTTTCCTCAATAAGTTTTCTATCTCTAAGAGTATCCAATAGGCTACTTGCTGGATGCCCTAGGACTTTTTCAATATCTGTTGAAACCCCAGCCTGTTCCCCAACTTTAATAGCTGTATAAGTACTGACCCAGGCATCGTACTCCCAAGTTTGTGCTGGCCATTTTTTCCGTGACTCATAGGCTTCTTCGACTGATTCGTCTACATACGTGATGGCATTACCGGTCTCTTTTGAGAGAAGCGCTACGATTTCTTCCATGGAAAGTTCCTCTGGTCCTGTTAGATTCAAGGTTTGATTATCCCATTTCTTAGCATGTGAGAGAATCTCCGCTGCAACACTAGATGTGTCCTTACGGGCAACTGCTGAAACCTTCCCACTTCCTGCTGGACCACGAATTTCCCCATTTTCAAGAGCAATATCTATCAAGAAGTCCAAGTAAAAATTATCTCTCAAAAATGTATAGGTGAATCCTAACTCCTTGATATAGGCTTCCGTCTTGGCATGATCTCGAGACAAGGTAAAAGTTGCTTTTTCATCTGCTCCGTAAAAGGAGGTATAGACGATATGCTGCACCCCCGCTAGCTTTGCAGCATCTAAAAGACTCTTGTGTTCCTCAACACGCTCTGGATTTTCACGAGCAGAAACCATTAACAAGATATCGATACCCTTTAAAGCCTCAACCACTTCTGGAGTATTGGTATACGACATTCTACGGATTTCCGCAGACGCGTAAACCTTAGCACGCTCTGGACTTCGTGCTAGATGGACGGAAGCGATTCCTTTTTTATCGACAAGATCAGCCACATAGGAGCCTAAGTTCCCTGTTACACCTGTAATTCCAATCATAACTGTTGCCTCCTTTCCCTAGATATCATTCTCTTTAGCTTTTAGATTTGAGATTATACGCTCTTGATAGGCTTCAAATTCTTGGATTTCTTGATCCGAAAAACCTTGGTAGAAAATTTCACCCAATTCTTTACTAACACGGTCACCAATTTCTTTTTGTGCCCAACCGAGTTCTGTCAAAGAGATATATTTTTTTCTTTTATCCTGCGTGCAAGGTTGAATCGTGACCAAACCTTGTTCTTCCAATTTCTTAACCATATTGGTCAATGTATTATTGGCTAAACCCGTCGCAAGAGCGATATCGGTCGCAGTAGCGCACCCCAACTCTTGCTTCCACAAAATCGTTAAAATTTTCCCTTGTTCACTTCTGTATTGAGCATCTGGTTCCTTGCTCAAGAGTTTTTGAAAGATACGCCCATTCAACAAGCGAATCTGTAAAGCTTGATAGCCACCTAACATCTTGTCCATTTTGTCTCCTTTTTGTTCTATATCGAACTTTCTATATTCTACCTCTTTCCATTTTATCTGTCAATTATTTCGATATCGAAATATTAACTTTTTAAAAATAAGAGTTTAGCCAAGGCTAAACTCTTTTTTCATTACTCTTCTTCAACCAAGCGTTTGAATTCTGCTTGTATTTCTGTATTTTCGGTTGGTTTCAAGTACATAATCCCACCATTAGTTGTCGGTGAATGAAAGACAATCGCTTCTCCTGTATTGGTTATCGCAAAGAAGTAGCTGTGCACATCTGGAAATTTATCCCAGTTACTGTAGCGCTCTACGATGCGATACTTAGCAGTTCCTAACCCATTATCCGAATATTCCGCATTTATTTTTTCACTCGGCCCATCACCAAAGGTATAGAGATTATCTGCACCGACATCTCCTCCAGCAATTCCTTTTTTGTAATTGGGCTGACCAAGTCTTTCTCCCCATCCTTTAATAAAAGCTTCTAATTTAGCAGATTTGTTGGCATTCCAAGGAGCTTTTTGCTTTTCTCCCGAAATAGTCGTGCTAGTAGAGTTTTCAAATTTCTGCCAATCTAGTTGCTTAAAATTCATTAAATCTGCCTCTGCTTTACCAAAGTCAGAATGCAAACTTTTGTTACCTGGTACACGAATGTCCTGTTCCTGAACTTTACTTGCTGCTTGCTGGCTAGAATTCAGATGATAAAGTGCTCCCCTACCTTCACCTGTACCAGATGACCAGCTTAATTCTAAGATATCTCCATCATTATAGATATTCATAGAATTTCTAGCCCCACCATGACTTGCTACAAAGCCTTCTGCTAAAAGTATCGGTTTCTCATTTACGAGATAATAAAGACCCGAAATAAAATAATCACCATTAGATTGCTCAACGCCTATTAACAATTCCTCCACACCATCTTTATTAAGATCTGCATAGACAAAACTCATCTTATCAGCTTGATAAACCGCATTTTCAACTGACCAACTATTGATAGGGCGTTCAGTACCTTGTAAACTCTTATAGAGATCAGCAATTGCATTTACATCCTTCGGTGTAGAAAGTATTTTTTGATAATTATCAAAAACTGGCTTGTAGAATTCTTTAAAATTTTTCTTAGCCTCTACGGAAGTTTGTTCATTAGTATTTGATTGACTAACTGTTGTTGATAAACTAAGCCCCTGATTAGAATTTTCGGAGCTATGATTACTACAGCCAAACATAAAAAGACTTATGAAAAGAACTAGCAAGCTTCCTAAGATCTTCTTAGATTCCATAACGAACTCCTTGGTAGTTAACTAATTATTGTAGTGCTTTCACTTACATTATATCAAATGTTAAACAGTTATAAAAAGAATAATATAAGATTAAGACAATAAAAAAAGAGCTATACAGCTCTTTAATTACGGAGAATAAGGGATTCGAACCCTTGCGCCGGTTACCCGACCTAACGATTTAGCAAACCGTCCTCTTCAGCCTCTTGAGTAATTCTCCTATTAATGGGCACGAGTGGACTCGAACCACCGACCTCACGCTTATCAGGCGTGCGCTCTAACCACCTGAGCTACGCGCCCAAGAAAAAAACTTGGTACTTGAACAAAGTTCAAAGCGGGTGACGAGAATCGAACTCGCGACAACAGCTTGGAAGGCTGTAGTTTTACCACTAAACTACACCCGCATAAAATTATATAAAATATGGCGCGAGACGGAATCGAACCGCCGACACATGGAGCTTCAATCCATTGCTCTACCAACTGAGCTACCGAGCCAATATTGCGGGAGCAGGATTTGAACCTACGACCTTCGGGTTATGAGCCCGACGAGCTACCGAGCTGCTCCATCCCGCGTTAATAATAAATAAAGGAGGATGTGGGATTCGAACCCACGCACGCTTTTACACGCCTGACGGTTTTCAAGACCGTTCCCTTCAGCCGGACTTGGGTAATCCTCCATCATTCCAATGGACCTTGTAGGACTTGAACCTACGACCACTCGGTTATGAGCCGAGAGCTCTAACCAGCTGAGCTAAAGGTCCAACAAGATCATTATAGCGGCGAAGGGGATCGAACCCCCGACCTCCCGGGTATGAACCGGACGCTCTAGCCAGCTGAGCTACACCGCCATCAATCGGGAAGACAGGATTCGAACCTGCGACACCTTGGTCCCAAACCAAGTACTCTACCAAGCTGAGCTACTTCCCGAGTTAAATGTTTAATGCACCCTAGAGGAGTCGAACCTCTAACCGCCTGATTCGTAGTCAGGTACTCTATCCAGTTGAGCTAAGGGTGCTCTTCAATATATGCCGAGGACCGGAATCGAACCGGTACGATCGTTACCAATCGCAGGATTTTAAGTCCTGTGCGTCTGCCAGTTCCGCCACCCCGGCCTCTCTAAGCGAACGACGGGATTCGAACCCGCGACCCCCACCTTGGCAAGGTGGTGTTCTACCACTGAACTACGTTCGCATCGACTCTGGTTTATATTAAAAAAAATGCCGGCTACATGACTTGAACACGCGACCCTCTGATTACAAATCAGATGCTCTACCAACTGAGCTAAGCCGGCTGATTTCTATTATGCGGGTTAAGGGACTTGAACCCCCACGCCGTTAAGCGCCAGATCCTAAATCTGGTGCGTCTGCCAATTCCGCCAAACCCGCAAATATGACCCGTACTGGGCTCGAACCAGTGACCCATTGATTAAAAGTCAATTGCTCTACCAACTGAGCTAACGAGTCAAATAACTTTCGTTATTACGGTCCCGACGGGAATCGAACCCGCGATCTTCGCCGTGACAGGGCGACGTGATAACCGCTACACTACGGGACCTATGGGAGTTAACGGGATCGAACCGCTGACCCTCTGCTTGTAAGGCAGATGCTCTCCCAGCTGAGCTAAACTCCCTCGAGCTAAGCGACTTCCATATCTCACAGGGGGCAACCCCCAACTACTTCCGG